>JAIRVG010000075.1 GCA_031253995.1 Paucimonas sp. | reverse complement strand
TGGCTGGATCAGGCTTTCGCCCATTGTCCAATATTCCCCACTGCTGCCTCCCGTAGGAGTCTGGACCGTGTCTCAGTTCCAGTGTGACTGATCATCCTCTCAGACCAGTTACGGATCGTAGCCTTGGTGAGCCATTACCTCACCAACTAGCTAATCCGACCTAGGCTCATCTGATAGCGCAAGGCCCGAAGGTCCCCTGCTTTCTCCCGTAGGACGTATGCGGTATTAGCGTTCCTTTCGAAACGTTGTCCCCCACTACCAGGCAGATTCCTAGGCATTACTCACCCGTCCGCCGCTGAATCGAAGAGCAAGCTCTTCTCATCCGCTCGACTTGCATGTGTTAGGCCTGCCGCCAGCGTTCAATCTGAGCCATGATCAAACTCTTCAGCTCAATACTGCTTGGGTTTTGAGAAAACCCTAAACTTGGCTCAGCAATCTCAAAATGAACTATTTCGATTTCTCGTATAGTCACTTGTGATGCTGATAATCTTTCTGACTATCAGTCCATTATCACAAGCACCCACACGAATTGCTTGATTCGATTGTTAAAGAGCGTTTGGCGAAGCGTTTTGCCTCAACCGAGGCGCGCATTCTACGCTTTCCTCTAAGTCTGTCAAGCGTTTATTTTGAAGTTTTTCAGAATTTCTCGTTCAACTTCAAACACTTGCTTCAGCTACTTCGGCGATGACTCGCTGTCTGTGGGGGCGCATTCTACCGATTCAAAAACACCCGTCAAGGGAATATTTCGAAAATTTTCAAAAACTTGCCGAACACGGTTTTCGGCACCCTTCCTGCACAAAAACTCCTTCTATATAGAGCAGCGCACGGCCGAGCCCTTCAAATGGCTCGCAAGGCCATTCTTGAGCGGCGCACGATTGTTCAACAATGCCCGCGGTTTTGTGCGATAAACGGCGCCCCCCGGAAAAAACGAACACCATGACGGACAACAAACGAGGCAAGGGACTTTCATTTGTCAGGAGGATCCATGCGCCGCGCACCATCGGCATGGGCATCGGCCTGCTCGGTGTGTATGCCGGCATGGCACCTCTCGACCCACCGACCTGGGTGTGGATCGCCATGTTCTTCAACGGCCTGGCCTGGCCCCATGTCGCCTACGTGCTTGGCCTGCGCTCGCAGACGCCCTACCAGACCGAACAGCGCAGCCTGCTCATCGACTCGATGACCGGCGGCTTCTGGGCCGCGACCATGCAATTCAACCCGCTGCCCAGCATCACCATCCTGTCGATGATGACCATGAACAATGTCGCCGCTGGCGGCCAGCGCCTGTTCCTTCGCGGATTCCTCGCCCAGGCCTGCGGCATCCTGCTCGGCCTGGCGGTCTTCGGACCGGGCCTGCAACTGGTCAGCACCACCCAGCAGGTCTACGCCTGCCTGCCGATGCTGACCCTCTACCCCCTGGCCCTCGGCTGGGTGTGCTACCGCCTGGCGATCCAGCTTGCCGAGCACAAGCGCAGCCTCAGCGCCCTGAGCCGTACCGACAGCCTCACCGGCCTGCTCAACCACGGCTCGTGGAAGGACCTGCTGCAACTCAAGTTCCAGACCTGCCAGCAACAGCAGCGCAGCGCAGTGATCGCGATCATCGACATCGATCATTTCAAGCGCATCAACGACAGCTACGGCCATGTGGTCGGCGACGCCGTCCTGCGTCACCTGAGCAAGGAGATCAAGGCCAACCTGCGCGAAGACGACCTGGCCGGACGCTATGGCGGCGACGAGTTCTGCGTGATCCTTCCCGAAACCAGCCTGCAGCAGGCCGCGCGCATCATGGAGCGCCTGCGCCAGCGGGTCGCCGCCTACCGCGACGAATCCCTGCCGGAGCTGCGCATCAGCCTGAGCATCGGCCTGGCCACCTGCCGCACCGACTTCGACGACCCGGTCGCCTGGCTCAACGAAGCCGACCGCGCCTTGTATACCGCTAAGAACAATGGCCGCGACCAGGTCGGCGTTGCCGATGCCGACAGCGCAATCGCGAGAGTCGCCTATCCTGAGTGAAGCTCACTCGCGCGGCCCTGTTTCCGCCAGGCTCCCTTTCCGCGCGGCGCATTCCACAGGATCGGCACGTCATGGACAGGAACGCCAGCGCCCATTCCCCCGCCTCACGCCCCAGGCTGCACGCACGCAAACTGATCATCGGCATCGCGATACTGTTCAGCCTCGCCTGCATGATCGCCCTGGGCGCCCTGTTCAAGATCGCCAACCAGCTCGATCGCACGGAAAGCGACAAAAGCGCCTTCTACGCCGACAAGGCCCTGCAGCAGCGCCTTGAAGCCTCGCGCCAGTTTCTGTCCAGCTACGCGGTATGGAATGCCGCCTACCAGCGCATGGATGGCGAAGTGGACAAGCGCTGGGCCTATATAGAGAAGAATGTTGGGGAATCGCTGTACACCGCCAGCGGCTATGAAGGGGTCTTCGTCGTCGACGATCAGCGCACCAAGTACGGTTTGTTCAAGGGGCAACTGAGCGACGCCCCGGTCAGTGCCTACCTCGATGCCCCGCTGGCGCCGATCATCGCCCAGGCCCGGGCCCTGGCCGCCGAACGCGGGCAACTGAGCCGCTACGTCCTGTTCAATGGCTGGCCGGCGGTGCTCAGCGCGGCGGCGATCCGGCCGGATGACGAGGTTCTCGCCATCGACCCGCAAACCACCTCGGTCATGCTGTTCATCGACCAACTGACCCAGGCCAAGCTGGACGAGCTGGGCGATGACGCCGGCCTCAGCGGCGTCCACATCATCAAGGCGGATGCGTCCGCCAGTGCCCCGACATTGCCCCTCGACGCGCTTGGCTATGCCCTGCAATGGACCCCGCCACGTCCCGGCGATCGCCTGCTCTGGGCGATGCTGCCGCCCCTGCTCGGCGCCATGCTGGTGCTGGGCCTGCTGATGGCCTGGTTCTTCCGCTACGCCCTGCGCACCTCAAGGCAGATCGATGACAACCTGGCCGAACTGCACGCCAGCAACCAGGCCCTGGAGGCCAGCGAGCAGCGTTTCCGCGCCGTCGCCGAGGCCGCGTCCGACTGGATCTGGGAAACCGACCGACAGCAGCGCCTGACTTATCTGTCCCAACGCTTCGTCGACGTCACCGGCTATCCGACAGAAGAATGGCTCGGCCAGCCGCTGAACCTGCTGCTCACCTGCGATACCACGCCCCTCGGCGCCTGGCTCGACAACCTCGACGATCCCACCGACCAGCAGAGCTCGCACCTGCGTTGCGCCTACCGTGACCGGCACGAGTTGCTGCGCTTCTGCCGGGTCTCGGCGCGGCCGATCCACCACCAGGGCAAACGCACCGGCTTCCGCGGTACTGCCAGCGACATTACCGACGAAGTCGCCGCCCACGCACGCATCCAGCACCTGTCGATGCACGACGCCCTGACCGGCCTGGCCAACCGCAACAAGCTTGCACGCTTCCTCGAACAGGCGCTGCTCAAGGGCCCGGACGCCGCGCCGTTGACCCTGATCCTGCTTGACCTCGACAGTTTCAAGCCGATCAACGACTCCCTCGGCCATGCCGCCGGCGATGCGGTGCTGCTGGAAGTAGCCGCACGCCTGCGCGACAGCACCCGGGACGGTGACCTGGTGGCGCGCCTGGGGGGCGACGAGTTCATCCTGGTGATTGCCAACATGGACAACCGCAGCGAGGTCGACCGCTTCTGCGCCCGCCTCATCGATCACCTACAACAACCGATCCCCTACGAGGACCAGCAACTGCACATCGGCGCCAGCCTCGGCATCTCCCAGACCCGCCTGCAGGGTTTCGATCCGGGCGAGCTGATCCGCTGCGCCGACATCGCCCTGTACCAGGCCAAGGCCGAGGGCAAGAACACCTGGCGCTACTTCTCGGTGGAAATGAACCAGCAGATCCAGTACCGCCGGCAACTGGAGAACGACCTGCGCCGGGCGGTGAAGAACCACGAATTCGTCCTGCACTTCCAGCCGCGCTATCGTCTGAAAACCCTGGAAATCGTGTCGGTGGAAACCCTGGTGCGCTGGCAGCACCCGGTGGAAGGCCTGCTGGGCCCGGACACCTTCATTCCCCTGGCCGAGCAGACCGAACTGATCGTGCCCCTTGGCCTGTGGGTCTTGCGCAGCGCCTGCGAGATCGCCCGCGACTGGCCCGCGCCCCTGCTGGTCTCGGTCAACCTGTCACCGGCGCAGTTCTCCCGCAGCGACGTGGTCGCCGACGTTCGCCGCATCCTGGTGGAAACCGGCTTCCCCGCGCAGCGCCTGGAGCTGGAGATCACCGAGAACGTCATGCTCAACGATATAGAAGGCGCACTGGGCACCATGAATGCGCTGAAGGAACTTGGCGTACGCCTGAACATGGACGATTTCGGCACCGGCTACTCCTCCCTGGGCTACCTGCGTACCTACCCGTTCGACAGCATCAAGATCGACAAACGCTTCGTCGCCGGCCTGAGCAGCGACAGCAACGATCGGGCGGTGGTCCAGGCGATCATCAACCTGGGCAAGGCCATGGGCCTGACGGTAACCGCCGAAGGCGTCGAGACCGAGCAGCAGCTGCACGCCCTCGGCATGGAGCAATGCCACGAAGTCCAGGGCTTCTACCTGAGCCGCCCCCTGGAGCGGGACGCCTTCGAGGCATTGCTGCGTACCCCCGGGTCGGCTAAGCCAGGCGCCGGCGCTGCGCCATGATCTCCGGCAGGTCGCGACGCCGCTGGTAGACCCGCAGCGGCTCGCCGATATTCAGGCGATCGTCGACGTTCTGCTCCAGCAGCACATCGATCAGTTCGCGGCTGAGGGTCATGACCTCGCCCTCGCCGGCCTGCCAGACGAATTCGCTGCTGGGAGTGATGCTGTCGTCGGGCACGTCCATGCCGAACGAGTCTTCGCTGAAGCGCACGATGTGTTTGCCGAGCTTGCGGTGGAAACCGACGAAGCCCTTGAGCTGCTCGGCGGCGGCGCAGATGTCCTGGGAAGTGATGTGCATGTCAAACCTCGCTGAAAACACCCGTCTGGATGCAGGTCGAAAGGGATTGGCACGCAAGAAATTGGGCAATCCTCTGACGGGACGGCTCGACTGCGCCAAGAGTACTGGAAATTGCCTACCGCTTGTGCCGAATTTTCTGCCAAGCCTCGGATGCTCGCTACACTAGGGATCCACGTTCGCGTTTTGGTGTTCGAACCCCAGATGATCAATGCCGCCCTTTCAGACAGCGCTACCATTGGCCGGATCAACGTGATCCCGGCCATTCTCCAGGTGATCAGCGAGACCACCGGCCTGCGTTTCGCTGCCGTGGCCCGGGTAACCGAAGCGCGCTGGACGGCCCTGGCGGTACTGGACACCTTCGGTTTCGGGGTGACCGTAGGCGGCGAGCTGGAAGCCTCCACCACCCTGTGCAACGAGATCCGCGCCGCGCAGCGCACCATCGTCATCGACAAGGCCAGCGAGGACGATGACTACCGCGACCACCCGACCCCACGCCGCTACGGATTCGAAAGCTATATCGCGGTGCCGGTATTTCGCAGCGACGGCAGCTTCTTCGGCACCATCTGCGCCCTCGATCCCCTGCCCCGCGCGCTCAAGGGCAGCGCGATCCAGCCGATGATGGAAGCCTTCGCGCGGCTGCTGTCGATCCAGATCGAAAGCGAGGAAAGCGCCCAGCGCACCGAGATCGCTCTGGAAAAGGAGCGGGAAATCGCGGTCTTGCGGGAAAAATTCATCGCCGTTCTCGGCCATGACCTACGCAATCCACTGTTCGCCATCACTGCCGGCGCCGAACTGCTGGCCAAGCGCCTCACCGATCCACGCTCGCGAACCATCGCCGAACACATCCTCACCTCGGGCCACCGCGCCACCCAATTGGTGCGCGATGTGCTGGACTTCGCCCGCGGTCGCCTCGGTGACGGCATCCCCCTGAACATCCAGCCCTGCCCGGACCTCGACCAGGCCTTGCGGCATGTGGCCGCCGAGCTGCAACGGGTTCACCCGCAGCGGGTGATCGAACTGGATATCGGTGACCTGTCCGGGATGAACTGCGACCGTGAGCGGATCTGCCAGGTCCTGTCCAACCTGATCGCCAATGCCTTGCAGCATGGCGACGAGGACGGGACGATCCGCATCCGCGCGCGGATCACCGACGAGCAGTTCGTCCTCAGCGTGCACAACACCGGCGAGCCCATCGCCGCGCCGATCATGGCGCAGATGTTCGAACCGTTTTCCCACACGCCTTCGGAGGCCCCGCAAGTCGGCCTGGGCCTTGGCCTGTACATCGCCAAGCAGATCGCCCTGGCCCATGGCGGACGCATGGAAGTGCGCTCGACTGCCGATGCCGGGACCCTCTTCAGCCTTTATCTGCCGCTGGATCGAGCTGCGCCGCCAGCAGTTGCGTCAACCAGTCCATGAACAGCCGCACCCGCGGCGGCAGGTAGCGCTGGCCGGCGTAGAGCAGGGAAATCGGCATGGCCTGCGGCAGGTATCCGGGGAGAAAAGCGTGCAGGCGCCCGGACGCCAGGTAGTCGCGCACGCCTATATAGGGCACCTGGATGATGCCCAGCCCGGCCAGGGCGGCGCTTTCATAGGCATCGCTGTTGTTCGCGGTGATCGCCCCGCCCATCTCCACGAAGCGGGTCACGCCATTGTCCAGGTACTCGAAACCCGTGCTGCGCGTGCCGAGGGTCTGCACGTAGTGCACCAGGTGATGATCGGCCAGGTCCGCCAGGGTGGCGGGCGTGCCATGACGTTCGAGGTAGGCGGGACTGGCGCAGTTGACCATTTCCAGTTGCCCCAGAGGCCGCGCTGCCACCGCCAGGTCGCTGAGGGTGCCAATGCGCAGGACGCAATCGAAACCTTCGCGCAACAGGTCGACCTGGCGATCGGTACAACTGACTTCCAGGCTCAGCCCCGGATAGCGCGCAAGGAATTCCGGCAGGCGCGGCAGGATGATGCGCCGGGCCATGCGGGTGGGCAGGTCGACCCGCAGGCAGCCGGCGACGTCGGCGGGATCGGCGCGGAACAGGCCCTCGATTTCCTCCAGGCGCGAAAGCAGTTCCTTGCTGCGCTCATAGAGCTGCAGGCCGTCCTGGGTCGCCTGCACCCGCCGCGTCGAGCGGTTGAACAGGCGTGCACCGAGCTGATGTTCCAGGGCGCGGACCTGCTCGGACACGGTCGAACGCGGCAGCCCCAGTTGCTCGGCGGCGAGGGTGAAGCTGGCCAGTTCGCTGACCCGGATGAAGGTACGTAGCAGTTCGGGCTTGAGCACGGGGCAATGACCTCATTGTTCGCTTGATACGAACAGTATTTCCGAAAGCAGTGGATTTATCAGCAGCCCATCGACCAATAGACTTTCCTCAACGTCAACGCCACCGCAGAGGTACAGCGCATGTCCCGCAAGATCGCACTCATCACCGGCGCCAGCCGCGGCCTGGGCAAGAACGCCGCCCTGCACTTGGCCCAACAGGGCTTCGACATCATCGGCACCTACCACAGCAAGGCCGGCGAGGCCCAGACCCTGGTGACCACCCTGCAACAATCCGGCGCCCGCGCCGCCATGCTGCAACTGGACGTGGGCGACAGCGCCAGCTTCGAGGCCTTCGCCACGGCCTTGCAGGACACCCTGCAACGGGAGTTCGGCCGCGACCACCTGGATGTGCTGGTGAACAACGCCGGCATCGGCATCAACGTGCCATTTGCCGAAACCAGCGAGGCGCAGTTCGACCAGTTGTCGAACATCCAGCTCAAGGGCCCGTTCTTCCTCACCCAGCGCTTGCTGCCGCTGATCGCCGAAGGCGGCCGGGTGATCAACGTCTCCACCGGCCTGACCCGCTTCGCCCTGCCCGGCTACGCCGCCTACGCGGCGATGAAAGGCGCCATGGAAGTGCTGACCCGCTACCAGGCCAAGGAACTGGGGGCCCGCGGCATCCGCGTGAACATCCTCGCCCCCGGTGCGATCGAGACCGACTTCGGCGGCGGCGTAGTGCGTGACAACGAAGGGGTGAATGCCTTCATCGCCGGCAACACCGCCCTGGGCCGGGTCGGCCTGCCGGACGATATCGGCGCGGCCATCGCCATGCTCGCCAGTGACGACGCCGGTTGGGTCACCGGTCAGCGCGTCGAGGTGTCCGGCGGCATGTTCCTCTGAGCCGCCGGCTCGCCCAGGGTTGCCTGCAACTGCGCCAGAGCCGGCAGTTGCAGGGCCTGGGCCGCATAGCACAAGCCCACCCGGCGATTCAGCGCCGCCCCCAGGCAGGGACGCCACTGCACGCCGGGATGGTGTTCCACCAGGGACTGCGGCAGCAGGGCCTGGCCCAGCCCGGCCGCCACCAGGTAGACCGCCTGCTGCAACGTGGCCGCCTGCCCGGCCGTGTCCGGGGTCGCGTCACCGTAGAAACCGAGCAGACGCTGGTGGGAAGCGTCCTGCGGACAGGTGATCCAGCGCTGAACCGAGCCTAGGGCCGGCAGGGCCAGGACGAAGGGCTCTTCCCACAACGGCAAGAACAGTTCGTCCTCGCAACACAGCGTCTCCACGCCCAGCCGCGCGTCTCCCGCGCAGCCGTCGAGCAGGGTCAGTTGCAATTGCGGCAGTGCCGCGCTGGCCATGCGGATGAAGGATTCCACCTGCACGGCAGCGATATCCACCTCGATCCCCAGTTGCAACACGACCTGCTGTCGCCCGTCCCTGAACTGCCCGCTCAGCGCCTCGGCCTCGGTCACCATGCGCTGCGCCTGCGGATACAGGATCCGGGCCTGCTCGCTGACCTCCACCCCACGGGCCTGGCGCAGGAACAGCTCCACGCCTAGCTCTTCTTCCAATTGGCGGATGGTCACCGACAGCGACGGCTGCGCCACATGCAGGCGCTGGGCCGCAGCGGTGATGTTGCGCTCCTCGAAGACCGCGATGAAGGCTTTCAGGTGTCGTATATCCATAGTCTTTTCCGATATCAGCCAGCGGAATAAGCCGTTTCTCAAGGCTTTGCGCGCTCAATAGAATTCAGTCATTCAAATCGATTATGCCTTGGAGGTCATCATGCTCAAGCCCCTGATCATCATCACCGGTGCCAGTTCCGGCATCGGCGAAGCCTGCGCCCGCCTGTTCGCCGCCGCCGGCCACCCGCTCCTGCTGCTGGCCCGCCGCCTGGAACGGATGCAGGCGCTGGACCTGCCCAACACCCTGTGCCGTGCGGTGGATATCCGCGACCGTGAATCCTTCGCCGCCGCGGTGGCCGAAGCCGAAGCCGCCTACGGTCCTGCGGATGCGCTGATCAACAACGCCGGGGTCATGTTGCTCGGTCATATGCACGAGCAGGACCCGGAGCAATGGGAGCGCATGCTCGACATCAACGTGAAAGGCCTGCTCAACGGCATCCACCTGCTGGTGGGCGGCATGATCGAGCGCCGCCACGGCACCCTGATCAACGTCAGCTCGGTGGCCGGGCGCAAGACGTTCCCCAATCATGTGGCCTATGTCGGCACCAAGTTCGCCGTGCACGGGATTTCCGAGAACCTGCGCGAAGAGCTGTCGCCCCACGATGTACGGGTGGTGACCATCGCCCCGGGTGCGGTGGAGACCGAGCTGCTTGGGCATACCACCGACGAGGGCATCAAGCAGGGTTACCAGCAATGGAAGGAGCAGGACATGGGTGGCCAGGTCCTGGCGGCGGAGGATGTGGCCAATGCCATCGCCTATGCCTACCAGCAGCCACAGCATGTGTGCATCCGCGAGATCGTCCTGGCAGCTACCCGCCAACAGCCCTGATTCGGGCCGAGGGTCAGCGTCGTCCTCGGGAGCGTGCACAAAATCCAGGCAAAAAAAATGGGCGACCGAAGTCGCCCTAAATGCCTTGCGTGCTCGTTGTATCGGGAAGGATCAGCGGTCTTTGCGCTTCTGCGAGTCCTTCCAGATGAAAAGTCCGAAACCGGCGAAGAAAACAAACATCAATCCGACCGTGACGACGCCAGCGACAACCACATTATCGAAGAACATGTCGGCCTCCATTTGCCTGTGCCTGTCCGATGGGTGAACAGTAGCGAATGAGCCGGGAGGGAAAATTGACCGAGGTCAATGGCGCCCTGAGCGGGCGCCGGAGGGGGGGTGCAGGCTTGACCTGCATCAAGTTTTTCAGCGCTTGCCGGGTTTGCCCTTGGGCTTTTTCTTCGATTTCTTGGCCGTGCCGATGGGCATGGCCTGCTCGAAGGCCTTGCGCACTTCGTTCAGGCGCTTGTCGTTGAGGTCGTGGATGCGACGGGCGCGCTCGGCACCGAAATCGATCAGGTTGTCGTCTTGGCTCATGGTGGGCTCGGCAGCGGACAGCGAAGGCTCAATGATGAAGCCGACTAGACTTCGATGTCCACCAGCAGGCCCTGGCGGTTCTCGCCCCCCATCAGCGGGGCGACCGGCACGGTGTTGTCGGCGTTGAGGTCGCCGCCGGGCAGGGGCTGGTACGGGTCGTCCGGCTGCTCCTCGGCGTGCTGGCCGTGGCCTTGGCCCTGGCGGCGGCGCTGTTCTTCGCGCAACAACAACGCGGCCTGCTCCGGGTCGCGGTGCTTGAGGTCGATGGCATTTTCATTGGAAGACGGCTGGACCGGGACCACGGGCTTGATGTCCGGGGTCGGCTTGACCGGGTCCATTTGCTGCGTGATGGGCGCGGCGCTCAGCGGAATCAGCGGTGGCAGCATGGGATTCGGTCTCCTGTCACCCGTTCTATCGGCTCGTTCTCTCTATGCTTGAGGCTTGGACCGGCACCCACGGGCAATATTGCAGGACGCCAAGGGGAATCGACAGACGGATACCGACGCCCGGTCAGCCGCCATATAGCCGTAATCTTTGGCCTGGATGCCGCTATCCGTTAAGATAGCCAGCTTTTTCATGGCGGGAGTCAGGCAGTATGGCGCAGCAGTATCAACCGGGACAACGCTGGATCAGCGACAGCGAAGCCGAGCTGGGTCTGGGTACCGTTCTGGCACAGGACGGCCGCTTGTTGACCGTGCTCTACCCGGCCACTGGCGATACCCGCCAGTATTCCCTGCGCAACGCCCCGCTGACCCGGGTGCGCTTCTCGCCGGGTGACCAGATCACCCACTTCGAAGGCTGGAAACTGACCGTGCGCGAAGTCGAGATGGTGGACGGCGGCCTGCTGGTCTATCACGGCCTCGACGCGCAGAACCAGGCGCGCACCCTGCCGGAAACCCAACTGTCCAACTTCATCCAGTTCCGCCTGGCCAGCGACCGTCTGTTCGCCGGGCAGATCGACCCGCTGTCCTGGTTCTCGCTGCGCTACAACACCCTGGAGCACACCAGCCGCCAGTTGCAGTCGTCGCTGTGGGGCCTGGGCGGCGTGCGTGCGCAACCGATCGCGCACCAGTTGCACATCGCCCGTGAAGTGGCCGACCGTATCGCGCCGCGGGTCTTGCTGGCGGACGAAGTGGGCCTGGGCAAGACCATCGAGGCCGGCCTGGTGATCCATCGCCAGCTGCTCTCCGGCCGCGCCAGCCGCGTGCTGATCCTGGTTCCGGAAAATCTCCAGCACCAGTGGCTGGTGGAAATGCGCCGGCGCTTCAACCTGCAGGTCGCCCTGTTCGACGCCGAGCGCTTCATCGAGAGCGACGCCAGCAACCCGTTCGAGGATGCCCAGCTGGCGCTGGTGGCCCTGGAATGGCTGACCGAGGATGAAAAGGCCCAGGACGCCCTGTTCGCCGCCGGCTGGGACCTGCTGGTGGTGGACGAGGCGCACCACCTGGTCTGGCATGAAGACCAGGTCAGTCCGGAATACGCGCTGGTGGAACAGCTCGCCGAAGTCATCCCCGGCGTCCTGCTGCTCACAGCCACCCCGGAACAGCTGGGCCAGGACAGCCACTTCGCGCGCCTGCGCCTGCTCGACCCGAACCGTTTCCACGACCTGGCCGCCTTCCGCGCCGAGAGCGAGCACTATCGCCCGGTGGCCGAAGCGGTGCAGGAACTGCTCGACAACGGGCGCCTGTCGCCCAAGGCCCACGCCACCATCCAGGGCTTCCTGGGTGCCGAAGGTGAAGCGCTGCTGGCCGCGGTCAGCGACGGCGACAGCCAGGCCAGCGCCCGCCTGATCCGCGAGCTGCTGGACCGCCATGGCACCGGCCGCGTGCTGTTCCGCAACACCCGCGCCGCCGTGCAGGGCTTCCCGCAGCGTCAGTTGCACGCCTATCCGCTGCCCTGCCCCGACCAGTACATGGAGCTGCCGGTCGGTGAACGCGCCGAGCTGTACCCGGAAGTCAGCTTCCAGGCCCTGGGCGACGGCGATGAAGAGAATCGCTGGTGGCGCTTCGACCCGCGGGTCGACTGGCTGATCGATACCCTGAAGATGCTCAAGCGGGTCAAGGTCCTGGTGATCTGCGCCCACGCCGAGACCGCCATGGACCTGGAAGACGCCCTGCGCGTGCGCTCAGGCATCCCGGCCACGGTCTTCCACGAAGGCATGAGCATCCTCGAACGCGACCGCGCCGCGGCCTACTTCGCCGACGAAGAGTTCGGTGCCCAGGTACTGATCTGCTCGGAAATCGGCAGTGAAGGCCGTAACTTCCAGTTCTCCCACCACCTGGTGCTGTTCGACCTGCCGGCCCACCCGGACCTGCTGGAACAGCGCATCGGCCGTCTCGACCGGATCGGCCAGAAGCACACTATCGAACTGCACGTGCCGCACCTGCAGAACAGCCCGCAGGAACGCCTGTTCCAGTGGTACGACCAGGCCCTCAACGCCTTCCTCGCCACCTGCCCGACCGGCAACGCCCTGCAGCACCAGTTCGGCCCGCGCCTGCTGCCGCTGCTGGAGGACACCGACGACGCGCAATGGCAAGCCCTGCTCGACGAAGCCCGTGGCGAGCGCGAGCGCCTGGAAGCCGAGCTGCACAGCGGCCGCGACCGCCTGCTGGAGCTCAACTCCGGCGGTGCCGGCGAGGGCCAGGAACTGGTTGAGGCGATCCTCGAACAGGACGACCAGTTCGCCCTGCCGATCTACATGGAAACCCTGTTCGACGCCTTCGGCATCGACAGCGAGGACCATTCGGAAAACGCCCTGATCCTCAAGCCGAGCGAGAAGATGCTCGACGCCAGCTTCCCGCTGGGCGACGACGAAGGCGTGACCATCACCTACGACCGCGACCAGGCGCTGTCCCGCGAGGACATGCAGTTCCTGACCTGGGAACACCCGATGGTGCAGGGCGGCATGGACCTGGTGCTGAGTGGCTCGATGGGCAACACCGCGGTGGCGCTGATCAAGAACAAGGCGCTCAAGCCGGGTACCGTGCTGCTGGAGCTGCTGTATGTCAGCGAAGTGGTCGCGCCGCGTTCGCTGCAACTGGGTCGCTACCTGCCACCGGCGGCGCTGCGCTGCCTGCTGGATGCCAATGGCAACGACCTGGCGGCGCGGGTGTCCTTCGAGACCATCACCGACCAGCTGGAAAGCGTGCCGAAGGCCAGCGCCAACAAGTTCATCCAGGCCCAGCGCGATGTGCTGGCGCCGAAGATCAACGCCGGCGAAGCCAAGGTCCTGCCCCGTCACGACGAGCGCGTGGCCGAGGCGCAACGCCGCCTGGCCGCGGAAACCGACGAGGAGCTGGCGCGCCTGACCGCATTGCAGGCAGTCAACCCGACTGTGCGTGACAGCGAGATCGTGGCGCTGCGCAAGCTGCGCGAGGATGGCCTGGCGATGCTGGAGAAAGCGGCGCTGCGGCTGGAAGCGATCCGGGTTCTGGTCGCCGGCTGACCTACCCTGTGGGAGCGGGTTCACCCGCTCCCACATTGGTTTTGCAGTGAGCTACAGAGCTTCGGCTGCCTTGCCCGCCTCGGCAGTTCCCTCTTCGATCATCCCCGTCTTCATCTTCTGCGCATCCCGCACAAAACTCCGCGCCGCGAACAGCAGGAACACCAGGGTCAGCAGCAACGCCACCGGAATCAGCCCCATGGCATCATGCAACCCCACCGCCTTGAACGCCTCGGTCATTTCCAGCGCCCCCGCCTCCGCCATCGCCACCCTGGCGTAATGGTCCGACAACCAGCCCACCACCACCGGCCCCAGCCCGCCACCCAGCAGGTACAGGCCAGCGAAGAACAACGCCATCGCCGTCGCCCGCAGGCGCGGTTGCACCACGTCCTGGATCGCGGTGTAGACGCAGGTGTAGAAGTTGTAGGCGAACAGCCAGCCAATCCCGAACAGCGCCACGAACACACCGATCTCCACCCGCCCGGCCGACAGGGCGAGTCCCGTGCCGAGGGTCGCCACCAGCATGCTGAACGCCCCGAACAGCAGGCGTCCGTTGGCCCGGCGCTGGTGGATCTTGTCCGCGACCCAGCCGCCCAGGGTCAGGCCGATCAGACCGGTGACCCCGACGATCACCCCGGTGGCCACCGCCGCCTGCTGCAGCGGCAACTGGAAGTAGCGCTGCAGCATCGGCACCATGAACGAGTTGCAGGCGTAGGTGGCGAAGTTGTACGCCAGCCCCGCCAGTACCAGCCAGCCAAAGGTGGGAATGCTCAGCACCCGGCGCAGCGGCCGGTCCAGCGGTGCCTGGGACGAGGCCACGGCTTCCGCGGCACCACGCGCCGGCTCGCGGATGAAGAACATGAACACCGCCAGCAGCAGCCCCGGCACCGCGGCAATGAAGAACGGCGCGCGCCAGCTACCGAAATACTGGACCATCGCACCGATGGTGAAGAACGCCAGCAACAAGCCCAGCGGCAAGCCGAGCATGAAGATGCCCATGGCCCGGGCGCGGCGCTCGGCAGGGAACAGGTCGCCGATCAGCGAGTTGGCCGCCGGCGCATAGCTGGCCTCGCCAATCCCCACGCCCATGCGCACCAGGAGGAAACTCCAGAAGCTGCCGACCATGCCGTTGACCGCGGTCAGCCCGCTCCACACCGTCAGCCCCCAGCCCATCACCTTGCGCCGCGAACCGGTATCGGCCAGGCGCCCCAGCGGCAGGCCGGCAATGGCGTAGACCAGGGTGAAGGCGGTGCCGATCAGGCCGATCTGCAGGTCGCTCAGGTGCCATTCCAGGCGGATGGGCTCGATGACGATGGCGGGAATGGTGCGATCGAAGAAGTTGAACAGGTTGGCCAGGAACAGCAGGAACAGAATGCGCCAGGCATTGGCCGCTTGGGTGGGGCTGTGCATCGTTCGATCCCTCGTCGTTTTTATTGGTGTGCGCTGCACGCCGCTGAAAATCTAGAGGGCAATCCCGGCACTGTCTTCCATCATCCATGGCATTGATGGCAGGTAATTGTAACCATTTGCACTGTTAGAACCGCTGGCGATAACCGCCCGGTCCAATCATTGAAATCAATCTGCCACTAACCCTGATAGCGCCACTCGGTCTTTCTATACTCAAAGCCAAAAGGGTCTCCAGGCGGTTTGGGGGACGAGTGCAAGCTCGGCTGAACTGAGAGGCGCGCTATGGAATGGCTCCACAGGCTGCTCGCCGAACATCCGGCGAGCCATCTCGCTGTCGTGGCTCACCACAATCCCTACCTTATCCTGCTCGCCTACCTGGTGATCTGTGCGGGCAGCTTCGCCACGCTCGACATCATCGAGCGCATCGGCGACGCCGAAGAAGCCAGCGCGCGCCGGCGCTGGAAGGTCCTTGGTGCCTGTTGCCTGGCCTGCAGCGTGTGGGCCATGCACTACATCGGCATGTTGGCTTTCGAGATTCCGCTGGAAGTGCACTACGACATGCTGCTCACCGGCGTGTCGCTGTTGATCATGCTGTTCGCCGCCTTGCTGGCCATGAGCTTTCTCGGCCAGCCGTTGCCACACGCCCGGCACTACTGCATGGCAGCGCTGTGCGTGGCGGCCGGGGTGGGCGTGATGCACTACACCGGCATGGCCGCCATGCGCACCCGCGCCCTGCAGCACTACGACGCAACCCTGGTGGTTGTATCGATCCTGGTGGCGCTGGTCGCGACACTGCTGTCGCTGCTGATGGCCCGCTACCTGCGCCAGGGTCTGTGCAGCCGGCCGCACCTGTTCAAATACGGCGCGGCGCTGACCATGGCCGCCGGCGTCATCGCCACCCATTACACCGGCATGTGCGCCCTCACCCTGACCCTGCCTGGCGGGGCCACGCCGGAACTGCCGGTCACCGACAACAGCCTGCAACTGAGCCTGGCCATCGCCGTGATCACCCTGCTGATCAGCGGCAGTTGCATCAGCGCGGCGCTGTCGGACAAGAAACTGCAAAGCAAGGAACAGGACCTGCGCCGGGTCAACACCCTGCTCAGCCAGCTTGACCAGGCCCGGGTCTCGCTGCAGCAGGCCGCCCACTACGATGCCCTGACCAACCTGGTCAACCGGCGCGGCTTCAACCAGATCTTCGCCGAGCGCCTGGCCGAACAGACCCAGAAGGGCGGCATGCTCGGGGTGATGTTCCTCGATATCGACCACTTCAAACGCATCAATGACAGCCTCGGCCACGATGCTGGCGACCAGTTGCTCAAAGCCATCGCCCATCTCATCAGCAGTGCCACCCGTGCCCAGGATGTGGTGGCGCGCCTCGGCGGCGACGAGTTCTGCATCCTGTTCAACCTCAAGCACGCGGAGGAAGCCCGTGGCCTGGCCCAGCGCATCCTCAACAAGGTGCGTGACCCCATCGACCTCGGCGGGCGGCGCATGGTCATGACCACCAGCATCGGCATCAGCCTCTACCCCACCGATGGCAGCACCTGCGACGAACTCCTCAAGCACGCCGACCTGGCCCTGTACCAGTCCAAGGGCGGCGGCCGCAACAAGGCCAATTTCTTCAGCGACAACCTCAAGACCCGCGCCACCCTTGAACTGCAACTGGAGGAGGAACTGCGCGTCGCCCTGCACCAGGACCTGGGCCTGCGCCTGCATTACCAGCCGATCTACGAGCTGGTCAGCGGCAAGGTCAGCAAGCTCGAAGCATTGATTCGCTGGCAGCATCCGCAGCATGGCCTGTTGAGTCCGGACCGTTTCATCGGCATCGCCGAGACCAACGGCCTGATCGCCGACCTCGACCTCTGGGTACTGCGCCGCGCCTGCCACGACCTGGCGGAACTGAGCGGGCACGGTTTCGGCGATCTCAAGGTGACGGTGAACTGCTCGGCGCTTACCCTGGGTCGCGACGAACTGGCCCAGGAAGTCGAGGATGCCCTGCAGGATGCCGGCCTGGCCGCCTGGCGCCTGGAGCTGGAAGTCACCGAGAACGCCCTGATGGCCAACATCCACAGCACTATCGACCTGCTGCGGGGCATTCGCGAGCAGGGTGTGTCGCTGTCCATCGACGACTTCGGCACCGGCTATTCATCCCTGGCCTACCTCAAGCGCCTGCCCCTGGATACCCTGAAGATCGACCGTTCCTTCATCCAGGACGTGCCCCACTCGCGCGCGGACAACAATATCGTCCAGGCGATCATGGTCATGGCCCACACCCTCCACCTGAAGGTGATCACCGAGGGCGTGGAGACCGAAGAACAGTACGACTTCCTCCAGCAACTGGGCTGCGATGCCATCCAGGGCTACCTGCTCAGCCGCCCGGTGCCGCTGGAAGACCTGCGTGGTGTGCTCAACCAGCTGAACCACCGCGAAGACAGCCTCATGGCTTGCTGCGATACAGATCGATCAGCGTCGCTGGATCTTTTTCCAGATAGCCCTGACTGCCATGCAGGCGCATCAACTGCGCGGCCAGGCCGCTGACCGGCGTCGCCGAACCCTGCTCGCGGGAGAATTTCACGGCGGTATCGAGGTCCTTGAGCAGCGTCCGCACATGCCACTTCACCGGTTCGAAACGGCTCTCGGCCATTTGCGGGGCGAGGATCTGCAGCGGCTTCGAATCGGCGAAACCACCGGCCAGCGCCTCGGCGATCAGGCTGGCGTCCACGCCGGACTGCTCGGCCAGCGCCACCACTTCGGCGATCACCAGCGCGTTGCAGGCGACGATCATCTGGTTGCAGGCCTTGGTCACCTGCCCCGCGCCCACCCCGCCCATATGGGTGACCCGCTGCCCCAGTGACAGCAGCGCCGGGCGCACCCGTTCCAGGTCCGACGCCTCGCCACCGACCATGATCGCCAGGGTGCCCGCCTCGGCCCCTGGGGTACCACCGGACACCGGCGTGTCGAGCCAGCCCATGCCGGTGGCGGCCTTCAGTTGCGCAGCCATTTCCCGGGTGGCGGTGGGTTCCAGGCTGGAGAAGTCCACCAGCAACTGACCGGCCCCGGCCTTGCTGGCGATACCCGCCTCGCCGAATACCACCTCACGCACCACCGCGGTGTCGGCCAGGCACAGCATCACCACGTCGGCAGCCTCGCACAACTCGCCCGGGGTCTCGACCTGACGGGCGCCGGCGGCCACCAGCGGCGCGCATTTGTCCGGCGAACGGTTCCAGACAGTCAGCGCATGACCGGCCGCCAGCAGTCGGCGACACATGGGCAGGCCCATCAGGCCGATACCGGCGAATCCCAGGGACAAAGGCTGTGAATCACTCATCTAAAGCTCCAGGCAGATTAAAGAAGTTGACGGGTTGGACGATTCAGAAACAGGCAGGGCGGTAAACCCTTAGGGTTTATAAGGGAAAACCCTATCGCTCGTGCCAGAGACGCGCTGATACAGTCGCGACACTTATCCAGGGATGGCTCAATGATATCGACTGTTTCAAGGCCTCCCTCCCAGGCAAATGGCGCAAAATGACCTCCAAGAATACTCCTGCCACCGTGATTTCCGAGCTGCTTTCAGCCACCGCGCCCACTTCCTACGGGGCCCGCAGCTACTACAGCCAGCCTACGCTGAGTCCCCAGCAATACCTGTATTTCACCGAACCCGATACCCAGCGCATCCTCGACAACCTCGATGGCCTGCGCGACCTGGTGTTCCCGCCGAGCCTGCACGTCGAAGACGACGCCCAACTGCGGCTGGACCAGCAGTTCCCCTCGGTGTGCCTGATCGGCCTGGGCCGTTGCGGCTCGAACATCGCCCTGGATGTCGCCGAACTGGTCTACAACGCCCGGACCTTCTACCTCAACGAGTTCAACAACGACGACCGCGCGAGCAACGAGCCGAGCTACAACCCGGCGCGCTGGATCCGCAACAACCTGCGCCTGGTCCAGGCCAAGAGCGCCAAGCCGGTGTTTTTGGTGGAACCGCTGGTGATGCTCGGCGACCTGGACAAGGACATCGCCGGACGCATCCGCTTCTCGCGCAAGGGCGAGAAAAGCGGCTTCCTGCGCGACTACAGCAAGATGAAGATCATGGACCTGTCCGAAGTCCATGCCGGTGGCGCCGGTAACGCGCCAATCCTCGGCCAGTACCTGGCGAAGATCATCCTCAACAAGGAAACCCACCGTTTCTCCAGCGCCGACTGGAAGCTGATCCACTCGTACCTGATCGACTCCTGCGGGATCAAGGCCAACCAGTCGCGCCTGTACTTCTATATCTTCAGCGCCGGCGGCGGCACCGGCTCGGGCATGGCCTCGGAATTCGGCCTGGCCCAGCAATACTCGTACATGAACAAGACCTTCGACACCAAGCCGGTCGACGAGCAGGACGGCGAGGCGGGGCATTCGTTCGTCTTCGAACCGATCTTCACCAGCGGCATCTGCGTGCTGCCGAATATCTCCGACCATCGCAGCGAGATGTCCGAAGCCCTGCATATCAACGCCGGGCGTCTGCTGTGCAAATACCTGTCAGAGGAATGGGACTTCTCCTACAACTTCGATAACGAAGACAGCAGCGAAGCCAGCGTGATGGGACGCATCCGCCCATGGAACGCGATGATGCTGATCTCCAACGACATCATGCGCTACGCCGAAGAAAGCGATGACGGCAACATCCAGAACATCGACGTCAACGCCATGGAGAAGCACGCCAACCAGTACATCTCCCAGCAGATCTTCAACATCCTCACCGCCCAGGCGGTGACCACCGACTACGACCAGAACTACTTCCGTCGCGCCGGCATCGACATCGGCGAGACCATCCGCCTGGACGCCAACGACCTGTTCATGAGCCTGGCCGGTCCGGTGGCGATCGCCTACGCCGAGTCGGTAGTGCCGGAAACCCCAGGACAGAGTTCGGAAAAAGGCTTCAAGGTGTTCGAGAAGGAAGCGCCGCGGCTGGACATCGACGACCTGTTCTTCCGCTCCATCGACCTGCCGCACTTCAACAAGGACACCCAGGCCATCGAGGGCATCAGCCTGCTGCCGATCGAGTCAAAGCGCTACCGCGCGGCCCTGGAGCAGTACCGCAGCTCCGGCTGCGATGCGGCGGCGCTGCATGACCTGCACTTCTTCAAGAACTGTTCGTCGGTGGTATCGATCGTGTCGCTGCCCAAGGACTACAAGCTGTCCTACATGGACCTGAACCGGCTCAAGACCCACCTCAACAGCCTGTTCCCCAACACCACCCTGAAGCGCTACGCCCTGGTGATCGGCGCCTCGGCCAACCTGTCGCTGACCACCCTGATCGCCAAGAGCCCGTGCCTGTCGGACGATTTCCTGACCTTGATCGTGGCCTTCATCAAGCGTTGCTTCGCCAAGGCGCCGTACCGCTTCGACGAGACCCTGGACAACGCCATCCTCGACTTCATCACCCAGGAGGAATTCGAGGAAGAGCGCATCGACGAGTTGCTCAGCGAGTTCGAGAACCCGGCGAAGATCCTCGATACCAACTGGTACGCGATCAAGCCGATGTACGAGAAGAAGTATCGGGAGCTGATCAACGACAAGAGCAAGTTCGTCTCGATCAACGATATTCGCCTGTCCCGGGAGTGCGTGAAGAAAGCCGTGAAATACTTGCGCGAGATTTACCGGCACCGCATTGGCAAGACCAAGGTCATTTCGCTCAATAGTCATACCGGCAAAGTCGACTACTAAAAAAAGCGCGACGCGGACCCTGTGGGAGCTGGCTTGCCACCTCCCACAGGGTCCGCGTCGTTTCAAGGGCCTGGGAACTGTTACCGCACTCAAGTGGCTCACCAGGCACTGTTACCAACCGTCACCCTCCTGAACGCACTCACGCACCAAAATGGTCCGGCTGTGCGTTTTTACGCACCAAAAAACATCCGGCTTAAACGGATTTGCGTTCCTGGATCACGATGAACGGCGACACCACCACCGCCCATATCTCTGGGTCGCGGCTCTGCAGGTCAAACGCCTGCTCAGAGCTGACCGGTCCGACAGTGCCAGCATTACGCCACAAGGCCACGCTTTCCGAGCGATTGTCGGCCATTGCCTGTGCGACTTCGATCAGGTCCAGGGTCGGGTCGACCCAAATCAGGTCACCCTTGGCCCAAAAACGCTCCAAGGCCTTCCACTCGATTACTGCGGTCTCGCCGAGCAATTTGGCATAGAGGGTGCTTGGTTCATCAGTCATGGGTTCCACCAAAAATATTCAGGCTGAAAAGAAAGCCGGTATTTTTGCAGAAAAACCCAGTTTCAAATAAGTAATTGGTCGACGGGATCAACGAAGCCAAACGTTTCCGGGCATTACCGGAACAACAGAAGACGCTTTTTTGTATCTTTATGTCGATCACGCGACACCCTCGGTTTTTGCCTCGGCGGGCCCGCTTTTCAAGCGATGAAGCGGCGCTCTACACTGTACCGGTACAGTTGCCAGGGCATTCACCGGGGGCGATACCGGCAAGTCAGGCTGCGATACGGCGTGGCCGTACCGGGTCTGTCGGGTCCTCTGCCCTGGCGCAAGGACGATAAAAATTACAACAGAATGAGTGGAGCACTATGAGTAAAGTTTCCAAGCTGTTCGCCGCGATGGTCCTGGCCGGCGTCGCCAGCCATTCCTTCGCCGCCGATACCATCAAGATCGGCATCGCCGGCCCGAAGACCGGCCCGGTGACTCAATACGGTGACATGCAGTTCATCGGTGCCAAGCAAGCCATCAAGGACATCAACGCCGCCGGCGGTGTCGATGGCAAGATGCTCGAAGCCAAGGAATACGACGACGCCTGCGACCCTAAACAGGCCGTGGCAGTCGCCAACAAGGTGGTCAACGACGGCGTCAAGTTCGTCATCGGTCACCTCTGCTCCAGCTCCACCCAGCCAGCGTCCGACATCTACGAAGACGAAGGCGTGATCATGATCACCCCGGCTGCCACCAGCCCGGAAATCACCGCTCGTGGCTACAAGCTGATCTTCCGCACCATCGGCCTGGACAGCGCCCAGGGCCCTGCCGCCGGCAACTACATCGCCGACCACGTCAAGCCGAAGGTCGTCGCGGTACTGCACGACAAGCAGCAGTACGGTGAAGGCATCGCCACCGCGGTCAAGTCGACCCTGGAAGGCAAAGGCACCAAGGTTGCCGTCTTCGAAGGCCTGAACGCCGGTGACAAGGACTTCTCGTCCATCATCCAGAAGCTCAAGCAGAACAACGTCGACTTCGTCTACTACGGCGGCTACCACCCTGAGCTGGGCCTGATCCTGCGCCAGGCCAAAGAGAAGGGCCTGAACGCCAAGTTCATGGGTCCGGAAGGCGTCGGCAACGACTCCATCTCGCAGATCGCCCAGGACGCTTCCGAAGGCCTGCTGGTAACCCTGCCGAAGTCCTTCGACGCCGATCCGGAGAACAAGAAGATCGTCGACGCCATCAAGGCCGACGGCAAGGATCCTAGCGGTCCGTTCGTGTTCCCTGCCTACTCCGCCGTCGAGCTGATCGCCCAGGGCATCAAGGCCGCGAAGAGCGAAGACACCGACAAGGTGGCAGCAGCCATCCACGCCGGTACCTTCAAGACTCCGACCGGCGAACTGTCCTACGACGCCAAAGGCGACCTGAAGGACTTCAAGTTCGTGGTCTACGAATGGCATTTCGGCAAACCGAAAACCGAAGTTTCCCCTCAGTAACACCGTCTGATACATGACCGAAAAGCCCACTGTGCGAGCAGTGGGCTTTGTTTTACGAGGTTCATGGACACGTTTCCCGCGATCCGGGATCGGGTCCACCTGAAAATCTTAAAACCGTCACCAGCGGTTCCCTGGCAATGCATGCGTCGAAGTGGCCCCAGACCACAAGGCCATGCCGGGTAAAAGCCCGCCAGCGAAATGCATATTCAGGTTTTTAGGAGCGCTGTAATGCCTGAGATCTATCACTTCTTCCAACAGCTGGTTAATGGCCTGACCATTGGCAGCACCTATGCCTTGATAGCCATTGGCTACACAATGGTTTACGGCATCATTGGAATGATCAACTTCGCCCATGGCGAGGTGTACATGATTGGTTCCTACGTGGCCTTCATCGTCCTTGCCGGACTGGCCATGATGGGCATCCACTCACTGCCGCTGCTGATGACCGCCGCGTTCATCGCGACGATCCTGGTTACCAGTGCCTACGGCTACAGTATCGAACGGGTCGCCTACCGGCCGTTGCGTAACAGCAACCGCCTGATCCCGCTGATTTCCGCCATCGGCATGTCGATTTTCCTGCAGAACACCGTCCTGCTTTCCCAGGATTCCAAGGACAAGTCCATTCCCAACCTGCTGCCGGGGAGCATCTCCTTCGGTCCGGGCGGCGCGGAGGAAGTCCTGATTTCCTACATGCAGATCCTGGTCTTCGTGGTCACCCTGATCGCCATGATCGGCCTGACCCTGTTCATCTCCCGTTCTCGCCTGGGCCGCGCCTGCCGTGCCTGCGCCGAAGACATAAAGATGGCCAACCTGCTGGGCATCAACACCAACAACATCATCGCCCTGACCTTCGTCATCGGTGCCGCCCTGGCGGCCGTGGCCGCGGTCCTGCTGAGCATGCAGTACGGCGTGATCAACCCCAACGCCGGCTTCCTGGTGGGCCTGAAGGCCTTCACCGCGGCAGTCCTGGGCGGCATCGGCAGCATTCCGGGCGCCATGCTCGGCGGCCTGGTGCTGGGTGTGGCCGAAGCCTTCGGCGCTGACATCTTCGGTGACCAGTACAAGGACGTCGTCGCGTTCGGCCTGCTGGTTCTCGTCCTGTTGTTCCGTCCGACCGGCATCCTCGGCCGTCCGGAGGTTGAGAAAGTATGAACAGACATCTCAAAGCGGCGTTCTTCAGCGCCCTGCTGGTCTGGGCCGTGGCCTTCCCGGTACTCGGCCTGAAACTCAGCATCGTCGGCATCAACCTGGAAGTGCACGGCCAGGGCCCCTTCACCCTCGGCGTGATCGCCCTGTGCTCGGTGCTGATGTTCCTGCGCGTGCTGTTCGACAAGCAATGGAGCGCGGTCATGCGTTCCCGCGACCGTGGTCCGCTGGTGCCGCCGAAGGTGAGCAACTGGCTGACCCTGCCCAAGACCCAGCGCTACATCATCCTCGGCCTCATCGTGGTCGCCCTGGTCTGGCCGTTCTTCGGCTCGCGCGGCGCGGTCGACATCGCCACCCTGATCCTGATCTACGTCCTGCTCGGCCTCGGCCTGAACATCGTGGTCGGCCTGGCGGGCCTGCTCGACCTGGGTTACGTCGGCTTCTACGCCGTCGGCGCCTACAGCTACGCGATGCTCTCGCACTACTTCGGCCTGAGCTTCTGGATCTGCCTGCCCATCGCCGGCCTGATGGCGGCCACCTTCGGCTTCCTGCTGGGCTTCCCGGTGCTGCGCCTGCGGGGTGACTACCTGGCGATCGTGACCCTCGGCTTCGGCGAGATCATCCGCCTGTTCCTGCGCAACCTGACCGACCTCACCGGCGGTCCGAACGGCATCAGCAACATCGAGAAACCAACCTTCTTCGGCCTGACCTTCGAACGCAGGGCCGCCGAGGGGATGCAGACCTTCCACGAGTTCTTCGGGCTGGAATACAACTCGATCAACAAGGTCATCTTCCTCTACCTGGTCGCCCTGCTCCTGGCGCTGCTGGCCCTGTTCGTCATCAACCGCCTGCTGCGCATGCCGATCGGGCGTGCCTGGGAAGCGCTGCGTGAAGACGAGATCGCCTGCCGCGCGCTGGGCCTGAACCCGACCGTGATCAAGCTCTCGGCGTTCACCCTGGGTGCCTGCTTCGCCGGTTTCGCCGGCAGCTTCTTCGCCGCCCGCCAGGGCCTGGTGACCCCGGAATCCTTCACCTTCATCGAATCGGCGATCATCCTCGCCATCGTCGTCCTCGGCGGCATGGGCTCCCAGCTGGGCGTGATCCTCGCGGCCATCGTGATGATCCTGCTGCCCGAGCTGATGCGTGACTTCAGCGAGTACCGCATGCTGATGTTCGGCGCCCTGATGGTGTTGATGATGATCTGGCGTCCGCAGGGCCTGCTGCCTATGCAACGTCCACACATGGAGCTGCGTCGATGAGCCGCGAAATTCTGAAAGTCAGCGGCCTGAGCATGCGCTTCGGCGGCTTGTTGGCGGTGAACGGCGTGGCCCTGACCGTCAAGGAAAAACAGGTGGTTGCCCTGATCGGCCCGAACGGCGCCGGCAAGACCACCGTGTTCAACTGCCTGACCGGTTTCTACAAGCCCAGCGGCGGCACCATCCTCCTCGATGGTCAGCCGATCCAGGGCCTGGCCGGTCACCAGATCGCCCGCAAGGGCGTGGTGCGGACCTTCCAGAACGTGCGCCTGTTCAAGGAAATGACCGCGCTGGAAAACCTGCTGATCGCCCAGCACCGCCACCTCAACACCAACTTCCTCGCCGGCCTGTTCAAGACCCCGGCGTTCCGCCGCAGCGAGAAGGAAGCCATGGAGCGGGCACAGTACTGGCTGGAGAAGGTCAACCTGACCGAATTCGCCAACCGCACCGCCGGCACCCTGGCCTATGGTCAGCAGCGCCGCCTGGAAATCGCCCGCTGCATGATGACCCAACCGCGGATCATCATGCTCGACGAGCCGGCAGCCGGCCTGAACCCCAAGGAAACCGAGGACCTCAAGGCACTGATCGGCTACCTGCGCGAGTCCCACGACGTCACCGTGCTGCTGATCGAGCACGACATGAAACTGGTCATGAGCATTTCCGACCATATCGTCGTGATCAACCAGGGCACGCCGCTGGCCGATGGCACGCCGGAACAGATCCGTGACAACCCTGATGTGATCAAAGCCTACCTGGGGGAAGCGTAAATGCTGCAGTTCGAAAACGTTTCCACCTTCTATGGCAAGATCCAGGCGCTGCACTCGGTCAACGTGGAAATCCGCCAGGGCGAGATCGTCACCCTGATCGGCGCCAACGGTGCCGGCAAGTCGACCCTGCTGATGACCCTCTGCGGTTCGCCGCAGGCCCACAGCGGCAGCATCCGCTACCTGGGCGAAGAGCTGGTCGGCCAGCCGTCCTCGCACATCATGCGCAAGAGCATCGCCGTGGTCCCTGAAGGCCGCCGCGTGTTCTCGCGCCTGACCGTCGAGGAAAACCTGGCCATGGGCGGTTTCTTCACCGACAAGGGCGATTACCAGGAGCAGCTGGACAAGGTCCTGCAACTGTTCCCGCGCCTGAAGGAACGCTACAGCCAGCGGGGCGGCACCATGTCCGGCGGCGAGCAGCAGATGCTCGCCATCGGCCGGGCGCTGATGAGCAAGCCCAAGCTGCTGCTGCTCGACGAGCCGTCGCTGGGCCTGGCGCCGATCATCATCCAGCAGATCTTCGACATCATCGAACAGTTGCGCCGTGATGGCGTGACCGTGTTCCTGGTGGAGCAGAACGCCAACCAGGCGCTGAAGATCGCCGACCGGGCCTATGTGCTGGAGAACGGGCGGGTGGTGATGCAGGGGACCGGGGAAGCGCTGCTGACCGATCCTAAAGTGCGCGACGCTTACCTGGGGGGTTGATCTCCCGGACCTCATCGCTGGCAAGCCAGCTCCCACAGGATGGGGGCTGGCTTGCCAGCGATGAACCTTACAAGAACAGCAGATTTTCCTGACGCAACTTCACTTGTAATCCCCTTCCACCCTGCATACCGTTGGAAACTTTTCAGGCAGAGATCCCGGAGTTTTCCTCGATGCGTATCGCCCCCTCCCTGTTCGTCGCCGCCCTGCTGCCGCTGTTCGCCGGTTGCAGTCTGCTCGACGACCAGCCGGAAACCGTCTCCACCGCCGGCATGATCCGCCTGCAAGGCGAACTCAGCGCCGCCAATGGCCAATTGCTGTTCAAGCCCTGCACCGAAAGCCGTCGCTTCGTCATCCAGGACACCGGCAACACCGGCGTACTGCAGGAAGCCGCGACCCTCGCCGCCACGCCCGGCGTGTTGTTCGCCGACCTGCGCGGCACCCTGGCCAGCCACCAGGGCTCCGGTAACGACGGCCAGTTCAATGTGCAGCAGCTCTATCGCATCGACCACTCGTCCAGCGCCTGCACCGACCCCAACTTCAAGCGCCTGACCCTGCGTGCCTATGGCCAGGAGCCCTTCTGGAACCTGAATGTCAGCGGCCAGGGCATGGTCCTCAATCGCCCGGAACAGCCACCCTTGGCCCTGCCCTACCTGGAAGAACAGATGCCCGGCGGCGGCATCAGTGTCAGCAGCGAGGCCAACGGCCAGAAAGTCGAGCTGTGGCTGGCCCCGCAACGCTGCGTCGACGTCTCCACCGGCGGCGTCAGCCACCTGAGTGCGCAACTGCGAGTGGATGGCCAGACCATGCAGGGCTGTGGCTACTACGGCGGTTCGCGCAACGACTGACCACCGGCGCACATTCAATCTGCCTGCCCGGCCGGCGAAAGCTTTATACTTGGCGGTTTGTGTAAAGCCGCCGGCCCTTCCATGGCCGGGATACTGGACCCTGTCATGCTACGAATCACCGAACTGAAGCTGCCGCTGGATCATCCCGACGAGGCCCTGCGCGAGACCATCGTGCAACGCCTGGGCATCGACGACGCCGAGCTGCTCGACTTCTCCATCTTCAAGCGCAGCTACGACGCGCGGAAGAAGAACACCGAACTGCTGTTCATCTACGCCATCGACCTCACCGTCCGTGACGAAGCCGCGGTGCTGGCCAGGTTCGCCGACGACCACAACGTCGGCGTCGCCCCGGACGTCAGCTACAAGCCGGTGGGCGTGGCCCCCGAAGGCGGCCTGGCCGAGCGGCCGATCGTGGTCGGCTTCGGCCCCTGCGGCATCTTCGCCGGCCTGATCCTGGCCCAGGCGGGCTTGCGTCCGATCGTGCTGGAGCGCGGCAAGGAAGTGCGCCAGCGCACCAAGGACACCTGGGGCCTGTGGCGCAAGAGCGTGCTCAACCCCGAGTCCAACGTGCAATTCGGCGAAGGCGGCGCCGGGACCTTCTCCGACGGCAAGCTGTACAGCCAGATCAAGGACCCGAAGCACTACGGCCGCAAGGTCCTGCACGAGTTCGTCAAGGCCGGCGCGCCGGACGAGATCCTCTACGTCAGCAAGCCGCACATCGGTACCTTCCGCCTGACCGGCATGGTCGAGAACATCCGCGAGGAAATCATCGCCCTGGGCGGTGAAGTGCGCTTCGAGCACAAGGTCACCGACCTGCTGATGGAAGACGGCCAGCTCAACGGCGTGGTCCTGCACAACGGTGAGCAACTGCATTCGCGCCATGTGGTCCTGGCTCTGGGTCACAGTGCCCGCGACACCTTCCGCATGCTCCATGGCCGCGGCGTGTTCATGGAAGCCAAGCCGTTCTCCATCGGTTTCCGTATCGAGCACCCGCAGTCGCTGATCGACAAGGCGCGCCTGGGCAAGTATGCCGGCCACCCGAAACTCGGTGCCGCCGACTACAAGCTGGTGCACCACGCCAAGAATGGCCGTTCGGTGTACAGCTTCTGCATGTGCCCGGGCGGGACCGTGGTCGCTGCCACCAGCGAGCCGGGCCGTGTGGTCACCAACGGCATGAGCCAGTACTCGCGCAACGAGCGCAACGCCAACTCCGGGATCGTCGTCGGCATCACGCCTGAGCAGGATTATCCCGGTGGCCCGCTGGCGGGGATCGAGTTGCAGGAGCGGCTTGAAGAACTCGCCTATGAACTGGGCGGCAGCAACTACCACGCGCCGGCGCAACTGGTCGGCGACTTCGTCGCCGGGCGTCCGTCCACTGCCCTGGGCAGCGTCGAACCGTCGTACAAGCCGGGGATCAATCTCGGCGACCTGGCGCCTAGCCTGCCAGACTTCGCCATCGAAGCCCTGCGTGAAGCGATCCCGGCCTTCGACCGGCAGATCAAGGGCTACAGCCTGGCGGATGCGATCCTGACCGGGATCGAGACGCGCACCTCGTCGCCGCTGCGCATCACCCGTGACGAGACGCTGCAGAGCCTGAACCTGAAGGGCTTGTTCCCGGCGGGTGAAGGGGCGGGTTATGCGGGCGGGATCCTGTCAGCAGGTGTGGATGGCATCCGGATTGCCGAGGCCGTGGCTCGCAGCATGCTCGGGCTCACCGAGTAAATTTCAAGACGTACGCGAACCCTGTGGGAGCGGGTTCACCCGCGATTGCGATAGTGAATTCACTACGGTAATCGCGGGTAAACCCGCTCCCACCCGGTCCCTGCCAACTCAGTGAGGTCGTCTCAGATCCCTTCGCGCAACACCGTCTCCGGCAACGGCTCCCCCCGCTCCACGCAGCCCGCCACCGCCGCAATCAACGGTTCTAGCACATACCCCTGCTGCCCCAGCCATTCCTCATCGTAATAAGTCGTGGCATAGCGCTCGCCACTGTCACACAGGATCGCCACGATCGACCCCGACTCCCCCGCCGACTGCATATGCAACGCCGCCTGCAGCGCACCCACCAGGTTGGTCCCGCTCGATCCCCCCACTCGCCGCCCGAGACGCCGGGCCAGGTAATGCATGGCCGCCAGCGACAGGGCATCCGGCACCTTGACCATGGCATCGATCACCGCCGGCAGGAACGACGCTTCGACCCGCGGCCGGCCGATGCCCTCGATGCGCGAGCCACAGTCCAGGCGCAACTCGCGGTCGCCGCTGCGATAGCAGTCGAAGAACACCGAACGCTCGGCATCGGCACACAGCACCCGGGTCGGGTGCCGGCGATAACGCACGTAACGGCCCAGGGTCGCAGTGGTGCCGCCGGTGCCCGGACTGGAGATCAGCCAGGCCGGCTCGGCATGCCGCTCGAAATGCATCTGGCTGAAGATCGACTCGGCGATGTTGTTGTTGGCCCGCCAGTCGGTGGCGCGCTCGGCGTAGGTGAACTGGTCCATGAAGTGCCCGCCGCTCTCCCGGGCCAGCCGCTCGGATTCGGCATAGATCTGCGTCGGATCCTGCACCAGGTGCGGCGTACCACCGTAGAACTCGATCTGCGCGATCTTTTCCCGCGACGTCGTGGCCGGCATCACGGCAATGAAGGGCAGGCCGAGCAAGCGGGCGAAATAGGCTTCGGATATCGCCGTCGAGCCGCTGGACGCCTCGATCACCGGCGCACCAGGACGCAACCAGCCATTGCACAGGGCATAGAGGAACAGCGAGCGCGCCAGGCGATGCTTGAGGCTGCCGGTGGGGTGGCTGGACTCATCCTTGAAATACAGGTCGATCTCGGGAAAACCCGGCATCGGCAGGGGAATCAGGTGGGTATCGGCACTACGCTGGAAGTCGGCCTCGATGATGCGAATGGCTTCACGGACCCAGGTACGGTGATGATTCATGGACGGTTCTCATGGGTTGGCAGCGAGCGATTGTAGAAACGACTACCGTCCATTTAGGCACGTTCCTACACGCCTGCCAGAAAAGCCCGATAGCCATGAAAATGTCGAAACAGCTTATAACAAAAAAGAATATAGTTTTTGTTTTATTGAATAACACAACCGGTTACGGTGTTCGACCTTTTTGTCATCCGATGGAGGAGCGACCTTGCCTCTACGTAGCACTTTCACCCGATTCTTCCAGCTTGAGGCCGCCAGCGGCCTGCTGCTGATCGCTGCCGCCGCCCTGGCCCTGATCGTCAACAACTCGCCGCTGTCCTGGCTGTACAACGGGCTGCTGGAAGTCCCCGTTGCCGTGCAGATCGGCGCGCTGAGCATCGCCAAGCCGCTGCTGCTGTGGATCAACGACGGCCTGATGGCGCTGTTCTTCCTGCTCATCGGCCTGGAGGTCAAGCGCGAGCTGGTTGAGGGCCACCTGTCGAAGCCGTCCCAGGTGGTCCTGCCCGGCGCGGCCGCCATCGGCGGCATGCTGGTGCCGGCGCTGATCTACTGGTTCCTCAACCGCGACAACCCTGCCGCCATCGCCGGCTGGGCGATCCCCACCGCCACCGACATCGCCTTCGCCCTCGGCGTGCTGGCCCTGCTCGGCAAGCGCGTGCCAGTGTCGCTGAAGCTGTTCCTGATGACCCTGGCGATCATCGACGACCTCGGCGCGATCATCATCATCGCCCTGTTCTACTCCGGTGCCCTTTCCACCCTCTCCCTGATGCTGGCGGCCGCATGCCTGGCGGCACTGGTAGCGATGAACCGGATGGGCGTGGTCAAGCTCGGGCCGTACCTGGTGATTGGCCTGATCCTCTGGGTCTGCGTGCTGAAGAGCGGCGTCCACGCCACCCTCGCCGGCGTCACCCTGGCCCTGTGCATCCCGCTGCGCACCCGCAACGCCGAGACCTCGCCGCTGCTGAGCCTGGAACACGCGCTGCATCCATGGGTGGCCTACGGCATCCTGCCGCTGTTCGCCTTCGCCAACGCCGGCGTGTCCCTGGCCGGCGTCACCCTGGAAAGCTTCACCCACAGCGTGCCGCTGGGCATCGCCGCGGGCCTGCTGGCCGGCAAGACCATCGGCGTGTTCGGCCTCACCTGGCTCGCCATCAAGCTCGGCCTCGCCGCCCTGCCCGCCGGCGCCAACTGGGGGCAGATCCTCGGCGTGGCGATCCTCTGCGGCATCGGCTTCACCATGAGCCTGTTCGTCGGTTCCCTGGCCTTCGTGCCGGGTGTCAGCGAATACGTGGGCATGGACCGCATGGGCATCCTCACCGGCTCGATCATCGCGGCAATCGCCGGTTACGCCATCACCGCGCTGTCCAGTCCGAAACAGCCGGCCCACTGATCCACAGGCAAGAAAAAACCCCGAGCGGCGCAAGCCGGCTCGGGGTTTTTCGTTGTGGCCGCCAGTGTTCAGTGACTGACGCGACTGGTGCCGTTGACGGTCATGATGCGCACACGCTCACCAACCCGGAAAATCTCGTTTTCCTGAACCTGCTGCACGTAGGCGCGCATGCTGCCGTCGTCTTCACGCACGGTGATTTCCACGCCCTGGGTTCGGGTCAGGCCCTCTTCGGCGGCGGAGCCCGCCAGGCCACCGGCGACCGCACCGATCACCGCCGCGACGATGCTGCCGCGACCGCCACCGATGGCGCTACCGGCGACACCACCGACGACCGCGCCGGCGCCACCGCCGATCGGGGTCTTGGTGCCTTCGATCTTGACCGGCCGCAGGGATTCGATGGTGCCCATGCGCACGGTCTGCACGCGGCGTGCCTCGTCCCGGGAATAGGAATCACCGGACAGGTTGGAGGCACAACCGCCCAGCAGCAGCGACATCGTGGTAAACGATGCGACCAGCAGTACAGATTTACGCATAGGATCATCTCCTTAAAGACAGGTGCTCATTAGACTGCGCGCATTGACGACTGTCACGACACGCCCAGGGAAAAATTGCTTCCATTCAGCTTCAGTACAGGCAGCAGGCCCTGAACCTTCAGAAGACTTGGGAAACAAGAATAGACATGGATTACTTCATCATCGCCATTACCACCGTGGCTGGCCTGTATTTCCACGGCTGGCTGTATGTGCGAATCCGTCGCTGGACCGACCGCGACCTGGCCTTGTCCTTTGCCGGCAAGGACGAGGGCAAGCGTGCGTTCATGCTTGATAGGTTGGACGCTGCCAGGGCGCAGAAGGTCAAACGGAAGGAGTTGGCGGCCTGGCTGGAACGCCAGGCCGCCGAGTACAACGCTTAGGGAGCCAGGCGCTCACGCAGCCAGTTGCCCTCTTGCAGGCGATAGTTGAGACGGTCATGCAGGCGGCTGGCACGCCCCTGCCAGAACTCGATGCGCTCCGGCAGCAGGCGGTAGCCGCCCCAGTGTTCCGGGCAATGCGGCTGGCTGTCGCTGAAGCGCTGTTCGGTGGCCTTGAGCAAGTCTTCCAGTTCGCCGCGGTCGGCGATCACCCGGCTCTGCGGTGACGCCCAGGCGCCCAGGCGGCTGCCCAGCGGACGAACCTGGTAATAGGCGTCGGATTCTTCCGGCGACACCTTCACCACCTTCCCTTCGATGCGCACCTGGCGCTCCAGCGCCGGCCAGAAGAAGGTCATGGCGGCGAACGGATTGGCCATGAGGTGCTGGCCCTTGGCGCTCTCGTAGTTGGTGAAGAAGGTGAAGCCGTGCTCGTCCAGGCCCTTGAGCAGCAGGACGCGGCAATGCGGCCGGCCCTGCCCGTCGACGGTGGCCAGGGTCATGGCATTGGCCTCCACCGGAGCCTGTTCGGTTTTCACCGCGTCGGCGAACCACTGGTGGAACAAGCCGAACGGCTCGGCCGGGGCTTGCGCCTCGGCCAGGCCATCACGGGTGTAGTCACGGCGCATATCAGCCAGGGATTGAGTCATCTACAGCGTTCCTTGAGAGGATCAGTTGGTCTTCGCAGGGCTGTTGTTGGCCGCGACCTTCTTCGCCGCGGGCTCGGCTTTTTTCGCAGCCGGTTTGGCTGGAGCCGCTTTCTTGGTGGCCGCGGCGGTTTTCGCCGGGGTGGTTTTCTTTGCCGCAGCAGCCTTGGCCGGGGCCTTGGCTGGCGCTTTGGCCGCTGGCTTGGCCGCTGGCTTGGCAGCAGCGGCCGGCTTGGCGTCCTGCACCGCGACCAATTCGGCCGGGCTCGGGGTTGGCTGCTGGTACTTGGCGAGCAGCGCGACCATGGTCGGCTGCGGAGTCAGGATCATTTCCACACGGCGGTTCAGCGAACGACCCTGCGGGCTGTCGTTGGCCGCACGCGGCGCCACCGAGCCCATGCCGCGCAGGTTCAGGCGGTCACGCTGCAGCCCGCTCAGGCGGAAGATCGCCGACACCGATGCCGCGCGTTCCAGGCTGAGTTTCTGGTTGACCGCGGCGGCGCCGCTGCTGTCGGCATGGCCGAGGATCAGCACGGCGGTCTTGCTGTCGGTCTCGATGATCTTGGCTACGCGGGTGATCGGGCCGAGGGACACCGGCAAGAGCATGGCCGGGCGGTCCGGGTTATAGCCGCTGTCCACCGGCAGGGTCACCACCAGCACGTCTTCACGGCGCTCCAGTTCGAGCTTGCTGTCCTTGACCGCTTCGCGCAGCTTCGGCTCGTAGCTGTCCAGCCAGGCCTGGGTGGCTTTCACGTCGATCTTCGGCACGGCGGCAGTCTTTTCGGCGGGCTTGTCGTCGCTACCACCGAATGGCCACCACCAGCTGCCGCCTTCGGACTTGGCTTCCGCCTTGGCCTCGGCCTTGGCGACCTTCTCGTTGACTGCGTCCTTCACTTCCTTGTCAGCCACCTTGTCCGAACCGAACGGCCACCAGCCGCTACCGCTGTCGGCGCTGTCGTTCTGGGGATGCTGGGCGCAACCGGTGATGGCCAGGCACAGGGCAAGAGCTAAGGTTTTATGTGAAGACATCAGCGATACACCATGAAAATGAAAGAAAAATACAAATGAAGTGGTTGCAGAATAGCCAACGGCGGCCCCGAGTACAGGGCCAGCCGATCAAAGGCAGGTTGCCAGGACCCGCACCAGTTTCTGCGCGCGAGGGTCCATGAGGATGTAAGGGCCGAGGGTATTGGTGACGAAGCCGAAGGCGACGTCGTGCTCCGGATCGGCGAAACCGACCGAGCCTCCTGCCCCCGGATGCCCGAAGGCACGGGCGCCGAGGCCGAAGGTGGCGTTGGCCACCTGCGGCTGGTCGAGCATGCAGCCAAGGCCGAAGCGGGTCTGGGTCAGCAGGGTCTTGTCCTCGCCCAGGCTGTGTTCGCGGGTCAGTTCGTCGAGCAGTTCCGACTCCAGCAGGCTGCCATCGAGCAGGCCGGCGTAGAAGCCGGCGAGGCTGCGGGCGTTGCCGTGGCCATTCGCCGCGGGTTGCTGCATGCGCCGCCATTCCGGCTTGTTGGTGCTGGTGAGGATCGCCGGCGGGTTGGTGAAGGCGCGGGTGGACAGGGCCTGGGGCTCGGTCATGGTGACCTTGAGCAGGCGCTGCGCCGCGGCATCACCGAGGTTGCCCTTGCCCCGGGCGATGTGGGCGACGCGGTGGAACTCGGCGTCGTCCAGGCCGATATGGAAGTCCAGGCCCAGCGGCTTCGCCGTGCGGGCGACGATGGACTCGCCGGGGCCACGGCCATCGGCGCGGCGGATCAGTTCGCCGACCAGCCAGCCATAGGTGATCGCCGCATAGCCATGGGCGGTGCCCGGCGTCCACCACGGCGCCTCGGCGGCCAGGGCGTCGACCATGGCCTGCCAGTCGTACAGCGCCTCGGCGGGCAGCAGCTCGCGGATCGCCGGCAGGCCGGCCTGGTGGCACAGCAACTGGCGCAGGGTTACCGTGTCCTTGCCGGCCTGGGCGAACTCGGGCCAGTAGCGGGCCACCGGGGCATCCAGTTGCAGCTTGCCCTCGCCCACCAGTTGCAAGGCGGTGACGGCGGCGAAGGGCTTGGTGCAGGAGAACAGGTTGGCGATGGTGTCGCTGTGCCAGGCCTCCTGGCCGTCCTTGTCCGCGGTGCCGGCCCAGAGATCGAGCACGGTCTCGCCACCGACCTGGATGCACAACGCCGCGCCGCGCTCCTGGGGATCATCGAAGAGGGCCGCGAAGGCCTCGCGTACCGCTTCGAACTTGAGCTCGAAATGACCCTGAATCTGCACCCGGCGACTCCTGAACGACCTGTCGGAAAAGTGGCGGGCATTGTTTCAGCCCGTGAGGGATTTGGGAACAGACGCGGGTCGGACAATGACCACTGGGCTGGCGTTTATTTCTTGGCCTCGCCTTCCGGCTTGTGCGCCGTGCCGACGATGTCCTTCTCGACCGCCAGGTTGGCCTTGCGCACCTGGTCGATGAAACCCTGGTACGGCACGTCGGTGATACCCACCAGGCCGAAATGCCCGTTCTCGCCGTCGAGCAGGCGCCCGCTGGCCGGCTGGTCGAAGAACTGGAACCAGTGCGCACCGACGATGGCCGGCTCGGCCAGCGCCGCCTTGAGGAACGCGGCGTAGGCCGGACCGCGATCTTCCTCGCGGGCGACTTCCATCGGCCCCGGCCAGAACGGCCCGCGGTCACGGGAGCCGAAGTGGAACTCGGACACCAGCACCGGCTTGTCCAGCGCCTGCAATCGGGCGAAGTCGTAGCCGTCCTGAGGCTTGGGCGTGTAGAAGTTGAAGCTCAGCACATCGCAGTACTGGGCGCAGGCCGCCACCGCCTCCGGGGTGCTGACGGCGAAGCGACCGCCCAGCAGCAGGTGGTTCGGTGCATGCCATTTCAGCGAATCGGAGATGGTCTTGAAGTAGGCATCGGCGAAGGAACGCTGGAAATGCTTGAAGTCTTCCTCGATCTCGGGATGCTCGGGGCTCGGCAGCGGCGGCTCGAAGCCCGGGTCTTCCATCAGCTCCCAGGCAGTCAGCTGGATGCCCCAGGCCTTGGACAGGCCTTCCTGGTTACGATACTTGTCGCGCAGTTGCTTGAGGAAGGCGCGCTTGGCCGGTACGTCGGTGGTCAGGCGCAGGGTGCCGTAGGCCAGGCCATAGCGCGACTTGGGATCGTCACCGGGGGCAGCCCAGGCCAGTTCGTTGTCGGCGAAGTAGCCGATCAGCCACGGGTCGTCACGGTGATCACGGGCGGCGATGGCCACGGCGCGTTCGGTGGCCATGGCAAAGCGCGGGTCGAACGGGTCGGGCATGGCGCCCCACCAGTCCATGCCGGTGCTGATGCTGGCGTAGTCGCCGACGATGGCCAGCGGCAGGGTGTAGGGCACTCGCTGGGCTTTCTCCAGGCTCGGTTCGCTCCAGTTGCCCAGGGTATTGAAGCCCCAGGCCTGCAGGCGATCGAGGGTGTGGGTCTGCCAGCGGGCAGCATCGATGCTGGCCGGCGGGCACGGCTCGCTCGCGGTTTTCGCGCACGGCGTGCCGTAGCTGCGTTCGAGGTTGGCGGCATAGAAGTCGAACCAGCGCCCCTGGTTGAAATTACGGCCCTTGGACGACGCATTGCCGTCGTTGTTGTTGCCCTCGCCGTAGAACGCCGCCAATGGCGAGTCGGCGGCCGGCAGATCGCTGAACATGGTCTCGCGGCCGGCCACGTAGGTGCGTCCGGGCTCGTCGTTCACCGCGTTGACGCCGAGGGAGTAGAACGGATGGCCTTCCGGGGTCACCAGGTACCAGCGGCCATCGCGCTTGACGGTGCGGAAGAAGCCCTTGGCATCGAAGGTCTGTCCGCCGGTCCAGCCGCCGAAGCGGTCCAGCGGTTGCTTCTGGCGCTCGGCCAGCCAGCTCTTGAGCTGTTGCTGTTCCTTGCCGGCGGCGCTTTTCAGCTGTTCGTCATTGCCGACCTTTTCCGGCCAGCGCCCGCCGCTGAACTGGCCGTAGCCATCGATCAGCCCGGTGTAGGCGGCTTTCTGCAGGCTGTCGTCGTCCTGCAGGTTGATCTTCTCCACCAGCACGCTCTGGGCCACGTTAGGCTGGTTCATCGACAGGGTCACGGACGTGACCTGGCTCAGGTCCAGCTCGCCACCGCTACTGGCGACCAGCACCCGCTGGCCTTCATGGGTCCAGGGCATCGGCGGGCCGGCGCGCATGCCGTGGCTCAGCGGCGAACTGGCCTGCAGCGGGATGACCACGGTCTGCGCCGGGCCGGCGGGCAGGTCGATGCGGCTGGTGAGGGTCTTGCCGTCGCCGCTCTCGATGCTGACGTTGACCGTCAGGGCCCAGTCCATGCCGCTCTGCAGGCGCAGGGTCAGGGCCTTCTGCGCCGACCAGTCCCACACCCCGGTCTGCGGGCTCATGCGCAGGTTGGGGCGCTGTGCCGGATTGAACACCACGCGACGCAGCACCTCGCCCTCGGCCGTCTGCTCCGCGTTGTACTGCGGCAGGCTGGCATCCCCGGTCGCCACGTTGACCACCGAGGTCGGGCGCACGAAGTTGAACAGCGTCTGTTGGGCGGCCAGCAGGGGCTGGCTGAGCATCAGCAGGAAGGCGGCGGGAAGGGTACGGCGCAACATGGGGCTGGAGTTCTCCTTGAGGGGCTTTGAAAGCCCTTGGTTCCGGTGATAGACAGCAGCAAATGAAAAAGATTGTGCAGGTGGGAGCGCACGAACCGTCAGGAAATTTCCCGACGGAACGGCGGCAACGCGTTGAGGATAGCCTTGCCATAGCGCTGGGTGACCACGCGGCGGTCCAGCAAGGTGATGATGCCGCGGTCTTCCTCGGTACGCAGCAGACGACCGCAGGCCTGAATCAGCTTGAGCGAGGCATCCGGCACGGCGATCTCCATGAACGGGTTGCCGCCACGGGCCTCGATCCACTCGGCCAGCGCCGCTTCCACCGGGTCATCCGGCACGGCGAAGGGGATCTTGGCGATCACCACGTGCTCGCAGTAGGCCCCCGGCAGGTCGACACCCTCGGCGAAGCTGGCGAGGCCGAACAGCACGCTGGAGTCGCCGCCATCGACCCGCGCCTTGTGCTTGTTGAGGGTCTCCTGCTTGGACAGGTTGCCCTGGATGAACACCTGCTTGCGCCAGTCGCGGTCGAGGCCGTCGAACACGTCCTGCATCTGCTTGCGCGAGGAGAACAGCACCAGCGAACCGCGCGATCCCTCCACCAGTTCCGGCAGGTCGCGGATGATCGCAGCGGTATGGGCGGCGGCATCCCGCGGATCGGCGCGCAGGTCGGGAACCCGCAGCACACCGGCATCGGTGTGGTGGAACGGACTCGGCACCACCGCGGTGACCGACGCCTTGGGCAGGCCGGAGCGCATACGGAAACGGTCGAAGGTACCCAGCGCGGTCAGGGTCGCCGAGGTGACGAGGGCGCCGTGGGCCACGTTCCACAGGTTGCGCCGCAGCATCTCGGCGGCCAGGATCGGGCTGGCGTTGACCTCGATGTCGAACAGCGCGCCGCTCTCGGCCAGGGTCAGCCAGCGCGCCATGGGCGGGCTGGCTTCCGGGTCCTCGGCGGTGAAGGCGGTCCACAGTTCCCAGTTGCCCTGGGCACGGGTCAGCAGAGTGCCGAACAGCGGGTACCACTCCTCGGCCTGGTGGCTGGCGATGCCGATGTTGTTCTCGCCATCCATGCCTTCCTTGAGCAGGTCGGCCAGGCGAGTGAACAGGTCATTGAGACGGGCGAAGCCTTTCTTCAGCTCGATGCCGATCTCGCGGATATGCTCCGGGACCACCCCGCCGACGAAACGATAGCGCGGACGCTCGCGGCCTTCGGCATCCTCGCCGGGACGGAAGTCGGCCACCTGCTCGCAGGCGGCGAACATGAATTGCTGGTGGTTCTTGATCTCGCGGGCCAGCTCCGGCACCTGCTCGATGTACTTGCCCAGGTCGCCGGGCAGCGGGTGCTGGGCCAGCAGCTTGGTGAGGTTCTTGGCAGTCTGCTCCAGCCAGTCGGCCGTGGAGCGCAGGCGGCTGTAATGGGCGAAGTGGCCGATGGCCTTGTCCGGCAGGTGGTGGCCTTCGTCGAACACGTACATGGTGTCCCGCGGGTCCGGCAGCACGGCGCCGCCGCCCAGGGCCAGGTCGGCGAGGACCATGTCGTGGTTGGTGACGATCACGTCGACCTTGCCCATGCCCTCGCGGGCCTTGTAGAAGGTGCACTGGCCGAAGTTCGGGCAGTGGCGGCCGGTGCACTGGCTGTGGTCGGTGGTCACCCGCGCCCAGTCCTGGTCCTCCAGGGCGGTGGGCCAGCTGTCGCGGTCGCCGTCCCAGCGGTTGCCGGCAAGCTTCTCGATCATGCTGTTGAACAGCTTCTGGCTGGCCTCGTCCACCTCGATCCTGAAGCCTTCTTCCTCGAACAGCTGCGCCGTGGCGCTCTGCGCGTGGCCTTCCTGCAGCAGCAGGTCGAGCTTGGACAGGCACAGGTAGCGGCCGCGGCCCTTGGCCAGGGCGAAGCTGAAGTTGAGGCCACTGTTGCGCATCAGGTCCGGCAGGTCCTTGAACACGATCTGTTCCTGCAGGGCGACGGTGGCGGTGGCGATCACCAGGCGCTTGCCGGCGGCCTTGGCCGCAGGGATCGAGGCCAGGCTGTAGGCCACGGTTTTGCCGGTACCGGTGCCGGCTTCCACCGCGACCACGGCCGGATCGCCGCTGCGCCGGCCTTCGTCATCGACGTCGATGTCGCCCAGCACCTTGGCGACTTCGGCGATCATCAGGCGCTGGCCATAGCGCGGCTTGAGGCTCTTGGCTTCGAGAAAACGCGAGTAGGCGCCCTGAATCTGGGACTTGAGTTCGTTGCTGATCATGGTCTCGGGCGCCCGTGGAGGGCTGGATATATTTTCAGTGTTTTCGGTGAGCCGGCTATCATACCCGCCAATTGCCCTTTGCGCTGACTGGAGTGCCCGATGACCGCCTTTGCCCTTCCTTATAGCCTGCATGTCCTGGCCGCCCTGGTGTGGGTGGGCGGCATGTTCTTCGCCTGGATGGTCCTGCGCCCGGCGGCCGCCACGGTGCTCGAAGGCCCGGCCCGCCTGCAGTTGTGGCTGGAAGTGTTTCCGCGTTTTTTCAGCTGGGTGTGGATCTCGATCCTGGTCCTGGCGGTAAGTGGTGTCGGCATGTTGCACATGCACTTCGGCACCCTGGATACGGCGCCCCGGCATGTGCAGGTGATGATCGGTGGCGGGATCGCCATGTTCGCGCTGTTCATGCGCATCCAGAGCCTGTTGCTGCCAGAAATGCGCAAGGCGGTGGAGGCCGGTGACTGGGCGGCGGGGGCCGCGGTGCTGGGGCGGATCCGCAAGATGGTGGGGATCAACCTGCTGCTGGGGATCGCCGTGGTATTGGTGGCGGCCAGCAGGCTTTCATTCTGACCGTCAGGGCCTCGTCGCTGGCAAACCAGCGATGAGGCCCTGAACAACAACCTCAGAGACGCTGGACGCTCAATTCCCCAGCCGCCCCCGCCATCCCCGGCTGCCCGGCCACCCCGGGCCGGCCATCCGCCCCGGCCTCGGTGCGATACACCAGGCACCCCTTGCTCGCCCCACCCTGCCCGGCCTTGCCCGGCGCACCCGCCACACCCGGCGCGCCGCCGTCGAGACGAACCCTGATCTGCTCCACCGGATAATCCGCCGGCAACGCCAGGTGCACGCGACCACCCGCCGCACCGTCATGCCCGTTGCCGCCATCATCGCCATTGGCGCCACGGCTGGCCGAGCCCCAGGTGCAGCCACCGGCCGTGCCGTTGGCGCCATCCAGGCCGACATAGCCCGGCGCACCGGCACCACCACGGGCATCGATGGCCAGCAGCGGTGCCTGCAAGGCGCGCAGGCGCAGGTCCAGGCTGCGACCCGGGCGGGCCGCTCGCTGATAGTTGCCCGCCGCCCCGGTGGCGGTGATCAGGCTGCCCTCGGCCAGCTGTGCCCGCGCCACTTCGATGCGCAGCGGGTCGTCGGCCGACACCACGGAAATCCGTGCATCACGCCCCAGCGTCAGCTGGTCGACCTTCAGTTCCACCAGGCTGGCCGGCAGCACCAGGGTGGCGGAATCCGCCACGTCCAGCTGCTCCAGGTGAACGACGCTGGCCTTGTTCGCCAGGCGCAGCACCGAATGGGGTGCCACGCTCAGGGAATCGGCCAGCACCAGCGGGCTGAACAACGCGGTCAACAGCATCAGCTTACGCATGCGGTACTTCCTTGCGGGGTGCGGGGATGGAAAGGATATGGAAGATGCCCACCAGCAGGATCTGCAGGCGGTCGAACCAGCGGTGGCTGCGCTCGCGCAGGCGACCGTTGTAGAACAGCACTTCGAGCACATGCAGCCCCAGCAACGCCGCCCCGGCCAGGTTGATCAGCTGGTGGAAGGGTCGCTCCGCCGGAATCAGCAGATTGACCAGCACCACCCACCAGAACACCACGGTCAGGGCCTTGAAGAATCCCAGCAAGCCTCTCATGGCATTACCTCTTCAATGGTTCGCGTCAGCCGTGGCAGCCGCCCGGAGACAGACCGCCACCATAGCCGCTGACGCCCCGTCGATCAATTGAGGTGCAACTCCACCCGGCGATTCTGCGCGCGCCCTTCGTCGGTTTCGTTGTCGGCCACCGGCTCCATTTCGCCGCGGCCTTCGCTGCTGACCTTCTGCGGCGAGAGGCCGGCATTGATCAGGTACTTGGCGACACTGCCGGCGCGACGCTCGGACAGCCCCTGGTTGTAGGCATCGGTGCCCTTGCTGTCGGTATGCCCGACCACCCGTACGGTGCGCACCTGCGGATTGCTCAGCCGCTCCATCAAGCCCTGCAGTTGCTGCTGGGCCGCAGGGGTCAGTTCGGCGGAGTCGAAGGCGAACAGCACGTTGCCCTGGTCGCTGAGGGTGATCACCTCAGGCTCGGGTTGCGGCTCGGGTGCGGGCTGGGACGGCGGATATTGCGGCGTCGGGCAACCATTGTGCTCCACCGGCGTGCCCTTTGGCGTATCCGGGCAGCGGTCGCGGCGGTCGAATACCCCATCCCCGTCCTCGTCGCCATCCTGGGCATAGCAGATCAAGCCACCGGCGATGACACCGGCTGCCGCGCCGCCACCGGCCCAGGCCGAGCTTTCGATGGCGCCGAGGCCGCCACCGACCAGTCCGCCGAGCAGGCTGCAGATCGGCCAGGTGCGCTGGTTGAGCGGCGCACTGCCATCGCTGTGGGTTGCACATCCTGAGAGCAGGCCCGCCGCCAACAACACGGGCAGCGCAGCCTTGGTGAGTACGGTCATGGGGAATGCTCCTGTGTTACCGGCTGATACCAGTCCCACAGGAGTAAAGACCGGCCCGTGGCACTTCACAAGCCACGGGCCGCAGGGTTTTCAACGCTGGATCTTGATCTCGGTACGACGGTTCTGCGCACGTCCGTCCGCCGTCTTGTTGTCGGCTACAGGCTGGCTTTCACCCATGCCGCTGACCGAGACGAAGCTGGCCTGTGGCACACCGCTTTCGACCAGATAGCGGACCACCGAGTGTGCCCGCTTGTCGGACAGACGCTGGTTGTAGGTGTCCGAGCCAACGCTGTCGGTATGGCCGGTCACGGTCAGGCGGGCGCTCGCCGACTCCTGGCGCAGGCGTTCGGCAATCACATTGAGGCGTTGCTTGTCGTTGGCGGTGAGCTTGTCGGAGTCGAAGGCGAAGTGCACGTCACGGATGACGATGGTTTCTTCCTTCACCACCACCACTTCTTCCACCACCGGCGCCGCTACCGGCTCAGGCGGGCAGCCGTTGGCATCGACCTGCACGCCACGCGGGGTGCCCGGGCACTTGTCGCGGCTGTCCGGCACGCCATCACCGTCCTCGTCGCCATCACCGTGCACATAGCAGTAGGCCGCCGCCATGGTGCCGCCTACCAGCGCGCCCCAGCCGGCCCAACTGCTGCTCTCGATCGCGCCCAGCGCGGCGCCGCCGACGCCCCCGACGGCTGCACACTTCGGCCAGTCGGTTTTTTGCAAACCTGCACAACCAGTCAATACGCTGGTTAGCAGAACCAGAGGTAAAGCTGTGCGAACTATGCTCATTTGTTGCTTCTCCATAGGGGGAACTCGGCGGGAGCCGATCAATGGGAGTAAAGACTGCGGTAATCATCTCCGCCAGCAATAAGCCATGACGGCCCTTTGCCTGAGCCGGGTTGCCCGCTAGTCTTGGCGGACCAGACGAGGATCTTCGATGACCGACAGCTTTTCTTCGCGCACGCCGCAACAGGCCCTGGCGGCGCTGCTCGAACACCATGCCCCGCAGCGCCTGCTGCTGGTGGGCGCACGTTTCCCCGCCCTCGATGCCTTCGCCGCGGCACACCCGCAGGCCAGCATCGACGTCGCCGCCCCCGGCCCGCTGCCGGCGGAACTGGCCGGCAAGCGCTACGACCTGGCGCTGCTGGTGGACTGCCTGGAGCACCTGCCCAAGCGCAACGGCCTGGAACTGGTGGGCGGTATCCGCAACCTGAATGCCAGCCGGATCGCCGTGCTCGCCGACCTGGCCGCCAGCGGCTGGGGCGACACCGACTTCTACGCCCTGGCCCTGCAAGCCAACGAACGTTTCCAGCGCGAAGACCAGGTGCTCGGCCTGTACACCTACGATCTGCGCGACTACAAGCAGGTTCCGGACTGGCTCAACGCCAAGTTCTGGGCCAATCCGCAAAACTTCGGCAAGTACTGGTGGTGACGCGATGAGTGTTTCGGTTTGTCCCTGCGGCAGCGGCAACCTGCTGGACGCCTGCTGCGGGCATTATCACGCCGGGCATCCGGCCCCGGACGCCCAGGCCCTGATGCGCTCGCGCTACAGCGCCTACGTGCTGGGCCTGGTGGACTACCTGGTAGGCACCACCCTGCCGGTGCAACAGGCCGGCCTCGACCGCCAGGGCATCGCCGCCTGGAGCGCGCAGAGCACCTGGCTGGGCCTTGAGGTGGAGTCGGCGGAGGTGTTCGGCGGCCAGCCCGAGCACGCCTTCGTCACCTTCACCGCGCGCTGGCACGATCTCGACGGCGAACACAGCCACCGCGAGCGCTCGGCCTTCGTGCAGAACCAGGGCCGCTGGTACTTCATCGACCCGACCGTGGGCCTCAAGGCCGGGCGCAACGATGCCTGCCCCTGCGCCAGCGGGCAGAAGTTCAAGAAGTGCTGCGCCAGCTATGTCGGTGCCTGAGCGGCGGGCTGCACTTGTCGCGCAGTGGTGAGATAATCCGCGCCGTTCTTTTCCGGAGTAACCCGCAATGACCCAGCAACCCCACGTCCACGGTCCTGACTGCAACCACGACCATGACCACCATCACGACCATGATCACGGCCACGTGCACGGCCCGCACTGCAACCACGGCCACCAGGAGCCGGTACGCAACGCCCTGAAGGACGTCGGCCGCAACGATCCTTGCCCATGCGGCAGCGACAAGAAATTCAAGAAGTGCCACGGCGCCTGAGCCTGTCGCCCTGTAACAGCGGTCTGGCTTTGTGATATCCATAGCGCCGACCGCTGCGCCCGAGCGCGGCAGACCGACGGCAGCATGACCCTGCTGCCGTCTCCTGACGGAGCGCCTCATGATCGATCTGTATTACTGGACCACCCCCAACGGCCACAAGATCACGCTGTTCCTTGAGGAGACCGGCCTTCCCTACCGGATCCACCCCATCAATATCGGCAAGGGCGAACAGTTCGCCGCCGACTTCCTGAAGATCGCCCCCAACAACCGTATCCCGGCCATCGTCGACAACGACACGGCAGACGGCCAGCCCCTGTCTCTGTTCGAATCGGGCGCGATCCTGCTGTACCTCGCCGAGAAGACCGGCCAGTTCATTCCCCAGGACCTGCGCGGCCGCCAGGAAGCCCTGCAATGGCTGTTCTGGCAGATGGGCGGCCTTGGCCCGATGGCCGGGCAGAACCACCACTTCAACCGCTTCGCCCCGGAAAAGGTGCCGTACGCGATCAAGCGCTACGTCGACGAGACCGCGCGCCTGTACGGCGTGCTGGACAAGCGCCTGGCCGACCGACCGTTCGTCGCCGGCGAGGCCTACAGCATCGCCGACATGGCCATCTATCCGTGGATCGTGCCGCATACCTTCCAGCAGCAGGACCTGAACGATTTCCCGCACCTGAAGGCCTGGTTCGAGCGCATTCAGGCGCGTCCGGCCACCCAGCGCGCCTACGCCCTGGTCGACAGCATCAACCCGCCGCAGAAATAAGCCCGACGACCGGCGCGGCGCTTTGAAAATAAAGCGCCCGCCCCTGCTTGCACCCCGCGCGAGCGCTCACTAACGTAGCGCCTTTCGCCGCCACCCCCTTGCAGGAGCTTCGCCATGGCCTCGCCAGCCTTTTCCCTTTCCCGTCTTCGCCTCGGTGTCGCCGCGGCCGCGCTCGGCCTGGCCGGTTGCCAGACCGGCAACCATGCCGACAGCGTGCCGCCCACCGTCGGGGTGCAGCCGCTCAAGGGCCTGGCGCAGAACGTTTCGGTACGGCGCAGCGCCCAGGGCCTGCCGCTGATCGAAAGCAGCTCCTTCCATGACGCCCTGTTCACCCTCGGCTACGTGCATGCCTCCGACCGCATCGGGCAGATGCTCGGCATGCGCCTGCTGGCCCAGGGTCGCCTGTCGGAGATGGCCGGGGCGGACGCCCTGGAAGTCGACCGCTTCATGCGCGCCACCAACCTGCGCCAGAGCGCCACCCAGCTCTACGCCGATGCGTCGCCACGCCTGAAGCGCTTCTTCGAGGTGTATGCCCGCGGCGTCAACGCCTACCTGTTCCGCTACCGCGACAAGCTGCCGTCGCCGGTGGCCGGCTACCGACCGGAATACTGGAAGCCCGAGGACTCGGCGCTGGTCTTCGCCCTGTACAGCTTCAGCCAGTCGGTCAACCTGCAGGAAGAGATCGCCGCCCTGACCCTGGCGCAGAAGGTTGGTGCCGACAAGCTCGCCTGGCTGCTGCCCAACTACCCGGACGAACCGCTCAACGAAGCCGAGGCGGCCAAACTCAAGGGCGTCGCGCTCAACCAGCTCGCCGGCCTGGCGCCGGTGGCGGCGGTCAGCGAACAGCTGGCGGCATTCAATGTGCTCGGCAGTTCCAGCTCGGCCAGCTGGGCCGTCGCCCCGCAGCGCAGCCGCAGCGGCAAGAGCCTGCTGGCCAGCGACAACCAGGGCGCCTGGGCGCTCAGCCCGGTGCAGATCCGCACCACCAAGTACCAGGCCGCCGGCTTCAGCCTGCCTGGCCTGCCGGTGATCCTCTCCGGTTTCAACGGCGCGCTGGCCTGGAGCGGCAGCAGCGCCATGGGCGACAACCAGGACCTGTACCTGGAGAAAGTGCGCCGCCAAGGCAGCCAGTTGCAGTACGAAGTGGATGGCCGCTGGCAGACCGCGCGGGTGCGCAACGAAACCTATTTCATCAAGGGCCGCAGCCCGCAACGCGAAGTGATCTACGAGACCGGCCACGGTGCCCTGCTCACCGGCGCCCAGGGCGGTCTCGGCCTGGCCCTGAAGATGCCGGACCTCAAGGGCGACAGAAGCCTTGATGCGTTCTTCGACCTGTCGCGGGCGCGCACCGTCGAACGCGCCTTCGACGCCAGCCGCGAAATCGGCGCGGTGCCGCTGAACATGGTCTTCGCCGATGCCAGCAACGTCGGCTGGCAGGTCACCGGGCGCTACCCGAACCGCCGCGAAGGCCAGGGCCTGGTGCCCTCGCCGGGCTGGGAAAGCCGCTACGACTGGGACGGCTACGCCGACGCCATGCTCCACCCCTACGACCAGGACCCGCCGCAAGGCTGGCTGGGCAATGCCGCCCAGCGCAGTGCGCCGCGGGGCTATGGCATGCAGCTGTCCAACAGCTGGTCCTACCCGGAGCGCGCCGAACGCCTGGCCCAGCTGGCCGGCAATGGCAAGCACGACGGGCGCAGCCTGATCGCCATGCAGAACGACCAGACCACCCTGTTCGCCGGCAAGCTCAAGGCGATGTTCGAAGCGCCCGGCATGGCCCAGGCGCTGAAGAAGGCCATCGAGGCCCTTCCCGCCGAGCAGAAGGCCAAGGCCCGGGAGGCCTACACCCGGCTGATGGCCTTCGACGGCCGCCTGAGCCAGACCTCGGCGGACGCGGCGATCTACGAACTGTTCCTGCAGGAAAGCGCGCGCCTGACCTTCCTCGACGAGTTGGGTCCGGCGTGGCAGGCCTTCGTCGCCAACGCGCGACTGTCCTACTCGGCCCAGGCCGACCATTTGCTGGGGCGTGACGACAGTCCGTTCTGGGATGACCGCACCACGCCGGCGGTAGAAGACAAACCGGCGATCCTTGCCCGCAGCCTGGCGGCGGCGATCAGTGCGGGTGAGCAGGCGATGGGGGCGGACCGGCGCAGCTGGCAGTGGGGCCGTCTGCACCAGTACCAGTGGCCGGTGGCCAATCTGTTCGGCATTGGCGACAAGCAGGATCGCCGCGCCCAGGCCAGTGGCGGCGACCACAGCACCCTGAGCGCCTCGCCGTTCGCCTGGGGCCAGGACTTCAAGGCCAGCCTGGCGCCGGCACAGCGCATGGTGGTGGATTTCGGCCAGGTCGAGCCGTTGCAGGTGCTGAGCAGCAGCGGCCAGTCCGGCAACCCGGCCAGTGCGCAGTTCGCCAACGGGCTGGATGCCTGGTTCCGCGGGCAGTACCAGAGCGTGCCGTTGCAGGGGCAGAACTACGAGCGGGTATATGGCAGCAAACGCCTGACCCTGGTGCCGGGCAGGTAATTCGCCCGCGTCGTCGTGCCGGGAACAGCCATGAAGCACGAGGCGGACCTTGTGGGAGCGGGCTCACCCGATCCCACAAGGTCCCCGGTGAGATTCGAACTTCTCCCGCCGATCACCGCTCTACCGCTACAAGCCCACCACCCCGGCCCACGCCCATGGACCTCGTCATCGCCCGCCCCGAAGGCCTCTACTGTCCGCCCGGCGATTTCTACATCGACCCCTGGCGCCCGGTGGACCGTGCGGTGATCACCCATGGCCACGGCGACCACTCCCGCCCCGGCAACCGCCACTACCTGTGCGCCGAACCCGGTGCCGGCATCCTCCGCGCCCGCCTCGGCACCGACATCGACCTGCAGACCCTGCCCTACGGCCAGACCCTGGACCACCACGGCGTCACCCTCAGCTTCCACCCCGCCGGCCACGTGCTCGGCTCGGCCCAGGTGCGCCTCGAACACCAGGGCGAAGTCTGGGTCGCCTCCGGCGACTACAAGGTCGAACCCGACGGCACCTGCACGCCCTTCGAGCCGGTGCGCTGCCACACCTTCATCACCGAATCCACCTTCGGCCTGCCCATCTATCGCTGGGAACCCCAGGCCGAGATCTTCAGCCAGATCAACGCCTGGTGGCGCGACAACCAGGCCCGTGGCAAGGCCAGCGTGCTGTTCTGCTACGCCTTCGGCAAGGCCCAGCGCATCCTCCACGGCATCGACGCCAGCCTCGGCACGATCCTCGCCCATGGCGCGGTGGAGCCGTTGAACCGGGTCTATCGCGAAGGCGGCGTGCACATCCCGCCCACCCAGTACGCCGGCGATATCCCGCGCAACGACCCGCTGCTGCGCCAGGCCCTGGTCATCGCCCCGCCATCAGCCGGCGGCAGCAGCTGGATGCGCCGCTTCGGCGACTACAGCGACGCCTTCGCCAGCGGCTGGATGCGCCTGCGCGGCACGCGGCGGCGGCGCGGGGTCGACCGGGGCTTCGTGCTCTCCGATCACGCCGACTGGCCCGGCCTGCTGTGGGCCATCGAACAGACCGGCGCCGAGCGCGTGATGGTCACCCACGGCTCGGTGCAGGTGCTGGTGCGCTACCTCAAGGAACTGGGCCTGGACGCCCGCGGTTTCGTCACCGAGACCGGCGACGAAAACCTCTACGTGGAAACCGAGGCGGACGTCTAGGGCTCCTTGTCCGGCTCCCGCCCGGGGCGGTGAACCACCGTTCGCGAGGCACCCACTTTTCCTTCTCGGGATCGGCCAGGTAGTGCGGCGACATGATCTGCACCCCGTGTTCGTTGAACACGTCCTGGATATTGGCGTGCAGCAGGCTCAGCAGCTCGGCCCGCGGCCGTGGCTCGCTGGGCACGGCCTGGGCCACCAGGCGGTATTCCGGGTAGAAGTCCGACAGGCCGGTCTGGAACACCTGCGGTCGCGGCTCGTCGCGCACGCCTTCGGTACGCCGCGCGGCCTCGATCAGCATGGCCTCGACCTGGCGCCACGGCGTGTCGTAGCCGATGGTCACCGTGGTGTCGACGATGTAGCCGACACCCTTGACCACTCGCGAATAGTTGCGCGTGACGGAACCTGTGATCAGCGAGTTGGGCAGCGTCAGCACCTCGCCCAGGCCGGTGCGGATGGTGGTGTTGAAGATGCCCACTTCGGTGACCGTGCCTTCGTGCTCGCCAACCCGCACGTACTCGCCATTCTTCAGGGTTCGCGAATAGGTGAGGATCAGCCCGGCTGCCGCCTGCCCCACCACGCTGGACGCGCCCAGGGAAATCATCAGGCCGAGCAGCACCGACAGGCCCTTGAACGCATCGGTGCCGGAGCCCGGCAGATAGGGATAGGCCATGACCAGGGCGAACAGCCAGATCGCCAGGGACGTCAGGCGCGTGGTGGGGTGCAGGGTTTCCGCGGTCAGCCAGCCCAGGGTGCCGGGCCGCGACAGGCGCGCCAGCAGGTGCCGGGTAAAGCCGCTGATGCCGCGGGCGATGAAGAAGATCGTCAGCGCCACCACCAGCCCGGGAATCGCGTCGAGCATGCCGCGCAGCAGGTAGTGCAGCATGTCCAGCAGGTAGGTGTTGAGGCTTTCACCCCACGGCCGGGTATAGGGGAAGCGCGACAGCACGTAGCTCAGCCACTGGTAGGTGAACAGCACCAGCAGCACGCCATGGAGCAGGCCCACCAGGCGGTCCATCAGCAGGTACAGCTGGTGCAGGTCGAACAGCGGCATCTGTCCCACCTTGATCTGCCGCGCCCGGTCGTGCATCAGCCGCGGCAACAGCGCGCCGAGCTTGCGCCGGGTGTAGCCGGCGGCCTTGACCAGCAGCAGGTAGACCAGGGTGGCCAGCGCGGCGAATGCGGCGGCCTTGCCGAGAAAGCGCAGGCTGCGCGCCTCGCGGGTTTCCGCGAGGACCTGGCGCAGCCTGTCCGCCGCCTGTTCGGCGAGGGCCCGGGTATCGACGTCGGTGGGGCCCAGGTCCTGGGCCGAGACGATGAAGGCACGGCGTCCGCCGAGCAGCACGAGCTGGCTGTTCATCACCGGATCGACGCTCACCTGGGGTTCGTCGTCGCCGTGCAGCGCGTCCTCGATGATCGCTTCGGCCCGCTGCGCCCGGGCTGTTGGGGATTCCCCCAGCAGCGTGGCGCGAAAGGTGAAGAGTACGCGGTTGGCGATACGCAGATCGGCGCTGGCCGGCGTCGCGACCTCGTCGGCTGAGGCCAGTGCAGGCAGGATCAGACACAACCACAGCAACAGCCTGGGCAACCGCTTCATCGTGAGTGCTCCCTGGTCAATCCAACCCAAACCCGAACCGGCATTACGGCTGCCTGGCTTAACCATAGCGAAGCGAATCGGACTTTTCCGCCGCCTGCCGGTCACAGCAACAAGACCCATCACCGCGAGGCGCGAACATGAAGGCGTTCGCCGAGCTCTACCTGCGCCTGGATGCCACCACCTCCAGCAACGCCAAGCTCCAGGCCCTTCAGGACTATTTCCGCCAGGCCCCGCCGGAAGATGCGGCCTGGGCCGTGTATTTCCTCGCCGGCGGGCGGCCGCGCCAACTGGTGCCGACCCGCCTGCTGCGGGAGCTGGCGGTGCGCCTGTCGGGCCTGCCGGAATGGCTGTTCGAAGAGAGCTACCAGGCGGTGGGCGACTTGGCCGAGACCTTTTCCCTGCTGTTGCCGGAGAGCGAGCACAGCAGCGATGCCGGCCTGGCCTTCTGGGTCGAGGAGCAGTTGCTGCCCCTGCGCGGCCTGGCCCCGGAGGTACTGGCCGAGCGCCTGCCGCCGTTGTGGGCGCAACTGGACCGCAACAGCCTGCTGGTGTGCATGAAGCTGATCACCGGTAGCTTCCGCGTCGGCGTGTCCAAGCTCCTGGTAACCCGCGCCCTGGCCCAGTTGAGCGAAGTCGACGCCAAGCAGGTGGCGCAGCGCCTGGTGGGCTACACCGACCTCGGCCATCGCCCGACGGCGCAGGGCTACCAGGCGCTGATCGCCGCCCCCAGCGCCGAGGAACATGCGCAACGTGGCGGCCAGCCCTACCCGTTCTTCCTCGCCCATGCCCTGCAACAGCCGGTGGAACAGTTCGAGGCATTGCTCGGCCCGGTGCAGGACTGGCAGGCGGAGTGGAAGTGGGACGGCATCCGCGCGCAACTGGTCAAGCGCGATGGCCAGTTGTGGGTCTGGTCACGGGGCGAGGAACTGGTGACCGAGCGTTTTCCCGAGTTTCACGCCCTCGCCGCCAGCCTGCCGGACGGCACGGTGCTGGATGGCGAGATCGTGGTGTGGAAGCCCGGCGCCGACGCCATCGCCGTGCAACCGTTCGCCCTGCTCCAGCAGCGCATCGGGCGCAAGACCCTGGGCAAGAAGCTGCTGGCCGACGCGCCGGTGGTCCTGCTGGCCTACGACCTGCTGGAATGGGCCGGCGAGGACTGGCGCAACCGCCCGCAGTACGAACGGCGGCGTCAGCTGGAGGGGGTAGTGGGCGCATGCGAGGCCGCAGTACTGCAACTCTCCCCGCTGCTGCACGGCAGCGACTGGGCCGACCTGGCGCGCCAGCGCGAGGCCTCCCGCAGCCTCGGAGTGGAGGGCCTGATGCTCAAGGCCCGGGAGGCGTTGTACGGGGTTGGCCGGACCAAGGACATGGGGGTGTGGTGGAAGTGGAAGATCGACCCGTTCACCGTGGATGCGGTGCTGATCTATGCCCAGCGCGGACATGGGCGGCGCGCCAGCCTGTACAGCGACTACACCTTCGCCGTGTGGGATGCCCCGGCGGGTACGCCGGAGCGCAGCCTGGTGCCGTTCGCCAAGGCCTATTCCGGGTTGAGCGATGTGGAGATGCGCAGTGTCGACGGGATCATCCGCAAGACCACCGTCGAGACCTTCGGTCCGGTGCGCAGCGTGACGCCGAGCATGGTCTTCGAGCTGGCCTTCGAAGGGATCGCCCTGTCGAAACGGCACAAGAGCGGCATCGCCGTGCGCTTTCCGCGGATGCTCAGGTGGCGGCAGGACAAGCCGGTGGAGGAAGCGGACGACCTGGCGACGTTGCAGGCGTTGTTGAGCTGAGCATGTCCAGTGTTCCGGGGCGAGCCAGCTCCCTTGTGGGAGCGGGTTTACCCGCGATTACGATGGTGAACTCACCGACGCCATCGCGGGTGAACCCGCTCCCACACGATTAGCTCCGGACACCGCGCAGCCCCCTCAAGGTCAACAGCGCAAACACCACCACCAGGCCGGCCACCGCGCCACTGGTCACGCTCACCCCTTCCCGGAACGCACCATTCACCGCCTGCACCAACGCCTCGCCGCCCGTCGCATGGGCCCCGCCCAAGGTCGCCACCGCCTCGGACATCCCCTCCGGCACCACCAGCGACAACCGATACACCGCCGCCACCGCCCCGCCAATCAGGGTCGTGCCCAGCACCACCCCCACCTCATAGGCCGTCTCGCTGACCGACGATGCACTGCCCGCCTTGTGCGCCGGCACGCTGCTCAGCACCAGGTCGTTGGACACCGTGGTGATCGCCGCCACGCTGGTATTCACCATCAGGAACGCAATCCCCAGGCTCACCACGCTGGCTTCCACCAGCGCCATCACCGCGAACGCTCCCGCCGCCACCAGCAGGCAGCCGGTGATCAGCAGGTTGGGCCCCACCCGCTGCGCCACCGGGACGATCCCCATCCCCGCGATGATCGCCAGCACCTGCCCCGGCACCAGGATCAGGCACGCCGCCATTGGCGACAGCCCGAACACCAGTTGCAGCAGTTGCGTGGCAAAGAAGATGAAGCCGATCAGCAGCCCCAGGCTCACCAGGTTCACCAGGATCGACACGCTGAACGCCCGCCGCCGGAACAGACGCAGGTCCAGCAACGGCTGCTCCAGCTGCAACTGCCGGCGCACGAACGACAGGCCCCAGGCGCCCCCGGCCAGCAGGCACAGCACCGACTGGGCATCGAGCCCCTGGGTCGCCGCCTGCTTGAGCCCCAGCATCAGGCAGGTCATGGCCGCCAGGCTGAGCAGGATGCTGGCAACGTCCACCGCCGCGCCCCGCTCCCGTTCGGTTTCGGCAATCGACGGCGCCAGCAGCAACACCGGCAGCAGGAACGGCAAGGCCACCAGGAACACCGACGGCCAGTCGAAGAACTGCAACAGCACGCCGCCGAGCAGCGGCCCCAGCGCCGAACCCAGGGTCAGGCAGGTGGCCCAGACCGCCACGGCCACGCGACGCTCCTCGCGGTCCTCGAAGGCGCCGCGGATCAGGGCCAGGGTCGCCGGCAGGATCATCGCGCCAAACACGCCGAGCAACGCCCGCCCGGCGATCAGTTGCCAGTCCTGCTGCGACAGTGCCAGCAACAGCGAGACCACGGCAAAGCCACCGCAGCCGATGAACAGCAGGCGCCGGTGACCGAAGCGGTCGCCGCAGCCGCCCATGGTCACCAGCAACCCGGCCAGCACCAGCGAATAGGCATCGATCATCCACAACTGGGCGGCGGCGGACGGGCCGAGGGCCGCGGCGATGCGCGGCAGGGCGAAGGTGAGGATGGTGTTATCGATGGTGACCAGCAGGACCGGCAGCATGATCACCAGCAACGCCGCCCCCTTGCTGCGGTCCTTGAGCATCGACACCAGAGGGCTTGCCGCTTCGTACATCGTCTATCTCTCCCTGAGACATGTTCAACAGATTGAAAAGCCGCGCGCAGGTACGCGCGTGCGCGGCCACGCCGGGCCCCAGCCAGTCGCGAACCGCATCCAGCTCGGCGGCGAAGGCGTCCACGGAGTCCTGGCGACAGAACTGGTGCAGCAGGTCGAGACCGCTGCCCAGGTATTCACGCTGGCGCGCACCATGGCGGTTGTGCCGCTGGATGTCCCAGTAGGTCTGCGGCGGCTGCTGCAGGATCCGCGCGGCCAGGCCGAGCAGGGTCTGCATCGGCGGCGGCGCCAGGGCGGCGAGCACGGCGGGATCGCATTCGCTGCGCTGCACGGCGAAGGCGAAGGCCAGCACCGCCGCGTGGGGCAGCGTCTGGCACACGGCCAGGGTGCGGTCGTGTTCCTCCGGGTGCAGGCGGCTGACGCGCATGCCATGCCCGCCCAGCAGTTCGGCGAACCAGGCCCCTGCCGCGCCGGGCTTGCGCTCGCAGAGCAGCACCGGGCGGCCGCGGCAGTCCAGGGTCGGCGAGAACATCGGGTTGATGCCCAGCGACGGCACGTCGGGCAACAGCGCCGCGGCCTGCTCCTGGAAGGGCTGCTGCACCGAACAGGTGTTGACCAGCAGGCGTAGCAACGGCATCGACCGAGCGTAGCGTTGCAGCACCCTCACGGCGACGGCCTCGGGCAGTGCCAGCACCAGGGTGGTGACACCCTGCAGCAGCTCCGGTGCCTGCTCGGGCAGGTCGAGGGCGTCCATCACCCGCTGGTCGAAGGCCCGCCCGGCCGGCTCGCGATCGATGATGATGGGGGCATGCCCGGCATCGGCCAGCAGCCCGGCGATGAAACGCCCGACGATGCCGGCACCGCCGACGATCAGATAGTTGTCCAAGGTTCACCTCCTGATGCTGTGGAACGGCACGCTGGCCTTGACCAGCGTCTCGTGCATTTCTTCCGCCGGGTCCGAGGCGGCGACGATGGCGCCGCCGATGCCGAAGCTGGCCGTGCCGTCCTTGAGCACCGCGGTGCGGATGACGATGCTCAGGTCGGTGTAGCCATCCACGCCGATCCAGCCCAGGGCCCCGGCGTACACGCCACGGGCCGAGGACTCCAGGCGGTCGATGATTTCCATGGCCCGGCGCTTCGGCGCGCCGGTCATCGAGCCGCCGGGAAAACAGGCGCGGATCGCCGCAAACGGCGCGACATCGGCGCGCAGCTGGCCTTCCACGGTGGACACCAGCTGGTGCACCGAGGAATAGCTCTCGATGGCGAAGGCCCGTGGCACCGTCACCGAACCGGGCACGCAGATACCGTTGAGGTCATGGCGCACCAGGTCGACGATCATCAGGTTCTCCGCGCGGTCCTTGGCCGAGTCGGCGAGGTCCTGGCGCAGTGTCTGGTCGATCTCGGTACTGCAGCCCCGCGGGCGGGTGCCCTTGATCGGCCGGGAGAGGATGCGCCCGCCGCTGTCGATGCGCAGGAAGGTTTCCGGCGACGCGCTGAGGATGGCGAAGGCGCCGGTATCGATGAAGGCGCCGTAGGGCACCGGGCTGATCGCCCGCATGCGCTGGTAGACGTCCAGCGGCGGTTCGGCGCAGGCCATACGGGCGCGGTTGGTCAGGCAGATTTCATAGGACTCGCCATCGACGATCTGGCGCAGGCAGGCATCGACCTTGTCGCGGTAGGTGGCGGCACAGTCGGCCAGGCCCAGCGCGGCCTCGGCCACCGGGCCGGGGAAAAAGCGCGGCGGCCGATGGCGGGCGACCTCGCGTGCCGGTTTCAGGGTCATCCGCTCGCCCCACAGGTGGCACTGCCAGGCCTTGCCCCGCAGGTGATCGAACACCAGCAGGTTCTGCGGCAGGTAGAGCAGCGCGTCGGGCAGCGCCGAGACATGGATGTTGTCGGTACCGGTCAGGGCCTTGAGCTCGTAGCCGAGGTAGCCGACCAGCCCGCCGGTGAAGGGAAACGGCGCCTCGGGCCGTTGCACGGGACGCAAGCGGGCCATGACCTGGGTCATCAGCTCGAAGAAGTCGCCCTTCAGCACGCTGCGCCCTTGCGGGCCGTCGATGCTCAGCTGGCGGTTTTTCACGTTGTAGCCGAACACCAGCGCCGACTCGGGGGAGCAGGCGCCCATCAGCGAATAACGGGCCTGGCCGCGCTCGGCCAGTTCGCTGTCGAGCCAGAACGCCGCGTCGGCATCGGCGAACTGGCTGTCGAAGACGTCCAGCGGGTCGGGCAGGCGCGCCAGCGGCTGGCAATCGAAGCCCAGGCGCAGCGGCCCACCGGCCGCACGCAGGGCCTCGGCGACCTCCTCCTGGCGCCGGTGGGCCCGGCGTTCGCTGACCAGGCGGACGAAATTGCGCAGCACCTGGCGGCCATGTTCCGAGTCGATGGACTCAGGGTGGAACTGCACGCCCCAGATCGGCCGCTCGCGGTGCGCCAGGCCCATCACCAGGCCGCACTCGGAACGCGCGGTGACCACCAGGCAGTCCGGCACTTCGGTGCACACCAGCGAGTGGTAGCGCACCACTTCGAAGTCCTGGACGATCCCGGCGAACAGGTCGCTGCCTTCATGGCGGATGCGCGTGCGGTAGCCGTGCACCGGCTGCGGCGCATGTTCGACCTTGCCGCCGAAATGACAGTTGATGCCCTGGTGCCCGAGGCAAACGCCGAGCAGCGGGATCCGCGCCCGCGCCAGCACCTCGCGGCAGACGCCGAAGTCCGCCGCGCGGGTCGGATGCCCCGGTCCCGGCGACAGCACCACGGCGTCGAAGCGCTCCAGGTCGAGCTGCTCGAAACTGCGGGTATTGGGCACCACCACCGGCTGTTCGCCGCAGACCTCATAGAGGTACTGGGCGATGTTGTTGGTGAAGGAGTCGAAGTTGTCGACGATCAGCGCACGCATCGCTCACTCCTCCCCGGACGGCGGTTCGAGGCTGGCCATCACCCGCAGTTCCTCGTCGCAGGTTTCCTCGATGATCAGCTGGAACAGGTCGTTCAGGTACTCCGGGCGCAGTTGCCGGGTCCCGGACAGGGCGCGCACCTGGTCGAGGGTCGAGGTCACCCGCTGCGGCTGCATCATCGGGATGCCGCCGGCGGACTTGACCCGGGCGATGACCCGGCAGACCTGCATGCGCTCGGCGAGCAGGTCGACCAGCAGTTCGTTGATCCGGTCCAGTTGCTCGCGGTACGGCTGCAGCGCTTCGCTGCCCCCGGCCGCGCCGCGCTCGGCATTCACTGGCATGGCGAGATCCTCCGTGACTCAGCGCTGGCCGGGGGTCCGGCTCAGCTGCAGGTTGAGCTTGCGCGCCAGGAGATCCACCTGGTCCGCGCTGTGTGCCGCCGACAAGGCGCAGCGCAGCATGGCCTGGCCACTCTCGACGATCGGGTAGAACACCGGGAACACCACCAGGCCCGAGGCGCGCAAGGCGCTGGCGGCCAGGGTGCCCTGGCGCTCGTTGTCGAACAGCGCGCCACGGATCGGTGCGCGCAGGCCGGCGTTCATCAGGTCCTGCCCGACCCGCTCGTCGAGACGCCGCACGTTGCGCCACAAGGCCTGTTGCAAGGTCTGGATCTCGGACGACAGGTGGATCTGCGCGGCCGCGACATTGGCCGCCTGCAGCGGCAGCGGGATGCTGTGGCCGAACACCAGCGGGTTGGCCAGGCCGCGCAGTTGCGCGGCGTTGCTCCCCGGCTTGAGCACGATGAAGCCGCCGGCACCGCCGAAGGCCTTGCTCAGCGAGCCGGCGACCAGGGTGTTGCTTGGCAGGCGGTGGCCGAGGTTCTCGAACGCATAGCCGGCGCCGTAGCGGCCGCTGATGGAGATGCCGTGGGCGTCGTCGACGTAGAGGTAGCCGTTGTGCCGCAGCAGGAGCTCGCCGAGTTCGGCCACCGGCAACAGGCCGGACATGGAACCGACGCCGTCGATCAGCAGCACCGGGCTCAGCCGCTCGCGGTCGCAGCGGGCCAGGATCTCGTCGAGGCCCCCGGTATCCGCCACATCGACCCGCTGCACCGTGCCGAACTGGGCCAGCACGCCGCGCAACACCTGCATCGAGGCATGGGCGGTGCGGTCCACCAGCCACATCACTCCGCGTTCCCGGGTCGGGTAGCCATCCATGCCGCCGCTGCCGAGCAACGGCAGCACGCCCAGGTGGGCATTGCTGGTGGAACTGAACACGGTGACGCTGCAGCCGCCATAGATATCGCCGAGCAGGTGCTCCAGCTGGCGCAGGTACACCGGGCTCATCGCCCCGCGGCTGGCGGACAGGTGCACGCCGAAGCGCTCCAGCGCCACCTGGGCGGCAAGCACCAGGGCCGGGTGGTTTTCCAGGCCGAGGTAGGAACAGGAGACGAACTCGGTGCAGGTGGTGCCGTCCAGCAGGGTCAGTTGCTTGCCGTTGCGCGCCACCACCTCGAAGCCGGTGAGGCCGTCGGCCACGGCGCTGTCGTGGACGCCGCTGGTGCGCTGGCGGCGGATGCTCATCCAGTTGGCATCGCTGCCCGCCGGCAGGTGCGGCTGGTCGTTCATGGCCTTCTCCCCACGGTAAAGACGGAGGCGCCCGTCGCGTCGCTGAAGTCATCGTCCTGGCAATGGCGGATCGCTTCGAAGCGATGCTCGTCGAACACGGCGGCCACCTGTTCGCGCTGTACCTCGCCGTGCTCCATCAGGAGAACGCCGCCCGGGCGCAACAGGGCCGCGGCGAGCCGGGCACTGGCGGCGATCAGTTCGGCGCCCTGGTCGCGGGCATAGATGGCGCCCGGCGGATGGTGCCGGCTCCATTCCGGCAGCAGCTCGGTGCCCGGCGGCACGTACGGCGGGTTGCTCACTACCAGGTCGACGCAGCGGCGGGCCGGGGAAAAGCTGTCCGGGCGGGTGATGTCCGCAGCGAACAAGCTGACCTCGCGTTGCGCATCGTGCCGGTGGATGTTGCGCCGCAGGTAGGCCTGGGCGGTGCTGTCACTGTCGACGCAGATCGTCCGCGCACCGCTGCCGGCCCAGATCGCCAGGCCGAGGGCGCCGACTCCGGCGCACAGGTCGTACACCGTCGAGTCGCTGTTCAGCGCCAGGTTGCGCTCGATCCAGCGGACCATGGCCAGGCTCTGCCGGCGCGGGACGAAGGTGCCGCTGCCGACCAGCAGGCGCTGCTCGCCGAAGTCGACGTAGCCGAGCACATGGCCCAGCGGGATACGCGTGCAGCGCTCGGCGACATCCGCGCGGAAGGCGTCCAGGCGCCGCGCGTCGAGGGCCCGGTCCATGCTGAAGTGCTTGTCGGTGAGCGCCCGCAGGTCGCCGACCGGATCCCACAGCCCGGCGCCGCTGAGGTCACGCAGGGCCATGGCCTGATGGTGTTCGAATGCACTGAGGATCATGACCAGGCCTCGTAGTAGCGGGCCAGCCGCTCGTACATCGAGCGGTACAGCCAGGAGAAGGCCACCAGTTCCGGTGGCGGGGTATGCCGCGGGTGCAGCGAGGTGATCAGCCGCGTGTAGTTCTCGCTCATGCCCTGGTCCAGCAGCGGCATCCAGTGCGGCTTGACGTTCCATCGGTACTCGTAGCCGGTGGCGAACATCTGCCGCACCGTCTCCGCCACCGTCTCGTCCCGGGGCAGCCCGGCCAGCGGTGCGCGCAGCGGGGTGAAGCAGGACAGGTCGAGACTGTTGTCGAGGCCTTCGATGCGGTCGGCGATCCAGGTCGCCAGCAACGGCGACTGGTGCAGGCCGTCGCGGTAGGTGCCGGTGACCAGCCACAGGCCGTCGTAGTCGCAGGCGCCGATCAGGGGAAAACCGTCGGCGGCGATCGGCCGGTTGCCCACCTGGATATCGACGATGGCGGCGTCGTGCAGGTCGAGGCTGAGCTGGTCGACGGCGCAGTCGAGGAGGAACTGCACGTCGGACACCTGGGCATGGCGCCGCGGCTGTTCGCTGAGGATGTTGGTGGCGCCGATGTACAGCAGGTCATCGCCCCGCGGCACGCAGTGCAGGCCGCAGGCGAAGGCGCGGTTGGGCGTGCGGATCACGGTTTGCGGCGGGTTCTGCCCGGGACGCAGGCGCAGCAGGATGGACACGCCATAACCGGCGAACAGCGGCGGGATATGCCGCTGGATTTCCTCCAGGCTGTCGAACAGCTCCAGGGAATTCACGCCGGCAGCTACCACCACGTGCCGGGCCGGCAGGTGGCGGCCGTCTTCGAGGGCCACGCCGGTGGCGCTCCAGCCCTCGCTGAGGACCTGGCGCGCATTGCCGTCGATGATCTCGCCGCCACAGCCGAGCAGCGCGGCGTCGAGCTTGTCCAGGAGCATTGGGGCGTCGATAGCGTTTTCATCGGGGATCAGCAGGGCCTGCATCGGCCGCACCAGGTCGTTGGCCCGGACCCAGTCCAGCTCGGCGGGGGCTACCGGGGTGTAGAAGGTCTGGGAGTCACGCAGCGCCTGTTCGATGGCGGCGTAGTTGACGCTGTCGACCTCGGCCATGCCGGCGGAATTGAGGATCACATGGGTGCCGCAGGCGCTGAGCAGTCCGGCCGGGTTGCCGCTGGCGCGGGCCAGGCGCTCGTTCCACTGCGCCCAGAGGCCTTTGGCCTGGATGTCCATCGCCAGTTTCAGGCGTCCGTGCTCGCTGGCCAGCAGGCTGCGGGTGACCTCGCCGAAGCAGCCGTTCATGGCCCCGGCGGCGCGCGAGGCCGAGTGCCGACGGTCGGTTTCCCCAACCCGGCAGACGCTGAGCCCGCGACTGGCCAGTTCGAACGCGATGGACGCGCCGACAGCACCGCTGCCGACTACAACGACGTCATGGATCATGGTTGTCTCCAGCAAGAGCGAAAAAACAGGACGGCTGGCACGCGGGGGCAGTGCCAGGAGACAAGCTGCCGACTTGTCTCAACCCGTCCGAATGTCATGTGGACGGCGCGCGAACGAACAAAGGGTGGGATTGCTCGCGCTCGCCGTTCATCCACTCGACAGCACGGCCAAGACGTTAGGGAGTGAGGGCGAGTGGGACAACTCTCAGGATGGGTAGGGAAGAATGTGTAGGAAATATCTCGGATGACACTTCGCCGTTTCCGCGTTCCTGTGCAGGGAGCCTTCAACGACGCCGTTTACTGCGTCCTGGCGAATGCCAAACAGGCAGGAGCCGCAGCGACGAACGGTACCCCCGGATAACCAACGACGCTCCCACAGGGTCCAGCTCAGATCAGCCCCAATGCCGCCGCTCGTGCCGCCGCCAGCGTGCGGTTGGGCGAGTCGAACTTGCGCAGGATGTTCTTGATATGGAAGTTGACCGTGTGCTCGGACAGTTGCAGCCGCGCAGCGATGCCCTTGGAGCCTTCGCCGTCGGCGAGCCAGCGCAATACCTGGGTTTCGCGGTCGCTGAGGTCGATGGCCGGATAACTGCCCTCGACCCGTTGCAGGTGCTCGCCGAGCAGTTCCAGGAGACTGCGCAGTTGCAGCTTCACGGCCAGTCCCTCGTCGGCATCGATCGAGCGCAAGTGACGGGCAACGCACAACAAATGCCAGTCACCCTCCCCGCTGCGAGTGACGCAGGTGGCGCCGCTGGCGTAACCGAAGCCATGCAGATTGCCGATCACCGGAGCCTGCCCGCCCCACAGGAACGAACCGGGACGTAGCGGTCCAGGGTCATCGACCTGCTCCAGCCACGCGGATGGATAAGTTCCGGCAAAGCGGATCCGGGTCTCGCTGAACGGCACGGGACGCCGCCGGCCATGGGCAAAGCAGTCGAAACCCATCTGGCGGATCAGGAGGGAAGTGGCGTCGAGCAGTTCGGCGGGGCGCTGGCAGTCGTCGAAGGTGGCGTTGGTGTCGAGCCACCAGTGCAGGACATCAGGGGTCTGTGACATGGGCGGGGATCCTGGTTGCCGGGTCGGGCGTCATCGCGGGCCAACCCTAGCCCACTGCCGGACACGAACGCCTAGCAGCAAAATGTTTCATCATTTGACCCCAGCGCACCGCCATCTCGCACGACCCGCCCGCCGCCGCCCTGCGACAGGGCATACAGCCTCTCCACACCACCCGGCTCCCCGCAGGCCACACAAGCCGCCAGGCACACTGGTGCGGAACTTGCTATCACTTTGACGTCAGGCCGCGACCGGTAACGGTGCACGGCCAACCCAAACTTTCGCCGCATCTCAAGGACTACACGATGAAAAAAGCATGGCTGACGCTTTCCGCTGTTGCTCTGTGTCTGGCTGCCGGCAGTACCTTCGCCAAGGAATACAAAGAGCTGCGCTTCGGCGTCGATCCTTCCTATGCCCCGTTCGAATCCAAGGCCGCCGACGGCAGCCTGGTGGGCTTCGACATCGACCTGGGCAACGCCATCTGCAAGGAGCTGAACGTCACCTGCAAGTGGGTCGAAAGCGATTTCGACGGCATGATCCCTGGCCTCAAGGCCAACAAGTTCGACGGCGTGATCTCGTCCATGACCGTCACCCCGGCACGGCAGAAAGCCATCGACTTCTCCGACGAACTGTTCTCCGGCCCGACCTCGCTGGTCTACAAGAAAGGCTCCGGCCTGAGCGCCGACCCGGCCTCGCTCAAGGGCAAGACCGTGGGCTACGAGCAAGGCACCATCCAGGAAGCCTACGCCAAGGCCGTGCTGGACAAGGCCGGGGTCAAGACCCAGGCCTACGCCAACCAGGACCAGGTCTACGCCGACCTGATCTCCGGCCGCCTCGACGCTTCGATCCAGGACATGCTCCAGGCCGAACTGGGCTTCCTCAAGTCGGAGAAAGGCACCGGCTACGAAGTCAGCGAGCCGGTGAACAGCGAGCTGCTGCCATCGAAGACCGCCATCGGCATCCGCAAAGGTAACACCGACCTGCAGAAGCTCCTGAACAAAGGTATCAAAGCGTTACACGACGACGGCACCTACGCCGAAATCCAGAAGAAGCACTTCGGCGAGCTGAACCTCTACAGCGGCAAGTAACCGCCAACCAGTGCCCGCCCGACCACGGCGGGCACTTCTTTTTCCTGCCTGGGGTTTGCGTCAATGCTCGACGACCTGCTCGCCCTGCTCGGGCTCTCCGCGCTCAGCCTGAAGGGCTTCGGCCCGCTGCTCTGGCTGGGCACCTGGATGACCGTGAAACTGTCCTTCATGTCCCTGCTGGTGGCCGTCGGCCTGGGCCTGGTCGGCGCCAGCGCCAAGCTCTCGCCGATCCGCCTGCTGCGCCTGCCGGCCCAGCTCTACACCACGCTGATCCGCGGGGTGCCGGACCTGGTGCTGATGCTGCTGATCTTCTACAGCCTGCAAATCTGGCTCACCAGCTTCACCGACTACATGGAATGGGAATACATCGAGATCGACCCGTTCGCCGCCGGGGTCATCACCCTCGGCTTCATCTACGGCGCCTATTTCACCGAGACCTTCCGCGGCGCCATCCTCGCCGTGCCCCGCGGCCAGGTCGAGGCGGCCACCGCCTATGGCCTCAAGCGCATGCAGCGCTTCCGCTTCGTGGTCTTCCCGCAGATGATGCGCTTCGCCCTGCCGGGCATCGGCAACAACTGGATGGTGATGCTCAAGGCCACCGCGCTGGTGTCGATCATCGGCCTCGCCGACCTGGTCAAGGCCGCCCAGGACGCCGGCAAGAGCACCTATCAATTGTTCTATTTCCTGGTGGTGGCGGCGCTGATCTATTTGGTGATCACCAGCGTCTCCAACCTGGCCCTGCGCTGGCTGGAGCGGCGCTATAACGTCGGCACCCGGGAGGCGCTGCGATGATCGAACTGCTGCAGGAATACTGGCGCGCCTTCCTCTACACCGACGGCACCAACATCACCGGCCTGGCCATGACCATGTGGTTGCTCAGCGCTTCGCTGGCCTTCGGCTTCGTCGCCTCGATCCCGCTGTCCATCGCCCGCGTCTCGCGGCGTGCGTGGATCCGCTGGCCGGTGCAGTTCTACACCTACCTGTTCCGCGGCACGCCGCTCTACATCCAGCTGCTGATCTGCTACACCGGGATCTACAGCATCGCCGCGGTGCGCGAACAACCGCTGCTGGACGCCTTCTTCCGCGATGCGATGAACTGCACCATCCTCGCCTTCGCCCTGAACACCTGCGCCTACACCACGGAGATCTTCGCCGGGGCGATCCGCAGCATGAACCACGGCGAGATCGAGGCGGCCAAGGCCTATGGGCTGCACGGCTGGAAGCTCTATGCTTACATCATCATGCCGTCCGCGCTGCGCCGCTCGCTGCCGTTCTACAGCAATGAGGTGATCCTGATGCTGCATTCGACCACCGTGGCCTTCACCGCCACCGTGCCGGACATCCTGAAAGTGGCCCGGGATGCCAACTCGGCCACCTACCTCACGTTCCAGTCGTTCGGCATCGCGGCGTTGATCTACCTGTGCGTCACCTTCACCCTGGTCGGCCTGTTCCGCCTCGCCGAACGGCGCTGGCTGGCCTTCCTCGGTCCCGCTCACTAGGACACCCCATGCACCACAAGACCCATGACCTCCTGGCGCCGGTGCCCGGCATCGCCCGCCAGATCCACAGCTTCCACTTCGGCCCGCGGGCCGGCGGCAAGATCTACATCCAGGCCTCGCTGCACGCCGACGAACTGCCGGGCATGCTGGTGGCCTGGCACCTCAAGCAGCGCCTCGCCGAACTGGAAGCCCAGGGCCGCCTGCGCCGCGAGATCGTGCTGGTCCCGGTGGCCAACCCGGTGGGCCTGGAACAGGTGCTGATGGACGTACCCCTGGGCCGCTACGAACTGCAGAGCGGCGAGAACTTCAATCGCCGCTTCGTCGACCTCACCGACCAGATCGGCGACCAGATCGAGGGCCACCTGACCCAGGACCCGCAGCACAACCTGGCGCTGATCCGCGAATACCTGCGCCGTGGCCTCGACGCCCACCCGGCCAACACGCCGCTGCAATCCCAGCGCCTGACCCTGCAACGCCTGGCCTGCGACGCCGACATGGTGCTCGACCTGCACTGCGACTTCGAGGCAGTGGAACACCTCTACACCACGCCGGAAGCCTGGGCCCAGGTCGAGCCGCTGTCGCGCTACCTCGGGGTGCAGGCCAGCCTGCTGGCCACCGACTCCGGCGGGCAGTCGTTCGACGAATGCTTCACCCTGGTCTGGTGGCAATTGCAGCAGCGCTTCGGCAAGCACTTCCCGATTCCCATGGGCAGCTTCTCGGTGACCGTCGAGCTGCGCGGCCAGGGCGATGTCAGCCATCCGCTGGCCGAGGCCGACTGCACGGCGATCCTGCAGTACCTGACGCGCTTCGGCGCCATCGACGGCGAACCGGCGCCCTTGCCGCCGCTGCTCTACCCGGCCACCCCGCTGGCCGCGGTGGAACCGGTGGCGACGCCACTGGGCGGGCTGCTGGTGTTCCATGTCGCCCCCGGGCAGTACCTGGAGGCCGGGCAACTGGTGGCCGAGGTCATCGACCCGCTGAGCGACCGCGTCACGCCGGTGCGCAACACCCAGGCCGGCCTGCTCTACGCCCGTTCGCTGCGGCGCATGGCCACCGCCGGCATGGTCATCGCCCATGTCGCCGGTCGCGAGGCCTACCGTAGCGGTTATCTGCTGTCGCCATGAGGGAACGTGCGTGTACAAACTGACCATCGAAGACCTGCACAAGAGCTACGGCGAGCACAAGGTGCTCAAGGGCGTGTCGCTGCAGGCGAAGAGCGGCGACGTGATCGCCCTGATCGGCGCCAGCGGCTCGGGCAAGAGCACCTTCCTGCGCTGCATCAACTTCCTCGAACAACCCGATGACGGGCGCATGACCCTGGACGGCAAGGACATCCGCATGGTCCACGACCGCCACGGCATGCACGTGGCCGATGCCGACGAGTTGCAACGCCTGCGCACGCGCCTGGCCATGGTGTTCCAGCACTTCAACCTGTGGAGCCACCTCAGCGTGCTGGAAAACATCTGCATGGCGCCGCGGCGGGTGCTGGGGGTGAGCAAGCAGGAGGCCGAGGACCGGGCGCGGCGCTACCTGGACAAGGTCGGACTGGCGCCACGGGTGGCCGAGCAGTACCCGGCGTTCCTCTCCGGCGGCCAGCAGCAACGGGTGGCCATCGCCCGCGCCCTGGCCATGGAGCCGGAAGTACTGCTGTTCGACGAACCCACCTCGGCCCTCGACCCGGAACTGGTCGGCGAAGTGCTCAAGGTGATCCAGGGCCTGGCCGAGGAAGGCCGGACCATGATCATGGTCACCCACGAGATGGCTTTCGCCCGCCAGGTGTCGAGCCAGGTGATGTTCCTGCACCAGGGCCTGGTGGAGGAACAGGGCCCGCCGGCCGAGGTGCTGGGCCAGCCGAAGAGCGAGCGCCTGCAGCAGTTCCTGCGGGGCAACCTGAAATAAAACCAATGGCCGTGGCCGGTGGTCTGTGAAGACACAGACCTCACCGAGCCGGTCACGCGCATGCCTGTCACGCCCAATCTCGCCGATGCCTGGTTCGCCGCCCGCGGCTGGACGCCGTTCGCCTTCCAGCGCCAGGTCTGGGCGGCGGTGGGCCGTGGCGAATCCGGGCTGCTCCACGCCAGCACCGGCGCGGGCAAGACCTACGCGGTATGGCTCGCCGCCCTGCGTGCCTTCGCCGACAAGCCCGTTGCGGTCGCGGCCAGGCGCCCACTGCCCTCGCCGTTGCAGGTGCTGTGGATCACGCCCATGCGCGCCCTCGCCGCAGACACCGCTCGCGCCCTGCAAGCGCCGCTGGACGACCTGGAGCTGAACTGGAGCGTCGGCGTGCGCAGCGGCGACACCGGCGGCGCCGAGCGTGCACGGCAGGCCCGGCGCCTGCCCTCCACGCTGATCACCACCCCGGAAAGCCTGACCCTGCTGCTGACCCGCGCCCAGGCCGAGAACGACTTCGCCAGCCTGCGCATGGTGGTGGTGGACGAATGGCACGAACTGCTCGGCAACAAGCGCGGCGTGCAACTGCAACTGGCCCTCGCGCGCCTGCGCCGCTGGCACCCGGGCCTGGTGGTCTGGGGCCTGTCGGCGACCCTCGGCAACCTGCCACACGCCCTCGACGTGCTGCTGCCCCAGGGTGGCCGCCTGATCGAGGGCCGCCAGGACAAACGGCTGCTGGTGGACTGCCTGCTGCCCAAGGCCATCGAACGCTTTCCCTGGGCCGGGCACATGGGCCTGGGCCAGCTCGACCAGGTGGCGGGCGAGATCGACGCCTGCCACAGCTGCCTGGTCTTCACCAATACAAGGGCCCAGGCCGAGCGCTGGTACCAGGCGCTGCTGGAGGCACGACCCGACTGGGCCGGACTGATCGCCCTGCACCATGCCTCGCTGGCCCGCAGCACCCGCGACTGGGTGGAACGCAGCCTCAAGGAAGGCGGGCTGAAGGCCGTGGTCTGCACCTCCAGCCTCGACCTGGGGGTGGATTTCCTGCCGGTGGAGCGGGTGCTGCAGATCGGCTCGGCCAAGGGCGTGGCGCGCCTGATGCAGCGCGCCGGACGCTCCGGGCACGCGCCGGGACGGGCCTCGCGGATTACCCTGGTGCCGACCCACAGCCTGGAACTGGTGGAAGCCGCTGCCGCCCGGCAGGCCCTGGCGGACGGGCAGATCGAGGCGCGCCGGTCGCCACGGCTGTGCCTGGACGTGCTGGTCCAGCATCTGGTCAGCATGGCCCTGGGCAGCGGCTTCCGGCCGGCGGAGCTGCTCGCCGAAGTCCGCGGCGCCTGGGCCTATCGCGACCTGCAGGACAGCCAGTGGCAGTGGGCGCTGGACTTCGTCCGCCATGGCGGCAGCTCGCTCACCGCCTACCCCGACTACCAGCGCGTCGAACCCGATGCCGACGGCGTCTGGCGGGTCGCCAGCGAGCGCCTGGCACGTCGGCACCGCATGGGCATCGGCACCATCGTCAGCGACGCCAGCATCCAGTTGAAGCTCTGGAGCAAGGGCGGTGGCGGCGCTCACTTGGGCAGCGTCGAGGAAGCCTTCATCGCCCGCCTGCGCCCGGATGACGCCTTCGTCTTCGCCGGTCGCGTGCTGGAACTGGTGCGGGTGGAGAACATGACCGCCTACGTACGCCGCAGCACCTCACGCAAGGCCGCGCTGGCACGCTGGAACGGCGGGCGCATGCCGCTCTCCAGCGAGCTGGCGGATGCCCTGGTGGCACAGCTGGCTGCCGCGGCCGCAGGGCGCTTCAGCGGGCCGGAAATGCAGGCGGTGCGGCCCCTGCTGGAATTGCAGGCGCAATGGTCGGCGATTCCCACGCAAGAAAGCCTGCTGGCCGAGACCTGGCATTCGCGCCAGGGCTGGCACCTGTTCCTCTACCCCTTCGCCGGGCGCATGGCCAACCTCGGCCTGGCCAGCCTGATCGCCTGGCGCGCCAGCCGCGAACGGCCGTTGAGCGTATCCATCGCGGTCAACGACTACGGTTTCGAACTGCTCACCCCGACCGCCGTGGACTGGCCCCGGCTGCTGCCGGCGGCACTGAGCCCGGACAACCTGCTGGACGATGTGCTGGCCAGCCTGAATGCCGGGGAAATGGCCCAGCGGCGCTTTCGCGAGATCGCACAGATTGCCGGGCTGGTGTTCGGTGGCTATCCGGCGGCGCAGAAGAGCACCCGGCAGATCCAGGCCTCCAGCGGGCTGTTCTTCGAGGTGTTTCGCAAGCATGACGCCGACAACCTGCTGCTCGGCCAGGCTCGCGATGAAGTGCTGCGTGAAGAGCTGGAAATCGAGCGCTTGCAGCACCAGTTGCTGAAGATGAACGGACGCCGTCTCGACCTGCACGATCTGCGCCGCCCCGGTCCGCTGGCCTTCGCCCTGGTGGTCGAGGGCATGCGCGAGACCCTGAGCACGGAAAAGCTCGCCGATCGCATTGCGCGGATGGTCGCCGACCTGGAGAAGGCCGCGGACAAGGGGGAGCGCCATGCCCGCCCACGTTGAAATCGAGCTGTGCGGCACCCGGCTCTGGCTACTGGCCGACCGCGCGATCTTCTGGCCTGCGCGACAGGCCCTGCTGGTGGCCGACGTGCATATCGGCAAGGCCGCCAGCTACCGCGCCCTGCACCAGCCGGTGCCGCGGGGCACCACGGCGGCCACCCTGGCGCGGCTGGACGCGCTGCTGGCGGCCTACCCGTGCGAGCAAATGATAGTGCTGGGGGATTTCATCCACGCCCGTTCGGGGCGAGCGCCGGCCACCCTGGCGCTGTTGCAGGCCTGGCGGGAGCGTCATGGGAAATTGCGCATCACCCTGATTCGCGGCAACCACGACCGTCACGCAGGCGATCCGCCAGCGGAACTGGGCATCGAGGTACGGGATGAGCCCTGGGTGCTGGAACCCTTTGCCCTGCAACACGAACCCACGGTGCATGTGACCCGGCCAGTGCTGGCAGGTCATGTGCACCCGGTCTGCGTGCTGCGCGGACGGGCACGACAGCGCTTGCGCCTGCCGTGCTTCGTGATCGACGAACAGGTCAGCCTGCTGCCGGCCTTCGGCGAGTTCACCGGTGGCTGGGAGGTCGCGCCGGATGCGCCGGCACGCCTCTATCTGGCGGGTGACGGCCAGGTCTGGCCGCTGGCGCGCTGAATCAGGCTACGGGGGCAGGTGGTGGCTCATCGGGAAGAGTCGGTTCACCCGGCTCCATCGGCGGGGTGTCACCCGGTTGCGCCGGTTGCGGGGTGTCGGGATCGGGCTGGCCAGGTACCCCGCCAGCCTGCATGGGCGGGTGCGCAAGCAGCGACCACGCCAGCATCCCGATCTGATTGGGCTGCAGCAGGGCCAGCTTGGCGCTGATGTGGGGGTCGAGTTTCATTGGCTACTCCTGACGAGAGCCGACGCGCCTCGTGCGCGTCGGGACGGTTCATCTCGTTGGAGTGCCGGAAGCCGGGGGAATTCCCCCCGGTTCGTCGGATCAGGTGCGTGGCAGGGTGACGCCGCGCTGGCCTTGGTACTTGCCGCCGCGATCCTTGTAGGACACTTCGCATTCTTCATCGGATTCGAGGAAGAGCATCTGCGCCACGCCTTCGTTGGCGTAGATCTTCGCCGGCAGGGTGGTGGTGTTGGAGAACTCCAGGGTCACGTGGCCTTCCCACTCCGGTTCCAGCGGGGTGACGTTGACGATGATGCCGCAGCGCGCGTAGGTGCTCTTGCCCAGGCAGATGGTCAGCACGTTGCGCGGGATGCGGAAGTACTCGACGGTGCGGGCCAGGGCGAAGGAGTTCGGCGGGATGATGCAGACGTCGCTCTTGACGTCGACGAAGCTGCCTGCATCGAAGTTCTTCGGATCGACGGTGGCCGAGTTGATGTTGGTGAACACCTTGAATTCGTCGGCGCAGCGCACGTCGTAGCCATAGCTGGAGACACCGAAGGAGATCAGCTTGTCGTTGCCGTCGTTGCGCACCTGGCGCTCGACGAAGGGTTCGATCATGCCGTGTTCCTGCGCCATGCGGCGAATCCACTTGTCCGATTTGATGCTCATGGCGGGGTTCCTGAAATAGCGGGGTGAAAAAGGTGACGCGCATCTTACCGGGACGCGCGCCGGCTTCAAAGATTTAGCCGGTATCGATTTGCCTGGCGGGACCGACGGAGGCCGCGTGCAGCGCCGTCAGTCATGAATTGCGCAAAAGGCCGTCGAGACCATTGGCACCTTGGGAAAAAAGGGTTAAGGTGCCGCCACTGTGCTGCACGTTGTCACTGAGAATCTCTACTTGATGCATGATTTCGATCAACCATCCATGAATTTTCTGTCTTTTTGCACTCAGTCCCGGCCAGGGCGTTCCTGAGCCGTAATCAACTTTGTCCAAGGAGACAGACCATGTCCAATCGCCAAACCGGTACCGTCAAGTGGTTCAACGATGAAAAAGGCTTCGGCTTCATCACCCCACAATCCGGTGACGACCTGTTCGTACACTTCAAAGCCATCAAGGCTGACGGCTTCAAGAGCCTGAAAGAAGGCCAGCAGGTCTCCTTCATCGCTACCCGCGGTCAGAAAGGCATGCAAGCTGAAGAAGTCGAAGTTATCTAACTTCTGCTGATTCGCTTTCATAGCGTTCAAAAAAACCCGCCTTCTGGCGGGTTTTTTTATGCCTGCTCGGTGGTGCTGGTGCTTGGGTGCATATCCATTTGCCAAGGCGACTCAGCATCACCATCGCAAATGGATCAACACACGATCACCAGCACCAGCTCATACAGCAGAATCCGGTTCCTTCAGAACCTCAATCGTCGCTGATAGTGATATTCGGCATCGCCGGCGCCGCCGCTTCCTGCAGCACCAACCGCGCCCCCACCGAACGGGCCAGTTCCTGGTAGACCATGGCGATCTGGCTTTCCGGCTCGGCGATCGCCGTCGGCTTGCCATTGTCGGCCTGCTCGCGGATCAGCATCGACAGCGGCAGCGACGCCAGCAGGTCAACGCCATACTGCGCTGCCAGCTTCTCGCCACCGCCCTCGCCGAACAGGTGCTCGGCATGCCCGCAGTTGGAGCAGATGTGCACGGCCATGTTCTCCACCACGCCGAGCACCGGGATATTCACCTTGCGGAACATCTCCACGCCCTTCCTGGCGTCGAGCAGGGCCAGGTCCTGTGGCGTGGTGACAATCACCGAGCCGGCCACCGGGACCTTCTGCGCCAGGGTCAGCTGGATGTCGCCAGTGCCCGGCGGCATGTCGATCACCAGGTAGTCGAGATCGTCCCAGGCGGTCTGGGTCACCAGTTGCAGCAGCGCGCCGGAGACCATCGGGCCGCGCCAGACCATCGGCGTGTTGTCATCGGTGAGGAAGGCCATGGACATGACCTCCACGCCATGGGCCTTGATCGGCACGAACCACTTCTGTTCCCTGACCTGCGGCCGGGTACCTTCCGGGATGCCGAACATCACGCCCTGGCTCGGGCCATAGATGTCCGCGTCGAGGATGCCGACCCGCGCGCCTTCGCGGGCCAGGGCCAGGGCCAGGTTGGCGGCGGTGGTGGACTTGCCTACGCCACCCTTGCCGGAGGCCACGGCGATGATGTTCTTCACGTTGGCCAGGCCCGGGACCTGCGCCTGGGCCTTGTGCGCATCGATCACGCACTCGATGGTCACCTTGGCGGCGCTGACGCCGTCCAGCCCTTCGATGGCGGTCTGCAGGACCTGCGCCCAGCCGTTCTTGAACAGGCCGGCGGCATAGCCCAGTTGCAACAGCACGCCGACCCGGTCGCCCTCAATGACGATGGCACGGACGCAACCGGCGCTGACCGGGTCCTGGTTCAGGTAAGGGTCGGTGTATTGACGAAGGACGGCTTCAACCGCTGCGCGAGTGACGGCGCTCATGGAGACTCCCGATAAAAGACTGGATCGAACAGGCCGCTATGCTAACCCGTGTGTCAGCGCCGGGACGTCCACGGGGTGAAAAATAGTTGCCGGCGCTTTATAGTGGCCGATCACCGTTTTCCCCTGATAGCCGAATTAAGTAGCCGAGCCCCCATGTCCGAGCCACGCCAGATCCTTGTCACCAGTGCCCTGCCCTATGCCAACGGTTCCATCCACCTTGGCCACATGCTTGAGTACATCCAGACCGACATGTGGGTGCGTTTCCAGAAACACCGCGGCAACCAGTGCATCTACGTCTGCGCTGACGATGCCCACGGCTCGGCGATCATGCTGCGCGCGGAAAAGGAAGGCATCACCCCGGAACAGCTGATCGACGGCGTGCAGAAGGAACATGCCGGCGATTTCGCCGATTTCCTGGTCGACTTCGACAACTTCCACTCGACCCACGCCGAGGAAAACCGCGCGCTGTCCAACCAGATCTACCTGGCCCTGCGCGACGCCGGCCACATCGCCACCCGTTCGGTCACCCAGTACTTCGACCCGGACAAGAAGATGTTCCTGGCCGACCGCTTCATCAAGGGCACCTGCCCGAAATGCGCGGCCGAGGACCAGTACGGCGACAACTGCGAGAAATGCGGCGCCACCTACGCCCCGACCGAGCTGAAGAACCCGAAATCGGCGATTTCCGGTGCCACCCCGGTCCTGAAGGACTCCCAGCACTTCTTCTTCAAGCTGCCGGACTTCCAGGCCATGCTCCAGGAGTGGACCCGCAGCGGTACCCTGCAGGACGCCGTGGCCAACAAGCTGGCCGAGTGGCTGGATTCCGGCCTGCAGGAGTGGGACATCTCCCGCGACGCCCCGTACTTCGGCTTCGAGATCCCGGGCGAGCCGGGCAAGTACTTCTACGTCTGGCTGGACGCGCCGATCGGCTACATGGCCAGCTTCAAGAACCTCTGCGCACGCCGTCCCGAGCTGGACTTCGACGCGTTCTGGAACAAGGACTCCAGCGCCGAGCTGTACCACTTCATCGGCAAGGACATCGTCAACTTCCACGCCCTGTTCTGGCCCGCCATGCTCCAGGGCGCCGGCTTCCGCAAGCCGACCGCGATCAACGTGCACGGCTACCTGACCGTCAACGGCCAGAAGATGTCCAAGTCCCGCGGCACCTTCATCAAGGCGCGCACCTACCTGGACCACCTGGCGCCGGAATACCTGCGCTACTACTACGCCTCCAAGCTGGGCCGCGGTGTCGATGACCTCGACCTGAACCTCGAAGACTTCGTGCAGAAGGTCAACTCCGACCTGGTGGGCAAGGTGGTCAACATCGCCAGCCGTTGCGCCGGCTTCATCCACAAGGGCAACGACGGCGTGATGGTGGCCGGCGACGCCGCGCCGGAGCTGACCGAGGCCTTCCTCGCCGCCGCCCCGGGCATCGCCGAAGCCTACGAGGCCCGCGACTTCTCCCGTGCCATGCGCGAAACCATGGCCCTGGCCGACCGCGCCAACGCCTGGATCGCCGACAAGGCGCCGTGGTCGCTGAACAAGCAGGAAGGCAAGCAGGATGAAGTCCAGGCCATCTGCGCCCAGGGCATCAACCTGTTCCGCCAGCTGGTGATCTTCCTCAAGCCGGTGCTGCCGCTGCTGGCCGCCGAGGCCGAGGCGTTCCTCAACGTCGCCCCGCTGACCTGGAACGACCACCAGACCCGCCTGGAAAACCACAAGCTGAACCCGTTCAAGGCGCTGATGACCCGTATCGAGCCGGCCAAGGTCGAAGCCATGGTCGAAGCCTCCCGGGAAGACCTGGCCGCCAGCCAGGCCGCTCCGGCTCCAGCCGGCAACGGCGAACTGGCCAAGGATCCGCTGTCGCCGGAAATCGAGTTCGATGCCTTTGCCGCGGTCGACCTGCGGGTCGCCCTGATCGTCAAGGCCGAGGCCGTGGAGGGTGCGGACAAGCTGCTGCGCCTGACCCTGGACATCGGTGACGAGCAGCGCAACGTGTTCTCCGGCATCAAGTCGGCGTACCCGGACCCGGCCAAGCTGGAGGGTCGCCTGACCATGATGATCGCCAACCTCAAGCCGCGGAAAATGCGCTTCGGCGTCTCCGAGGGCATGGTGATGGCTGCCGGTCCTGGCGGTGAAGAAATCTACCTGCTCAGCCCTGACAGCGGCGCCAAGCCAGGTCAGCGCATCAAGTAAGCCCGACGCCCCGGCCTCACCCGCCGGGGCGCTCTCTTTGCATCTTGCATCGTCGGTGCCGGACGCCATGACTGAACTGATCCTCGCCCTGATCGGCGCCGCCCTGGTGAATAACGTCGTCCTGCAGCACACGCTGGCGATCGATCCGCTGCTGCGACGCGAACCTCGTGAATCCGCGTTTCGCCTGCAAGTGCACGCATTGGGGCTGGCGACGCTAGCGGCGATGCTGCTGGTGAGCATCCTGGGGCAACTGCTCTACCACTACGCCTTGCAACCCCTGCATCTCGATTACCTGCGCCTGTTCGTCTTCCTTCCCCTTTGCGTACTGACTCCGATGCCCATTCTCCTCGGCCTGCAACGCTGGCTGAAGGACTGGCCGTTCGCGGGGCTCAAGCCGCTATTGACCGGCAACGCCGCACTGCTTGGCCTGTGCCTGCAATTGAGCGGCGAGCCGCAAGGCGTGCTGCATGCCGGCATGGTCGGCCTTGGCAGCGGACTGGGCTTCTGGCTGGTGCTGGCACTGTTCGACGACCTGCGCCAGCGCAGCCAGCATGACGACATCCCCCTCGCCTTCCGCGGCTTGCCCATCGAACTGATGGGCGCCGGGATCATGGCCATGGCCTTCCTCGGTTTGAACGGACTGTTCAGCTCATGAACCTGATGCCCGCTGAAACCGACGCTCGCCTGCGCAGCGCCATGCAGCAGGTGCTGCTGGCTTGCCTGCCCGGCTTGCTGGTGCTGTTCTGGGTATTTGGCTGGGGCGTGCTGTTCAACCTGCTGTGCACCACCGCCGCCGCGCTGGCAACCGAAGCCGCGCTGCTGAGGCTGCGCCAGCGCCCGGTGCGGGTGGCGCTGAACGACGGCAGCGCACTGGTCAGCGCCTGCCTGCTGGCCGTCGCCCTGCCCGCCCATGTGCCCTGGTGGCTGCCGGTGATCGCCGCGGGCAGCGCCATCGCCCTGGGCAAGCAGCTCTATGGCGGCGTCGGGCGCAATCCGTTCAACCCGGCGATGCTCGGCTATGGGGTGGTACTGCTGTCGTTCCCCGTGCACATGACCCATTGGCCGACGCCGCAAGGACTGGACTTCGCGCACAGCCTCGACGCCCTGTTCGGCCTCGGTGACCGTCCGGATGCCTGGGCCGGGGCCACGGTGCTCGACGGCCTGCGACAGAACCGCAGCCTGACCGTCGACGAACTGTTCGCCAGCCATCCCGGCTTCGGCCATTTCGCCGGCCGTAGCAGCGAGTGGGCGAGCCTGGCCTTCCTCGCCAGCGGCCTGTTCCTGCTGCAGCGCAAGGTGATCAGCTGGCACGCGCCGGTGGCCATGCTGGCCAGCCTGTTCGTCATCAGCCTGCTGTGCTGGAACGGCTCCGGCTCCGACTCCAACGGCTCGCCCTTGCTGCACCTGCTGGCCGGCTCGACCATGCTCTGCGCCTTCTTCATCGTCACCGAACCGGTCAGCGGGCCGAAGACGCCTTGGGGCCGTCTGATGTTCGGCGCTGGCGTGGGCGTGCTGATCTACCTGATTCGCACCTGGGGCAACTACCCCGACGGCGCCGCCTTCGCCGTGTTGCTGATGAACCTCGGCGTGCCCGCCCTGGACCGATGGGCGGAACGCCGGCAGGGGGAGGCGCCATGAAGCCGCGGGAGTGGATGCTGGTGGGGTTCGTGGCCGTGCTTGCGCTGGGCGCCAGCAGTGCCTGGCAGCACTACTGTGCGCCGCGGATCGCAATGGCCGAGCAACAGCAGCAGGCCCGCACCTGGCTCAGCGTGCTGCCGGCGGAGCGCTACGACAACCAGCCGCTGCGACACCCCCTCGCCCTGCCTGAACCGGACCTGGCCCACAGCCGCGTGCAAGCCGGCTATCTCGCCACCCTGCATGGCCGGCCCAGCGCCGTGGTCCTGCACAGTCGCTTCCAGGGCTACGCAGGCCCGATAGACCTGCTGGTGGCCATCGACCCCGAGGGCCGGGTGATCGCCAGCCGGGTCCTGCAACAACAGGAAACCCCAGGGCTGGGCGCGCGCCTGGCGGAACCGGGCGGGGCCTGGCTGCAAGGGTTCAACGGCCGCAGCCAGGGCAATACCCCGGAGGGCGCCTGGGCACTGAAGCGCGACAATGGCCAGTTCGACCAACTGGCGGGCGCCAGCATCACTTCGCGGGCGGTGATCCTGGCCATCCAGGACACCCTGCGCTATTTCGACGGCCATGCGCGCCTGTGGCTGAAGGAGGACGCTACCCATGAATAGATCCTGGCTGGCCACCCTGAGCCTGGCGCCCCTGCTGGGCGCGAGCCAGACGCTGGTACAGGCGGCCAGCATGGCGCTGCTGGCGTTCGTGGCGATCCTCGTTCATCGCGGCCTGATGACGCCCCTGCGCAGTCGCCTGGACGCCACCGCCGCCGAACTCGCCAGCCTGCTGCTGGCCGCCGCCGTAATCACCTGCCAGACCCTGGCCCTGCAGGCCTGGGCCCTGGAGCTGCGCCAGGCTCTGGGCATCTACCCGGAACTGCTCGCCATAAGCTGCGTGCTGTTCGAGCAGGGCCTGGGCCGCTCCGCCCAATGGCGCCGGGTAGCGGTGCTGCTCGGCGGCTACGGCGCCCTGTTCCTGCTGCTCGGTGCCAGCCGCGAACTGCTGGCCACTGGCACGCTGCACCTCTCAATCGCTGGCGGGCCGGAGAGTACCGGCCTGCGCCTCGCCAGCCTGGCTCCGGGCGCGCTGTTGCTGCTCGGCCTGCTCCTGGCCCTGATCAAACGAGCCTGTATCAAACAGGCCACCCCAGACCGTGAAGGAAACCGCTGATCGATGAATGCCACCAAACGCCTGGAGATTTTTCGCAGGTTCCATGAAGACAATCCCGAACCCAAGACCGAACTGGCCTACGAGACGCCCTTCGAACTGCTGATCGCCGTGATCCTCTCGGCCCAAGCCACCGACGTCGGCGTCAACAAGGCCACGGCCAAGCTGTACCCGGTTGCCAACACCCCTGCCGCCATCCATGCTCTGGGAGTGGAAGGGCTGTCGGAGTACATCAAGACCATCGGCCTGTACAACAGCAAGGCGAAGAACGTCATCGAGACCTGCCGGATCCTCGTCGAGCAGCACGGCGGCGAGGTCCCGGAAACCCGCGAGGCCCTGGAAGCCCTCCCTGGCGTAGGACGCAAGACCGCCAACGTGGTGCTCAACACCGCCTTCCGCCAGCTGGCCATGGCGGTGGACACCCATATCTTCCGGGTCAGCAACCGTACCGGCATCGCGCCGGGGAAGAATGTCGTGGATGTGGAAAAGGCCTTGCTCAAGTTCGTGCCCAAGGCCTATCTGCTGGACGCGCACCATTGGCTGATCCTGCACGGACGCTATGTTTGCCAGGCACGCAAACCCCGCTGCGGAAGTTGCCGGATCGAGGATTTGTGCGAGTACAAGCACAAGACCTCCGACGATTGAAGAAATAGGGAAATCCTGCACCGCTGATTGAAAAAATCTTTTTTACCAGTCTCGGGAATATCGATATAAGGGGCGCCAATGGCCCTCTTGTAACGGAGTGACACGTGAGCACTGATAAAGAAGACCTTGATATCGATGATGAAGCCCCGGCGGCCGAAGAGTTTGCTTCGGATACCCCGGCGGAAGCTGCGAAAACCAACCTGAGCAAGCGTCGGACCATCGACAATCTGCTGGAAGAGCGCCGCCTGCAGAAACAACTGGCGGACTACGACTTCGACCTTTGACGTTCACGGGCCCGAAAAGACAAAAGCCTCCTTTATAGGAGGCTTTTTGCGTTGTGCACGGTAATCAGACCAGACCGTTGCGTTGCGCCAGTTCGATCAGGTCGACCAGTGAACGTGCATTGAGTTTGAGCAACAAGCGGGTTTTATAGGTACTGACCGTCTTGTTGCTGAGAAACATGCCATCGGCGATTTCCTTGTTGGACTTGCCCCGCGCCAACTGCTGCAACACCATCATTTCCCGACCTGACAGGCGCCCGACCATGTCCGCCTCGCTGGAGCCACCCAGGTTGGAACGCACCGAGTGCAGGGCCTGGTTGGGAAAGTAGCTGTAGCCGGACAGTACCGCCTTGATCGCACTGAGCAGTTCCGTGAGGTCCTGCTGCTTGCACACATAACCCGCCGCCCCGGCCTGCATGCAGCGCATCGAGAAATGCCCGGGCGCCTGCGAGGTCAGGACCAGCACCTTGATCACGATGCCGTTGGCCGTGAGTCGACCAATGACTTCCAGGCCATCCAGTTTCGGGATCCCGATGTCCAGGATGACGATGTCGGGTAGATGCTCGCGAGCCAGTTGCAAGGCATCCACTCCGTTGTCCGTTTCCCCAATCACTTCATAACCATGCCGGTCCATCAGCATGCGCACGGCCAAGCGAATGACCGGATGGTCATCCACGATCAGCACTTTATTCATGGGCAAGATCCATTCTTAAACTATTCGACTTATTAGAAGCCCGCACAATAGCCCACTCAGTCGAAGCAATGCATGAGCCTTGCAAGCAACACTTGCACGCTCAGACAGGGACTACGCGAATAAAGGAAAACTCCTACAGAGCACCCCTACAGGCTGTTCAGGTGAAAATCGTTGCGCGCCTTTTTTCGTGCCACTTTCGTTCGTGTCTCATTCGAATTTCGTTCGGATTTCGCTCGAATTTCGTTCAGCTTTCTTTCAAAAAGGCCTATCAGGATGCTAGCCGTGCACATCGAAAATATCGCTACGAATAGTGGCTGATGACATGAAGGAAATATCCTTAATAGCCTCGCCATAAGTCCGAACGCACTTGCAGATATTCATTTGAATCCGGTTCGGCGCAGTGGAAACGCTGCCTCATCCAGAGCCATCACCCTGTGCTGAAAGGATCCAATCCATTGCACACTGCCGACAGACCCTACCGCTTCCCGCGCGAGCCGCTGCAGCCAGAAACCGCGGAACAGAGACCACGCCCATGAGCAGTCCAGAACCGAAGAGCCCCCTGACCATCATCGCCATCTTCGCCGGCATCATCGAAGCCTCGGCATTGGCTTCCCTGCCCTTCCTCGATGAAAGCAGCCAAAGTATCTACACGTGGTTCCTGGTGGGATTTCCGCCGTTTCTTACACTGCTGTTCTTCCTCACCCTGAACTTCAATACCAAGAGCCTGTATGGCCCCGATGAGCCAGGCAATGAGCCACTATCGGCGAATACAAATGACAGTTCCCATTCTTCTCCGCCACTTGTACTTCCCTGTTCATCTGTAGCGGAACAATCCGTGGTGGTCATATCCGGGCCGGACTCCCAGTCATTGCTGGAAGTTGTCGCCTGTCACGCCGTGCAGGCCAACCGGGGCAGCAGCATCGTCCTGCACAATCTGGAAAAGGGCACGCGGGTGCGCATCGTTACCGAGGCCGCGCAGAACCATTCGCCTGCCGAAGAGCAAAAAAAAACCCGACACTGAGTGCCGGGTTTTCCTGTCGAAGCACGCTATCAGAGCGGCGAACGACCTTTGCTCGCCGCGATGCGCATACGCAGGGCGTTGAGCTTGATGAAGCCGGCGGCATCCGCCTGGTTGTAGGCGCCGCCATCTTCCTCGAAGGTCGCGATGTTGGCGTCGAACAGCGAGTCGTCGGACTTGCGGCCGGTGACGATGACGTTGCCCTTGTACAGCTTCAGGCGCACGACGCCGTTCACGTTGACCTGGGAAGCGTCGATCATCTGTTGCAGCATCAGGCGCTCCGGGCTCCACCAGTAGCCGGTGTAGATCAGGCTGGCGTACTTCGGCATCAGCTCATCCTTCAGGTGAGCGACTTCGCGGTCCAGGGTGATCGACTCGATGGCGCGGTGGGCCTTGAGCATGATGGTGCCGCCAGGCGTCTCGTAGCAGCCACGGGACTTCATGCCGACGTAGCGGTTCTCGACGATGTCCAGGCGACCGATGCCGTTGGCGCCGCCGATGCGGTTCAGTTCGGCGAGGACGGTGGCCGGGGTCATCTCGACGCCGTCGATGGCGACGATGTCACCATTGCGGTAGGTCAGTTCCAGGTAGGTAGCCTGGTCCGGGGCGTTTTCCGGGGAAACGCTCCAGCGCCACATGTCTTCCTCGTGCTCGGTCCAGGTATCTTCCAGGACACCGCCTTCGTAGGAGATGTGCAGCAGGTTGGCGTCCATCGAGTACGGCGACTTCTTCTTGCCGTG
>JAIRVG010000011.1 GCA_031253995.1 Paucimonas sp. | reverse complement strand
GAAGCGGCCATAAAACCTGAGTCCGCGGTGTGTCAGGAGAACTCGGGACTCAGGTTTTACGACGGCTGCGCCGCCGATCGCGGATGAATCCGCTCCCACGCCGATCGCGGCGCACCTGCGGTCTGGGTGGCCTCCCACAAGGTCCGCGTTCTGCTTTCAGATCTCGGGCAGCAGGTGTTCGATCTGCTCCAGCCTTTCAGCCTGGCTCAACCTCGCCCTCGGATTCAGCGACGACCACTGTGGATGCGCCCGTGCCTTGCTCAGCGCCGCCGGCAGCTTGCCTTCCCGCCAGGCCTGGTCCGGCGGATTCTCCAGCCTGATCCGCCCCATCGCCGCATGCCCCCGCACCTCCAGCGCCTGCAGCAACTGCCGCTGCCGCACCGCCAGCAAGCGCAGCACCGCATCATCCACGGTCAGCTCCTGCTGCCCCTTCAACTTGCCCATCAAGCGCGAGCCATAACCACGCGCCGTTTGCAGGGCACCCCCGGCAATGGCCCCGGCAATCGCCGCCACACCCAGGGTCAAGCCACCGACCATCAGGTCGATCCCGGCCCCCGCCGCTGCCCCGGCCATGGCTCCGCCACCCAGGCGGATACCCAGCAGCTTCAGGGTCTCCGGATTGAACAGATCATCCCCCCAACGCCCATCCAGCAACGGCAGATCCCCGGCATTGGCATCCTCGCGCCGAAACGCGTACAGCTTGAGCAACGCCTCGACACAACGCTGCTCACGCTGGCGAATTGCATCGCGCAGTTCGGCGATGGCCTTGGCTTCTTCCTCCGGCTTCGCCACCACGCTGCGCCGGCACGCCGCGCAATCCACCAGCAACTCGGCGATCAGGCGCTTGCCGCTGTGCTGGCGCACCTGGCGCTGCGCCTGCTGGTCATCGATCAGCCGCTGCAGGGCCGGGCGGGCGTTCTCCAGCATCAACTGAAGGCTTTCGTAAAGCCGCCGCTCGCCATCCTCCGGCGGCGCGACGCTATCGAACCGCACCAGCGCATGCAGGCCAAGACGGGCCAGGGCTTCGCGCCAGTCCGGCTCGCGGTGGTCGCTGCTGGCGACGAAATTGAGCACCGGCAGCAGCGGCTTGCCGCAACCGGCGAGGACTTCCAGCTCATCGCGGTACTTGGCCAGCACCGGCTCGCGGGCGTCGATCACGTAGAGCCCGGCGTCGCTGGCCATCAACTGGCGCACCACCTTGGCTTCCTGCTCGAAACGCTGGCGCGCCTCGCTGCTCTGCAGGAAGCGTTCGAGCCGCGCCGGGCCGTCCAGGCGCTCGCCCGGTCGCTCCAGGCGTTCGAGGTAGTCGAGCAGGGCGATGGCGTCTTCCAGCCCCGGCGTGTCGTACAACTCCAGCAACGGCTGGCCATCCACCGACAGCCGCGCGCCCTCGACATGGCGGGTGGTGCTGGGGCGATGGGACACCTCGCCGAAGCCGACATCCCGGGTCAGGGTGCGCAGCAGCGAGGTCTTGCCGACATTGGTGTGGCCGACCACGGCCAGTTTCAGGGCGTCAGTCATGGCCATGCTCCAGCCAGTGGATCGGCGAGGTGTCGGCGTAGGGCAGGGCCAGCTGTTCCAGGGCCTGGTGCCAGTCGCCGAGGCGCTCGGCATCCAGGGCCTGGCCGGGTGGTGGCAGCATCAGCCAGATGCGCGTGGCGGCGGCGCTGCGGGCCAGTTCGGCGAGCAGCGCCAGGCTGCCGCGATCCGGCGAGCGGCGCGGGTCGCAGGCGATGGCCAGGCGTGCGGGCGGGAAATGGCTCAACTGGTCCAGCAGGCGGCGGCGCGATTCGCGGCTGTCGAGCACGCCGGCATCGGTCACCGAAGCCGGCAAGGCCGGGGGCCAGGGGCGCTGGTCGTCCAGCTCCAGGCCCACCAGCAAGGCGCCTTCGTGTTGCACATCGTCCTGGTCGCGGCTGATCTGCGGCAGTTGTTCCGGTGCGGCATCGTTGACCCCGAGGCGTTCGCTGCTCGGCATCAGGGCTTCGCGCAGGCCGCTGTAGCCGGGCAGTTTCAGGTCGAGTTCGAGTCGCGCGCGGCCCTGGCGCCAGCGCCACAGGCACAGCGCCGCCAGCAGCAGGCGGGGCAGGATGCCGTAGACCACCAGCACCCCCAGCAGCCAGCCGGCCCAGGCCTGTCGGCTGAGGTCCAGCGCCGGCTGGCTGTCGCCGCTGGCGCGGATCATCGCCACGTCCGGGGTGCTGAAGCCGAGCAGGGACGGCAGGGCGCCGAGGGCCTGGGTCAGGCCGACGAAGGTGTCGGGCTGGAGCAGGGTGGTTTCCCAGACGAAGCCGTAGCGGCGGGTCGACAGCAGCATCAGCAGCAGGACCAGTGCACTGCCCAGGGCCAGCAGCCAGAGGCCGTGGACCAGGGTGCCGAGCAGCCAGCGGGTCAGGCGCTGGCGTTGCAGCAGCACCAGCAAGGCGGGGGCGAGATGCGCGCTTTTCGCGTCGCGGGCGAGTTTTTCGCTGAGCCACAACCACAGGCGGCCGAGGCTGGCGCCCTGGTCACCGGCAAGCGCCAGCCCGGCGGCCCAGCCCAGCAGCAACAGCAGGTCGAGCCCGAGCAGGCTGCCCAGGGCCCAGAACACGTTGACCGGGCGTTGCCCGTCGCCGAGGGCGGCGAAGGCCAGGCCGGCGCCGCTGACCACGGCCAGCACCAGCAACAGCAGCAGCGCCAGGCGCGCGCCGCGCTTGTAGTGGTCGAGGGCCTGGCGCAGGCCGTCGCGTTCGGCCAGCCACAGGGCGCGGTGTTCGAGGCGTTGCGCAAGGTCGCCGCCCTGCTGGCGGGCGCGGCGGTTGGCTTCCTGGTCGTCCAGGGGCCCGGTGTGTTCTTCGCGCAGGCGGACCGCTTCGGTCAGCCAGCGTTTGTCCAGGTCGGTCAATCCAGTCACGTACAGCTTCCTTGAACCAGTCACCGGGGAAGCATAACCCAGGCATCCTTTGCTATCCTCGCCGCCATGAAAACATCACGCCCCCTCAGCCTGATCGCGGCCCTCGCCGAGAACCGCGTCATCGGCATCGACAACCGCATGCCCTGGCACCTGCCGGGGGACTTCAAGTACTTCAAGGCCACCACCCTGGGCAAGCCGATCATCATGGGTCGCAAGACCTGGGATTCGCTCGGGCGGCCGTTGCCGGGGCGGCTGAACCTGGTGGTCAGCCGTCAGGCCGGGCTGCAGCTGGAAGGCGCCGAGGTGTTCGGTTCGCTGGAGGACGCCATGGTCCGTGCCGAACAGTGGGCGGCGGAGCAGGGGGTGGACGAGCTGATGCTGATCGGCGGTGCGCAGTTGTATGGGCAGGCGCTGGAGAGTGGACTGGCGGATCGCCTGTACCTGACCCGGGTGGAGATGAGCCCGGAAGGGGATGCCTGGTTCCCTGAAGTGGACGAGGCCGTCTGGAAGAAGGTGTCGAGTGAGCCGGGGCCGGTGGAGGAAGGGAAGCCGGGGTATCACTTCGAAGTGTGGGAAAAGATCTGAGACCTTTGGGGCCTGTTCAGGCCCCAATCGCTGGCAAGCCAGCTCCCACAGGTCCGGTTTACACAGTCCCCTGTGGGAGCTGGCTTGCCAGCGATGAGGCCCTCAAGCCTTACGAGTGACTCAACTGCACCTGCTCATCCCCAGCCAGAACCGCCTTGTCGGTCTGCCCAAGCAACTGGCTGGTAATGGTCCCGGCCGTCATCGAGCCACTGACGTTCAACGCCGTGCGCCCCATGTCGATCAGCGGCTCCACCGAAATCAGCAAGGCCACCAGCTCCACCGGCAAGCCCATCGCCGGTAGCACGATCAGCGCGGCGAAGGTCGCGCCACCGCCCACGCCGGCCACCCCGGCCGAACTCAGGGTCACCACCGCCACCAGCGTGGCGATCCACAGCGGATCCAGCGGATCGATGCCCACCGCCGGCGCCACCATCACCGCCAGCATCGCCGGATACAGCCCGGCACAGCCGTTCTGCCCGATGGTCGCACCGAACGACGCGGCAAAGCTGGCGATCGCCTGCGGCACGCCCAGGCGGCGGGTCTGCGCCTCGATGCTCAGCGGGATGCTGGCAGCGCTGGAACGGCTGGTGAAGGCGAAGGTCAGCACCGGCCAGACCTTGCGCAGGAAGCGCAGCGGGTTGACCCCGGCCAGGCCCAGCAGCACGCCATGCACGCCGAACATCAGAGCCAGGCCGATATAGGACACCACCACGAAACTGCCCAGCTTGATGATGTCGTCGAGGTTGGAACTGGCGACCACCTTGGTCATCAGCGCCAGCACGCCGTACGGGGTGAGCTTCATCACCAGGCGCACCAGGCGGGTTACCCAGGCTTGCAGGGTGTCGATGGCGGCGAGGGCGCGGTTGCCCTTTTCAGCGTCGTCCTTGAGCAACTGCAGGGCGGCCACGCCGAGGAAGGCGGCGAAGATCACCACGCTGATGATCGAGGTCGGCTTGGCCCGCGCCAGGTCGCCCACCGGGTTGTTCGGCAGGAACGAAAGCAGCAGCTGCGGGATGTTCAGGTCGGCGACCTTGCCCGCGTAGTCGCTCTGGATGGTGGCCATCCGCGCGGTTTCCTGGACACCGGCCACCAGGCCCTCGGCGCTGAGGCCGAACAGGTTGGTCAGGCCGATGCCGATCAGTGCCGCGATGGCGGTGGTGAACAGCAGGGTGCCGATGGTCAGCACGCTGATCCGGCCCAGGGACGAGGCATTGTGCAGGCGCGCCACGGCGGACAGGATCGAGACGAAGATCAGCGGCATGACGATCATCTGCAACAGCTGCACATAGCCGACGCCGACCAGGTCCAGCCAGCCGATGGTGGCCTTGAGTACCGGGTGGTCGGCGCCGTAGATCGAATGTAGCGCGGTGCCGAACAGCACGCCGAGGATCAGGCCGACCAGCACCTTCTTCGCCAGGCTCCAGCCCGGGTTGGTTTTCGCCAGGCCCAGCAGCAATGCCAGGAACACCAGCAGGTTGAGAAACAGCGGCAGGTTCATTGAAACTCCAGTAAAAACGACGCAACCGCCGATAAACGGCGGTTGCTGAAACGAAAATGCTAACAGCATGAAAACAAACGAATTTATATCGTTATGGAATTAGCGACGTCGTTTCTGGAATAAACGCCGGTCGCTTTCAGGCAAGCGCCTGCCGTTAAGGCCATTGTCGGGGTCGTTGTCAGAGCGCAATGGTGGAGCTGGAGTGCTTAGGGTGGGGCGGTCATTTTTCCAGGAGAACCGCACATGAAGTTCGTTCCGAAGCTCCTTGCCAGCGGATTGGCCCTTCTACTTGCCGGACAGGCGCTGGCGGTCGAGTTGAAACACTGGCCGGAACCGGCGGCCAAACAGCTCGACGCGATGATCGCCGCCAACGCCCACAAGGGTAACTACGCCGTGTTCGACATGGACAACACCAGCTACCGCTTCGATCTCGAAGAGTCGCTGCTGCCGTTCATGGAAAACAAGGGCGTCCTGACCCGCGACAAGCTCGACCCGTCGCTCAAGCTGATGCCCTTCAAGGACACGGCCGAGCACAAGGAAAGCCTGTTCAGCTACTACTACCGTCTTTGCGAAATCGACGACATGGTCTGCTACCCCTGGGTGGCGCAGGTGTTTTCCGGCTTCACCCTCAAGGAGCTCAAGGGCTATGTCGACGAGCTGATGGCCTCGGGCAAGCCGGTGCCGAGCACCTATTTCGAGGGTGACCAGGTCAAGACCATCGAGGTGCAGCCGCCCAAGGTGTTCACCGGGCAGACCGAGCTGTACAACAAGCTGATGGAGAACGGCATCGAGGTCTACGTGATGACCGCGGCTTCGGAAGAGCTGGTGCGCATGGTCGCCTCCGATCCCAAGTACGGCTACAACGTGAAACCGCAGAACGTCATCGGCGTCAGCCTGCTGCTCAAGGACCGCGCCACCGGTGCGCTGACCACCGCGCGCAAGCAGATCAGCGCCGGCAAGTACGACCCGGCCGCCAACCTCGGCCTGGAACTGACCCCGTACCTGTGGACCCCGGCGACCTGGATGGCCGGCAAGCAGGCGGCGATCCTGACCTATATCGATGAATGGAAGAAGCCGGTACTGGTGGGCGGGGACACGCCGAACAGCGACGGCTACATGCTGTTCCACAGCGTCGATGTGGCCAAGGGTGGCGTGCACCTGTGGATCAACCGCAAGGCCAAGTACATGGACCAGATCAACGGCATGAAGGCCAAGCATGCGGCGGCGCAGGCGAAGGAAGGATTGCCGGTGACGGCGGACAAGAACTGGGTGGTGGTGACGCCGGAGGAAATCCAGTAAGGGTTTCCGGGACTGGCAATACCAAACCTGTGGGGAGCGGTGAACCCGCCCCCACAGGCAACACAAAGCGATATCAATTGCGAATCGATCTTATCTCCTGCTAGCCTGCGCACCTCTAAGAGCCCCGCCAGGAAGTGGCCGTGTCTTCGTGGAATACCCAGATCGCCCGGTTGTTCGCCGAGCAGAAGAAAGCCCTGGAAGCCTTCGTCGCACGGCGCACCGGCAACAGCCAGGTGGCCGCGGACCTGACCCAGGAATCCTTCCTGCGCCTGGCGCGGCTGCCCGCCGACAAGCAGGTCGACAACCTGCCGGCCTTTCTCTTCACCATCGCCAGCAACCTGGTGCGTGACCATCAGCGCCAGGCCATCCGCCGCGAACGCCTGGACGGCGGCGAGCCCAGCGAAGACCTGCCGTGCAGCGCCCCCGGCGCCGAGGAACAGCTGGCCAGCCAGCAGGAGCAACGACTGATGCACGAAGCCATCGCGGCGTTGCCCGAGGCGACCCGGCACATCTTCCTGCTCTATCATGTCGACGAATTGTCCTACCGGGAGATCGGCGAACGCCTGAAGATCTCCCCGCGCAGCGTCGAATACCAATTGCGCCGCGCGCTGGTGGACTGCCGGGGCTTCATCAAGGCCCGCCTGCTCGACGACACAACGGGGGCACGATGACCGAGCCCTTCGCCGCCATGGATACGCGCATGACCCACCCTGACGATCTGTTCGAAGAAGCAAGCGCCTGGTACTACCGCTTGCAGGCCGAGGACGTCAGCCCGCAGGAGCGCAACGACTTCGCCACCTGGCTGGCGCGCGGCCCGCAACAGGCGCAGGCCTGGGACGAGGTGCTGGCGCTGCTGGGCGCCTTGCGCCAGCCGGCCCGGCAGTGGCGCGAGGCCGAGCGGGCGCGCTGGCGCAAACCGAGGCTGCGGGCCTGGGCCAGTGCCGCCGCGGTGGTGCTGGCGGTGGGCGCCCTGACCCTGTCCAGCCCCTGGCCGGACCGCTGGCGCGCCGACTACGCCACCGCCACCGGCGAGGCGCGCGAGCTGAGCCTGGACGATGGGTCCCGGGTCCAGCTCAATACCGACAGTGCGATCCAGGTCGAGCTCGCCCAAGGCGAGCGGCGAGTGAACCTGCTGCGCGGCGAAGCCTGGTTCGAGGTCAGCGCCGACCCGGCGCGGCCCTTCGTGATCCGCTCCGGCGAGGGCTGGGTCAAGGTGGTCGGGACCCGCTTCAGCGTGTCGCGCCAGGACGGCCAGACCCGGGTGCGGGTGGCCCAGGGCAAGGTTCAGGTCAGTGCCGGCGGCGAACAGGCCGTATTGCTGGAGCCGGGGCGTGGGGTCGAGTACCAGGGCGGGCAACTGGCCGCAGTGCACGAGATCGACGGTGCCAGCGAGTTCGCCTGGCGCCAGCGCCAGCTGGTGTTCCGCCAGCAGCCGCTGGCCGAGGTGGTGGACGAGCTGAACCGCTACTGGCCGGGGCAGACCCTGGTGCTCGGCGACGCGCTGCGCCAGCGCAAGGTCTCCGGCGTGTTCGAGATCGACAAGCCGGACGCCGTGCTCAAGGCGCTCAGGCACACCCTCGGCCTCAGTGCCGAGCAGTACACCCCCTGGCTGCGGGTGCTGCGCGAAAGCTGAGGAAAATTTTTCGGAAAGTTTCAGGGTTTTCCCCAAACCCGTCGTCCTTGAACTCGTAGGCGCGAATAACAAGCACTCTCAGATAGTGCGGCGCCGCTGAACGACTTCGACGATTGGGGAGCACCACCGATGCCACACACCACCACCCGGCGGCACCTGCCGACGCTGCTCAGCCTGGCCATTGCCCTGGGCTGCGGCACCTTCGCCCTGCCGACCCTGGCTGCCAGCGAGGCCCATGCGCAGGTTCATCGCTTCGACATTCCCGCGCAGTCCCTCGACGGGGCGCTGGCCGCCTTCAGCGCGGTCACCCGGGTGCAGGTGCTGGTCACGGCGGAAGTCACCCAGGGCCTGCGCTCGCCGGGCCTCAGCGGCAGTTATCCACAGAACGAGGCGCTGGGCCGGTTGCTGGCCGGTACCGGGCTGTCTGCCAGCTATATCGATGGCGACAGCGTGACCCTGGAAAAGCGCGTCAGTGGTGACGAGGCCGTGCAACTTGGCGCCACGAAGATCAACTCCGACCTGCTGGGCGCCACCACCGAGGGCAGCCGTTCCTACACCACCGGGGCGGTAACCATCGGCAAGGGCGAGCAGAAGCTCAAGGACATCCCGCAATCGGTCTCGGTGGTCACCCGCCAGCGCATGAACGACCAGAACATGAACAACCTGCAGGACGCCATGCGCCAGGTGACCGGGGTGACGATCAAGTCCTACAACTCCGGTTCCAGCCTGAACGATGTGTACATGCGCGGCTTCCTGGTGGACCAGGTGCAGGTCGACGGCGTGTCCCAGGCCACCGGCCAGGGCGACCTGGCCACCAGCTTCGACCTGGCGATGTACGACCGCGTCGAAGTGCTGCGCGGGCCGAGCGGCCTGTACCAGGGTTCCGGCGAGCCCGGCGGGACCATCAACGTGGTGCGCAAGCGCGCCCTCGGTACCTTCGGCCTGAACGGCGAGCTGTCCGCTGGTTCGTGGGACAACTACCACTCCAGCATCGATATCACTGGCCCGCTGAATGCCGATGGCAGCCTGCGCGGACGCTTCGTAACCGCCTACGAGGACAACCAGTCCTGGGTCGACTACGCGAAGAACGAGCGGCCGATGGTCTATGGCCGGCTGGAATACGACTTCACGCCGTCCACCACCCTGTCGCTGGGCGGCACCTACCAGAAGAACCGCTCGACCCCGGCTTTCGGCCTGCCGGCCTATGCCGACGGCACGTTGCTGGACGTCAGCCGCTCCACCTTCGTCGATGCCAAGTGGAACAAGCTGGAGGAGCGGGTGTGGGAAGGCTTCGCCGAGCTGGACCATACGCTGGACAACGGTGGCCAGTTCAAGACCTCGCTGACCTACCGCGACGCTGAGACGCCGACGCGCAACTTCACCTGGTCGGACGATGCCGTGGACCCGGCCACCGGCGACAGCTGGGCGGTGGCGTATTCCTACTACACCCATATCAAGAGCCTCGGCCTGGACAGCTTCGTCACCCTGCCGGTGGAGGCCTTCGGCCGCACCCACGAGTTCACCGCCGGTGCCGAGTACCAGCACCTGAACAAGGACTTCACCTACGGCGGCGGCGAGTATTTCCCGATCAACGTGTTCGACCCGGGCCGGATCGACATTCCCCAGCAGGAATTCGCCATGGACAACGGCACCTGGTCGACTTCCCGGCAGTACGGGGTCTACGGCCGGGCCAAGCTCGCCGCGACCGAGCAACTGGACGTGATCCTCGGCAGCCGGGTGACCTGGTTCGAGGCCGAGGGCAAGAACGCCAACGCCTACTTCAACCGGTTCGGCGAGACCGAGACCAATATCGACCGCAAGTTCATCCCCTATGGTGCGCTGGTCTACAAGCTGACCCCGGAACTGTCGGCGTACGGCAGCTACACCAAGGTGTTCAAGCCGCAGACCGATATCGATGCCAGCGGCTCGGTCATCGATCCGCGTGAAGGCGAGCAGTACGAACTGGGTCTCAAGCGCGAGTTCTTCGACGGACGTCTGAACGGCAGCATCGCCCTGTTCCGCATCTATGACGAGAACCGTGCCGAGCTGGTGTCCGGCGGGCAGTTCTACCGCGCCCAGGGCAAGGTCCGCAGCCAGGGCTGGGAAACCGAGCTGAGTGGCAACCTGACCGACAACTGGAGCGTGGTGACCGGTTATGCCTACACCATGACCCGCTCCATGAACGGCTCGGAGGAAGAGGAAGGGCGTGCGTTCAGCACCATCACGCCGAAGCACAACTTCAACCTGTGGACCGACTACCAGTTCAGCGACGGGCCGCTGCAGGACTTCAGTGTTGGCGGCGGCGTGCGGGCGGTGAGTGCCACCTACTACCGGCGCAATGTCGACTTCGAGCAGCCGGGCTACGCGATCACCTCGGCGCAGATCGGCTACAAGGTGAACAAGAACGTCTCGGTTAAGCTGTCCGGCAACAACCTGTTCGACCGCAAGTACTACGAGCGGGTGGATAGCCCGTGGGGCTCGAACTTCTATGGTGAGCCGCGCAACTTCACCTTCACCGTGCGGGCCAGTTACTGAATGATGGCCAGCTCCCACCGCGGTCCCTGTGGGAGCTGGCTTGCCAGCGATGAGGTCCCCAAGATCACCGAAGATTTCCCATAAAAAAACCGGCGCTCAAAGGCGCCGGTTTTTCATTGCTCATCTACCACTCACAGCCCGTCAAGCAGCGCCTTGTTACGCACGGCACCCTTGTCGGCACTGGTCGCCAGCAGGGCATAGGCCTTCAGCGCGGTGGTCACCTTGCGCGGACGCTGTTCCACCGGTTTCCAGCCCTTCTGGTCCTGCACGATACGACGTGCCGCCAGCTCTTCATCGCTGACCAGCAGGTTGATCGCACGGTTCGGGATGTCGATCAGCACCTTGTCGCCGTCCTGTACCAGGCCGATGGCGCCGCCCGCAGCCGCTTCCGGCGAGGCGTGGCCGATGGACAGGCCCGAGGTACCGCCGGAGAAACGACCGTCGGTGAGCAGGGCGCAGGCCTTGCCCAGGCCCTTGGACTTCAGGTACGAGGTCGGGTACAGCATTTCCTGCATGCCCGGGCCGCCCTTCGGACCTTCGTAGCGAATGATGACGATGTCGCCTTCCTTCACTTCGTCGGCGAGGATGCCGCGCACCGCGCTGTCCTGGCTTTCGAAGATCTTCGCGTTGCCTTCGAAGACGTGGATCGACTCGTCCACGCCCGCGGTCTTCACCACGCAGCCGTCGAGGGCGATGTTGCCGTACAGCACGGCCAGGCCGCCTTCCTGCGAGTAGGCGTGCTCGACACTGCGGATGCAGCCGTTTTCACGGTCGTCGTCCAGGGTGTCCCAGCGGGTCGACTGGCTGAAGGCGGTCTGGGTCGGGATACCGGCCGGGCCTGCCTTGAAGAAGTGGTGCACCGCCGGGTCGTCGGTCTGGGTGATGTCCCACTTGGCGATGGCTTCTTCCAGGCTCGGCGAGTGCACGGTCGGCACGTCGGTGTGCAGCAGGCCGCCACGGGCCAGCGAACCGAGGATGCTGATGATGCCGCCGGCGCGATGGACGTCTTCCATGTGGTACTTCTGGATGTTCGGCGCCACCTTGCACAGCTGCGGCACCTTGCGCGACAGGCGATCGATGTCGCGCAGGTCGAAGGCCAGCTCGGCTTCCTGGGCCGCGGCCAGCAGGTGCAGGATGGTGTTGGTGGAGCCGCCCATGGCGATGTCCAGGGTCATGGCGTTCTCGAACGCCTTGAAGCTGGCGATGCTGCGCGGCAGCACGCTGGCGTCGTTGTCGCCGTAGTAGCGCTTGCACAGCTCGACGATGGTGCGGCCGGCGGTGAGGAACAGCTGCTCGCGGTCGGAGTGGGTGGCCAGGGTCGAACCGTTGCCTGGCAGGGACAGGCCCAGGGCTTCGGTCAGGCAGTTCATGGAGTTGGCGGTGAACATGCCGGAGCAGGAACCGCAGGTCGGGCACGCGCTGCGCTCGTACTCGGCGACCTTCTCGTCGCTGGCGGTGGAGTCGGCGGCGATGACCATGGCGTCGACCAGGTCCAGGCCATGGCTGGCCAGCTTGGTCTTGCCGGCTTCCATCGGGCCGCCGGAGACGAAGATCACCGGGATGTTCAGGCGCAGGGCGGCCATCAGCATGCCGGGGGTGATCTTGTCGCAGTTGGAGATGCAGACGATGGCGTCGGCGCAGTGGGCGTTGACCATGTACTCGACGGAGTCGGCGATGATCTCCCGGCTCGGCAGCGAATAGAGCATGCCGTCGTGGCCCATGGCGATGCCGTCATCCACCGCGATGGTGTTGAATTCCTTGGCCACGCCACCGGCGCGCTCGACTTCGCGGGCGACCAGCTGGCCCAGGTCCTTCAGGTGCACGTGGCCCGGGACGAACTGGGTGAAGGAGTTGGCGATGGCGATGATCGGCTTCTTGAAATCCTCGTCCTTCATGCCAGTGGCGCGCCACAGCGCGCGGGCACCGGCCATGTTGCGGCCGTGGGTGGACGTTTTGGAACGATAATCAGGCATGAAGCACTCCTGGCGGCTAATCAGGTGACAAAAAGGGGAGTGAGCTTCTCTTGTCCTTGGTACCGCAAGGCAGGTGGCCGCTGGTACGGATGAGGCCGCAGACGCCACGGGATCGCCGCGCGCTCGGCCAGAGCTCATAAACCCGCCGGGGGATGACTGGCGATGAATAGGCCGATTCTACACCGCTGGCGAGCGGAAGGAATGGCGCAATGGATGGTCGGCGGGATTTGTCATTTGGCTCGCTTTCCGCGAGTTAGAGCGTTACCGTGGCGTCCTTCTTTGAATGATGGCCTTTTTTCACGGAGGAAATATGGTCCACCCTGCCGATGTTCCTGCCAGCAGCGTGCTGCGCATGCTCTCTACCACGGCGTGGTTCTTCGACTGTTTCGCCCGCCGGGTCACCCCGGAACAGGGCCTCACGGCACTGGATGCCTACCGGCGCATGAGCCGCGCCGTGCCGAAATGGATCAACCAGGCGCTGTGGCTGCGCGACCTCCTGGTCCGCCCGTTCGGGCTCAAGCCGGTGGCCGGTTTCAACCTGCGGGAACAGAAGACCGCGCGGGTCGGCGAGCAGCTGGATTTCTTCCAGGTGGCCGCGGTGACCGACAAGGAACTGATCCTGACGATCAAGGACAGTCACCTGGATGTACTGATCTCGGTGCACCTGGACCCGAACAACCAGCTCAGCCTGACGTCCATCGTCGAACCGCATAACCTGCTGGGGCGGGTGTACATGCGCCTGATTTTGCCGCTGCATCGGCGGGTGGTGAAGTCGATGTTGGGTGGTCTGTAACGCGCCTGTTCAGATGTACACCGACCCTGTGGGAGCTGGCTTGCCAGCGATGACTTTGGTGAATTCACTATCGCAATCGCTGGCAAGCCAGCTCCCACAGGGTCCGCGTCGCACTCTCGGTCAATCGCCCTCCCTGAATTAGTGCCAGCACCTTCATGCTGGAAATCGATATCACTCCTTATCTGGGCAAGACCGAGAAGGTCAATGTCACCTTGCCAGGCTTTGTGATCCAACGGATTGACCGTTATGTCCGCGATCACAATGTGAAGAGTCGTTCATCCTTCCTTGCCGATGCGGCGATGGAAAAGCTGGGGCGCTAGAAGCAGTGCTCCAGCAGCGGCGAGTTGCGGGTAATTGCTCCCTGAACAAGGTAATTGCGGCACTGGCAAGCGCCCCCGCCGCCAGCCCCAAACAAAAAATCCCGGCAACCAGGCCGGGATTTTTCATTCAAGCGCCTATCAGCTGTTCGGCAGCAACCGGCAGATGATGCTCTTGATATAGCGAGTCTCCGGAATCGCCGGGTGCACCGGGTGGTCCGGGCCCTGGCCGCCGCGTTCCAGCAGCTGGATATTGCGGTCCAGGTGGCGCGCGCTGGTCAGCAGGATGTTCTGCAGGTCGTCTTCCGGCAGGTGCATCGAGCAGGACGCACTGACCAGGATGCCGTCCTTGCTCAGCAGGCGCATGGCCTGTTCGTTCAGGCGGCGGTAGGCGCCTTCGCCGTTCTTCAGGTCCTTCTTGCGCTTGATGAAGGCGGGCGGGTCGGCGACGATCACGTCGAAGCGCTCTTCGGCGGCCTTCAGTTCACGCAGGGCGGCGAACACGTCGCCTTCGATGCAGGTCACTTTCTCGGCAAAGCCGTTCAGCGTGGCATTGCGCTCGACACCATCCAGGGCGAAGCCCGAGGCATCCACGCAGAACACTTCGCTGGCGCCGAAGGCACCGGCCTGCACGCCCCAGCCACCGATGTAGCTGAACAGGTCGAGCACGCGCTTGCCCTTGACGTACGGCGCCAGGCGCGCGCGGTTCATGCGGTGGTCGTAGAACCAGCCGGTCTTCTGGCCTTCCATCACCGGCGCCTCGAACTTCACGCCGTTCTCTTCCAGCGCGACCCACTCCGGCACCTCGCCGTAGACGGTCTCGACGTAGCGTTCCAGGCCTTCGGCATCACGGGCCGACGAGTCGTTCTTGAACAGGATGCCGCTGGGCTTGAGCACCTGGATCAGGGCGGCGAGGACGTCGTCGCGCTGGCGCTCCATGGTCGGCGAGGCGATCTGCACCACCAGGATGTCGCCGAAACGGTCGACCACCAGGCCCGGCAGCAGGTCGGAATCGCCGTAGACCAGGCGGTAGAACGGCTTGTCGAACAGACGCTCGCGCAGCGACAGGGCAACGTTCAGGCGATGCACCAGCAGCGACTTGTCCAGCGACAGCTTGATGTCGCGGGACAGCAGGCGAGCGCAGATCAGGTTGTTCGGGCTCAGGGCGACGATGCCCAGGGGCTTGCCGCCAGCGGCTTCGAGGATCGCCTGGTCACCGGCCTTGAAACCGTGCAGCGGAGTGGCGGCGACGTCGATCTCGTTGCTGTAGACCCACAGGTGGCCGGCGCGCAGGCGGCGGTCGGCATTGGCTTTGAGACGAAGGCTGGGCAGGGACATGACGTCGCTCCGGGAAAAAAGAGCGGGAGTATACCGTGCCGGCTGTCCTGGGCGCCCGTCGCCGCGACAAATTGCATGGCGACTGGCCGTCACTCGACCGAACGATCAGGTTAGAATCGCCCGTCAGCCCCGAGTGTGAACTTATGATCCAGGAACTCACCGCCGAACAGATCCAGCAAGCCTTGCAAGGCATCAGTGTGCCGCCCCAGCCGCAGATCATGGTCGACCTGCAGATGGAGCAGTACATGCCCGATCCCGACCTTGAGACGATCGCCAAGCTGATCTCCCAGGACCCGGGCCTGGCCGGCGCGCTGCTGAAGATCGTCAATTCGGCGCACTACGGGCTGACCAACAAGATCGCCTCGATCCAGCGCGCGGTGAACCTGCTGGGCAGCCGCTCGATCATCAACCTGATCAACGCGCAGTCGATCAAGGGCGAGATGAGCGACGAGACCATCGTCACCCTCAACCGCTTCTGGGACACCGCCCAGGACGTGGCCAATACCTGCCTGACCCTGGCCAAGCGCATCGGCTCGCAGGCGGTGGACGAGGCCTATGCCCTGGGCCTGTTCCACGATTGCGGCGTGCCGCTGATGCTCAAGCGCTTCCCCGACTACATGAGCGTGCTGGAAGACGCCTACGCCAGTGCCGGCGAGCGCCAGCGCGTGGTGGACACCGAGAACCAGGTGTTCAACACCAACCATGCGGTGGTCGGCTACTACACCGCGCGCTCGTGGCGCCTGCCGGAGCATGTGAGCAATGCCATCGCCAACCACCACAACGCCCTGGCGGTGTTCAGCGATGACTCGCCGCGCAACGCGCAACTGAAGAACCTGCTGGCGATCCTGAAGATGGCCGAGCACATCTGCGCCTCGCACCGGGTGCTGGGCAACACCAGCGTCGACCATGAGTGGAATACCGTCGGGCACCTGGTGCTGGACTATATCGGCCTGTCGGAATACGACTTCGACAACCTCAAGCAAACCATCCAGGAACTCGGTGGCCACTGATCCATGCCTGAATTACCCGAAGTCGAAACCACCCGCCGCGGCATCGCGCCCTACCTCGAAGGTCAGCGCGTCAGCCGCGTGATCGTCCGTGACCGGCGCCTGCGCTGGCCGATCCCCGAAGACCTCGACGTGCGCCTGTCCGGGCAGCGTTTCGTCTCGGTGGAGCGGCGGGCCAAGTACCTGCTGTTGAATGCCGAGGTGGGGACGTTGATCAGCCACCTGGGGATGTCCGGCAACCTGCGCCTGGTGGAAGTCGGGCTGCCGGCGCAGAAGCACGAGCATGTGGATATCGAGCTGGAGTCCGGCCTGGCGTTGCGCTACACCGATCCGCGGCGCTTTGGCGCGATGCTGTGGAGCCATGCGCCGCTGGAGCATGAGCTGCTGGTGAAGCTCGGGCCGGAGCCGCTGACCGACCTGTTCGAGGGCGAGCGCTTGTTCCAGATGTCCCGCGGGCGGTCGATGGCGGTGAAGCCGTTCATCATGGACAACGCGGTGGTGGTGGGCGTGGGCAATATCTATGCGACCGAGGCGCTGTTCGCGGCGGGGATCGATCCGCGGCGGGAGGCGGGGAGCATTTCGCGGGCGCGGTATCTGCGCTTGACCATCGAGATCAAGCGGGTCCTGGCGGCGGCCATTGAGCGGGGCGGGACCACGTTGCGGGACTTTATCGGTGGTGACGGGCAGCCGGGGTATTTCCAGCAGGAGCTGTTCGTTTATGGGCGGGGAGGGGAGCCGTGCAAGGTCTGTGCTTCGACGTTGCGGGAAGTGAAGCTTGGGCAGCGGGCCAGTGTGTTTTGTCCGCGGTGTCAGAAGTAGGATTTTGTGGCCTCATCGCTGGCAAGCCCACAGGGTTCTCCTCAGGCCCGAGCCTTGTAGAGAACCTGTGGGAGCTGGCTTGCCAGCGATAGGGCCAGTAAGAACACCCCAAAAATCAGGGCTTCAACACCTCTGAACTACCAACACCTCGGGGATCACTGGCCGACTCCAGTCGCCCACCCTGCTTGTCCCAGAACAGCACCTGCTGATTCCCGTAACTGCGCCCCACATCCTTCAGGCTGTACCCCCGGGCCCGCAGCGCTTCCATCTCGACTTCGCTGAACGCCCCCGGTTCATGCTCCACCACATCCGGCAAATACTGGTGGTGATACCGCGGCACCGCCGGCCAGCTACTCACCGGCCGCCCATCCAGATATTCCAGCATCGACAGCAGCACCATGCTCGGAATCCGGCTGCCCCCCGGCGTACCGAAGGCGGCGAACTCTGCCGGGCTCTCGATAAAACTCGGACTCATGCTCGACAACGGCCGCTTGCCCGCCGCCACGGCATTCGCCTGGCTGCCCGCCAGCCCATAGCTGTTGCTGCCCTGCGGATCGGCCGCGAAATCATCCATTTCATTGTTCAGCACCACCCCGGTCCCCGGCGCAGTGAAGGCCGCACCGAACGGCAGGTTCACCGACAGCGTCGCCGCCACGGCATTGCCCTCGGCATCGATCACCGCGAAATGGGTGGTGTGATCACCTTCGCGCCAGGCTGGTGATGGCGGCAGGCTGCTGCTGGGCGTGGCGTCGTGCACATCGATACTGTCGGCAAGCTGCACCAGATGCTGGCGCGCCAGCAATTGCGGCACCGGGTTGGCCACATGGTCCGGGTCACCCAGCAACCCACGATCGCGATAGGCACGGCGCAACACTTCCAGCACGTAGTGGGCGCGCTGCACCTTGTCCGCGCTCTGCCAAGGCAGGCGCTGCAGCATCGCCAGGCTCTGGGCGATGGCCACGCCACCGGCAGACGGCGGCGGTGCGCTGATCAGCTCGCGCTGGCCGGCGAGGGTATAGCGCAGCGGCTCGCGGTTCGCGGTGCGGTAGTCGGCGAGGTCGCTGGTGCTCCAGATACCGCCGGCTGCATTGACCTCCTGCACCAGCTTCAGCGCCACCGGCCCCCGATAGAAACCGTCACGCCCCTGGTCCGCCAGGCGTTGCAGGGTCGCCGCCAGCTCCGGCTGGCGAATCACCTTGCCCAGCGCCGGCACTTCACCCTGGTCGAGGAACAGCCGTGCGCTTTCCGCGTCGTCGCGCAGGGCGGCCTGGCGCATCGTGGCGCGGTCACGGTAGATGCGGTCGACGGCAAAGCCCTGGTTGGCCAGGCGGATCGCCGGGGCCAGGGTGTTCTTCAGCGGCAGCTTGCCGTAGCGCGCGGCAAGCTCGTCCAGCGCCGCCGGCAGGCCGGGGATCGCCGCGGCCAGCGGACCGTTGATCGACAGGCCCGGCTGGACCTTGGCGTCCTTCAGGTACATGTCCGCCGTGGCGCGGGCGGGCGCGCGTTCGCGGGCATCGAGGAAGTGATAGGCGATCGGCGTGCCGGGCTGGCGCAGGAGGAAGAAACCGCCACCGCCCAGCCCCGAGCCATAGGGCTCGACCACCGCCAGGGCAGCGCTCACGGCAATGGCCGCATCGAAGGCGTTGCCGCCCTGCTGGAGGATTTCCCGCGCCGCGGCGGTGGCGTCGGGGTGGGGTGTCGCCACCGCCGCGCGCCCCGGGCCATCGGCCAGGGCGGTGACGCTGCACAGCGCAAGGCTTGCGCCGAGGAACAGGTTGCGAAGCGCGTTGGCGCCGCTCATCAGGCCTTGCCGGTGATACGGCGGTACTTGGCCATCAGCTCGTCTTCGGTTTCCGGGTGGGCTTCATCCAGCGGGATGCAGTCGACCGGGCAGACCTGCTGGCACTGCGGTTCGTCATAGTGGCCAACGCACTGGGTGCACAGGTTCGGGTCGATCACGTAGATCTCTTCGCCCTGGGAGATGGCGGCGTTCGGGCACTCGGGTTCGCAGACGTCGCAGTTGATGCAATCGTCGGTGATGATCAGGGACATGGGGACTCCGGCCAGGATCGTCGGCCCTGGCAATTGAAAACCAATGGGCGCAATTGTGCCGTATTAGCGCCCGTTGTGCACGCGGGCGCCGGTTTTCCTGGCCAGATGAGATTACTTCTTGAAACGCTCGGTCAGTGCGTCGGCCACTGCCGGATGCACGAACTTGGTGATATCGCCGCCCAGCGCCGCGATTTCGCGGACCAGCGTCGAGGAGATGAACGAATAGCGTTCCGAAGGGGTGAGGAACAGGCTCTCGACGTCCGGCGCCAGCTGTCGGTTCATGTTGGCCAGCTGGAATTCGTACTCGAAGTCCGAGACCGCGCGCAGGCCGCGCAGGAACACATTGGCCTGCTGCTCCTTGGCGAAATGCGCCAGCAGCGACGAGAAGCCCAGGACTTCGACGTTGGGCAGGTGCTTGGTCACTTCGCGTGCCAGTTCGACCCGTTGTTCCAGGGGGAACAGCGGATTCTTCTTGGGGCTGGCGGCGACCGCGATGATCACGTGGTCGAACAGACGCGAGGCGCGTTCGACCAGATCGCCATGGCCCTTGGTAATAGGGTCGAAAGTACCCGGGTACAACACTCGGTTCATCGCGTCGTCCTGGCAGGAGTGCGTTAGGGACTCGGATGGTAGCGCAGCCGATGCGCCGGGGCCAAGTCGCCAGCATCGGCCAAAGGCACTATGGACAAGGGCTGACCCAGGCGCCCGGCAAGCGATTGGCTGAGCCGCGCGCTGATGGCATAGACCGACAATTGCGGGTTGGCGCCGATGCTGGTGGGGAAGAGCGAGCCATCGTGGATCGACAGGTTTTCCAGCTGGTGATGCCGGCCAAGACTGTCGCAGACGCTCTGGCGCGGGTCTTTGCCCATGGCGCAGCCGCCCATCACATGGGCACTGCCCAGACGGGTGAGGAAGGTTTCCAGCACCAGTTCGTCGATGGCCCGTCGTGCTTCGGCCAGGGTCTTCGCCGGCCGGGCATGGCTGTGCAATGGCAGGACGCTGTCCGCCCCGGCCGCGAACTGGATCTCGGCCATGCTGTGAAAGGCCCGGCGCACCCCGTCCCAGGCGTAGGGCGAGACGGCGTAGTCGAGCACCGGCGTGCCGTCGCCACGCAGTTCTACGCTGCCGCCGACGCTGTCCGGGTGGAAACCGTCGCGCAGCAGGGCGAGCATCACGTGGGTGTGGGGCAGGTCCTGCATGCGCAGGGCGTTTTCCGTGCCGAAGCCGCCGAGCAGGGTCGCGGCCAGCGCCGGGTGCAGCGGTGGCACCTCCAGCTTGTAGCCCATGGGCCCGGTCACGCCGTTGCGCCATTGGAAATGGTCGCTGTAGATCGACTGCGGCGCGCCGTAGAACGGGTTCACCGGCTCGGCGAAGCGTGCCGCGCTGAAGTTGACCAGGTGCAGGAAGGTGCGCTTGCCCAGGCGCTGGTGCGGGTCCGGCGTCGCCGAGCGCAGGAGCAGGGCCGGGCTGTTGATGCCGCCGCCGGCGAGGATGTAGTGGCGGGCACGGACGCGGATGGTGCGGCCTGTGGGCGCCACGCATTTCGGGTCCATGGCCACGCAATGCAGTTCGCTGATCTTCTGGCCGTCATGCACAAGCTTTTCCGCGCGGGCCAGGTAGAGCAGCTCGCTGCCGTGCTCCAGGGTAGCCGGGATGCTGGTCACCAGCATCGACTGCTTGGCATTGACCGGGCAGCCCATGCCGCAATAGCCGAGGTTCCAGCAGCCGCGGACATTGCGCGGGATCACCTTCCAGTCCAGGCCGAGGGCCGTGCAGCCCCGGCGCAGCACGTCGTTGTTGGGGTTGGGCGGTATCTGCCACGGGGTGATGCCGAGGCGCTGTTCCATGCGCTCGAACCAGGGCGCCAGGTCGTCCACGCCATGGCCTTCCACGCCATGTTCGCTGGCCCAGTGGTGCAGGGTCGGTTCCGGGGTGCGGAAGCTGGAGGTCCAGTTGATCAGGGTGGTGCCGCCTACGGCGCGGCCCTGGAGGATGGTGATGGCGCCGTCCTTGCTCAGGCGGCCGATGCCTTCCTGGTAGAGGCTGGCGTAGGCCTCGTTCTCCAGCATGTGGAAATCGCTGCTGGTCTTCAGCGGGCCTTCCTCGATCAGCAACACGCGCAAGCCGGCGGCGCTGAGCAGTTCGGCACTGGTCGCACCGCCGGCGCCGCTGCCGATGATGGCGATATCGGTTTCCAGCGTCAGGTCCTGGCTCAGGGCCGAGCCGTCACGGGTTTTCCAGCCGCGGGCGAGGCCGTCGCGGAACAGGTCGGGTACGGGCATGGGATGGCTCTCGCTCAGATTTTCGGTGGGCCGGGGTAACCGCAGGCGGCCCAGGACTCGGGCAGGCTGTACCAGGCCATCAGCAGCAGTTGCAGCAGCGAGCAGTAGCCCTGGCGTAGCAGGTTCAGCGAGCTGTCCTGCCAGCGCAGGAGAAAGGCCTGGATGCGCGCTGGTTCGGCTTGCTCCCAGGCGCCCCAGACACCGGTCAGCGGACCACGGGTCAGGGGCAGGGCGAGCACGTCGAACAGTTGTCGGGTCAGCTTGAGCATCTCGCTGGACAGGCTGGCCAGGGCTTCGTCGAGGCGGGCCAGGACCTTGTCGACCAGCGCGCCGGTGCCTTCGAGGACCACCGGTATCACCGCGCGCAGCATCGGCAGGTCGTCGTCGCGCAGGACGCGAAAACCATGGGCCGGCGTGGTGGCGGAACAACCTACCAGGCTGGCGCCGCCGAGGAACAGCGTGGCGCCGAGACTGAACTTGAGCAGGCCGCGACGGTTCAGCGCGGCGATTTCGGGCAGGCGTGTTGTCATTGTTGTGAGCCTGTTATGCAGCGATCAGCGGATGAAGAAGCGGTACACCAGTTGTTGCAGGCGCTTGCCGTAGGGCGGGTAGACCAGCCGCGCCAGGTTCAGGCGCTGCTTGGCCAGCACGGCCTTGGCCTTGCTGAAGGTCTGGAAGCCTTCGTGGCCATGGTAATGGCCCATGCCGGAGGGGCCGACGCCGCCGAACGGCAGGTCGTCCTGGGCCACGTGCAGCAAGGTGTCGTTGAGGCAGGCGCCACCGGAGTGGGTGTTGTCCAGGACCAGGCGCTGCTCGCCGCGCTCGTAGCCGAAGTAGTACAGGGCCAGTGGGCGCGGGCGCTGGTTGACGTAGGCAATGGCCTCGTCGATCTGGTCGTAGGGCACCACGGGTAGCAGCGGGCCGAAGATCTCGTCCTGCATCACGCGCATGCCGTCGCTGACGTTTTCCAGCACCAGCGGCGGCAGGCGGCGGTCCGCCGGGGTTTCGTCCGGGTACAGGCTGGTGACCCGCGCGCCCTGGCGGCGGGCGTCGTCGAGGTAGCCGTTGAGCCGGGCCAGGTGGCGCGGGTTGATGATCGCGGTGTAGTCGGGGTTGTCGCTGATGCGCGGGTAGAAGCGGCGCACGGCCTCGCGGTAGGCGTCGATGAAGCCTGGGACGCGCTCGCGTGGCACCAGCACGTAGTCGGGGGCGACGCAGGTCTGCCCGGCGTTGAGGGTCTTGCCGAAGGCGATGCGCTCGGCGGCGTCGGCCAGGGGCACGCTGGCGGAGACGATGGCCGGGGACTTGCCGCCCAGTTCCAGGGTCACCGGGGTGAGGTTGTCGGCGGCGGCGCGCATCACCTCGCGGCCGATGCTGGTGGCGCCGGTGAACAGCAGGTGGTCGAAGGGCAAGCGGGAGAAGGCCTGGCCGACGTCGGCCTCACCCAGCACCACGCAGACCATGTCGCTGGGGAACACCGACTCCAGCAGGGCCTTGAGCACCTGGCCACTGGCCGGGGTGGCTTCGCTGAGCTTGAGCATCACCCGGTTGCCGGCGGCGAGGGCGCCGGTGAGCGGGCCGATGGCGAGGAACAGCGGGTAGTTCCACGGCACGATGACCCCGACCACGCCCAATGGCTGGTACTGCACCCGCGCGCTGGCCGGCTGGAAGGCCAGGCCCACGGCGCGGCGCTGGGGTTTCATCCAGCGGGCCAGGTGTTTTTCCGCGTGGACCAGGCCCTGGACGCTGGGCAGGAGTTCGGCGAGACGGGTCTCGTCGGCGCTGCGGCCGTTGAAATCCTGGTCGATGGCGGCGATCAGCTCGTCCTGGCGGGCGACCAGGGCCTGGCGCAGGGCCTTGAGCCACTGCCGGCGCTGGGCCAGGGGCGGCATGGGCAGGTGGTTGAAGGCGGCGCGCTGTTCGGCGAACAGGGCGTCGAGCCAGTCGAGCTGGGACATCAGGACCTCCAGTGACGTGTTGTCGTGGCTAGAGCATATACTCTAAATCTGATCCTGTGACCGACGCGGACCCTGTGGGAGCGGCTTTAGCCGCGATTACGGCAGTGATGCCATCATCGCAATCGGCTCCCACAGGGTTCGTGTCGATCATGTAGATGCAACCCCTTCACCGACGCCGTAAGATCAGGCAATCATTTCAAGCTCATGAATGGGGAACCGCAGTCATGGCCCCGCGAATCAAGACCCGCGAGCGCATCGTCCAGAACAGCCTGGAGCTGTTCAACCAGAACGGCGAGCGCAGCGTCAGCACCAACCACATCGCCGCGCACATGGAGATTTCGCCCGGCAACCTGTACTACCACTTCGCCAACAAGCAGGAAATCATTGCCGAATTGTTCAGTCAGTATGAGGAACAGGTGGAAAGTTTCCTGCACCCGCCCAAGGGCCGTCCGGCCAGGGTCGAGGACAAGCGCTTCTACCTCAAGGAGATCCTCGCGGCGATGTGGAACTTCCGTTTCCTGCACCGCGACCTGGAACACCTGCTCGACAGCGACAAGGAACTGGCCGCCCGCTACCGGCGCTTTTCCCAGCGCAGCCTGCTGCAGGGCCAGTCCATCTACACCGGCTTCGTCGCGGCCGGGATCCTGGAGATGAACGCGGTGCAGATCGAGTCGCTGACCCTCAACACCTGGATCGTCCTGACCTCCTGGGTGCGCTTCCTCTGCACCACCCGGGAAAATTCCGCGCACCTGAGTGAAGAAGCCATCAAGCGCGGCGTCTATCAGGTACTGGTGCTGGAGCTCGGCTTCGTCACCGCCTCGGCGCGGCCGGCGGTGGACGCGCTGTGCGAAGAATTCTACGTACCGCTACAGCAGGCGCTGGAGCAGTAACGTGCCCTTTCAATCGATATGGAGACTGTCATGCCCCTCGCGCAACTGATTGCACCCCGGCAACTGGCGGAACGCCTCGGCGAACCGAAGCTGGTGATTCTCGATTGTCGTTTTGCCCTGGAGGACGTCGACTACGGTCAGCGCAGCTACGCCGAGGGGCATATCGCCGGGGCGCATTTCGCTGATCTGGAGCGCGACCTCAGCGGGCCGGTGGTCAAGGGCGTCACCGGGCGTCATCCGCTGCCGCAGCCGGGGCGCCTGATCGAGCGTTTCCAGCAGTGGGGCATCAGCAACGACAGCGACGTGGTGCTGTATGACGACGGTCCCGGCGCCTTCGCCGCCCGCGCCTGGTGGCTGCTGGCCTGGCTCGGCAAGCGCAGCGGCGTGTACCTCCTCGATGGCGGCCTCAAGGCCTGGCACGCGGCCGGCCTGCCGCTGAGCCTGGACCCGGCGGACCGCCACGAAGGCACCTTCAGCGGCAAGCCCGACCCGGCCCTGCTGGTCAGCGCCCAGCACCTGCGCGAACGTCTCGGCGACCCGGCCCTGACCCTGCTCGACGCCCGCGCCCTGCCGCGCTTCCGTGGCGAAGTGGAGCCGATCGATCCGGTGGCCGGGCACATCCCCGGCGCACAATGCGCGGCCTTTACCGAAAACCTCGGCGCCGACGGTCATTTCCTTCCTGCGGATCAACTGAAGGCCCGTTTCGCCAGGCTGCTCGGCGAGCGCCAGCCGCAAGACCTGGTGGCCTACTGCGGCTCCGGCGTCACCGCCTGCCACAACCTGTTCGCCCTGAGTCTCGCCGGCTACCCGCTGGCACCGCTGTACGCCGGCTCGTGGAGCGAATGGATCACCGACCCGCAGCGCCAGGTCGCCACCGGCGACTGATCAGCAGTTACCGGCCAGCCACTCGGGGATACGCCGCTCCAGGTAGTACCCCGGCTGGCGCAGGCTGCCCTCGACGAACCCGACATGACCCCCATGGGCGTGCAGCTCCAGGGTGGTGGTGCTCGCCAGTTCGCCGGCTTCCGGCAGGCTGTGGGGGAAGACGAAGGGATCGTCGCTGGACTGGATGATCAGCGTCGGCGTGCGGTTCTCGCCCAGGTAATAGCGGCTCGACGAGCGCTTGTAGTAGTCGTGGGCATCGCTGAAGCCGTTGAGCGGCGCGGTGACCCGGCCGTCGAAGTCCCAGAAGGTGCGCAGGTTGGTCAGAGGGCCGAGGCGGGCGAGGATGTCCAGGCCCTCGTCGTGGCCACGGTGGAGGAAATGCCGTTCCTTGTTCTTCAGGTAGGCCATCATCTCGCGGATGAAGTGCGCCTGGTACACCCGTGAGAAACCCTGGCCGATGCGGTCGGCGCACTGGTCCAGGCGAAACGGCACCGACACCGCCACGGCCGCCTGCAACTGGCTGGCCGAGCCGGCCTCGCCCAGGTGCTTGAGCAGCACATTGCCGCCCAGCGAATAACCCACCGCATACAACGGCGCGCTCGGGCGCTGCGCCCGCAGGTGGTCGATGACTTCCGCCAGGTCCTCGCTGGCCCCGGAGTGATAGCTGCGCGGCAAGAGGTTCGGCTCGCCGGAGCAGCCCCGCCAGTTCACCGCCACGCTGGCCCAGCCGCGGGCTTGCAGGGCGTGTTGCAGGCCGAGCACGTAATGGGAAGAGGACGAGCCGGTCAGGCCGTGCAGCACCAGCACCAGCGGCGTGTCGTTGCTGTGGGGGCCGCTCCAGTCCAGGTCGAGGAAGTCGCCGTCGGCCAGCCACAAGCGCTCGCGCTGATGATCCAGCGGCGTCGATTTGCGCCAGAGGGGGCCCCAGAGGGTTTGCAGGTGAGGATTGCGCAGGCCCGTTGCGGGCTTGAAGAAGGTGGACATCATGACGGCTTCACTCGGGAACACGCGGCAGCTTCTATCAGCCAGTGTAAGTGCTGGCTTCAAGGGCTGCCGCGCGAGATGTCGGACAGATGACGATCAGCCGCGTTCCCACAGCGCGTAGTGCACCTGGCCGGCCTTCTTCTCCCGGTGCAGGCGCCAGGTGCCCGGCACGCTCAGCGACGACGGCGCGGTTTCGCTTTCGATGTAGATCCACGCGTGATCGGCGAGCCAGCCACCGTTTTCCAGCAGCTCGCAGGTCTGCGGCACCAGGTCCTGGTGGAACGGCGGGTCGAGGAAGACCACGTCGAAGCGCTGTTTCGCCTCGCCCTGCAGGTACCGCAGGACATCGCTCTGCACCAGCTGGCCGCGCGGGCAGCGCAGCACTTCGAGGTTGTTGCGCAGGCTGCTGATGGCCGCCGCGTTGCTGTCCACGGCAACGGCATCGCCGGCCCCGCGGGACAGGGCTTCGAGGTACAGGGCGCCGCTGCCGGTGAAGGCATCCAGCACCTTGGCCCCTTCGATGTACGGGGCGAGCCAGTTGAACAGGGTTTCCCGCACCCGGTCCGGCGTCGGGCGCAGGCCGGGGGCGTCGGGGAAGCTCAGGCGACGGCTGCGCCATTCGCCGGCGATGATGCGCAACTGGCCTTGGCCCGCGTGCGGCTTGGATGGACTGGCCATTAATGCTCCGGTACGCCGAGCGGCTGCTCGGCGGGTTTGTCGAGGGGCGGTGGCAGCGGTTGCTGCGGCACCTTCGGCCCCGCGGTGACGATCACCAGCTTGTCCGCGGACAGGTGGCGATTCAGCGCATCCCGGACCTGCTCGACGGTCAGTTCCTGGGATTGGCGCATGTAGTCTTCGAGGTAGGTCAGCGGCAGATTATAGAAGCCTATGGCTCCCAGTTGCCCGACGATGCTCGCGTTGCTGGCATTGGACAGCGGGAAGCTGCCGGCCAGCTCGCGCTTGGCGTCGTCCAGTTCCTGCTGGGTCGGGCCGGTCTTCAGGTAGTCGCGCAGGAGGTCCTGGACCAGCTTCAGGGTGCCCTCGCTGAGTTCGGCGCGGGTCTGCAGGTTGATCATGAACGGGCCGCGAGCCTGCATCGGCACGAAGGTGGAGTAGACGCCGTAGGTCAGGCCGCGCTTTTCGCGGACCTCGCTCATCAGGCGGGTGCCGAAGGAACCGCCACCGAGGATCTGGTTGCCCAGGGACAGGGCGGCGTAGTCCGGGTCGGCGCGGTCGATACCCAGTTCTGCCAGCATCAGGTGGGTCTGCTTGGACGGGAAGTCGATATGGCTCGGGCCCGCCTTGGGCTCGGCCGGCTCTGCGACCTTGGCCAGCGCCGGGCCTTTCGGCAGCGCGGCGGAAACCTGGGCGGCGATGGCTTCGGCGTCCTTGCGGCTGAGGTCGCCGACCAAGGCGATCACCGTGTTGCCGGCGGCGTAGGCCTTGTTGTGGAAGGCGCGCAGCTGGTCCAGGGTGATCGGCGGGATGCTTTCGGCAGTGCCGTCGCTCGGGTGGCCGTAAGGGTGCTTGCCGTACAGGCGCTCGAACAGTTGCAGGCCGGCCAGCTTGCCGGGGTTCTGCTTCTGGTATTCGAAGCCGGCGAGCATCTGGTTCTTGATGCGGGTCAGGGCGTCGGCGGGGAAGGTCGGCTTGCCCACCACCTCGGCGAACAGCTTCAGCGCCGGTTCACGCTTGTCGGCAACGCTCAGGCTGCGCAGCGAGGCCACCGCCATGTCGCGGTAGGACCCGTTGCCGAAGTCGGCACCCAGGCCTTCGAAGCCTTGGGCGATGGCGTTGACGTCCTTGCCGGCCACGCCTTCGTTGAGCATGGCGTTGGTCAGTGCGGCCACGCCGGGTACGTCGCCGTCCTGGCTGCTGCCGGCGGCGAAGGTCAGGCGCAGGTCGAACATCGGCAGCTCATGGGCCTCGACGAACAGCACGCGGGCGCCTTCCTGGGTGTTCCAGGTCTGGATGTTCAGGGCGCGGTGGCTGGGCGGTGCCTTGCCTTCCAGCTCGGCCAGGGATTGCAGGGTGTTGGCCGGCTTGGTTTCCGCAGCATGGGACGGGCCGGCGAGGGCCAGGGCCAGGGCGCTGGCCGCAACCAAGCTGGTCAGCTTGAAGTGGGTGATCGGCTGGCTCATTTCGCCTGTTCCTCGGGCAGTACATGGGCAACGCTCAGGCGTTCGCGAACGAAGTAGGTGCGCGCGGCGTTCTGGATATCCGCCGGGGTCACGTTCTTCAGCTCATCCAGCTCGTTGTCGATCAGCTTCCACGACAGGCCGACGGTTTCCAGCTGGCCGATGGTGGTGGCCTGGCTGCTGATGGAGTCGCGGTCGTAGACCAGGCCGGCGATGACCTGGGCGCGGACCCGCTCCAGTTCCTCGGCGCTTGGCGGCGTGGTCTTCAGCTCGTCGAGCAGCTTCCACAGGCCGGTTTCCACTTCGGCGAGGGTCTTCTTCTTCTGCGTGTTCGGCGTGGCCGAGAGGGTGAACAGGCTGTCACCCCGGGCGAACGGGTTGTAGTTGCTGGAGGCACCGGCCACCAGCTCTTCACCACGCTCCAGGCGGCTGGCCATGCGCGCGCTGTAGCCGCCGTCGAGCAGGGCGGAGATCAGGCGCAGGGCGTGGACTTCACGGGGGTTCTTGGCGGTGGCCAGGCCCGGCACGTTGAAGCCGAAAATCAGGCTCGGCAGCTGGGTGCGCACATGCACCGTGAGCTGGCGCAGGCCGGGTTCGGCCAGTTCCAGCGGCAACTTGCTCGGCGGCAGGGTGCGTTTCGGGATCTTGGCGAACCAGCGCTCGGCCAGCTTGCGCACTTCGTCGGCGGTGACGTCGCCGACCACCACCAGGGTGGCGTTGTTCGGTGCGTACCAGGACTCGTACCAGTGGCGCAGTTCCTCGACCTTCATGCGTTGCAGGTCGGCCATCCAGCCGATGGTCGGGGTGTGGTAGCCGCTGGCCGGGTAGGCCATGGCCTTGAACAGCTCGAAGGCCTTGGCGCCCGGGTTGTCCTCGGTGCGCAGGCGGCGTTCTTCCTTGATGACCTCGATTTCGCGGCTGAACTCGTCCGGCGGCAGGCGCAGGCTGGCCATGCGGTCGGCCTCCAGTTCCAGGGCGACGTTCAGGCGATCACGGGCCAGCACCTGGTAATAGGCGGTGTAGTCGTCGCTGGTGAAGGCGTTTTCCTCGGCGCCGAGGTCACGCAGGATGCGCGAGGCCTCGCCGGGGCCGAGTTTCTCGCTGCCCTTGAACATCATGTGTTCCAGGGCATGGGAAAGACCGGTCTGGCCCGGGGTTTCGTAGCTGGAGCCGACCTTGTACCAGACCTGCGAAACCACCACCGGGGCGCGGTGGTCCTCGCGCACGACCACTTTGAGGCCGTTGTCGAGGATGAATTCGTGGGTGGGTTGCGGGTCGGCGGCGAAGGCCGCGAGGGGCAGACAGATCGTGCCGAGCAGCAGGCCAGCGGCATGGCGGGCTAGAGCATTCATTCGTGATTCAACCTGTTGGGCTGCCCGCTTGGCTTAGCGTCGGCGGGCTAGGAGGTGCTAGGATACTGATCCGGTTGCCTGGCGACCATGCCTGTCGAGGATGTCGCCGCAAAGGCCCCCCGACAAAATAGACGACGCGCACGAACGAGCCGGATTTAAAAGAGTCTGTTCTGCGTTACAAAGAATTTCCGAAGCGCCGCACTGGCGCTTCGCCACCCTGAGATAGCCGTCTTCCATGTTTGGTTCCAACGACGACAAAAAAACGCCGGGCGCGCCCGGTGAAAAGAAAGGCCTGTTCGGCTGGCTGCGCAAGAAGCCCCAGCAACCTGTTGTCGAACAGCCTGAAAGCCCTGTTCCAGAAGCTCCCGAGCCTGCGCCTGCCGCTGCGCCGCAAGTGCCCGCCGCCGCCCCGGTGGTGACGCCCGAGCCTGTCGCTGCGCCGGTGGTCGAGGCCCCGGTCGTTGCGCCGGCCAGCCTGGTGCTGCCCGTGCCGGAAGAGCCGGTGGCGCTGGTGCCGGACCTGGAACCGAAGGAACCGCCGCCGATTCCCGAGCTGCCGCCTGTAGTGGTCCAGCCTGAACCCGAGCCTGCGCCTGTCGTGGTCGCGCCTCCTGCGCCGGTGGTTGCACCAGCGCCCGTGGTGCCTGTGGTTGCACCAGCACCAGCACCAGCGCCACAGCCGGAGCCCGTCGCTGTCGCCGCGCCTGCACCGGTGGAAGAAGCCAAGACCGGCTTCTTCGCCCGCCTGAAACAAGGCCTTTCCAAGACCAGCGCCAGCATCGGCGAAGGCATGGCCAGCCTGTTCCTCGGCAAGAAGGCCATCGACGACGACCTGCTCGACGAGATCGAGACCCGCCTGCTGACCGCCGACGTCGGTGTCGAGGCAACCTCGCTGATCGTGCAGAACCTGACCCAGAAGGTCGCGCGCAAGCAACTGGCCGACGCCGATGCCCTGTACAAGTCGCTGCAGGACGAACTGGCCGGCCTGCTCAAGCCGGTGGAACAGCCGCTGCGCATCCAGTCGCAGAACAAGCCGTTCGTGATCCTCGTGGTCGGCGTCAACGGCGCGGGCAAGACCACCACCATCGGCAAGCTGGCGAAGAAGCTCCAGCTCGAAGGCAAGAAGGTCATGCTGGCTGCCGGCGACACCTTCCGTGCCGCGGCGGTGGAGCAGTTGCAGGTGTGGGGCGAGCGCAACCACATCCCGGTCATCGCCCAGCACACCGGTGCCGACTCGGCCTCGGTGATCTTCGATGCCGTGCAGGCCGCCAAGGCCCGTGGCATCGACGTGCTGATCGCCGACACCGCCGGCCGCCTGCACACCAAGGACAACCTGATGGAAGAGCTGAAGAAGGTCCGTCGGGTCATCGGCAAGCTCGATGCCGATGCGCCGCACGAGGTCCTGCTGGTCCTCGACGCCGGTACCGGCCAGAACGCCATCAACCAGGCCAAGCACTTCAACCAGAGCGTCGAGCTGACCGGCCTGGCCCTGACCAAGCTGGACGGCACCGCCAAGGGCGGGGTGATCTTCGCCCTGGCCAAGCAGTTCGGCCTGCCCATTCGCTATATTGGGGTAGGGGAAGGGATCGACGACCTGCGCAGCTTCGAGGCGGAGTCCTTCGTTAAAGCACTGTTTGCCGAGCGGGAGCATCCATGATCCGATTCGAACAGGTCGCCAAGCGCTATCCGAATGGTCACGTTGGCCTGCATGAGTTGAGTTTTCGGGTACGGCGGGGCGAGTTTCTGTTCGTGACCGGTCACTCCGGGGCCGGCAAGAGCACCTTGCTGCGCCTGCTGCTGGCCATGGAACGTCCTACCAGCGGCAAGCTGCTGCTGGCCGGCCAGGACCTGGGCCAGATCAGCAACGCGCAGATTCCGTTCCTGCGCCGGCAGATCGGCGTGGTGTTCCAGAACCACCAGCTGCTGTTCGACCGCACCGTGTTCAACAACGTCGCCCTGCCGCTGCAGATCCTCGGCCTGTCCAAGGTCGAGATCGCCAAGCGGGTCGACTCGGCGCTGGAGCGCGTGGCCCTGTCCGACAAGGCCGAGCTGTTCCCCGGCGACCTGTCCACCGGCCAGCAGCAGCGCGTCGGCATCGCCCGCGCCATCGTCCACCGTCCGGCCCTGCTGCTGGCGGACGAACCCACCGGTAACCTCGACCCGCGCCTGGCCGCGGAGATCATGGGTGTTTTCGAAGATATCAACCGCCTGGGCACCAGCGTGCTGATCGCCAGCCACGACCTGGCCCTGATCGCGCGTATGCGCCATCGCATGCTGACGCTGCAGCGCGGCCGCCTGATCGGCGACGGGGAGGCCGGGCAATGAGTGCGACACGCAGTCCTAAAGTATCCGAGCGGGTGGCGCCGAAGGCCGCCGATCCGCAGCCCTCGAAAAAGAAGCCGCGTGACGAGGACGACGGTCCGGATTTCCGCACCCTGCTGGCGGCCTGGCTGGAAAGCCATCGCTCCAGCCTGCTGGACAGCCTGCGCCGCCTCGGCAAGCAGCCGATCGGCAGCTTCTTCACCTGCCTGGTGATGGCCGTGGCGCTGAGCCTGCCCATGGGCCTGTCGCTGATCCTCAGCAATATCGAGCGTCTTGGCGGCTCCTGGCAGCGCGCGGCGCAGATTTCCCTGTACCTCAAACTGGACGCCGGCGCGCGTGATGGCGAAGCCCTGCGCGACCAGATCAAGGCCCTGCCGGGCGTGGCCGACGCCGAGTACGTCAGCCGCGACCAGGCCCTGAACGAGTTCCAGCAGCAGTCCGGCCTGGGCGAAGCCCTGCGCGAACTGCCGGAGAACCCGCTGCCCGGCGTGGTGGTGGTAACGCCACTGGAAGTCGACAAGCCGGCCCTGGAAGCCCTGCGTCAACGCCTGGCGGAGATGCCGCGAGTCGAACTGGCGCAGCTGGACCTGGTCTGGGTGGAGCGCCTGGCGGCGATTCTCAAGCTGGGTGACCGCTTCGTCTTCGGCCTGACCGTGCTGCTGGTCTCGGCGTTGCTGCTGGTGATTGGTAACACCATACGTCTGCACATCGAGAACCGCCGGACCGAGATCGAGGTGATCAAGCTGGTTGGTGGTACCGACAGCTATGTACGTCGCCCCTTCCTTTATATGGGTGCGCTGTACGGTTTTGGTGCGGGGATCCTGTCCTGGGGCGTGCTGGAATTCGGCCTGAACTGGCTGAACGAGGCGGTGGTCGACCTTTCAGGGCTGTACAACAGCGATTTCGCCCTGGCCGGGGTGCCTGCTGCCGATGGTCTGTCGCTCTTGCTTGGTGCAGTGTTGTTAGGGTATATCGGTGCATGGATCGCGGTGGCCCGCCACCTGAGTGAGCTGGCGCCAAGATAGTGTCTTTTTGCTGGTATTGACTATCCAGGTATTTTGGGAACTTGTTTCGCGGTTTCCGGTCAATGTTGGCAGTGCCCACGGGCACGAGTTCAGTGAGTCGGAGGTTTTTTCGTATGACCACTTCGTTGCAACCTGCTTACGCCTTGGTCCCGGGTGCGAACCTGGAGGCCTACGTGCATACGGTGAACAGCATTCCATTGCTGACCGCCGAGCAGGAGCGTGAACTGGCCGAGAGTCTCTACTATGAGCAGAACCTTGAGTCCGCTCGGCAAATGGTGCTCGCGCACCTGCGCTTCGTCGTACATATCGCCCGCAGCTATTCCGGCTACGGGCTGGCCCAGGCCGACCTGATCCAGGAAGGCAACGTCGGCCTGATGAAGGCGGTAAAACGCTTCAACCCGGAAATGGGCGTGCGTCTGGTGTCCTTCGCGGTGCACTGGATCAAGGCCGAGATCCACGAGTTCATCCTGCGTAACTGGCGTATCGTCAAGGTCGCCACCACCAAGGCCCAGCGCAAGCTGTTCTTCAACCTGCGCAGCCAGAAGAAACGCCTGGCCTGGCTGAACAACGACGAAGTGCATCGCGTCGCCGAAAGCCTGGGTGTGGAGCCGCGGGAAGTCCGCGAGATGGAAAGTCGCCTGACCGGCCAGGACATGGCCTTCGACCCGGCCTCCGAGGCCGACGACGACAGCGCCTTCCAGTCGCCGGCCAACTACCTGGAAGACCACCGCTACGATCCGGCTCGCCAGCTGGAAGATGCCGACTGGAGCGACAGTTCGTCGAACAACCTGCACGAAGCGCTGCAGGGCCTGGACGAGCGCAGCCGCGACATCCTCTACCAGCGCTGGCTGGCCGAGGAAAAGGCTACCTTGCATGACCTGGCGGCCAAGTACAGTGTGTCGGCGGAGCGGATCCGCCAGTTGGAGAAGAATGCGATGAACAAGGTGAAGGCGTTGATCGCGGCCTGATTGCTCCGCAAGCCAATAAAAACCCGACTTGAACGTCGGGTTTTTTATTGGCTGCAAGCTGTAAGCCGCAAGCTACAAGAAAAAACAGCGGCTGCGCGGACTGCTCTTTCTTATGGCTTGAAGCTTGAGGCTTGCAGCTTCATTTCAACTGCTCCAGATAACCATCCCCACCCAACTGACTCATCTGCTGCCGAATCCACCCCGCCCGCCGCGCCACATAACTGCTCGGCCGACTGGCACTCCAGTTCCGCGGATTGGGCAGCACGGCGGCCAGCAGGCTGGCTTGCTGTCGTGTCAGCTTGCTGGCATCCACGCCAAAGTGATGCCGCGCCGCCGCCTGCGCACCGAACACCCCGTCATCCCACTCGGCGCTGTTCAGGTACACCTCCAGGATCCGCTCCTTGGACCACAGCAGCTCGATCAGCGCGGTGAACCACGCCTCCAGCCCCTTGCGCAACCAACTGCGGCCAGACCAGAGGAACTGGTTCTTCGCCACCTGCTGGCTGAGGGTACTGGCGCCACGGATGCTGCCGCCGCGCTCGTTGTGCGCCAGGGCGGCCTGGATGGCATTGAAATCGAAGCCCCAGTGGCTGGCGAACTTCTGGTCCTCGCCGGCGATGACCGCCACCTTAAGGTCATCGGAGATGCGCTCCCACGGTTCCCAGTCGCGCTCCAGGTCGATGGGCTCGCCATCGACCCACGACTCGATCTTGCGCTCCACCATCAGCGCCGTGCCCGGCGGCGGCACCCAGCGGAAGATCAGCACCAGCACGACACTGCCGGCGGCGAACCAGAGCACTGCACGGGAGAGGCGTCGAATGATCGATGACAGCATGATGATAGCTTGGCCGCGGCGGATGAGCGGGCCATTATACAGACCCAGCTTCCAAGGATGATTTCAAGGAGTCGTTTCCATGCTTCGCAGCTTCCTCCTGCTCGCGGCCTTCTTCGGTTTCACCGGCGTCGCCCTCGGTGCCTTCGCCGCCCACGGCCTGAAGGCGCGCCTGAGCGCCGAATACCTGGCGGTCTTCCACACCGGCGTGACCTACCAGCTGGTCCACGCCCTGGCCCTGTTCGGCGTCGCCATCCTCAGCGTGCACCTGCCGGGTCGCCTGGTGACCTGGGCCGGCGGCCTGTTCATCCTCGGCATCCTGCTGTTCTCCGGCAGCCTCTACGTCCTCACCCTGAGCGGTATCGGCAAGCTCGGCATGATCACCCCGCTGGGCGGCACGGCGTTCCTCGCCGGCTGGCTGTGCCTGGGGCTGGCAGCCTGGCGGCTGAACTGACTCGCGGGTCGAATATCGTGACGAATGGTGTCAGCCGGCCTTGGGTTCGGGCGCGGATCGGCGCTAGAATGCGGGCCCCTGAAAACAATGGCGGCCGTGCGCATGCACATCCAACTGAACGGTGAACCCTACGAATTGCCCGACGGCGAGAGCGTCGCGGCCCTGCTGAACCGGCTCGAACTGACCGGTCGCCGGGTGGCGGTCGAACTGAACCTGGACATCGTGCCGCGCAGCCAGCACGACAGCACCGCCCTCAACGAGGGCGACCAGGTCGAGGTGGTCCACGCCATCGGTGGCGGCTAGTCCGCTCCCGCGTCCCACCCGCAAGTCCCTCCCCCTACAAGAGGATCCATGATGAGCAACGTTCGTAGCGACAAGCCCTTCACCCTGGCCGGTCGTACCTTCCAGTCGCGCCTGCTGGTCGGCACCGGCAAGTACCGTGACATGGAAGAAACCCGCCTGGCCATCGAGGCTTCGGGTGCCGAGATCGTCACCGTCGCCGTGCGCCGGACCAACATCGGCCAGAACCCGGGCGAGCCGAACCTGCTCGACGTGCTGCCGCCAGACCGCTACACCATCCTGCCGAACACCGCCGGCTGCTACGACGCGGTCGAGGCCGTGCGCACCTGCCGCCTGGCCCGCGAGCTGCTGGATGGCCACAACCTGGTCAAGCTGGAAGTCCTGGCCGACCAGAAGACCCTGTTCCCCAACGTGATCGAGACCCTCAAGGCCGCCGAAGTGCTGGTCAAGGACGGTTTCGACGTGATGGTCTACACCAGCGATGACCCGATCATCGCCCGCCAGCTGGCCGAAGCCGGTTGCATCGCGGTGATGCCGCTGGCCGGCCTGATCGGCACTGGCCTGGGGATCTGCAACCCGTACAACCTGCAGATCATCCTCGAAGAAGCCAAGGTGCCCGTGCTGGTGGACGCTGGTGTCGGCACCGCCTCCGACGCCACCATCGCCATGGAGCTGGGTTGCGAAGCGGTGCTGATGAACTCGGCCATCGCCCACGCCCAGCAGCCGGTCATGATGGCCGAGGCCATGAAGCACGCCATCATCGCCGGGCGCATGGCTTACCTGGCCGGGCGCATGCCGAAGAAACTCTATGCCAGCGCCTCGTCGCCGCTGGATGGTCTGATCAAGTAAGAGTCGAAGATGACTGAATCGCAAGAAACGCCCGTCACCGCCGAAGGCGAAGAGCGCCAGCACCGCCGCATCAAGAGTTTCGTGATGCGCGCCGGGCGCATGACCGAAGGCCAGCAACGCGGCCTGGAGCAGGGCGGCCCGTTGTACATCCTGCCGCTGGCCGACAGCCCGGTGGAATACGACCAGGTGTTCGGCCGCTCGGCGCCGCGCACCCTGGAAATCGGCTTCGGCATGGGTCACTCGCTGCTGGAGATGGCTGCTGCCGCGCCGGAGCAGGACTTCATCGGTGTCGAAGTGCACCGTCCGGGTGTCGGTGCGTTGCTCAACGGCGTGCTGACCCAGGGCCTGAAGAACCTGCGGGTGTATGACTGCGATGCCATCGAGGTGCTCAACCGTTGCGTCGCCGACGGCAGCCTGGACCGGCTGATGCTGTTCTTCCCGGATCCGTGGCACAAGAGCCGTCACCACAAGCGCCGCATCGTCCAGCCGGAGTTCGCCGAGCTGGTGCGGCGCAAGCTGAAGGTGGGCGGTGTATTCCACATGGCGACCGACTGGGAGCCGTATGCGGAGTACATGCTGGAAGTGATGGCGGTGGCGCCGGGTTATCGCAACCAGGCGGCGGATGGGGCTTATGTGCCGCGTCCGGAAGAGCGGCCGATCACCAAGTTCGAGCGTCGCGGCGAGCGGCTCGGGCATGGTGTCTGGGACTTGAAGTTCGAGAAGCTGGCTGACTGATGCAATGATCTCAAGGGCCTCATCGCTGGCAAGCCAGCTCCCACAGGTTACGCGATCACTGTGGGAGCTGGCTTGCCAGCGATGAGGCCCTCAGGTTTTATCCCCGCCGATCGGCCACCACGCCGATCAACACCAGCACCACCAGCAACACCGGAGCCAGCGCATAGTTGTTGAACTGGCTCAATCCCTTCACCACCCACGGGGTGGCATAGATCAGCGCAGCGCCGCTGCCGATCAGCACCAGCAAGGCCATGAACGGCACGCGCAGGGCACCGGCCAGGTTGCCGAGGCGACCTTCGACCCAGCCCTTGATATCGGTGCCAAACAGCACCAGCAAACAGCCGACAAGCGCCAGAGAGATCTCCGACAGGTTGCTGCGACTCCAGCGGGAGACGGTCGAGAGCAGGTCGAGTACCAGGTCCATGGGCTTTCCTTAGGTCAAGAAATACTGCAGCAGATCATTGAGGAACAGCTGGCCCCGTGGCGTGGCGACCAGCCGCGTCGGTTCGACTTGCAAAAGACCCTTTTGTTCGGCCTCGCGCCGCGCTTGCCGCAGGTTCTCCAGCGGCAGCCCGGTACGCAGGGTGAACAGCTCGGCGTCGACACCGTCGGTCAGGCGCAGGGCGTTCATCAGGAATTCGAACGGCAGCTCGTCCAGCGGCAGCAGCTTTTCCCCGGCCTTGAAGGCCTTGGCCGGGTTCAGGTAATCCTTCGGCAGACGGGTCTTCCAGGTGCGCAGGATGCGGCCGTCGGGGTGGCTGAGCTTGCCGTGGGCACCGGCGCCGATGCCGATGAAATCGCCGAAACTCCAGTAATTCAGATTGTGTCGCGCCGCCCGGCCCGGCTGGGCATAGGCGGAGATTTCGTACTGGTGATAGCCGTTGCGGGCCATCAGTGCCTGGCCGGCTTCCTGGATGTCCCAGAGGATATCGTCCTCCGGCAGCTCCGGCGGCTGGTTCCAGAACACCGTGTTCGGCTCCAGGGTCAGCTGGTACCAGGACAGGTGCGTCGGGCCCAGGTCGATGGCCTGTTGCAGGTCGCCCAGCGCCTCTTCCAGGGACTGGTCCGGCAGGCCGTGCATCAGGTCCAGGTTGAAGTTGTCGAACCCGGCATTACGCGCCATCCCGGCGGCACGCACCGCTTCGTCGCCGTTGTGGATACGGCCCAGGGCCTCCAGCTTGGCCTGCTGGAAGCTCTGGATGCCGATGGACAGGCGATTGATGCCCAGTTGCCGGTAGGCCTTGAACTTCTCCTGCTCGAAAGTACCCGGGTTGGCCTCCAGGGTGATCTCGATATCGCTGGCGAAGGGAATCCGTTGCTCGACGCCTGCCAGCAGCCGACCCAGGGCCTTGGCGCTGAACAGGCTCGGGGTGCCGCCGCCGAAGAAGATGGTGCTGATGGGGCGGCCATGGACCGCCGGCAGCTCCTGGTCGAGATCGGCCAGCAGCGCGTCGACATAGGCCTCTTCAGGCAACTCGGGAGTGGCGGCGTGGGAGTTGAAGTCGCAGTACGGGCACTTGCGCACGCACCACGGGATATGGATGTACAGCGACAGGGGCGGCAATTGCGGCAGTGCCGCCCGCGGCGCTTGGGTGGTGAAGCCTGCCTCGTCCATGTGCAGTGGCTGGGCCGGCAATTTTTCGGTCATGCCAGGCCCAGACGTTGACGCAGCAGGCTCATGGCGCGGGCGCGGTGGCTCAGTTGGTTCTTGTCGGCCGGGGCCAGGTCGGCGCTGGAGCAGTTGCGCTCCGGGACCCAGAACAGCGGGTCGTAGCCGAAGCCGTGCTCGCCGCTGGCTGCGGTGAGGATGCGCCCGTGCCACAGGCCTTCGCAAAGGATCGGCAGCGGGTCATCGGCGTGCCGCACCAGGGCCAGGACGCAGACGAACTGCGCGCCACGCTCGGCTTCCGGTACGTCCTTCAGCGCATCGAGCAGCTTGGCGTTGTTCGCCGCGTCGCCCTTGCCGTCGGCGTAGCGCGCCGAATAGATGCCCGGCGCGCCGCCGAGGAAGTCCACGGCCAGGCCGGAATCGTCGGCCAGCGCCGGCAGGCCGGAGATGCGCGCGGCATTGCGGGCCTTGAGGATGGCGTTCTCGACGAAGGACAGGCCGGTTTCTTCCGGCTCGACCTGGCTGAATTCACCGATGGAGCGCAGTTGCACGGACTCGCCGAGCATGGCCTGCAGTTCCTTGAGTTTGCCGGCGTTGTGGCTGGCCAATACGAGTTGCTGGATATTCATCATTCGCCTGGGAAGACTTCCTGGTTGAAGCTGAAGGAGTTGCTGGTTTCGCCGGAGCCGACCGTGATGGAGAAGGTCAGGGTCTCCTGCTGCTTGACCGGGAACTGGGCCAGGTAATAGACCGCACCCTGGTCGGTGACCTGCCTGAAGGTCAGCGGGGTCTGTCGGCTGGTCAGGTCGGTGTAGCTGCCGCTGACCGCGGCGACGCCGGGTTTGCCGGCCTTGAGCACGGTGACGTTGATCACCCCTTGCTCCTTGCTGCGTACCAGGTTCGCAGCCTGGGCCGTGGCCGGCTGCACGAAGGTGGAGTTGAACACGCTGTAATGCACGGTCACGTCACCGAAGACTTCCTTGCGCTCCGGTTTCGCGGCATCGGCGGCCAGTACCGGCAGGGCCAGGCACAGGCTGAACAGAAACATGGCTAGACGACGCATGATCGCATTCCTCTGATGGACGACGGGTTACACCGCGACCTTGTGCTCCTGCAGGCCGGGGCTGCTGACACGATAGATACCGATTTCACCTAGAAGATTAGGCCAAAGGCGTCCGGCCCATCCGTTGCGGTGACGATTGTCCACCGCCAGGCGGTTCAGTACCTGGGCACGCCGTTCGCTGCACAGCGCCTCGAAGTCCTCGAAGGTGCAGAAGTGGATGTTCGGCGTGTTGTACCAGGTATACGGCATGAAGTCGGAAACCGGCATGCGACCCTTGGTCGCCAGGTACCAGCGGCAGCGCCAGTGACCGAAGTTGGGGAAGGTGATGATGCACTGGCGGCCGACGCGCAGCATCTCGTCGAGGATGCGGTCCGGGTATTCCACGGCCTGCAGGGCCTGGGTCATGACCACCACGTCGAAGCTGTTGCTGGCGAAGTTGCCCAGGCCCTTGTCGAGGTCCTGCTCGATGACGTTGACGCCCTTGGCCACGCACTGGGCGATGTTGTCGGCGTCGATTTCCAGGCCGTAGCCGGTCACCTGCTTGGTGTCGCGCAGCGAGGCCAGCAGTTCGCCGTTACCGCAACCCAGGTCGAGGACGCGGCTGCCGGCGGGGATCCATTCCTGGATGATTTCCAAATCGGCTCTCATGTCTTCCTCAGCAGGTGATGCGGTTCATGTAGTTGGCGAAGCCCTGGATGTAGCGCGGCGTCGGGATCAGGAAGGCGTCGTGGCCATAGGGCGAGTCGATTTCCAGGTAGCAGACGTTCTTGCGCGCGGCGATCAGTGCGTCGACGATTTCCCGCGAGCGCGCCGGCGAGAAGCGCCAGTCGGTGGTGAAGGACATCACGCAGTAGTCCGCGGTGACATGGGCCAGGCTCGCCGCCAGGTCGCCGCCCTGGCTGGCCGCCGGGTCGAAGTAGTCCAGCGCCTTGGTCATCAGCAGGTAGGTGTTGGCGTCGAAGCGCCCGGAGAATTCCTCGCCCTGGTAGCGCAGGTAGCTTTCCACCTGGAACTCGACGCTGTGGAAGTCGTAGTTGAGCTTGTCGCTCTTCAGTTCGCGGCCGAATTTCTCGCCCATGGAGTCGTCGGACAGGTAGGTGATGTGCCCCACCATCCGCGCCAGCATCAGGCCGCGCTTGGGGATCACGCCCTGGTCCTGGAACGAGCCGCCGTGGAATTCCGGGTCGGTGAGGATGGCCTGGCGGGCCACCTCGTTGAAGGCGATGTTCTGCGCCGAGAGCTTGGGTGCCGAGGCGATGTCGACGCAGTGACGCACGCGGTCCGGGTAGGTGATGGTCCACTGCAGCGCCTGCATGCCGCCGAGGCTGCCGCCGACGATCGCGGCCCATTGCTGGATGCCGAGGCGATCGGCCAGGCGTGCCTGGCTGTGCACCCAGTCTTCCACGGTCAGGACCGGGAAGTCGGCGCCGTAGGGCTTGCCGGTAGCCGGGTTGAGGCTGCTGGGGCCGGTGCTGCCGTTGCAGCCGCCAAGGTTGTTGAGGCTGACCACGAAGAAGCGGTTGGTGTCGATCGGCTTGCCCGGGCCGATGCAGCTGTCCCACCAGCCCGGCTTGCGGTCGTCGGCGCTGTGGTAGCCGGCGGCATGGTGATGGCCGGACAGTGCGTGGCAGATGAGCACGGCGTTGCTGGCCGTGGCGTTGAGCGTGCCGTAGGTTTCGTACATCAGCTCATAGGACGCCAGCGAGCGGCCGCAGGCCAGCAGCAGCGGTTCGTCGAACCTTGCCAGTTGAGGTGTTACCAGACCGACCGAATCTTCGGTAAAGACAGTGGACATCGACCCTGCTCACGCGTGAATGACGCGTCAGTCTAAAGACCACCGGGGGGAGCGGCAAGCAATGTGCCAAGGTGAATCGCGGCGAGCCTGTCGCTGGCAAGCCAGCTCCCACAGGTTCGGTGCATGCAGTACCTGTGGGAGCTGGCTGGCCAGCGATGAGGCCATCAGCAACAACGGTGAAATCAGATCAGGCGACGCAGCACTTCCGGCATCGCCGTCATGGCCGCCAGGTTGTTGATCACCAGCATGTCGATCAGCTTCAGTGCCATGAACGCCAGGATCGGCGAGATATCCAGGCCGCCGAGGTTCGGCAGGATGCGGCGGAACGGCGCCAGGAACGGATCGCAGATCTGGTTGATCAGCTCGGCGCCCGGGTTGTGGCTGCCCGGCGCGACCCAGGACAGGATCACGCTGATGATCAGCGCATAGAAGAAGATGTTGAGGAACAGCGCGGTCACTCCGATCAGCGCCCAGATCAGCAGTTGCACCGGGTTGCCGAAGGTGCCGTAGAGCAGCATCAGGATCACGCCCATCAGCAGCATCTGCACGATGATCGCCAGCAGCAGCGAGGACATGTCCAGGCCGAACAGGCTCGGGACAACCCGGCGCATCGGCTTGAGCAGCGGCTGGGTGGCGCGCACGGCGAACTGGCTCAGCGGGTTGTAGAAGTCGGCGCGAACCAGCTGCAGGATGAAGCGCAGCATGATCACCAGCAGGTACAGGCTGCCGATGGTCTGCAGGATGAAGATGGCGGCGGTACTGAGTCCGATCATTGAAAGCTCCTTATTTGCCCAGTTGTTCGGCCATCTCGGCCGAGCGATGTGCCGCGGCGCCCAGCGCCTTTTCTACCAGGGCTTCGAAACCGTCGGCCTGGAAGGATTTGATCGCCGCTTCGGTGGTGCCGTTCGGCGAGGTCACGCGACGGCGCAGCTCGGCGGCGTCGACGTCGCTGGCGGTGGCCATGTGCGCGGCACCGAGGGCGGTCTGCAGGGTGAGTTTCGAGGCGGTTTCGCGGGACAGGCCGAGTTTCTCGCCGGCGGCGGTCATCGCTTCGATCAGCAGGAAGAAATACGCCGGGCCGCTGCCGGAAACGGCGGTGACCGCGTCCAGTTGCGCTTCGCTGTCCAGCCACAGGGCGATGCCCACGGCCGACAGCAGCTGCTCGGCCTGCTGGCGCTGTTCGGCGCTGACGTCGCTGGTGGCATACAGGCCGCTGACGCCCTGGCGCAGCAGGGCCGGGGTGTTGGGCATGCAGCGCACGATCGGCTGGGCGCCGAGCCAGGCGTTCATGCTGGCGCAGGTGATGCCGGCGGCGATGGAGACCACCAGCTGGCCTGGCTTGAGGTTCGGCTTGAGGGCTTCGCAGACGGCTTTCATCGCCTGCGGCTTGACCGACAGCACCACCACGTCGGCGCCATCGATGGCGTCGGCGTTGTTCTCGAACATTTCGATGCCGTGCTCGGCGTTGATCTTCGCGCGTTGCTCGGCACCCGGGTCGCTGGCGCGGATCTGCGCGGCTTCCAGGCCCTGGGCGCGCAGGCCGCCGATCAGGCTGGCGGCCATGTTGCCGGCGCCGATAAAGGCAATACGAGTCTTGCTCATGTCAGGTCCTTGAGAGGAGAAAAGGGAAAAAGCATGGATCAGGCCTGGCCATAGTCACGGGCACCGAACAGCGCGGTACCGATGCGCACCCAGGTCGCGCCCTGGGCGATGGCGCTTTCCAGGTCATGGCTCATGCCCATGGACAGGGTGTCGAGGCCCAGTCCGAGGCTGTCCTGCAACTCGCGCACGCGGGCGAAGGCGGCATCCTGCGCGGCGCGGTCGTCGGTGGGTTCGGGGATCGCCATCAGGCCGCGCAGGCGCAGCTTCGGCAGCGCGGCGATGGCCTGGGCCAGGGCCGGCAGTTCTTCCGGGGTGCAGCCGGACTTGCTGTCCTCGCCGCTGACGTTGACCTGCAGGCACAGGTTCAGCGGCGGCAGGTGATCCGGGCGCTGTTCCGAGAGGCGTTGTGCGATTTTCAGTCGATCCACCGAATGTACCCAGTCGAAGTGCTCGGCGATGGCGCGAGTCTTGTTCGACTGAATGGGGCCGATGAAGTGCCAGGTCAAGGGCAGGTCGGACAATTGCGCCTGTTTGCCCAAGGCTTCCTGCAGGTAGTTCTCGCCGACATCGCGGACCCCGGCGGCGAAGGCTTCGCGCACGGCGTCGGCGGGTTTGGTCTTGCTCACGGCCAGCAGGTGGATGCCCGCCGGGTCGCGTCCGCTCGCCGTGGCGGCGTCGTGGATGCGCGTGGCGAGGGTGGAGAGGTTGTCTGCGATGGTGGACATGGAAAGACTGCCAGCGGCTCAGGGGACTGCGGCATTCTACCCGCTTGGCGGGGTTTGGGGAGGCAGGAAGGAGGTGGTTTTGGAGGTGACGCGGTCCTTGTGGGAGCTGGCTTGCCAGCGATTGGCCGGTGCTGACACCGCTGAAATCAGCTGGCCTCATCGCTGGCAAGCCAGCTCCCACAAGGTTTTGCACAGACCCTGAGATAGAGCCTGACGCTCGATCTCAACGCTTGGCCAGGCGCAGCTGCGGCGACTCCTTCGGCAGCACCCGCTTGGCCACCACGTAGTGCTTCTTCCAGTACGGCTTGTTCAGCGTGTCGATGGTCACGTTCTTGCCGGTGCGCGGGGCATGGATGAAGCGGTCGTTGCCCAGGTAGATGGCCACGTGGTTGACCCGGCGACTGCGGATGTTGAAGAACAGCAGGTCACCCGGCTTGAGCTGGTCGCGCTCGACCTTCACCCCATGACCGCTGGCCATGGCATTGGAGGTACGCGGCAGGTCGACTTCATCGATGTCGTTGAAGGCGTACTTCACCAGCCCGCTGCAATCGAAGCCCTTGCCCGGCGTGCTGCCGCCCCAGCGATAGGGCGTGCCCAGCTGGTTGACGGCGCGGCTGAGCACGTCGCTGCTCTGGCTGGCGGGCATCTGCGCGACCTGCTTGACGGCGGCGCTGTGGTTGTTGCGAACTGCACGAGACTTGACGGCGCTCTTGTTCGAGCGGACCGCCGTGGCGTTGGCGGTGTATCCGACGTAGCCATTGGGAAGACGTTGCTCACGGTTGGTGGCGTGGGCGGCCAGGGGCAATAATAGGCAAAGGGTCAGCCATGTCTTGAAAAAAGAATGCATTAGGCAAGGCTCTATATAGTGTTGGCGCGCAACTTTATAACAGCTTTTTGGTCATTTTCTGATCCACTGGTCGTCTCAAAAGTGTCATCTGTCGGCAAGTTTCATAAAAGTCACATTTTTCCTTAGAAAATTTTTTGCTAACCCTCCGAGGCTATGAATGAACGGTTATCAACAGGCAGGACGTCCTGACACCCACAGCAAGCTGTTCGGCTACCTGCTGTGGATCTTCGGTTTCCTTGGCGCGCACCGCTTCTACTACGGCAAGCCGGTGACCGGGACCATCTGGTTCTTCACCCTGGGCCTGCTGGGAATCGGCTGGATCATCGACCTGTTCCTGATCCCGGCGATGGATCGCGAGGCAGACCTGCGCTTCCAGACCGGCGCGCTGGACTACAACATCGCCTGGCTGCTGCTGACCTTCCTCGGCGTGTTCGGCGTGCACCGGATGTACCAGGGCAAGTGGATCACCGGGGTGATCTACCTGTTCACCGGCGGGCTTTTCCTGGTCGGCATCCTGTACGACCTGTGGACGCTGAACACGCAGATCTCGATCAAGAACGCCCAGTCGTACTAGGGCGGCAACATCAGGTTGCGGTTGCGCGTCGACGCCCTCCGGCATCGACGCTATCGTCATTCGGCGTCGCAATTCGAACACCGAGGGATATCGATGGATTCAAGCGCCGCAATCTATTCACCGTTCACGCTCGCCCTGTACGACACCTGGGTACTGAAGGTTTCCAACAACTGGGCCTGGCAGTGCCCGACCCGCAGCGTGCTGCTGCCGTTCTTCGAGCGCCATGTCCGTCGCTGTCACCTGGATATCGGCGTCGGCACCGGCTACTACCTGGCCAAGGCCCGGCTCCCGGAAGGGGCGGACATCACCCTGATGGACGTCAATCCCGCCAGCCTGGGCGCGGCGGCCAGGCGCATCGCGCACCTGAGCCCGCAGTTGCTGAAGCATGATGCATTCACGCCGCTCGACGGCGACCAGGCCTATGATTCCATCTCTCTTTTCTACCTGCTGCATTGCCTGCCCGGGCCGACGGCGGAGAAGAGCCGCGTCTTCGCCACGCTCAAGCACAACCTCGCGCCAGACGGCGTGCTGTTCGGCGCGACCATTCTGGGTGACGCGGCCGGTCACAATGGTTTTGGCAAGAAGTTGATGGCCATCTACAACCGCAAGGGCGTCTTCGGCAATAGCGACGATACGGAAGAAGGCTTCGCCAGCGAACTGGACAAGCATTTCGAAAAGGTCGAGTTGCAGGTGAACGGGCGCGTGCTGCTATTCGCCGCCTCCCGGCCCAGGATCTCCTGAGCGAAAAAAAAGCCCTGAACGATCAGGGCTCTTTTTTAGCTGAAAGCTACAAGTTTCAAGCTGCAAGAAACAGCAGTCACTGCGCGCGCCATCCTCTTGCGGCTTATCGCTTGAAACTTGCGGCTGCTTTCATTGGCGCGTCTGGCGCTGCTGCAACAGGAGGTTGTTGAAGCCGCTACCGGCCAGTTGCTTCTGCGCCACGGTCAGTTGCTCGCGGTTGCTGAACGGACCGACCAGCACGCGGTACCAGGTCTCTTCCTTCACCGTTCCAGACTCCACCTGCACCGACTGCCCGAGCAGGATGATCTGCGCCCGCACCTTGTCCGCATCCGCCTGCTTACGGAACGAGCCGGCCTGCAGGTAGAACTGCGTGGTGGCCGCCGGCTTGATCACCGGTGGTGCCGGCGGCGGGGTCTCGCCATTGAGCGCGGCCTGGGCGCGGGCGGTGTCGATCTTCGCCGCTTCCGCCGGGGTCACCGGGGGTTGCGCCGGTACCGGCGGGGTCTTCTCCGGCACGGCCTCGGGCGGCACGATCACTTCCGATTCCGGCAACAGGGTGTAGAAGTCGTACTTCGGCTTCACCGGCTGCTGCGGGCTGGGCGGCGTCTTGTTCGCCTCGGCGATCTTCTCGGCCTTCTGCTGCTGTTCCGGCTTCTCCCGCTTCACATCGTCGCGGCCCGGCTCCAGCTTCATCAGGAAGACGATGAACGCGCCGATGGTCAGGCCCGCCGCCAGCCACATCCAGCCCGGAATCGGCTGCTTGGCCGCGGGCTGGTTGCGGCTGGCGCCACGCTTGGGTGCAGGTTTTTTCTTGGCTGCCAAGTTACATGCGCTCCAGGGTTTCCAGGCCCAGCAGCTCCAGGCCCTGTTTCAGGGTACGACCGGTCAGGGCGGCCAGGCGCAGGCGGCTCTGCTGTTGCTCCGGGGTTTCGGCCGCGAGGATAGGGCAGTTCTCGTAGAAGCTGGAGAACAGGCCGGCAACGTCGTACAGGTAGCTGCACAGGATGTGCGGGGTGCCTTTCTCGGCGACGTTGTTGAGGATTTCGGCGAACTGCGCCAGGCGCGCGGCCAGGTCCTGTTCCTGCTGGGCCTGCAGCACGATCTGGCCGTCGACTTCGCTGAAGTCCTTGCCCAGCTTGCGGAACACGCCGGCAACGCGGGTGTAGGCGTAGAGCAGGTAAGGCGCGGTGTTGCCTTCGAAGTTCAGCATCAGGTCGAAGTTGAAGCTGTAGTCGCTGGTGCGGTGCTTGGACAGGTCGGCGTATTTCACCGCGCCGATGCCGACCACCTTGGCGATGGCGCGCAGGTCGTCTTCCGGCAGCTCCGGGTTCTTCTCCTTCACCAGGGCGTAGGCACGTTCCTTGGCTTCGGTCAGCAGGTCGATCAGCTTCACGGTGCCGCCGTCACGGGTCTTGAACGGACGGCCGTCAGCGCCGTTCATGGTGCCGAAGCCCATGTGCTCGGTCTGCATCGGGTGGCTGATGAAGCCGGCGCGGCGGGCCACTTCGAACACCTGCTGGAAGTGCAGGGCCTGGCGCTGGTCGACGAAGTACAGGGCGCGGTCGGCGTGCAGCACGTTGCTGCGGTAGCGCACGGCGGCCAGGTCGGTGGTGGCGTAGAGATAGCCGCCGTCGGCCTTCTGCACGATCACCGGCAGCGGATCGCCGTCGGCGGTCTTGAATTCTTCGAGGAACACGCACTGGGCGCCGTTGCTCTCCACCAGCAGGCCCTTGGCCTTGAGGTCGCTGACCACGTTGGCCAGGTCGTCGTTGTAGGCGCTTTCGCCCATCACGTCGGCCATGCTCAGCTTGACGTTGAGCAGCTCGTAGGTCTTCTGGCAGTGGGACAGCGAGATGTCCTTGAAGCGGGTCCACAGGGCCAGGCACTCGGCGTCGCCGGCCTGCAGCTTGACCACCAGGCCACGGGCGCGGTCGGCGAATTCTTCGGACTCGTCGAAGCGCTTCTTCGCTGCGCGGTAGAAGTTCTCCAGGTCCGACAGCTCGTCGCTGGTGATCGGGTTTTCCTGCAGGTAGGCCATCAGCATGCCGAACTGGGTGCCCCAGTCGCCCACGTGGTTCTGGCGGATCACTTCGTCGCCGAGGAACTCCAGGACCCGCGCCACGGCGTCACCGATGATGGTGGAGCGCAGGTGGCCGACGTGCATTTCCTTGGCCAGGTTCGGCGCGGACAGGTCGACGACCACCTTCTGCCGGGCGCCGGCCTTGTGCACGCCCAGCCTGGCGTCGGCCAGGGCGGCGTCCAGGCGCGAAGCCAGGGCCTGGGTGTTCTGGAAGAAGTTGAGGAAGCCGGGGCCGGCGATCTCGACCTTGCTCACCTGCGGGTCGGCCGGCAGCGCGGCGATCAGCTTCTCGGCCAGGTCGCGCGGCTTCATGCCGGCCGGCTTGGCCAGCATCATGGCGATGTTGCTGGCGAAATCGCCGTGGGTCTTGTCCCGGGCGTTCTCCACCTGGATCGCCGGCGCCAGCCCTTCAGGCAGCACACCTTCGGCGGTGAGTTGGGTCAGGGCTTGCTGGATAAGCTGGCGAATGGTGTCTTTCATGGGGTTCTCTTTCGACCGCAAGCGCGGCGGGCGCGTCGATGCGCAGGTGGAAAAACCGACTATTATCCGTGGCCGGGCGCGGGTTGCCAACCTTTGGGGGCTGGCTCAGTACAGGTCGACCGGGTCGACATCCAGCGACCAGCGCACCTGGCGGCCGCTGGGCAACTGCTCCAACACTAGCAACCAGGCGGCAATCAGTCGATGCAACGGCGCCCGCGCGCTGGCCTGCAACAGCAGTTGCGCGCGGAAGCGCCCGGCCCGGCGTTCCATCGGTGCCGGCACCGGGCCGAGCAATTCGATCCCATGCAGACCCTGTTCGGCGAGCAATCGTTCGGCGGCCGAGCAGGCTTCGTCGAGAAAACCTTCCGCCTGCCCCGGCTTGTGCGCTTCGGCGCGCAGCAGGGCGAGGTGGGCGAAGGGCGGCAGGCCGGCGGCCCGGCGTTCGCTCAGGGCCTGCTCGGCGAAGGCGAAATAGCCTTCCTCGGTCAGTTGCACCAGCAGCGGATGGTCGGCCAGGTGGGTCTGGATGATCACCTTGCCCGGCTCCTCGGCCCGCCCGGCGCGGCCGGCGACCTGGACGATCAGCTGCGCCATGCGCTCGCTGGCGCGGAAGTCGCCGGAGAACAGGCCGCCATCGGCATCGAGGATCGACACCAGGGTCACCCGGGGGAAGTGATGGCCCTTGGCGAGCATCTGCGTGCCGACGAGGATGCACGGCTGGCCGCGCTGGATGGTGTTGAACAGCTGGTTCATCGCGTCCTTGCGCGAGGTGCTGTCGCGGTCGACCCGCAGCACCGGGTACTCGGGGAACAGGATGCTCAGGCGCTCCTCGGCGCGCTCGGTGCCGGCGCCTACCGGGCGCAGGTCGACGTGGCTGCACTGCGGGCACTGGCGCGGGATGCGTTCTTCATGGCCGCAATGGTGGCAGCGCAGCTCGCCGGAGCGCTGGTGCACGGTCATCCGTGCGTCGCAGCGCGGGCATTCGGACAGCCAGCCGCAATCGTGGCACAGCAGGGTCGGGGCGAAGCCGCGGCGGTTGAGGAACACCAGCACCTGCTGGCCCGCCGCCAGGGTCTGGGCGATGGCCTGCTGCATCGGCCCGCTGATGCCGCTGTCCAGGGGCCGGCTCTTCACGTCCAGGCGCAGGAAACGCGGGGCCTGGGCGCCGCCGGCGCGGTGGTTCAGGCGCAGCAGGCCGTAGCGACCGGAATGGGCGTTGTGCAGGCTTTCCAGGGACGGCGTCGCCGAACCCAGCAGGATCGGGATGTTCTCCTGGCGGGCCCGCACCAGGGCCAGGTCGCGGGCGTGGTAGCGCAGGCCTTCCTGCTGTTTGTAGGAGCCGTCGTGTTCTTCGTCGATGATGATCAGCCCCGGATTTTTCATCGGGGTGAACAGCGCCGAGCGGGTGCCGATGATGATGTCGGCCTCGCCATCGCGGGCGGCGAGCCAGGCATCCAGGCGTTCGCGGTCGTTGACCGCCGAGTGCAGCAGGGCGATGCGGGCGTTGAAGCGCTGCTCGAAGCGGGCCAGGGTCTGGGGGCCGAGGTTGATTTCCGGGATGAGAATCAGCGCCTGCTTGCCGGCTTCCAGGGTCTCGCGGATCAGTTGCAGGTAGACCTCGGTCTTGCCGCTGCCGGTGACCCCGGCCAGGAGAAAGGCGTGGAAACCATCGAAACCGGCGCGCACGGCATGGAAGGCGGCGCGCTGTTCATCGTTCAGCGGCAGTTCCGGCTGCGCCAGCCAGTGTTCGTGGCGCGCCTGCGGGGCGTGGCGGCGCACTTCCACCTGCACCAGGTCCTTGGCCAGCAGCAGGTCGAGGCTGTCCTTGCTCAGGCCGAGCTTGCTGAGCAGGCCATGGGCGACGCCATGGGGGTGCTGGGCCAGGGTGGTCAGGGCCTCGCGCTGGCGGGGCGCGCGGGCGATGCGCGGATCGTCGAAGCGGGCGTCCGGCGCGATCTGCCAGAAACGCTCTTGGCGTGCCTCGGCCGGCTCGCCCTGGCGCAGCAGCACCGGCAGCGCCCAGCTCAGGGTGTCGCCGAGGCTGTGCTGGTAATACTGGGCGGTCCACAGGCACAGCTTGAACAGTGCCGGCGGCAGCGGCGAGACCGGGTCGAGCAGGGCGATCGCCGGTTTCAGCTTGTCCGCCGGCACTTCGCTGTGCTCGGCCACTTCCACCAGGATGCCGATCATCTCCCGCCGGCCGAACGGCACGCGCACGCGCATCCCCGGCGTCAAGGCCTGCCGGGCCATGCTCGCCGTGGCCCGGTAGTCGAACAGCCGGCGCAGGGGCGAAGGCAGGGCAAGGCGAAGGATGACGTCGGACACGCGAAGAATTCTCTGTAGGGATGATTCCAGATGCCCGCGAGCCTAGCAGACGACGGTTGGTACGAGCGACATCTTGCGTTGATGAGCGCCTCTGGTATTATTCGCCGCCTAATTACGTGCGGTATTCAACAATGGTGTTGGGTGGCGGCACGCAGTCGAGGAAAGCACCATGAAAGCAGATATTCATCCGACTTACGAAGCCGTTGCAGTCACCTGCAGCTGCGGCAACAAATTCGAAACCCGTTCGACTCTGGCCAAGCCACTGGCGATCGACGTTTGCTCTGAGTGCCACCCGTTCTACACCGGCAAGCAGAAAGTCCTGGACACCGGCGGCCGCGTACAGAAGTTCGCCGACCGTTTCGGCATGTTCGGCGCCAAGAAGTAATCTTGGGCGTGGGTTTACCCACGTTGCTGAAGAAAGCGCCCCTCGTGGGCGCTTTTTTTATGGCCGCGATCTGGCAGGCACCGGTCCTGGCCTTCTGCCCAGTGCCTTCGGGGCAAAAGATGGTGACCGTGCGTCACGTGGTCGATGGCGACACCTTGCGCCTGGTGGATGGTCGCAGCGTGCGCCTGATCGGCATCAATACCCCGGAAATCGGACGCAAGGGCAAGCGCAGCGAGGCCCTGGCCGAGACCGCCCGTCGGCGTCTGGCCGTGCTGGTGCGGGAGAGCGGTGGTCGGGTCGGCCTGGTGGCGGGGCGTGAGTCCCGCGACAAATATGGCCGTACCTTGGCTCATGTGTACGGGCGCTCTGGCGACAATCTGGCCGCCCGCCTTCTCGGCGAGGGGCTTGGCTATCGGGTGGCGGTGGCACCGAACAATCGCCTTGTGGCCTGCCAGCGGCGTGCGGAACAGGCTGCGCGCCACGCAGGCATCGGCCTCTGGCGCAAGCCGTCGCTGGTCGCCGCGCGGGACCTGCGCCGTTCCGGGTTTGCCGTAGTCAGTGGCAAGGTCAGTGCAATCCGTCGGCATCGTGGTGCCATTCGCCTGGAAATCGACCATTCGCTGGTGGTGAGCGTGCCGCGCAGTGTTCCCCTTTCCGTTACCGCAGGTCTCATGGGCAAGCGGGTCGAAGTTCGCGGCTGGGTGCTGGATCGTTCCCGCACGCGCGGCTCGTCAGCGCGGGGTAAACGCTGGTTGCTGCCATTGGGCGATGCGAGCATGCTGGAAAGGCTCGACAGCTGAAAAATTGTGAACATTTTTTAAAGCAATTGTACACACCGAAAGCCTTGAGCTACGCGGGTCTTGGCTGAAAGTCGTAGGTTAAAGGCCTTGACACTGGTGACCGGGCAGTCTTGTCGGCCCATTGCTCTTTGCGTATCCTCGGCGGTCCGTCAGAACAGTAAACAAGCGGAATGCCCACCATGTCAGACCTGAAAACCGCCGCTCTCGAATATCATGCTCAGCCTCGTCCGGGGAAACTGAGCGTCGAGCTCACCAAACCGACCGCAACCGCACGTGACCTCGCGCTGGCCTACAGCCCGGGCGTTGCCGAGCCGGTGCGTGAAATCGGCCGCGATCCTGAGCTGGCATACCAATACACCGGCAAGGGCAACCTGGTCGCAGTGATCTCCGACGGTACCGCCATTCTCGGCCTGGGTAACCTCGGCCCACTGGCGTCCAAGCCGGTCATGGAAGGCAAGGGTGTTCTGTTCAAGCGTTTCGCCGGTATCGACGTGTTCGACATCGAAGTCGACTCCGAAAGCCCGCAGGCTTTCATCGACACCGTCAAGCGCATCTCCATCACCTTCGGTGGTATCAACCTGGAAGACATCAAGGCACCTGAGTGCTTCGAGATCGAGCGCGCCCTGATCGAACAGTGCGACATCCCGGTATTCCACGATGACCAGCACGGCACCGCGATCGTTACCGCAGCCGGCATGATCAACGCCCTGGAAATCGCTGGCAAAACCCTCGGCGACGCCAAGATCGTCTGCCTGGGCGCCGGCGCCGCAGCCATCTCCTGCATGAAACTGCTGGTGAGCATGGGTGCCAAGGTCGAGAACATCTTCATGATCGACCGTTCCGGCGTGATCCACGCTGGCCGTGACGACCTGAACCAGTACAAGGCCGTGTTCGCCCACGCTACCGACAAGCGCACCCTGGCCGATGCCCTGGATGGTGCTGACGTGTTCGTCGGTCTGTCCGGCCCGAACCTGCTGAGCCCTGAAGGCCTGAAGTCCATGGCCGCCAACCCGATCGTGTTCGCCTGCTCCAACCCTGATCCGGAAATCTCCCCGGAACTGGCGCACGCGACCCGCAACGACGTGATCATGGCCACCGGTCGTTCCGACTACCCGAACCAGGTCAACAACGTACTGGGCTTCCCGTTCATCTTCCGTGGTGCCCTGGACGTTCGCGCCAAGCGCATCAACGAAGAAATGAAGATCGCTGCCGCCAACGCCCTGAAGGACCTGGCCAAGCTGCCAGTGCCGAAGGAAGTCTGCGAGGCCTATGGTGTCGACGCGCTGGAATACGGCCGTGGCTACATCATTCCGAAGCCACTGGACCCACGCCTGCTCAACGTCGTTTCCGACGCGGTAGCCAAGGCGGCCATCGAGTCCGGCGTAGCGACCCTGCCGTATCCGAAGCACTACCCGCTGAACAGCGTGGACGAAGTGTTCAACGGTTGATCCGCTGACGCTGCAAACAAAAAGCCCCGGCTCGTGAGAGTCGGGGCTTTTTTTTGAGCTTCAAGCTGCAAGCTGCAAGTTTCAATTTGCAAGAGAAAGGCCGTGTTGCTGCGGACTGCTTTTTCTTGCCGCTTGAAGCTTGCAGCTTGTGGCTGACTTCAGAACAGATCCATCGGCGCCGCCTCATCCGCCGGCAATGGGCTGCCCGGCGCACTGCCGTTGCCCAGCTCGTTCACCGACGGCGGCGTGTCCTCGGCCTTGAACAGCTCGAAGTACGCATTCGGCGTGCTCGGCGTCGCCGCACGGCCACTCACCGGATCGACGCGCAGGCTGAGGATGCCTTCCGGCTCCGGCAGCCGGTGCTCCGGCCTGTCCTTCAGCGCCGGCCCCATGAAGCTCCTCCAGATCGGCAGCGACACCGTACCGCCATACTCACGGCGACCCAGGGTTTCCGGCTGGTCGAAGCCCGTCCACACGGTGGTCACGTAGTCGGCGTTGTAGCCGGAGAACCAGGCGTCCTTGGAGTCGTTGGTGGTACCGGTCTTGCCCGCCAGGTCGCCACGGCCCAGGGCCAGGGCGCGGCGGCCGGTACCGCGCTTGATCACGTCTTCCAGCATGCTGGTGAGGATGTAGCTGGTACGACCATCGATGATCCGTTCGGCGATCTGCGGGGCCTGCGGCAACCCGGAGGGCGTCGCCTGGCCATCGGTGGAAATCGGCTGGAGCTGCGGCGCGGCGATGCCGGCCTCGGCCTCCTGACCGTTCGGCACCCGCGCCGGGTTGGCGGTGAACAGGGTTTCGCCGTTGCGGCTCTCGATGCGCTCGATCAGGTACGGGCTGATCTTGTAGCCGCCGTTGGCGAAGGCGCTCCAGCCGGTGGCGATCTCCATCGGCGTCAGGGTCGCGGTGCCCAGGGCCAGGGACAGGTTGCGCGGCAGGTCCTGCTTGTTGAAGCCGAATTTGGCGATGTAGTCGATGGTCTTGTCCACGCCCATGCTCTGCAGCAGGCGGATCGACACCAGGTTGCGCGACTTGTACAGCGCCTCGCGCATGCGAATCGGGCCGAGGAAGGTGTTGGTGTCGTTCTTCGGCCGCCAGACCTTGTCCAGGTACTCGTCGACGAACACGATCGGCGCGTCGTTGACCAGGCTGGCGGCGGTGTAGCCGTTATCCAGGGCGGCGCTGTAGACGAACGGCTTGAAGCTGGAGCCCGGCTGGCGCTTGGCCTGCATGGCGCGGTTGTAGTTGCTCTGCTCGAAGGAGAAACCGCCGACCAGGGCACGGATCGCACCGCTGTTCGGGTCGAGGGTCACCAGCGCGCTCTGTGCACCCGGCACCTGGCTGAAGGCCAGATGGCCATCCGGCATGTGGCGCAGGCGGATCAGGTCGCCGACCTGGGCGACATCGCCCGGTTGCTGCGGGGCACGGCCCTGGCTGTTGGTGTTGAGGAACGGACGGGCCCACTTCATGGTGTCCCAGGCCACGGTCGCTTCCTCGCCGGAGCGGGTCAGCACGCGCAGGCCGGCCTTGTCGACCTGGGTGACGATGGCCGGCTCCAGGCCGCCCATGTTGCGCTGCTTGTTCAGTTCCTGCAGCCAGGCGGCGTGGGTCTTGCCCGGCAGGCGCGATTCAGGGCCGCGGTAGCCGTGGCGCTGGTCGTAGTTGGTGAGGCCGTCGAGCACCGCATTGTTGGCGATTTCCTGCAGGTTGCTCGGAACGGTCGTGGTCACGCGGAAGCCTTCGGTGTAGGCATCGCTGCCATAGCGACCGACCATCTCGGCGCGGGCCATCTCGGCGATGTACGGCGCGTTCACTTCCGGCGTCGGCACGTGGTAGCTGGCGTTCAGCGGCTCGGCGAGGGCGGCCTGGTAGCTGGCCTCGTCGATCTTGCCCAGCTTGTACATGCGCCCGAGGATCCAGTCGCGGCGCTCCTTGGCCCGGGCCGGGTTGGCCAGCGGGTTGAAGCGCGACGGCGCCTTGGGCAGGCCGGCGATCATCGCCATCTGCGCCAGGCTGATGTCGCGGATCGACTTGCCGTAGTACACCTGCGCCGCCGCCTCGATGCCGTAGGCGCGGTTGCCCAGGTAGATCTTGTTGACGTACAGCTCGAGGATCTCGTCCTTGGTCAGCTCACGCTCGATCTGCAGGGCCAGGAGGATCTCGTTGGTCTTGCGCGAGAAGCTGCGTTCGCTGGTCAGGAAGAAGTTCTTCGCCACCTGCATGGTGATGGTGCTGCCGCCGGTCTGGATGTGCCCGGACTTGACCAGCTGGGTGGCGGCGCGCATCAGGCTGCTGGGGTCGACGCCGTAGTGGTTGAGGAAGTTGTCGTCCTCGGCTGACAGCAATGCCTGAATGAAGTGTGGGGGAATATCCGCGAAGCGGATCGGCGAGCGGCGCATTTCGCCAAACTCGGCGATCAGCTTGCCGTCACTGCTGTAGACCCTCAGCGGTATCTGCAACTGGATGCTACGCAGCGCCTCGACCGACGGCAGGCTGGGACTAAGATACAGAAACGCGCCGCTCAGACCGAGGACGGCTGCGCTAATGACTGCGACGAAAGACCACCAGAAGAACTTCAGCAGGCGTATCAAGGCGTTGGGGTGTCCAGTTGGAGTTTTGAGTGGGGCGCCGGGCCAGACGGGCCGGAAAAAGCGCTCGGCATTATAAGCAATTTTCACTTTCCCGCGTGATTTGCACCGGGTGTCAAGGTGGGCCGTTGCCGCCTTCGCCAGGACGGCGGCTTATCGCCTTTTTTCAGGGCAGAACGAGGAAAACAGGATGTTTGGACGTACAGGAAGGGATGCCGGTTCACTGCTGGGGGTGGAAATTGCCTCCGGCGCGATCAGGTTGCTGCAGCTGGAGCGCCGTCCGCGTGGGCTGGGGCTGCGGGGCTGGGCCATCGAGGCGCTGCCGCCGGGCGCCCTGGCGGATGGCCGCGTAGTGGCACACGAGGGCGTGGCCGAGGCGTTGGGCCGGGCGCTGGCCCGCAGTGGTGCGAGCGCCAGGGAGGCCGCCCTGGCGGTTCCGGCGGCGGCGGTGATCCAGCACTCGGTGGCCATGCCATCGGGGCTCGACGACGAGGAAATCGACGAACGGCTGCGCGACGAAGCTGAGCAGTTCATCCCCTTCGCGGTGGAAGAGGCGGCCCTCGACTACCGCGTCGTGCCTGGCACGCCGGGCATGCTCAACGTGGCCTTCAGCGCCTGTCGCCAGGAGTGGCTGGACAGCCTGGAGACGGTCATGAGCATGGTCGGGCTGCGTGCGCGGATCGTCGATATCGACAGTCATGCCTGGCAGCGGGTGCTGGCGCGGCAGGCGCCCGGACTGTCGGGGCTGGTGCTGGTAGAGCGCGATGGCTGGGTGTTCCATGGCTTTCGCATGGATGGCTCGCTGTCGTTCAGCGAGCGCCAGCTGCCGCGCGAGCCTCTTCCCGAACAGCTGGTGGAGTTCGTCGACCAATGTCTTCTGCGCGAGCCCGGCGCGATGCCCGACCGTCTCTGGCTGGCCGGTGCCGGGGCAGGGCAGGCGGGGCTCGCCGAACATCTTCAGCGGCACCTGGGCATCGCCACCGCCGTCTTCGACCCTTTGGCCGGCATGCTTGCGCCTCGGCAGGATCATGCGCAGCTCGCTCGCGTCACGCCCTTGCTCGGCGTCGCTTGCGGGCTGGCGCTGCGAGGATATTGCTGATGCCGGGAATCAACCTGCTGCCATGGCGCGAGTGGCGTCGGCGCCGGGCGGTCCGCTGCTGGCAGGGCGCGCTGTGCGCCAGTCTGCTGGTCGGGGTGCTGGTTGCGCTGCTGGGCAGCGTCTGGCTGGACCGGCGCCTGGAATGGCAATCCGGAGTCAATGACCGGCTGGCACAGCGCATTGCCGGGCTCTCTGGTGATCTCGAACAGGTTGCGCTGTTGCGCGAACTTGGCGATGAACTGCTTGGCCAATGGAATGAATTGCAGCGCTTGCGGGACAAGGGGCAATCCGCTGGCGACCTGCTGTTGCGGCTGATGGAGATCGTCCCGCCCGGTGCCAGGCTCGACGAACTGCAACTGGCCGACGGTGAGCTGCGTCTGTCCGGACTTGCCCGCGGCGGTGAAGACGTGGCGCAGTTGCTACGCAACCTGAGCCAGGCGCCCGGGCTGGGTGCGCCGGATCTTCAGGAACTGGTGTCTGCCTCCGGAGGTGAACGTTTCCGCCTGCTGGTCCGGCTCCAGGCGCAGGAGTCGTCATGAACCTTTCATTTATCGATGACGCCGTGGACTGGCCGGCTTTGCTGCGTTGGTCGTGGTTGGCCAAGGGTGCCTTGCTGGGGGCGTGCCTGCTGCTGGTTCCTGCCCTGGTCTACGGCCTCCAGGGGCGTGGGCGGCTCGAAGCGCTTGCTGCGCTGGACAGCCGGCACGACGCGCTGCAACAGCAGTGGCAGGCGCGATCGGCGCAAGTGAATTCGCTGGCTGCACACCAGGAACAGGTCGCGCGACTGCAGGCTGACCTGGACCAGGGCCGCCGCGCCCTGTTCGACGACGATGGCCTGGCGAGCCTGCTGCAGAGCCTGGCCGGCCTGGGGGCGGGGTTGTCCTTCGAGCAGGTCACGGCCCTCGCGCCGCAGTTGCAGTCGAACCATGTCGAACTGCCGCTGCAATTGCGGGTGACGGGCGAGTACCGGCCCTTGAAGCGTTTTCTCGCCGGGCTCGGAGGCTCAGGCAAGCTGGTGACGGTGCACGAGTTGAACCTGGCGGCGGCGAGCGATCAGGCGCCTGGCGCGTTGCGTCTGCATCTTCTCCTCCAGGCCTATCGCGCCCTCGACATGCAAGGCGCGCTGGAAGTGGCCGGGCCGGCAGCAGTGCCACCACGCAACCCGTTCGAGTCGATGACGGTGCTCGCGGTTGCCGAGGGTGCAGTCGCCCGCGACCAGGCACGGCTGGTGGGGCATCTGCGTGATCGCCAGGGCTGGGTGGCGTTGATCCGTGTGGGTGGGGCCGTGCATGCGCTGCGCGAGGGCGACTGGCTCGGCGGCGAGCGGGTCGCGGCCATCGATGACGGAACTGTCGAGCTGCTGGGCGCCACGGAGGGTGCGGCAGGTATCACGCGGGTGTTGAGGCTCGCCAAGGGATAAGGACGAAAGGGTATGAACAGGATGTTCAAGATACTGGGGTTGTGCCTGGCACTGCTGGCGCCTTCGGTTGGCGCCGTACCGGCGCCCGGCGGCCATGTGCAAAAGCCGCTGTCGCTGAATTTCCAGGATGTCGAGGTCAGGGCGGTATTGCAGGTGCTGGCTGACTTCGCCGGGGTCAACCTGGTGGTCAGTGACGAGGTGCAAGGCAATGTCACCCTGCGCTTGCAGGAGGTGCCCTGGGAGCAGGCGCTGGACATGGTGTTGCGCAGCAAGGGCCTGGGCAGGCGCCTGGACGGCAATGTACTGCTGGTGGCGCCGCTGGCAGAGCTGCAGAACGCCGCGCGGCCTCTGTCCGGAGCCTGGGAGCAGGCGTTGCTGCGGGTCAGTCACGCCCGTGCCGCGGATGTGGCGGCGCTGCTCCAGCCGCTGTTCGAGGGCGGCCTGGATGAAGAGCCGTGGGGCGCGATCAGCGTCGACGAGCGCACCAACACCCTGCTCACCCGGCAGAGCCCGGAACGCCTGGCTCTCCTGCGCCAACTGCTCGCCGAGCTGGATGTGCCGGTGCGACAGGTGTTGATCGAGGCGCGGATCGTCGAGGCCAATGTCGACTACGAGCGCGGCCTCGGGGTACGTTGGGGCAGCTCGCTGGGCCGTGGCCAGGGTGAGATGGGCGCAGGTGGCGCGAAGTCGCCGACCTTTGTCGACCTGGGCCTGGAGCGCTCTCCCGCAGGCATCGGCTTCGGCCTGATCGGCGACAGCGGCCTGCTCGACCTGGAGCTGAACGCCATGGAAAAGTCCGGCAACGGCGAGATCATCTCCCAGCCCAAGGTGCTCACCGCCGACAAGGAAACCGCGCGGATCCTCAAGGGCTCCGAGGTGCCTTACCAGGAATCGGGGGCCAACGGGACCACCTCGATCACCTTTCGCGAGGCCTCCCTGTCGTTGGAGGTCACACCGCAGATCATGCCCGGCGGCGAAGTCAGCATGCAGGTCAAGGTGACCAAGGACGAGCCCGACTACCTGAATCTCCAGGGCACGGTACCGCCAATCCGCAAGAACGAGGTGACCGCCAGGGTCCGGGTGGGTGATGGCCAGACCATCGTCATCGGCGGGGTGTACTCCACCAGCAAAAACAATGTGCTGGAGAAGGTGCCATTTTTCGGCGATGTGCCGTATGTTGGGCGGCTGTTTCGTCGCTCTACCGTCCTAGAGAAAAAATCCGAGCTGTTGGTCTTCCTGACTCCGCGTATCATGAATGACCAGGCGATTGCTGTGAGTCATTGATTCTGTGCGAAATTTGATACTTGTTGGGCCGATGGGTGCTGGCAAAAGCACCATCGGCCGCCTGCTTGCCAAAGAGCTGCGCCTGCCTTTCAAGGATTCCGACAAGGAAATTGAACTGCGTTGTGGCGCCAATATCCCGTGGATCTTCGACAAGGAAGGCGAGCCGGGCTTTCGCGACCGCGAGCAGGCCATGATCGCCGAACTGTGCGCCGCCGATGGCGTGGTCCTGGCCACCGGTGGCGGCGCGGTGATGCGCGATGCCAACCGCAAGGCGCTCCATGAGGGTGGCCGGGTCATCTACCTGCACGCCTCCGTCGAGCAGCAGGTGGGGCGCACTGCCCGTGACCGCAATCGGCCGCTGCTGCGCACTGCCAATCCGGAAGAAACCCTGCGCAACCTCCTGGCGCTGCGCGATCCGCTTTATCGCGAGATCGCCGACCTGGTGGTGGAAACCGACGAACGGCCACCGCGCATGGTGGTGCTGGATATTCTCGAACGCTTGCAGAAGTTGCCGCCCCGCTGACGCATGACTATCCTCGGCGACCAGTCATGCCGTGACAGGGCACTTTGTTATCACGCGGGCCGATGCTTCGAGCCCGCGTCTTCGTTCTTTGTGGGGATACATGCAGACACTTAAGGTCGACCTGGGCGAACGCAGCTACCCGATCTACATCGGTGAAGGGCTGCTGGACCAACCTGAACTGCTGGCGCCGCATATTGCCGGTCGGCAGGTCGCCATCGTTTCCAACGAGACCGTCGCGCCCTTGTATCTGGAGCGCCTGAGCAAGACCCTCGGTGCCTACAAGGTGCTGCCGGTGGTGCTGCCGGATGGCGAGGCCTACAAGAACTGGGAAACCCTGCAACTGATCTTCGATGCCCTGCTCACTGCACGGCATGATCGCCGTACCACCGTGGTCGCCCTCGGTGGCGGCGTCATCGGCGACATGGCCGGCTTCGCCGCCGCCTGCTACCAGCGCGGCGTCGACTTCATCCAGGTGCCGACCACCCTGTTGTCCCAGGTCGACTCCTCCGTGGGCGGCAAGACCGGCATCAATCACCCGCTGGGCAAGAACATGGTCGGTGCCTTCTACCAGCCCAATGCGGTGCTGATCGATACCGCCAGCCTGCGCAGCCTGCCGCCGCGGGAGCTGTCTGCAGGCCTTGCCGAAGTGATCAAGTACGGCCTGATCTGCGACGAACCGTTCCTCGGCTGGCTGGAAGACAACGTCGACGCCCTGCGCGCCCTCGATTCCATTGCCCTGACCGAAGCCATCCGCCGCTCCTGCGCAGCCAAGGCCGCAGTAGTCGGTGCGGATGAGCGTGAGTCCGGGGTGCGGGCTACGCTGAACCTCGGCCACACCTTCGGCCACGCCATCGAAACCCAGATGGGCTACGGTGTCTGGCTGCATGGCGAGGCGGTGGCCGCGGGCACGGTGATGGCCCTGGAAATGTCCTGTCGCCTGGGCTGGATCAGCCAACAGGACCGCGATCGCGGCATTCGCCTGTTGCAGCGCGCCGGCTTGCCGGTGGTTCCGCCAGAGGGCATGACCCCGGCGCAGTTCATGCAGCACATGTCGGTGGACAAGAAAGTACTCGATGGTCGTCTGCGCCTGGTCCTGCTGAGCAAGCTGGGCGAGGCGGTGGTCACTGACGACTACCCGCAAGAGATCCTTCAGGCCACGCTGGCAGCGGATTACTCCGCGATCGTGGCCCAGCTTTGAGGTTGATGAGAGCCCGATGACCCTACATGCCGACGAGGCCTTTCTCGGCCACTACCAGCTGAACCACGACCCCTTCGCCGCACGCGTGCCGGGGTTCAAGTTCTTCCCCGCCCAGCGCAAACCGGTCCTGGGCCAGTTGCACCATCTCGCCCGCTACAGCCAGCTGTTGCTGGTGGTGACCGGCCCGCAAGGCAGCGGCAAGACCCTGCTGCGCCAGGCCCTGGTGGCCAGCACCAACAAGCAGTCGGTGCAGAGCGTGGTGGTGTCCGCCCGTGGCGCCGCCGACGCAGCCAGCGTGCTGGCCCAGGTGGCGCAGTCGCTCAACGTGGCCAAGGCCGAGGTTTCGACGATCCTCTCCCAGGTGGTACAGCTCGGCCTGACCGGCCAGGAAGTCTATCTGCTGGTCGACGATGCGGAACAACTGAACGAATCGGCGCTCCAAGCGTTGCTGGAACTGGCGGCGGGCACCGCGGAAGGTCGCCCCCATGTGTTCCTGTTCGGCGAACCCGACCTGATTGCCAGCCTGGATGCGCTGGAGATCGAGGAAGAGCGCTTCCATGTCATCGAGCTGCAGCCCTACACCGAGGACGAGACCCGGGAATACCTGGAGCAGCGTCTGGAAGGCGCAGGTCGCGGCATCGAGGTGTTCACCGCCGAGCAGGTTGCCGATATCCAGCAAAACTCCGAAGGCTGGCCCGGGAACATCAACCAGGTCGCCCGCGATACCTTGATCGAAGCCATGATCGCCAGCCGCTCGACGGCGAAGCGACCATCAATGGGGTTCACTATGCCGAAGAAACATGTGCTGGCGCTGTCTGCCGTGGTGATCGTCGCCGTCGGCGCCGCCGTGCTGATGCCGAAGAAAGGCGGCGACCAGCCCACCACCGGCGCACCTGCCGAGCAGACGCAACTGCCGCTGGGCCAGGGCCAGCCGGCCAATGCACAGTCGAACAACGGCGGTCCGGCAATCGAATTCGCCGGCTCGTCGCAGCCGATGCCGCTGCCACTCGTGGGTCAGTCCCAGCCGGTGATGCGCGGTCCGCTGGCCGAAGCCGCGGGCATGAACGAAGGCGAGGAGGGTGGTCCGGCCGGCAATACCGCGCTGCAACCGCCTACCGTTACCACTACCGCGCCACCTGATGGCGCGACAGCCGGTCCGGCACCGACGCCCGCCCAGCCGATCCAGCCTTCGCAGGCCCTGGCGTCCGCCCAGCCGGTTGCACCAGCTCACCAGCCTGTCGCCCCTGCAGCCAGCAAGCCGGTTGCACCTGCCCCGAAGCCAGCTGAAGTCGCCGTGGCCAAGCCCGCTGCCCCGGCAGTCAAGCCAGCGGAGAAACCCGCAGCGAAACCGGCAGCCGGAGCCACCGGTGGTGGCTGGTACTCCTCGCAGGCGCCGGGCAACTACGTGGTGCAGATCCTCGGCACCAGCTCCGAAGCCACCGCCCAGGCCTATGTGAAGGCCCAGGGTGGCGACTATCGCTACTTCAAGAAAAACCTCCAGGGCAAGCCGCTGTACGTCATCACCTACGGCAGCTTCTCCAGCCGCGATGCCGCACTCAATGCCATCAAGGCCTTGCCAGCCAAGGTCCAGGCTGGTAAACCTTGGCCTCGTACTGTCGCAAGCGTCCAACAAGAGCTCGCCGCGACTCGCTGATTAGATAGCCTGATCCGGCTGGCAACCTACCCCCGCCAGCCGATCACCTCTGAATTTCACAGGCAGCCTGCTGTGCTAATGCGCGGCAGGCTTTTCTGTCCCGGACTGCCGGCCAAAAGCCCGTCTTGCAGTCCTGGCTGAAACGCTTCAGACTCAAGCCAAGTCGTTACCACGACAATCGCTTAAAAACATTCAAAAATGCGACATGGATTTTCGATGATTCGTCATCAAATTTGTGGGATTCACTGTCGCCGTGCAACAATGGCACCCGTATTGCCCCCGCAAAGCTGGCGTTCGTTCGGCGTGGATGGTAAGTGGTTGAATTAAAAGAGATTTGCCTTTGTGAGAGGCGAACCTGGTGAGAAAGTGTCTATGAAAACAGGTCTGTACCATCCCGAAGAGTTCAAGGACAACTGTGGATTCGGTCTGATCGCCCACATGACGGGCGAGCCCAGCCACCACCTTTTGACAACGGCTATCGAAGCCCTGACCTGCATGACCCACCGCGGCGGCATCAACGCCGACGGCAAGACCGGCGACGGTTGTGGTCTGCTGATGCAGAAGCCCGATGCGTTCCTGCGCGCCATTGCCAAGGAAACCTTCAGCACCGAACTGCCGAAGCAATATGCCGTGGGCATGGTGTTCTTCAACCAGAACGACGCCAAGGCCGAAGCCGCTCGCGAAAACATGAACCGCGAGATCCTCGCCGCCGGCCTGCAGCTCGTCGGCTGGCGCAAGGTGCCGATCGACACCAGCGTCCTCGGCCGCCTGGCCCTGGAGCGCCTGCCGCAGATCGAGCAGGTGTTCATCGGCGGTGAAGGCCTGAGCGACCAGGAATTCGCCATCAAGCTGTTCAGTGCCCGTCGTCGTTCCTCGGTGGCCAACGCCGAAGACAGCGACCACTACATCTGCAGCTTCTCCCACAAGACCATCATCTATAAAGGCCTGATGATGCCGGCGGACCTCGCCGCCTTCTATCCGGACCTCGGTGACGAGCGCCTGCAGACCGCGATCTGCGTGTTCCACCAGCGCTTCTCCACCAACACCCTGCCGAAATGGCCGTTGGCGCAGCCGTTCCGCTTCCTCGCCCACAACGGCGAGATCAACACCATCACCGGTAACCGCAACTGGGCCCAGGCCCGTCGCACCAAGTTCGCCAACGAACTGATCCCGGACCTGGAAGAGCTCGGCCCGCTGGTCAACCGCGTGGGTTCCGACTCGTCCTCGATGGACAACATGCTCGAACTGATGGTCACCGGTGGCATCGACCTGTTCCGTGGCGTGCGGATGATCATTCCGCCGGCCTGGCAGAACGTCGAGACCATGGACGCCGACCTGCGCGCCTTCTACGAATACAACTCCATGCACATGGAACCGTGGGACGGCCCGGCCGGCGTGGTAATGACCGAAGGTCGCCACGCGGTCTGCCTGCTCGACCGCAACGGCCTGCGCCCGGCGCGCTGGGTCACCACCAAGAACGGCTACATCACCCTGGCCTCGGAAATCGGCGTGTGGAACTACAAGCCGGAAGACGTCATCGCCAAGGGCCGCGTGGGCCCGGGCCAGATCTTCGCCGTCGACACCGAGACCGGCCAGATCCTCGACACCGATGCGATCGACAACCGTCTCAAGTCGCGCCACCCGTACAAGCGCTGGCTGCGCCAGAATGCCCTGCGCATCCAGGCCGACCTGAGCGACGACCAGGGCGCGGCCAGCTACGACGCCGACCAGCTCAAGCAATACATGAAGATGTTCCAGGTCACCTTCGAAGAGCGTGACCAGGTCCTGCGTCCGCTCGGCGAGCAGGGCCAGGAAGCGGTCGGCTCGATGGGCGACGACACGCCGATGGCGATCCTGTCGCAGCGCGTGCGTTCGACCTACGACTACTTCCGCCAGCAGTTCGCCCAGGTGACCAACCCGCCGATCGACCCGCTGCGCGAAGCCATCGTCATGTCGCTGGAGATCTGCCTCGGTGCCGAGCGCAACATCTTCCAGGAATCCCCGGAGCACGCTTCGCGGGTGATCCTCAGCTCGCCGGTGATCTCGCCAGCCAAGTGGCGTTCGCTGATGAACCTCGAACGCGAAGGCTTCGAGCGTCACGTCATCGACCTCAACTATGACGAAAGCCTGGGTCTGGAAGCCGCGGTGCTCAGCATCGCCGACCAGGCCGAGGAAGCCGTGCGCGCGGGCAAGACCCAGCTGGTGCTGAGCGACCGCCATATCGCCCCGGGCAAGCTGCCGGCCCACGCCTCGCTGGCCGTTGGCGCGGTGCACCACCGCCTGACCGAAAAAGGCCTGCGCTGCGACAGCAACATCCTCGTGGAAACCGCGACCGCCCGTGACCCGCACCACTTCGCCGTGCTGCTGGGCTTCGGTGCCTCGGCGGTGTACCCGTACCTCGCCTACGAAGTGCTGGCCGACCTGATCCGTACCGGCGAAGTGCTGGGCGACCTGGACGAAGTCTTCAAGTACTACCGCAAGGGCATCTCCAAGGGCCTGCTGAAGATCCTGTCGAAGATGGGCATCTCCACCATCGGCTCGTACCGCGGTGCGCAACTGTTCGAAGCAGTCGGCCTGTCCGAGGAAGTGGTCAACCTGAGCTTCCGTGGCGTGCCGAGCCGCCTGAAAGGCGCGCGCTTCGTCGACATCGAGAACGAGCAGAAGCTGCTCGCCGCCGAAGCCTGGAGCGCGCGCAAGCCGATCCAGCAGGGCGGCCTGCTGAAGTTCGTCCACGGCGGCGAATACCACGCCTACAACCCGGACGTGGTCAACACCCTGCAAGCCGCCGTGCAGCAGGGCGACTACGCCAAGTTCAAGGAATACACCGCACTGGTGGACAACCGTCCGGTGTCGATGATCCGCGACCTGCTCAAGGTGAAAACCGCCGACCAGGCCCTGGACATCAGCGAGATCGAGCCGCTGGAAGCCATCCTGCAGCGCTTCGACTCCGCCGGTATCTCCCTCGGCGCGCTGTCGCCGGAAGCCCACGAAGCCCTGGCCGAGGCGATGAACCGCCTGGGCGCGCGCTCCAACTCCGGTGAAGGCGGCGAAGACCCGTCGCGCTACGGCACCATCCGCAGCTCCAAGATCAAGCAGGTCGCCACCGGTCGCTTCGGTGTCACCCCGGAATACCTGGTCAACGCCGAAGTGCTGCAGATCAAGGTGGCCCAGGGCGCCAAGCCGGGCGAGGGCGGCCAGCTGCCAGGCGGCAAGGTCAACGGCCTGATCGCCAAGCTGCGCTACGCGGTACCGGGCGTGACCCTGATCTCGCCTCCGCCGCACCACGACATCTACTCGATCGAAGACCTGTCGCAACTGATCTTCGACCTCAAGCAGGTCAACCCGCAGGCGCTGGTCTCGGTCAAGCTGGTGGCGGAAGCCGGTGTCGGCACCATCGCCGCCGGCGTGGCCAAGGCCTATGCCGACCTCATCACCATCTCCGGTTATGACGGCGGTACCGGTGCCTCGCCACTGACTTCGATCAAGTACGCCGGCGCCCCGTGGGAACTGGGCCTGGCCGAGACCCACCAGACCCTGCGCGGCAACGACCTGCGCGGCAAGGTCCGGGTTCAGACCGACGGCGGCCTGAAGACCGGCCTCGACGTGATCAAGGCGGCCATCCTTGGCGCCGAAAGCTTCGGCTTCGGTACCGCGCCGATGATCGCCCTGGGCTGCAAGTACCTGCGCATCTGCCACCTGAACAACTGCGCCACCGGCGTAGCCACCCAGAACGACAAGCTGCGCAAGGACCACTACATCGGTACCGTCGACATGGTGGTGAACTTCTTCACCTACGTCGCCGAGGAAACCCGCGAATGGCTGGCCCGCCTGGGCGTGCGCAGCCTGGGTGAGCTGATCGGGCGTACCGACCTGCTGGAAATGCTCCCGGGTGAAACCGAGAAGCAGAAACACCTCGACCTCAGCCCGCTGCTGGGCAGCTCCCACGTGCCGGCCGACAAGCCGCAGTTCTGCGAGGTCGATCGCAACCCGCCCTTCGACAAGGGCGTGCTGGCCGAGAAGATGGTGCAGATGGCCCTCCCGGCCATCCGCGACCTCAGCGGCGGCGAGTTCGAACTGGATATCTGCAACTGCGACCGTTCCATCGGCGCGCGGATCTCCGGCGAGATCGCCCGTCTGCACGGCAACCAGGGCATGGCCAAGGCACCGGTGACCTTCCGCTTCAAGGGGACCGCGGGCCAGAGCTTCGGCGTGTGGAACGCCGGCGGCCTGCACATGCACCTGGAAGGTGACGCCAACGACTACGTCGGCAAGGGCATGACCGGTGGCAAGCTGACCATCGTGCCGCCTGCCGGCAGCCCGTTCGCCACCCAGGACAGCGCCATTGTCGGCAACACCTGCCTGTACGGCGCCACTGGCGGCAAGCTGTTCGCCGCCGGTACCGCAGGCGAGCGTTTCGCGGTGCGCAACTCCGGTGCCCACGCCATCGTCGAAGGCACCGGCGATCACTGCTGCGAATACATGACCGGTGGTTTTGTCTGCGTCCTGGGCAAGACCGGCTACAACTTCGGCTCCGGCATGACGGGCGGTTTCGCCTACGTGCTGGACATGGACAACAGCTTCGTCGACAAGCTGAACCATGAACTGGTGGAAATCCAGCGGATCACCGGCGAGGCGATGGAGGCGTACCGCAGCCATCTGCACCGCGTGCTGACCGAGTACGTCGAAGAGACCGGTAGTGAATGGGGCCGTGAGCTCTGGGAAAACCTGGACGACTACGTCCGTCGCTTCTGGCTGGTCAAGCCGAAGGCGGCGAACCTGAAGAACCTGTTGTCCAGCACCCGGGCCAACCCACAATAAGAGCAGCTGCAAGTGGCAAGCCTCAAGCTGCAAGAGAAGCAGTGCGAGGTTTGCCGAGCTAAGTGATCGACTTGCGGCTTGCAGCTTATAGCTTGCAGCTGCTGTATAGAGGTTTTGAAAAATGGCTGAACGTCTGAGTAATGACTTCCAGTTCATCGAAGTCGGGCGCAAGGATCCGAAGAAGAAGCTGCTGCGCCAGCGCAAGAAGGAGTTCGTGGAGATCTACGAGCCCTTCAAACCACAGCAATCGTCGGAACAGGCGCACCGCTGCCTGGGTTGCGGCAACCCGTACTGCGAATGGAAGTGCCCGGTCCACAACTTCATCCCCAACTGGCTGAAGCTGGTCTCCGAAGGCAACATCCTCGCCGCGGCAGAGCTGTCGCACCAGACCAACACCCTGCCGGAAGTCTGCGGCCGCGTATGCCCGCAAGACCGTCTCTGCGAAGGTGCCTGCACCCTCAACGACGGCTTCGGCGCCGTGACCATCGGCTCGGTGGAGAAGTACATCACCGACACCGCATTCGCCATGGGCTGGCGTCCGGACATGTCCAAGGTCAAGCCGACCGGCAAGCGTGTCGCCATCATCGGCGCCGGTCCTGCCGGCCTGGGCTGTGCCGACATCCTGGTGCGCGGCGGCGTGACTCCGGTGGTGTTCGACAAGAACCCGGAAATCGGCGGCCTGCTGACCTTCGGCATCCCCGAGTTCAAGCTGGAGAAGACCGTGCTGAGCAATCGCCGCGAAGTCTTCAGCGGCATGGGCATCGAGTTCCGCCTCAACACCGAGGTGGGCAAGGACGTGACCATGGAACAACTGCTCGCCGAGTACGACGCGGTGTTCATGGGCATGGGCACCTACACCTACATGAAGGGCGGCTTCCCCGGTGAAGACCTGCCAGGCGTGCACGACGCGCTGGACTTCCTGGTGGCCAACGTCAACCGCAACCTGGGCTTCGAGAAGTCGCCGGAAGACTTCGTCGACATGAAGGGCAAGAAGGTCGTGGTCCTCGGCGGCGGCGACACCGCGATGGACTGCAACCGCACCTCCATCCGCCAAGGCGCCAAGGCCGTGACCTGCGCCTACCGCCGCGACGAAGCGAACATGCCCGGCTCGCGCAAAGAGGTGAAGAACGCCAAGGAAGAAGGCGTGAAGTTCCTCTACAACCGCCAGCCGATCGCCATCATCGGTGAAGACAAGGTCGAAGGCGTCAAGGTGGTCGAGACCCGTCTCGGCGAGCCGGATGCCCGTGGCCGTCGCAGCCCCGAGCCGATCCCGGGTTCCGAGGAAATCATCCCGGCCGACGCCGTGGTCATCGCCTTCGGTTTCCGTCCGAGCCCGGCGCCATGGTTCGAGCAGTTCGACATCCAGACCGACAGCCAGGGCCGCGTCGTCGCACCGGAGCAAGGCAAGTTCAAGCACCAGACCAGCAACCCGAAGATCTTCGCCGGTGGCGACATGGTCCGCGGTTCCGATCTGGTAGTAACGGCGATCTTCGAAGGCCGCAATGCGGCGGAAGGGATCCTCGATTACCTGGGTGTCTGATAACAAAAACTATTGACCCAAGGCACCCTGATAGACAAAAGGCACGGTAACCACCGTGCCTTTTCTTTGTGCGTCTGAGAAAATGCCCGCACTTTTTTTCCGGATGCCGACATGACTGCCTTGAAGAATGATCGTTTCCTCCGTGCGCTGCTCAAGCAACCCGTAGACGTCACGCCTGTATGGATGATGCGCCAGGCCGGCCGCTACCTGCCGGAATACCGCGCCAGCCGTGCCAAGGCCGGTGATTTCATGAGCCTGTGCATGAACCCGCAATTCGCCTGCGAAGTGACCCTGCAGCCGCTGGACCGCTACCCGCTGGACGCCGCGATCCTCTTCTCCGACATCCTCACCATCCCCGACGCCATGGGCCAGGGCCTATACTTCGAGACCGGCGAAGGCCCGCGTTTCAAGAAAGTGGTCAGCACCCTGGCCGACATCGAAGCCCTGCCGATCCCTGATCCGCAGAAAGACCTCGGCTACGTGATGGACGCGGTCAGCACCATCCGTCGCGAACTGAACGGCCGCGTGCCGCTGATCGGTTTCTCCGGCAGCCCGTGGACCCTGGCCACCTACATGGTCGAAGGCGGCTCGTCGAAAGACTTCCGCAAGACCAAGGCCATGCTCTACGACAACCCGCAGGCCATGCACCTGCTGCTGGACAAGCTGGCCCAGTCGGTCACGTCCTACCTCAACGGCCAGATCCAGGCCGGCGCGCAAGCGGTGCAGATCTTCGACACCTGGGGTGGCAACCTGTCGGCGGCGGCGTACCAGGAATTCTCCCTGGCCTACATGCGCAAGATCGTCAGCGGCCTGATCCGCGAGCACGAAGGTCGCAAGGTGCCGGTGATCCTCTTCACCAAGAACGGCGGCCTGTGGCTGGAAAGCATCGCTGAAGCCGGTGCCGACGCCCTGGGCCTGGACTGGACCTGCGAGATCGGCGACGCCCGCCGCCGCGTCGGTGACAAGGTGGCCCTGCAGGGCAACATGGACCCGACCGTGCTCTACGCCAAGCCGGAAGCCATCCGCGCTGAAGTAGCGCGCATCCTCGCCAGCTACGGCCAGGGTAGCGGCCACGTGTTCAACCTCGGTCACGGCATCACCCCGGAAGTCGACCCTGAGCATGCCGGTGTGTTCATCAACGCGGTGCATGAGCTGTCGGCGCAGTATCACCAGTAAGCCGTCTGGCACGGACATGTGGGAGCGGGTGAACCCGCTCCCACACGCTCCCCGGTAACTCAATGAGTTATGTGTTGTTCTACGAGAGGCCGCCCAGCCCGCCCGGATGCGCTGTCGCGCAGAGAACCAGAACGCAGGTGCGCCGCGACCGGCGTGGGAGCGGATTCATCCCCGATCGGCGGCGCAGCCGGCGTAAAACCTGAGTCCCGAGGTCTCCTGACACGCCGCGGACTCAGGGTTATGGCCGCTCCGCGCCCAATCGCGGCTGAA
>JAIRVG010000003.1 GCA_031253995.1 Paucimonas sp. | reverse complement strand
ATAGTTTTGACTTAATATTTATTTAATACTTTCAGTTTGCAAAATAACAATATTTCGGGACTTATCATCGGTCAAAATACAATATATCTTGACAAAGTCGCCTCTACAAACGATTATCTTAGAGAATTATTGTCAAATTTCAAGCCACTAGCAGAGGGGACTGCCATTTTAGCAGAGGAACAATTCCGAGGCAAGGGGCAACGAGGGAGTACCTGGATCAGCGAACCCGGAAAAAACCTGACGACCTCCATTCTCTTAAAGCCTCATTTTGTGCCGATAGCGCAACAATTTGCACTTTCAGCGACCATCGCCATAGCAACTGCCAATTGGCTAAAAAGCAAAACTACGGAAGCCGTAACGGTAAAATGGCCGAATGATATTTACGTCAATTCAAAGAAAATCACCGGCATTTTAATAGAAAATAAATTAAAAGGCAGTAAAATTGAAGCATCTATTATCGGCATCGGTGTAAATATTAATCAAATTAATTTTGACACAGCAACAACAATAACCTCACTTGCATGCCTAACAGACCGACAGAATTACAACATCAAGGAGCTCGCACAGGAATTGTTCCAATTTATCCAACAGGAATACCAAACACTTGATAAACAAGGCTCCCAACATCAACTAGACCGCTATAACGAACTCTTGTTTTGGAAAGGGAAAGAAAAACCATTTTTAATTGCCGGGACAAAGAAAATGGGTATTATCCAACAGGTCTCTATGGACGGAAAATTACTCGTTCTCGTGGAAAACACCCTTCTGGAATTTGACATCAAAGAAATTACACATCTTATTACCTAATCTTTACAAAATAAGGAGGCTCTAAAGGAAAATTGTCAAACCTTTATTCTAAATTTGTTCCTCAGGGCGATTAAACCTTTACTCAGCCGAAGTATCAAAGAACAATAACACACTGCAATGATTGTAAAGGAAATCGAAACAGCAAATTAAATTCTGATGAAAACATCGTGATTTATTCAGACACAGGAGAATACATAAACGGCGTAAATCATAGCGAATGCCATTTTAAAACATACGCTTGACGAAAACAGAGCTTGTGGGCTCCCGAAGTAAATCTGATCAATTCATCATGAATGAAAACAACCGAGTGAAACAAGCTCATTTATACCAATGAGCATAAACACTTACAAATAAATTAAACGGATGAAAAAATTAGTATTGTTAATGACTGCAGTAATTTTTGCAGTAACAGGAGCATTCGCTCAGATTCACAAACCTGTAAAATGGACTGTAGCCAGCAAAAAGTTAAATAACAAGGAAGCTATTGTTTATGTGAAAGCTACAATCCAAAATGGATGGCACATTTATTCGCAAAATGTGAAAGATGGTGGACCTATCCCGACTTCATTCAGTTTCGCTAAAGCTGCAGATTATGCATTGGTCGGAAAAACTGCAGAGCCAAAGCCAAAAGTAAAACACGAAGATGTGTTTAAAATGGATGTCGGTTATTTTACAAACGAAGTGATTTTTCAACAAAAAGTGACTTTAAACAAAGGAACAGCTATAGTGAAAGGTACCGTCGAATGGCAAGCATGTGATGCCTCACAATGTCTTCCTCCTGACGAATATGCTTTTGCTGTGACAATCAAATAGTAAAAATGATTCTACACGGATAAATAAATAAGGCGATTCTCATCGCCTTTTTTTATTTTTGAAAATAACATCAGAAATACATACGCATGTTAAAAAATATATTCACCCTACTATTCATTGCTTTTTTCAGTCTTTCTTTAACGACAACAACTTTTGCATCTGTACAAGATAGCTTAACAAGTACGGAAGGACTTCAATTTGAATCCTCACCTGACACCTCAACAACTGTTGAAGCAATACCCGAGGACCTAAATTTTACCGCTTCCCCTGACACAACAATTAGTCAGGACAGCAGCAAAATAGCTCCAGCTAAAACAGCGCTTTCTTCCGATAGTCAAGAAGCTGGCAAAAAGTCACTTTGGAGCATTTTTATTGCCGGATTAGTCGGCGGTTTTGCTGCGCTACTGATGCCTTGTATATTCCCAATGCTTCCTCTTACAGTAAGTTATTTTACAAAACAGGCTGGAAGCCGGGCAAGTGGAATTAGTAAAGCTCTCCTCTATGGTCTCTTCATTATCGTGATTTATGTCGCTTTAGGGATGATCATTACGATTGCCTTCGGTTCGGATGCTTTAAATGCATTATCAACAAATGGGGTCTTTAATTTTCTATTCTTCCTATTATTAGTTGTTTTTGCCGCATCGTTTTTTGGTGCTTTTGAAATTACATTACCAAGTTCATTTGTCAATAAAATGGATGCCAAATCAGATAAAGGAGGCCTGGTAGGGCTTTTCTTTATGGCGTTTAGCCTCTCATTGGTATCCTTTTCCTGTACTGGGCCTATTATCGGAACTTTACTGGTCGAAGCTGCTTCTAAAGGCGAACGCTTAGGACCTGCTGTTGGTATGCTCGGCTTTTCGGTCGCACTTGCGATCCCTTTCGGCTTATTTGCCATGTTCCCGTCGATGCTAAAATCTTTGCCAAAATCTGGCGGATGGCTAAACTCGGTAAAGGTCGTGCTTGGTTTCTTAGAACTTGCCCTTGCACTGAAATTCCTGTCAAATGTAGATTTGGCTTACCACTGGAATTGGTTGGATAGAGAAGTATTCTTATCGCTTTGGATTGCAATTTTTAGTATGATGGGCTTATATCTTATTGGAAAGATCAAGTTCTCACATGATAGCGAATTAAAATTCCTCTCCGTACCAAGAACCATCCTGGCTATCATTGTATTTTCCTTCGTTGTCTATATGGTACCGGGACTGTGGGGGGCTCCCCTAAAATCTATTTCAGCCTTCTTGCCACCTTCGGCAACACAGGACTTTGACCTGTCGGCTGGAATAGCAGCTGCTCCTGCTCATACTGATGGTAAAGTCAAAAAATACGCGGAGATTTTTCACGAACGCGGTACACCAAAAGGATTTGACCCATACTACGATTACGATCAGGCCTTGGAAACAGCAAAAGAGCTGAATAAACCAGTATTGATAGATTTTACTGGCTGGAACTGTGTAAACTGCCGGGAGATGGAAGCAAATGTCTGGACGGACCCTGCAGTTGCCAAACTATTGAAAGAAGAATTTATTATGGCTGAATTGTTTGTCGATGATAAAACAGAATTACCTGTAAACGAACAATTCGTTTCAAAATATAGTGGCAAAAAAATCAAAACTATTGGGAATAAAAATAGTGATTTCCAAGCATCGACTTTCAATAGCAATTCACAACCGTTATATGTCATTGTAGACGCTTCAGGTAAGGTATTAGTCCCTCAATCCGGAGCAAATAGAAATATTGAACAATATAAAGCATTTTTGAAAAGCGGAATTGATGCTTTTAAGGCAAAGAAATAGTTCACCTGCAGTAAGTAGCTGTTCAGGTACAATGACAGATAAGGCGATTATTAAATTTGCATTATCTTTCATGCAAGCTTAAATGAATTGCACTATAAAAAGCCATTGCTTATTCCCAATCGCGTTATTCGCGATTTCTAATAACGGAAATATAATTGTATATACGCTTAAAAATAGCTAAGTTTGAGTACGTATGAGTAACATTAAAAAAATTGCTGTTTTGACATCTGGAGGGGATGCTCCAGGAATGAATGCTGGTATCCGCGCTGTTGTTAGAGCGGGGATCTACAATAATCTTGAGGTTTTTGGCGTACGCAGAGGTTATGATGGTCTTGTTAATGGTGAAATTATCCCTATGGATGCCAAATCCGTAGCCAATATTATACAACGTGGTGGTACTATCCTAAAAACTGCCCGTAGCGAGGCTTTCAAAACTATTGAAGGACGTAAGCAGGCTTATGAAAATTTACGCAGCCACGGTATTGATGCCATGGTTGTCATCGGTGGCGATGGTACATTTACCGGAGCATCCAAATTTATAGAAGAATTCGATTTTCCTATCATCGGTCTTCCAGGCACAATTGACAACGATTTGGCCGGTACAGACTTTACGATTGGTTATGATACAGCCATTAATACAGTAATTCAGGCCGTAGACAAAATCCGCGATACAGCAGAATCTCATGACCGCCTTTTTGTGATCGAAGTAATGGGCCGTGACTCTGGTCTTATTGCAGTTCGTTCAGGTATAAGTACCGGTGCGGAAGCTGTCCTGGTTCCTGAGTTTGAAGTCGACTATGATGCCATCATGAAAAGACTTGACAAAACCCGTAAAAATAAGTCTTCCCGTATCATTATTGTTGCTGAAGGTGACAAGGAAGGCGGTATGGTTGTTTCGGAAAAAATCAAGGAAAACTTCCCACATTACGATGTTAGATTATCTATTTTAGGTCACATTCAGCGTGGTGGAAGTCCAACATGTATGGATCGTGTATTGGCGAGCAGACTTGGTATTGCAGCTGTAGAAGCACTACTTCAAGGTCGCAGGGGTGAAATGGCAGGACTCATCTGCAGTGAAGTAAGATTCACTCCTTTCAAAAGCGCCATTAAACATAATGTAAAAATGAATGAAGATTTACTCCGTATTATTGAGATACTCTCGTTGTAAGTCACATATAAACTACCTCAGGTAACAATAAAAACGAGTATACACCACAAGCAATGTATACTCGTTTTTTTATTTAAGGAACTAACAAGCACCTCGTTATACTGCTGAAATACTATTTAAGCAAATTTTTCAGGTATTCTTCAGATACAGGTGGCAATTGAATAATCTGACCCGTTTTTGCCATTGAATCAGCAAAATGATTCGTGCTACTGATAGCCTGCTCATAGGCTTTGATTACCGGTTCAGATATATGCAGCACTTTAGGATCTTTAAGATTAACACGATATTGATTGTTTTCCAATCTAACATGCTGGTAAAAACGATATGCTGCTGCTTTCAATAAACCAAGTTCTTCCTGCGACAATTCATCGATTCTGGCATTAGGAGGGAGTGTAACATCAATAAAAGTCGTGTCCTTAGCCAATTTATCTATAGAATGATCCAAGGGAATCGCATGCAATGCCTCCAAGTTGACAACAGGAATTCCTTTATCCCGATCACCATCACAAGAAACAAGCATAGTTCCCAGAAATATACTCCAAATTACTGTTTTATTCATCGCTAAAATTTTATGATTGTCCTCGATGTAAAAATCTATACCCTGCCACACTTCTACCGATAAAAAAACTCAAACACCCTATATTTCTGTGCTCAATAAGTTGTGAAGATTTCATCAGTTCTGCATTTATCATAGAAGATGACAAAGTTAGCAAATTCGCCCTACTTTACCCTCAATAACGACAACATACAGTGGGAAAAGCTATAATCGGGAAAAACCAAAAAAGCCCCTAAATTATAAGCTCAATTTACATTTGCTTACATTTAGGGGCTATTCAAGTACCCAAAGGCAAAAAAAGTTTATTTTAACAATTCAGCTAATTTTGCTTCCAAAGCTTCACCTCTTAAGTTTGATGCGACAATTTTACCTGACGGATCAATTAAGAAATTTTGTGGAATACCACGCACCTCATATAATTTCACCGGAGCCGATTTCCAGCCTTGTAAATCCGAAACATGAGGCCACTGTTGCAAGTTATCATCATGGATTGCTTTCACCCATGCATCCTTTTTACCTGGATTGTCCAAAGACACACCAAACACGGTAAATCCTTTATCTTTGAACTTATTGAAAGCGGCAACGACATTAGGGTTCTCATGACGGCAAGGGCCACACCAGCTTGCCCAAAAATCCAATAGAACATACTTACCTCTTAAAGAAGATAAAGAAATGTTCTTACCTGTTGTATCCGGCAACGTAAAGTCTGGTGCGACCGAACCAACAGCGACCGCTTTGAGTTTCTGAATACGTTCAGCCAGCTCTTTCCCTTTTTCAGAGTTTTTCAATTCAGGAGACAACTTCTCATAGGAAGTCACATATTCATTGACGTTCTCACCACTGACATTCTCCGATAACAAATCCAAAGTATACCAGCTCTTTGGATTTTTGTTGATAAACTCAGCATCTGCTTTTTCCATTTTTTCGGAAATCTCACCAGCCTGTTTCTGCAAGCCTTCAATGAATTTAGGATCCTGTTTTTGAGCTTCCGAAGCAGCGTAATATTGTTGGTTCAAAGCTTCGAATGCATCCGTATGAGGCTTTACAAACGCCTTGTACTGCGTCAGATCATCATTGAGAGCCGTACCCGATATCGTTGCATTTTTGAATCCTTTGGTTGCATCAACTTTGATAACTCCTTTAGAAAGATATAACTGTGCAGTTTCAGGTTGTTTTTGACTATTTCTAAGTTCGGCAAAAGATAAACCCTCCGGCGAATAGATCATCATTCCTTTCGTTGGTGAAGCCACCTGTCCGTTGAACTTAAACTCACCTTTTACGACCGTTGCAGAATCTGTTTGACGAGTTCCATTGGCGGCATATTGCATAAACACTTTAGCTTTGTCCGAAGTTGTGTTTACTTTTCCTGTAACTGTGTAGCTTTCTTGCGCCATTAATAAGGCGGGTAAAAAGCTTAAACCCATTAATATTCCCTTTTTCATAATTATATACTTCCCATAAATGTAAAACATTTACTTTGCACTGCTAAGCTATTTAACATTATTTAGCAAAGATGTTACCAACGTCCTGAAGCGCCGCCGCCGCCAAAATCGCCACCGCCGAAGCCACCAAATCCACCGCCTGAACCGCCGCCGAAGCCGCCGCCACCTCCTCGGCCGCCACCGCCGCCAAGACCATTCAGCAATGTCCACCAAAAGATATCAGAAGCTCCACGTCCATTCATCACACGGCCACCACCACCGCCGCCTCGGCCTCCGCGATTGGCGAAAAGGACAATCAACACGATCACAATAATAATGACAAACATGACCGAGCCGGATCCTTTTCCATTCGGTTGTTTTGGATCAGCTTTGTATTCGCCCTTTGTATAAGAAATTAAGGAATTAGTAGCATCGTCTACCCCTTTATAATAATCTCCCTGACGGAAGGCTGGTTTAATATCATTCTCAATAATGCGATAAGCTATGGCGTCCGGAACTGCTCCTTCTATGCCATACCCTGTTTGAATGGTTACTGCGCGGTCTCCCAGGGCAACTAACAACAAAATACCGTTATTATACTTCTTATTACCGATGCCCCACTTCTTCGCTAAACGGACCGCATAGTCGGAAATATCATACCCCCCGGTAGAATTCATCAAGACCACGGCAATTTGCGTCGAAGCAGAATCCTCAAATGCAACGAGCTTTTGTTCTAACGATTGCTTTTGGCTTGCTGTCAAGGTATTTGTATAGTCATTGACAAGCTTATTTGACGTTTCTGGGAAATCTTGTCCTAATACTGTGGCTACGGACAGTATACAAAGCAACATAGCCATAGCAGGGATTCGAATCCGAGAAAATAATTTCAATATAAATTTCATCCTATTATTTTCTTTTATTCTTTTTTTACGCGCCTCTAGCAATCTAAATGCTGTTCTCGGCGACCAATGATTACCCGAGCTCGCGTTTTCATCGGTATTTTATTAATTAATGTGTTAAACAGTCAAAGGCAATCCGAACTGTTTCCAATTGCGCATTACTACTAACGATCTCCGAAAACAATATCATTGGGAAGTTCATTAATATCATCATGCTCCCGTGGAAAGAATTTAGCCAGCTGTTTGCCAGCATGTTCGATCCCTTTGACCAAGCCCTCAACAATGCGGTCTATCCGAAATTCCGCAACCATAAGATCTTTGGTACTGTTCCAGAAATCACTTTCTACACGCTGATGAATACCTTTATCGCCAATAATGGAAAACTTATGATCTTCCAGTGCGATATAGATAAGAACGCCATTTTTTAATGCAGTTTTGTGCATTCCTAACTTGGCGAAATAATAAGTTGCGCGATCATGCACCTCGTCGGGACAATGGTTTTCAATTACTACCCGAATTTCACCAGACGTCTCATTTTCAGCCACATTAATGGCATGAACTATTTTCTCTTGTTCTTCAGAATTTAAAGCCATAGTTGATATATGTTTATACGCAAAGATCGGATCAGCAAAATTTGTTCAGCGTCCAAAATACCTAACAAATTAAAACCCGATAAAAAAATGGATGATGAGCTTATACACAAGCCACATCATCCATCATCCCATTCATTGCTAACAAATTACTATTAGAATGACACAGTAGGTGCTTTGTCCGAACCAGGCGCTGCAGTAAATGTCCCTTTCGCCTTAAATCCAAACATCCCCGCCATTAAATTATTTGGGAAACTGCGTACTGTGGTATTATATTGTTGCACGGCTTCATTATACGATCTACGTTCCGTCGAAATACGGTTTTCAGTACCTTCCAACTGAGCTTGTAACTCTAAAAAGTTCTGATTTGCTTTCAAATCCGGATAAGCTTCTACCGATGCCAAAAGGCGACTCAGTGAACCACTGAATTCATCCTGAACTTTTTGAAATTTAGCGATATTCTCTTCAGACAAATCGTCTGCATTTATCGTTACTGAAGTTGCCTTAGCTCTTGCTTCAACGACCGCCGTTAATGTGCTCTCTTCATGTTTTGCCGCTCCTTTTACAGTATTGACCAAATTTGGAACTAGATCTGCACGACGCTGATAAGCATTTTCCACCTGTGCCCATTTTCCTTTAACGTTCTCATCCTGTGAGACCATTGTATTGTAGCCACATGAGTTTAATGATACTAATGCAAACAAACCACATAGGGCGACCAAAAATCTTTTAATTTTCATTGTTCAAAGAATTAAATACTATTCAAATTATACGGTTACACTATCAAAGCATATACCAAGCTCTTACTAAGATAAGAATATTTTTATTTCCAAATCTCCAAATAACCAATATTCATTAACTTTGTCTCGGTTTTGGGATAAAAACCCAGCCCTCATATTATGCAGAAAGAAATTGAAATTGCGATACTTCCAGAAAGAATCGAGGACGATCAGTATATTCTACAGCAAGGAATCAAAGCCCTGAAAGTTCAACCTCAACAAGTCAAAAGTTATAAAATCCGTAAACGTTCCATTGACGCACGTAGTAAACAGGTTGTCTATCGAGCTCGGGTTATTTACTACATTGACGAACTTCCTGTTCCAGAAATCTACGAAAATAATTTTAAGTCCGTTAAAGACGGAAAAGCCGTTATTATTATTGGCGCGGGCCCAGCCGGCCTGTTTGCAGCAATACGTTGTATTGAACGTGGTCTCAAACCGATTGTAATCGAGCGAGGCAAGCGTGTTCAAGACCGTAGGCGAGATCTTGCAAAATTGAACCGGAAAGGAATTGTAAATCCCGAATCGAATTACTGTTTTGGTGAAGGTGGAGCGGGAACGTACTCCGATGGGAAACTATATACACGTTCCAACAAAAGAGGTGATGTCGATAAAGTACTCAAACTTTTCGTCTCTCATGGGGCAACGACAGATATTCTGGTTAATGCGCGCCCACATATCGGTACAAATAAGTTGCCGCATATTATTGAAGCCATGCGCGAAAGCGTTCTTGAATTTGGAGGTGAGTTTCATTTTGACCAACGAGTCGATGACATTTTAGAATCCTTCGGTCAAGTACGCGGTGTCAAATTAGCCAGTGGCGAAGAAATTAAGGCGGATCATGTCATAGTAGCAACAGGACACTCTGCGCGGGATATTTTCGAGCTTTTTCATCGCAATAATTGGCTGATCGAAGCTAAAGCATTTGCTTTGGGCGTGCGTATAGAGCACCCGCAGGCAATTATTGATCAAGCGCAATACCACTGCCAGATTAGAAGCGAGCATTTACCGCCTGCATATTATAGCTTGGTTGAACAGGTGAATGACCGTGGTGTATTTTCATTCTGCATGTGCCCAGGCGGCGTCATTGCTCCCTGTGCAACTGATTTAGATGAAATCGTTGTCAACGGATGGTCTCCATCCAAACGAAACAATCCGCACGCCAATTCAGGTACTGTTATCCAGATCAATCTTGAGGACGTTCCCCATGCACAAACGGATCCTTTTGCTTTACTTAATTTCCAGAAAGCCATCGAACGAAAAGCTTTTGCCTTAGGCGGAGGTCAGCTTGTTGCTCCAGCACAACGGATGGTAGACTTTGTTGAAGGACGTTTGTCTTTGGATCTACCTGAAAATTCATACAAGCCCGGAACAGCATCTGCAGATCTAACCGAAGTCCTGCCGGCTTTTGTTCATCAAGCATTACGAGGTGCATTGCCCATCTTTGGCAAAAAGATGAAAGGTTATTACACCAATGAAGCCATTTTAGTCGGTGTAGAGTCACGTACATCTTCACCGATTCGGATTCCTAGAAATAAAGAAGATTTACAACACCCTCAGGTTAAAGGACTTTACCCATGCGGCGAAGGGGCAGGCTATGCCGGTGGCATTATTTCAGCGGCAATAGACGGTATTAATTGTGTTGATGCGATCGATTTAATTTAACATTTTTTGCTTTTTCTCTTGCAGAACACGAATAAATGCCTTACTTTTGTAGCATCAACGCGAAAGTAGCTCAGTTGGTAGAGCACAACCTTGCCAAGGTTGGGGTCGCGAGTTCGAGTCTCGTTTCCCGCTCCAATTTACTAAGGTTTCGCTTCAGGGCGAGGCTTGTAAAAAAATCCAGTACAGAAGCCTCAGGTTTCGGTACTGGTCACTAAAACGTGCGAAGCGCGTTTTGGGCAGAGTCCCCTTCGTCTAGTGGCCTAGGACACCGCCCTTTCACGGCGGTAACAGGGGTTCGAGTCCCCTAGGGGACGCCAATATGCGGGAATAGCTCAGTTGGTAGAGCACGACCTTGCCAAGGTCGGGGTCGCGAGTTCGAGTCTCGTTTCCCGCTCCAAATATGGCGCTACCGGATCTTCGGGTCGGGTAGCCAGAAAAAAGGACCTTCGGGTCCTTTTTTCGTTTCTGCGTTTCCTGTTCTCTTCACGCTGCGCAATAAAAAACGCCGCATCATCGCGGCGTTTTTTCATTTCAGTGGCGGCTGTCCCGATCGGACATGCTCAGCAACTGCTTTTCCTGGTTCCAGTCGAACGGTTCGTCGTTCTGCTCGGCTTCGTAGCGGCGCTCTTCCAGGGCCTGGTACAGGTCCAGTTCTTCGTCCGGCATGAAGTGCAGGCAATCACCACCGAAGAACCACAGCAGGTCCCGCGGGACCAGGTGGGCGATCTGTGGATAACGCTGGATGACCTGGCACATCAGGTCCTGGCCCAGGTACTGGCTTTCCAGTGGATCCTGCGGCAGTTGCTCCAGCAGTTCGTCGAAGCGTTCGAGAAACAGCGCGTGGCTTTCTTCCGGTACCTGTTCGGCTTCGCCGAGGGCGGCGAGGATGCTGCGCAGGTGGTTGAGCAGGACGAGGTGGTAGTCCAGGTGGGCATTGGCCATGCGGCAATCCTCTGAAAGCGAAAACGGGCGCGGAGTATACGGCTCTCCGCGCCCGATGTCCCGGCTGGTGTGATCTCAGCGCACCTTGCCGGCGCTCGGTTGCAGTTCCTCCTTGGTGAAGGCATCGACATCGATGACCTTGCGCCGCGCCGCCTCGGCATCGCGCAACTGTTGCGCCTGTGCGGTATCGAGGGCGCCGGCGCGCAGGGCCGCGTCCACCAGGGGTTCGCCGGCATTCACCGTGAATTCACCTTTCTTCAGGGCGTGGCGCAGCTTCTTGTGCAGCTCGTCGCTGTCCGCCAGCAACTGGCTGGCATGCTGCAGCGCGCCCACTGGGTCCTCTGGATCGGTCGGGCGATAGCAGCCGCTCAACAGGGCTTCCAGCGCCGGATCGCCGGCACCACGGCCGATCAATGCGGCAATTTCCGCGTCCAGTTCGTCGCTCGGGCCGGTATGCCGGCGACCGAACGGGAACACCACCAGGCGCAGCGCGCAGCCGAGCAGGCGGTTGGGGAAGTTGTCGAGCAGGCGGTCCAGCGCCTGTTCCGCCTGGCCGAGGCTTTCCTCCATGGCCCAGCGCAGCAGGGGTTGCAGGTGCGACGGCGAGTTGAGGTCGTGGTAGCGCTTGAGCGCCGCCGAACTCAGGTAGAGGTAGCTGAGCACGTCGCCGAGGCGGGCGGAGAGGCGTTCGCGGCGCTTCAGTTCGCCGCCGAGGAGCATCATGCACAGGTCCGCGAGCAGGGCGAAGGCGGCGGCCTGGCGGTTCAAGGCGCGGAAATAGCCCTGGCTCAGCGGGTCACCCGGGACTTTCTCGAAATGCCCCAGGCCCAGGCCGAGCACCAGGGTGCTGGCGGCATTGCCGACGGCGAAGCCGATGTGCTGCAGCAGCAGGCCGTCGAATTCCCGCAGTGCCTGGTCGCGGTCCTCGCGGCCGGCCAGGGCCATCTCCCTGAGCACGAACGGATGGCAGCGGATTGCACCCTGGCCGAAGATCATCAGGTTGCGCGAGAGGATGTTGGCGCCCTCGACCGTGATGAAGATTGGCGCGCCCTGCCAGTTGCGCCCCAGGTAGTTGTTCGGGCCCATGATGATGCCCTTGCCGCCATGGATATCCATGGCGTGCTGGATGCATTCGCGGCCGCGCTCGGTGAGGTGGTACTTGAGGATCGCCGACAGCACCGAGGGTTTCTCGCCCAGGTCCACGGCCTTGGCGGTCAGCAGGCGCGCGCTGTCCATCAGCCAGGCGTTGCCGCCGATGCGCGCCAGGGATTCCTGGATGCCCTCGAAGGCGGCCAGCGGCACGTTGAACTGCTCGCGGACCTGCGCGTACTGGCCGCTGACCAGGCTGGTGAACTTGGCCGCGCCGGTGCCTACCGCCGGCAGGGAAATCGAACGGCCTACCGACAGGCAGTTCATCAGCATCATCCAGCCCTTGCCGAGCATGGCCTGGCCACCGATCAGGAAGTCCAGCGGGACGAACACGTCCTTGCCGGAGTTGGGGCCGTTCATGAAGGCGGCGCCCAGGGGCAGATGGCGCTTGCCGATCTCCACGCCGGGGGTGTCCGTCGGGATCAGCGCCAGGCTGATGCCCAGTTCTTCCTGGTCGCCCAGCAGGTGCTCGGGGTCGTAGGCCTTGAAGGCCAGGCCGAGCAGGGTGGCGACCGGTCCGAGGGTGATGTAGCGCTTTTCCCAGGTCAGGCGCAGGCCGATGACTTCCTCGCCCTGCCACAGGCCCTTGCAGATGATCCCGGTGTCGGGCATGGCGCCGGCGTCGGAGCCCGCGAGCGGGCCGGTGAGGGCAAAGCAGGGGATGTCCTCGCCGCGGGCCAGGCGCGGCAGGTAATGGTTGCGCTGCTCGTCGGTGCCGTAGTGCAGCAGCAGTTCGGCGGGGCCGAGGGAGTTGGGCACCATCACGGTGGAGGCCAGGTCACCGCTGCGGGTCGCCAGTTTCATCGCGACCTGCGAGTGGGCGTAGGCGGAGAAGCCCTTGCCGCCATATTCCCTGGGAATGATCAGGGCGAAGAAACCGTGCTCCTTGATGTGTTGCCAGGCGGCGGGCGGCAGGTCCATGTCCTGGCCGATCTGCCAGTCCGTGACCATGGCGCAGAGTTCTTCCGTGGGGCCGTCGATGAACGCCTGCTCTTCGGCAGTCAGTTCGGGTTTCGCGTAGCCCAGCAGGGTGTTCCAGTCCGGGCGCCCGCTGAACAGCTCGCCGTCCCACCACACGGTGCCGGCGTCGATGGCCTCGCGCTCGGTGGTCGACATCGGTGGCAGGGTGCGCTGGAACCAGGCGAACAGCGGGGCGCTGAACAGCTTGCGGCGCAGGTCGGGGAGCAGCAGGGGAAGGGCGATGGCGGCCACCACCAGCAACAGCAGGAATGTCAGCCAGCCCGGCGCCCGGGAAAAGATGCCCATGGCGATGACATACACCGCGACGATCCCCAGGGCCGGCAATGCCGGCGTCCGTCGATGCGCCAGCCAGGCCGCGCCCAGTACCAGCACCACTAACCACAACAGCAACATAGTCCTTCCTCCTGGAAGCCTTTCACGTGTCAGTACGTCCAGCAGAGCGTAGCCTGCCTCCGCCGAACGGCCTCGTCTGAACAGTGACAGGTCCTTTCCGCCGGAGTTCGCCAACGATTGCCTGGGCGCCGTGCTGGAGTAGACTGGGCCTCCCTCGCAGGTAACAGGATGTAAAAATGCTCAAGATCTGGGGTCGGAAAAATTCCAGCAACGTGCGCAAGGTGCTGTGGTGTGCGGAAGAGCTGGGGCTGCAGTACGAGGCCGTGGACGCTGGTGGCGCCTTCGGCGTGGTCAACGAGCCGCATTACCGCGCGCTCAATCCCAACGGCCTGGTGCCGATGATCGAGGATGACGGCCTGGTGTTGTGGGAGTCGAACACCATCGTGCGCTACCTCGGCGGCAAGCATGCGCCGGGCACTGCCTGGTCCCCGCAGGACCCGGTGGAACGGGCCAAGGCGGAAAAATGGATGGACTGGACAACGTCGTCCCTGGCCACGCCGTTCCGCCCGCTGTTCTGGGGCATGCTGCGTACCCCGGAGGATCAACGGGACTGGGTGGCGATCAATGCCGCGCACAAGGCTTGCGCGCAACTGCTCGCCATCGCCGATGAAGCGCTGGCCGCGCAGCCGTTCCTCTCCGGCAAGGAAGTCGGTATGGGCGACATCCCGCTGGGCTGCTTCGTCTACGCCTGGTTCGAGATGCCCATCGAGCGTCCGCAGATGCGTCACCTGCGCGCCTGGTACGAGCGCCTGCGCGAACGTCCGGCCTATCAGGCAGCGGTGATGACCGCCCTGACCTGATCGCTTCGCTCGATGTGATAGTTATTATCGATAGAGTTGACTGTACTTGTGTGGCCCTGGCTTGCACCATGGCCACATCCCCGCGACCGCCCAACCCGGTCACAGCCTGATTCACGAACAATTCGAACGGTGCACAGACCCGCTATGAGTTCAGCCCTGTCCATTCGGCAGCTAACCAAGACCTACGGCAACGGCTTCCAGGCCCTCAAGGGCATCGACCTGGACGTCGCCGAAGGTGACTTCTTCGCCTTGCTCGGCCCCAACGGCGCCGGCAAATCCACCACCATCGGCATTCTCTCGACCCTGGTGAACAAGACCAGCGGCAGCGTCAGCGTCTTTGGCCATGACCTGGACCGCAACCCCGCCGCGCTCAAGCGCAGCATCGGCGTGGTGCCCCAGGAGTTCAACTTCAACCAGTTCGAGAAGACCTTCGACATCGTCGTCACCCAGGCCGGCTACTACGGCATCCCGGCCAAGGTCGCCAACGAACGCGCCGAGCAGTACCTGACCCAGCTGGGCTTGTGGGACAAGCGCGACGTGCCTTCGCGTTCGCTGTCCGGCGGCATGAAGCGGCGCCTGATGATCGCCCGCGCCCTGGTCCACCAGCCGCGCCTGCTGATCCTCGACGAGCCGACCGCAGGGGTGGACATCGAACTGCGCCGCTCGATGTGGAGCTTCCTCACCGAGCTGAACCAGCAGGGCATCACCATCATCCTGACCACCCATTACCTCGAAGAGGCCGAGCAGCTGTGCCGCAACATCGGCATCATCGACCACGGCACCATCGTCGAGAACACCAGCATGCGCCAGTTGCTGGGCAAGTTGCATGTCGAGACCTTCGTCCTCGACCTGCGGCATGACCTGCCCCAGGCGCCGCAACTGGCCGGCTACCCGTGCCGCCTGATCAATCCGCACACCCTGGAAGTCCAGGTGGACAAGGACGTGGGCATCACCGCGCTGTTCGGCCAGCTGGCCCTGCAGAACATCGAAGTGACCAGCCTGCGCAACAAGACCAATCGTCTGGAGGAGCTGTTCGTGTCACTGGTTGAAAAGAACCTGTCCAAGGTGGCGGTATGAGTTCGGAGCTGCGCGCCAACCTGGTCGCCCTCAACACCATCGTCTACCGCGAAGTACGCCGTTTCACCCGGATCTGGCCGCAGACCCTGCTGCCCCCGGCGATCACCATGGTCCTGTACTTCGTCATCTTCGGTAACCTGATCGGCCGGCAGATCGGCGACATGGGCGGCTTCACCTACATGGAGTACATCGTCCCCGGCCTGATCATGATGGCGGTGATCACCAACTCCTACGGCAACGTGGTCTCCAGCTTCTTCGGCAGCAAGTTCCAGCGTTCCATCGAGGAACTGATGGTCTCGCCGGTGTCGCCGCACACCATCCTCATCGGCTACACCCTGGGCGGTGTGTTGCGCGGGTTGGCGGTGGGGGTGATCGTGACCCTGCTGTCGCTGTTCTTCACCCACCTGCAGGTGCATCACCTGGGCGTGACGATTCTCGTGGTGGTGCTGACCGCGACCATCTTCTCGCTGCTGGGCTTCATCAATGCGGTGTTTGCGCGCAACTTCGACGATATCTCGATCATCCCGACCTTCGTCCTGACGCCGCTGACCTACCTGGGCGGGGTGTTCTACTCGATCAACCTGCTGCCGCCGTTCTGGCAGACCGTGTCCATGGCCAACCCGGTGCTGCACATGGTCAACTCGTTCCGCTACGGCATCCTCGGCGTTTCGGACATCAAGATCAGCGTCGCCATCACCTTCATGCTGATCGCCACTGCCGTGCTGTACTTCGGCTGTGTGCGCCTACTGGTCAGCGGACGCGGAATGCGCAGCTGACTTCGCCTTGCGCCGGCGCCACTGCCTGCCCACCCACCAGCGCCAGTAGAGCATGGTCAGGCAGTAGGCGAGGGCGCCGAGCAGCAGCCCGCACACCACCGAGCCGAGCAGGAATGGCTGCCACAGGGTCGACAGCTGCTCGGTGATCCAGTCGAAGGTGATTTCCTCGGGCAAGGTGCGGGGCGGGATGCCCATCAGCCAGGCACCCATCTGGTAGGTGCAATAGAACACCGGCGGCATGGTGATGGGGTTGGTCAGCCAGACCAGGCTCACCGCGATCGGCATGTTGCCCCGCACCAGGACCGCCAGGCTGGCGGCCAGCAGCATCTGCAGCGGGATCGGGATGAAGGCGGCGAACAGGCCCACCGCCATGGCCCGTGCCACCGAGTGGCGATTCAGGTGCCAGAGGTTGGCGTCATGCAGCAGCCGGCCGAGAAATCGTAAGGACTTGTGTTCCCGGATGACCGTCGGATCGGGCATGTAGCGCTTGAAAAGTCGACGCGGCATGTGGGGTCTCGGCGTGCTGAAGGGGGCCAGTATGCACGTATTACAACCTGTGCCTATTCAGACTTTGTGACAATTAATAAGTGAGCCAGGTCTCGCCATGGGCTAAGCCTGCGGGGTCGTTTCGTTTTATCCGGGGCTCAGATGACGCGCACAGGGATGTTGGCGCTCGCGGTCGGACTGGTGTGTCCGATTTTTCTTCCAGCCTTGCCGTCCGTCGGCATGTTGCTGCTTCTTGCTGTCCTTGGGCTGGTATGCCTGTGGCGGCGATTTTTCCCGTTGGCGTTGTTCCTGCTCGGCCTGTGTTGGGCCGCGCAGTCGGCGCAACGCGCGCTGGACGACCGCCTGGAGCCGGCCCTCGATGGCCGGACCTTGTGGATCGAGGGGCGGGTGGTCGGCTTGCCGACCCGCGATACGGACCTGGTCCGCTTCGAACTGGAGGCGCCGCATTCACGGCGTGCCGAGTTGCCCACGCGACTGCGACTGACCTGGCGCGATGCTCCCCTCATCAACAGTGGCGAGCGCTGGCGACTGGCGGTCACGCTCAAGCGTCCCTATGGGCTGCTCAATCCTCACGCGGCGGATCCCGAGGCTACCTTGCTGGCGCGGCGGATTGGTGGCCTGGGTTCAGTCAAGGATGGCGAGCGCCTGTCTGTTGCCAGTGGCGCCTGGCGCGACAGCATTCGCCAGCGCCTGCTTGCGGTGGATGCCCAGGGGCAGGAGGCCACGCTTGCAGCGCTGGTGCTCGGCGATGGTGGCGGACTGGCGCGCGAGGACTGGGACATGCTTCAGGCGACCGGCACCGTGCACCTGCTGGTGATCTCCGGCCAGCATATCGGCCTGCTGGCCGGACTGGTCTATGGGCTGGTGGCCGGCCTGTTCCGCCTGGGTTGGTGGCCGCCGCACCGGCCATGGTTGCCCTGGGCATGCGGCCTGGCCTTCGCCGCAGCGCTTGGTTATGGCCTGCTGGCCGGCTTCCAGGTGCCGGTTCAGCGCGCCTGCGTCATGCTTGCGGTGGTACTGCTGTGGCGTCTTCGCTTCCGTCACCTGGGCGTCGCCTGGCCGCTGTTGATCGCGCTGAATGCCGTGCTGCTCTTCGAACCACTGGCCGGACTGTTGCCCGGGTTCTGGCTGTCGTTTTCCGCCGTCGCGGTGCTGGTGTTGGTGTTCAGCGCCCGCCTGGGCGCCTGGACGCTCTGGCGCGCGTGGGGTAGGGCACAGTGGTGCATCGCCATCGGCCTGTTGCCCGTGTTGCTGGCGCTGGGGTTGCCGGTCAGTCTCAGTGCGCCGCTGGCGAACCTGTTCGCGGTGCCCTGGCTGAGCGTACTGGTCTTGCCGCTGGCCCTGGCGGGCACCGTGCTGTTGCCATTGCCATTCGTGGGGGAGGCGCTGCTGTGGCTGGCCGGTGGCTTGCTCGCCGTGCTCTTCGAACTGCTGGGCTGGCTGGCCAGCTGGCGTCCCGCCTGGATCGCGCCGGCGCTGCCAACGGGAATCTGGTTGCTGGTGTGCCTGGGCGCATTCCTTCTTCTATTGCCTGCGGGGCTACCGATGCGGACGCTCGGCTGGCCCCTGGTGCTGCTGGCCGGCTTCGCGCCCCGTGAGCAGATTCCGCCGGGGCAGGTGGATGTCTGGCAGCTGGATGTGGGACAGGGCCAGGCTTTCGTTCTGCGGACCCGCGAACATGCCCTGCTCTACGACGCCGGTCCTGCGCGAGAGGCCCTGGACCTGGGCGAGCGCGTGGTGCTGCCGAGCCTGCGCAAACTGGGCATCGATTCCCTTGACCTGATGCTGCTCAGTCATGCCCATGCCGACCACGCCGGCGGCGCCGCGGCGCTGTGGCGTGGCTTGCCGATACGCCGGGTGATCGCCGGCGAGCCGACGTCGGTGCTGCCGATGGGGCCTTGCACCGGTGGCGAGGCCTGGGAGTGGGATGACGTGCGTTTCTCGCTCTGGCAATGGCCGCACGCCGAGGACAGCAACCAGCATTCCTGTGTCCTGAAGGTCGAAGCGTCGGGCGAGACCCTGCTGCTCACCGGCGATATCGACCGCCTTGCCGAAGACGCCTGGCTGCAAGGTCCGCAGGCCGGAGCGGTGGACTGGCTGCAGGCGCCGCATCACGGCAGTCGCACCTCGTCCAGTGCGCGCTTCCTCGATACCCTCAAGCCGCGCGGCGTACTGATCTCTCGTGGCCGCTACAACGGCTTCGGTCATCCATCGCCGCCGGTGATGGCCCGCTATGCGGCGCGGCAAATCGCCACCTACGACAGCGCCCTGCTCGGCGCCGTGCACCTGCGCCTCGGCAGCTTCGACGTGGCACGCGGCCTGCGCGAGGGGCGGCGATTCTGGCGCGAACCGACATGACAGCCTTCGGCAGTCACGGCCCCTATGGTAGAGTGCAGAACTTTTTCCGAGGGGGTCCTTACTGTGTGGGAATTGGTCAAGTCCGGTGGTTGGATGATGCTGCCGATCATTCTGAGTTCCATCGCTGCCATGGCTATCGTCGCTGAACGCCTGTGGACCCTGCGCGCCAGCCGCGTGACCCCGCCGCACCTGCTGGGTCAGGTCTGGCGCTGGATCAAGGACAAGCAACTCAATACCGAAAAGCTCAAGGAACTGCGCGCCAATTCGCCGCTGGGCGAGATCCTCGCCGCCGGCCTGGCCAACTCCCGCCATGGTCGCGAGATCATGAAGGAATGCATCGAGGAAGCCGCCGCCCGGGTAATCCACGAGCTGGAACGCTACGTCAACGCCCTCGGCACCATCGCCGCCATGGCGCCGCTGCTGGGCCTGCTCGGCACCGTGCTGGGCATGATCGACATCTTCAGTTCGTTCATGGGCTCGGGCATGACCGCCAACGCCGCTGTGCTCGCTGGCGGTATCTCCAAGGCGCTGATTACTACCGCCGCTGGCCTGATGGTCGGTATTCCGGCCGTGTTCTTCCACCGCTTCCTGCAACGCCGCATCGACGAACTGGTGGTCGGCATGGAGCAGGAGGCGATCAAGCTGGTCGAGGTGGTGCAGGGCGACCGTGAAGTCGACCTGTCCGAGGGCAAGGCGTGAAATTCCGGCGCAAGCAACGCGAAAACGTTGATATCAACCTGGCGTCGTTGATCGATGTGGTGTTCATCCTGTTGCTGTTCTTCGTGGTCACCACCACCTTCACCCGCGAGACCCAGTTGCGCGTCGAACTGCCGGAATCGGCCAGCGGCACGCCGCCACAGGATTCCGAGCAGAAGCTGGTGGAAATCACCATCAGCGCCGAGGGCGTGTATTCGGTGAACAACCACCTGCTGCCCAAGAGCGACCTGGCGACCCTGACCGAGGCCCTGCAGAAGGAGTCTGGTGGTGATACCAAGCTGCCGCTGGCCATCAGCGCCGACGGCAAGACCCCGCACCAGGCCGTGGTGACCGCAATGGACGCGGCCGGCAAGCTCGGCTTCAGCCACCTGCGCATGACCACGGTCGAGGCCGCGCCGGAGACGCCCTGATGGCTTTTGCCGATCGCCTGCTGGAGGCCTGGTACAAGGGCCATCCACTGCTTGCGTTGCTCTCGCCCCTCGAAGCCCTGTACCGCAAGGTGGTACGCGGCAAGCGCCAGCGTTTCCTGGCCGGGGAGGGCAGTATCTATCGCGCGCCGGTGCCGGTGCTGGTGGTGGGCAACATCACCGTCGGCGGCACGGGCAAGACCCCGCTTATCCTCTTTCTCATCGAGCATTGCCGCCAGCGCGGCCTGCGCGTCGGCGTGGTCAGCCGTGGCTACGGGGCCAGGCCGCCACAACTGCCGTGGCGGGTGCGCGCCGACCAGCCGGCCGAGCACGCGGGTGACGAGCCCCTGCTGATCGTGCAGCGCAGCGGCGTAGCGCTGATGATCGACCCGGACCGCTCGCAGGCGGTGCGCGCCTTGCTCGATGCCGAGCCGCTGGACCTGATCCTGTGTGACGACGGCCTGCAGCATTACCGCCTGGCCCGCGACCTGGAACTGGTGCTGATCGACGCCGCCCGCGGCCTCGGCAATCGCCGCTGCCTGCCGGCCGGGCCGCTGCGCGAGCCGGTGGAGCGGCTGCAGGAGGTCGATGCGCTGCTGTACAACGGCGCCGTCGCCGATCGTGATGATGGATTCGCCTTCAGCCTGCAGCCCACCGCGCTGGTCAACCTGCGCAGTGGCGAGCGCCGCCCCGTGGACCACTTCCCCGCGGGCCAGGCCGTGCATGCGGTGGCCGGCATCGGCAACCCGCAGCGCTTCTTCAATACCCTGCGCGGTCTAGACTGGAAACCAGTGGAGCATGCTTTCGCCGATCATGCCGTGTTCAGCGCCGAAGCCCTGGCTTTCAGCCCGTCGCTGCCGCTGGTGATGACCGAGAAGGATGCCGTGAAATGTCGCAGCTTCGCTGCGGCCGACTGGTGGTATCTTGCCGTCGACGCGCAACCGTCGCCGGCGTTCGTGCGTTGGCTCGACGAGCAACTGGCACGCCTGCTGCCGACTACCCGGCAGCCCTGATTCTTTTCTGTTTCCGGCCACAGGCCTGAGGAAAACCCCCCCATGGACACCAAACTGCTCGATATCCTCGCTTGCCCGATCACCAAGGGCCCGCTCAAGCTCAGCGCCGACAAGACCGAGCTGATCAGCAAGGGCGCCGGCCTGGCCTACCCGATTCGCGACGGCATCCCGGTGATGCTGGAAAGCGAGGCGCGCACCCTGAGCGACGACGAGCGCCTGGACAAATGAGCCTGGCCTTCACCGTCGTGATTCCGGCCCGCCTGCGCTCCACGCGCCTGCCGGGCAAGCCGTTGCTGCCGATCGCCGGCAAGCCGATGATCCAGCACGTCTGGGAGCAGGCGCGCAAGAGCGGCGCCGAGCGCGTGGTCATCGCCACCGATGACGCGAGCATCGTCGAGGCCTGCCAGGCCTTCGGTGCCGAGGTGCTGCTGACCCGCGATGATCATGAGTCCGGCACCGACCGCCTGGCCGAAGTGGCTGCCGCGCTGGGACTGCCCGCCGACGCCATCGTGGTCAACGTGCAGGGTGACGAGCCGCTGATCCCGCCATCGATCATCGACCAGGTGGCCGCCAACCTGGCCGCCCACCCGGAAGCCGGCATCGCCACCCTTGGCGAGCCGCTCGAAGACGTCACGGCGCTGTTCAATCCCAACGTGGTCAAGGTGGTCGCCGACTGCAACGGCCTGGCCCTGACCTTCAGCCGCGCGCCGCTGCCCTGGGCCCGCGATGCCCTGGCACAGAACCGCGAACAACTGCCGGAAGGCGTGCCGTACCGCCGTCATATCGGCATGTACGCCTACCGCGCCGGCTTCCTCCATGACTTCGTGGGCTGGGGGCCGTGCTGGCTGGAGAAGACCGAAGCCCTGGAACAACTGCGGGCCCTCTGGCACGGCGTGCGCATTCACGTCGCCGATGCCCTGGAGGCGCCGCCCGTGGGTGTCGATACCCCGGAAGACCTGGAGCGCGTGCGGCGCTTGCTGGAGGCCTGATGCGCGTCCTGTTCGTGTGCCTGGGCAACATCTGCCGATCGCCGACCGCAGAAGGCGTGTTGCGTCATCAACTGACCGAAGCCGGGCTGGCCGAGGTGATCCACGTGGCGTCGGCCGGGACCGGTGACTGGCATGTCGGCAATCCACCGGACAGCCGCACCCGCCAGGCCGCGCAACGACGCGGCTATGACCTGTCGGCGCAACGGGCGCAGCAGGTGAGTGTCGCGGACTTCACCCGCTACGACCTGATCCTGGCGATGGACGAGAGCAACCTGGCCCATCTCCAGGCCATGCGTCCGGGCCACGCCAGCGCCGAACTGGACCTGTTCCTGCGCCGCTACGAGGGCGCGATGGAAGAGGTGCCGGATCCTTACTACGGCGGCGAGCAGGGCTTCGAGCAGGTACTCGACCTGATCGAGGCGGCGTGCCGCGGCCTGATCATCGAACTGAAGGGACGGCTATGAGCGCCAAGGTCGAATCGCAGGTTTCCCTCAAGCCTTACAACAGCTTCGGCATCGATGTGAAGGCCCGTCATTTTGCCCAGGCCACCAGTGATGACGAGGTCCGGCAGTTGCTGGCCTATGCCGCGACCGAAGACCTGCCGGCATTGGTGATCGGCGGTGGCAGCAACCTGTTGCTGACCCAGGACATCACTGCGCTGGTGATCCGCATGAACAGCAGCGGCATCCACCTGCTGTCCGACGATGGCCAGCGGGTGGTGGTCGAGGCGGAGGCGGGCGAGGCCTGGCACCCCTTCGTGCAGTGGACCCTGGAGCAGGGCCTGGTGGGGCTGGAGAACCTCAGCCTGATTCCCGGCACCGTGGGCGCGGCACCGATGCAGAACATCGGCGCCTACGGTGTGGAGATCAAGGATGTCTTCGCCGGCCTGACCGCGCTGGACCGGCAGACCGGCGACCTGCGTGATTTCACCCTTGAAGACTGTGATTTCGCCTATCGGGACAGCTACTTCAAGCGCAAGCCCGGGCGCTGGGTGATCCTGCGGGTGCGTTTCGCCCTCAGTCGCACGGCGGCGCTGCATCTCGACTACGGTCCGGTGCGCCAACGTCTGGCGGGTATCGAGCAGCCGACGGCCAAGGACGTCAGTGAGGCGATCTGCAGCATCCGCCGGGAAAAACTGCCGGACCCTGCCGAGCTGGGCAATGCCGGCAGCTTCTTCAAGAACCCGGTGGTCAGCGGTGTGCTGGCCGAGCGCATTCGCGAGCAGCATCCGGGGCTGGTGGCTTATCCACAGGCCGATGGCGAGATGAAGCTGGCCGCGGGCTGGCTGATCGAGCAAGCGGGCTGGAAGGGCTATCGTGATGGTGATGCCGGCGTGCACGCGTTGCAGGCGCTGGTGCTGGTCAACTATGGCCAGGCAAGCGGCGAGCAGTTGCATGAGCTGGCGCAGAAGATCCAGGACGATGTGCTGGACCGGTTTGGTGTCGAGCTGGAGATGGAGCCGAATCTTTATTGAGCAGCCGCAAGCTTCAAGCTTGAAGCTGCAAGAGAAAAGGTAGCAACGCGGACAGCGTGTTCTTGTAGCTTGAAACTTGACGTTTGCAGCCAATAAAAAGCCCCGCCAGTTTTCACTGGCGGGGCTTTTTATTGGGCTTTGGAAATCAGAAGTGCGGTTTTTGCTCTTCGGTGGTTTCCAGGGCCTTCGGTGCTTCTTCCACGGCTTCCACGGCGGCAGTTGCTGCAGCGGCTGCGGCAGCAGCAGCGGCCTCGGCTTCACGCTTGCGGCGGCGCACTTCGCGTGGGTCGTTCGGCGCACGGCCGTTCGACGGTGCCACGGCTGGCGCTTCGGCTACCACTGGCTCGGCGGCTGGGGCCTCGACCACAGGAGCCTCGACCGCAGGGGTCGGTGCTTCCACGACAACCGGGGCTTCCACTGGCGCCGGCTCGGCGACCACAGGTTCGGCTTGCGGCTGAACCTCTACCACGGGCTCTTGGCTTTCAGGCTGCTCGGCGACGACTACCTCGACAGGTGCTTCGACGACCGGCGCTGGCACTTCGGCAGGCTGCTCGACAGCTTGCGGAGCGACTTCGACTACTGGCTCGATGCTCGGCTCGACCGCTTCGACGACGCTGGCAGGCTGCTCGACCACTGGCGCGATGTCCACCTGTGGTGCTGCTTCCGCTGCTGCTTCTGGCGCTTCCTCGGCTGGCTTCACCGCCTCGGCGACTTCGGCGATTTCAGCGGCCTGGGATTGCACGGGTGCAGGCTCGACCTGTGGTGCGCTTTCCTCGACGGTAGCGGTAGCGCGCTCGGCCTGGGCGTGAGCCTCGGCTTCGGCGTTGGCGCTGATGGCGCTGGAAGCGACCGCGGCGGTCACGGCCAGGCCGGCAGCCAGTTCGGTGCCGGTTGGCTCCTGGCCTTCTTCGCCGGCGTCATCGCCGTCGACCAGGTTGCCGTTGGCATCGCGCTGACGCTCACGACGGTTGCTGCGGCGACGCTGGCCACGGGAGCGACGACGTGGACGTTCGCCTTCGGCGCCTTCCTGGTTGTCATCCTGCAGCAGTTCTTCGTTTGGCAGTTGTTCCTCGGCGGCCTCGGCAGCCTGTTCGGCTGGGCGTGGCTGACGTTCTTCACGCGGCGGACGCGGCTGGCGCTCTTCCCGTGGTGCGCGTTCCTCGCGAGGGGCACGTTCTTCACGCGGAGCACGTTCCTCGCGCGGTGCGCGCTCTTCCCGTGGTGCGCGTTCTTCACGCGGTGCACGCTCTTCCCGTGGCTGACGCTCTTCACGCGGGGCGCGCTCAGGACGTTCTTCACGCACGGCCGGGGCGGCATCCAGTGGCTCGCGCAGTTCGCGGACCGGACGCTCCTCGCGAGGGCGGCGCTCTTCACGCGGTGCCCGTGGTTGACGCTCTTCACGCGGCTGGCGCGGTGCGCGTTCTTCGCGAGGCTGGGATTCCTCACGCGGCTGACGCTCTTCGCGTGGGGCGCGCTCGGCACGTTCTTCACGCGGTTTGCGGTCTTCCTCGCGACGGCCGTTGCGGTTGCGGCTCTGCTGGCGACCGTTGCGACGCTCTTCGTTGCGCTGTGGACGCTCGGTGGCGGCAGGCTTCTCGGCGGCGACCGGGGCGGCAGGCTCTTCCTTGCTGCCAGCGAACAGGCTCACCAGCGACTTGACCAGGCCCTTGAACAGGCTTGGTTCCGGCGCGGCATGAACGGGCGCGGCAGGAGCGGGTTGGGCTTCTTCGGTGGTCGGTACCGGGGCGTTGGCGCGGGCCGGGGCAGTCTTCACCGCAGCTTCCTGGCGTACCAGGGTGCGGGTGGCGGCGGCTTGCGGCGCCTCCTCGACTTCGGCGGCAGCGATTTCGTAGCTGGACTGGGCGTTCAGCGCTTCCGGGTTGTCATCGCGCAGGCGCTGCACTTCGAAGTGCGGCGTCTCCAGATGATCGTTCGGCAGGATGATGATGCGGGCACGGGTACGCAGTTCGATCTTGGTGATCGAGTTGCGTTTCTCGTTGAGCAGGAACGCAGCGACCGGGATCGGTACCTGGGCACGGACTTCGGCGGTGCGGTCCTTGAGGGCTTCTTCCTCGATCAGGCGCAGGATGGCCAGGGACAGGGACTCGACGTCACGGATAATGCCGGTGCCGCTGCAACGCGGGCAGACGATGCCGCTGCTTTCGCCCAGGGACGGACGCAGGCGCTGACGGGACATTTCCAGCAGGCCGAAGCGCGAGATGCGGCCGACCTGGACACGGGCGCGGTCGGCTTCCAGGCATTCGCGGACTTTCTCTTCCACGGCGCGCTGGTTCTTGGCCGGGGTCATGTCGATGAAGTCGATCACGATCAGGCCGCCGATGTCGCGCAGACGCAGTTGGCGGGCGATTTCCTCGGCCGCCTCCAGGTTGGTCTGCAGGGCGGTTTCCTCGATGTCGCTACCCTTGGTGGCGCGCGCCGAGTTGATGTCGATGGAGACCAGGGCCTCGGTCGGGTCGATGACGATCGAGCCGCCGGACGGCAGGTCGACGACGCGCTGGAAGGCGGTCTCGATCTGGCTTTCGATCTGGAAGCGGTTGAACAGCGGGACGCTGTCTTCGTACAGCTTGATCTTGCTGGCGTACTGCGGCATCACCTGGCGGATGAAGGTCAGGGCTTCTTCCTGGGCATCGATGCTGTCGATCAGCACTTCGCCGATGTCCTGGCGCAGGTAGTCGCGGATGGCGCGGATGATGACGTTGCTTTCCTGGTAGATCAGGAAAGGTGCGGAACGGTCCTGGGAGGCTTCCTTGATCGCGGTCCAGAGTTGCAGCAGGTAGTCGAGGTCCCACTGCATTTCTTCGCTGCTGCGGCCCAGGCCGGCGGTGCGCACGATCAGGCCCATGTCGGCGGGGGCGACCAGGCCGTTGAGGGCTTCACGCAGTTCGTTGCGCTCTTCGCCTTCGATGCGGCGGGAGATGCCGCCGGCACGCGGGTTGTTCGGCATCAGCACCAGGTAGCGGCCGGCGAGGCTGATGAAGGTGGTCAGGGCGGCGCCCTTGTTGCCACGCTCTTCCTTCTCGACCTGGACGATGACTTCCTGGCCTTCGCTCAGTACTTCCTTGATGTTGACCCGGCCTTCCGGGTTCTTCTTGAAGTATTCGCGGGAGATTTCCTTGAGGGGAAGGAAGCCATGACGTTCGGAGCCGAAGTCGACGAAAGCGGCTTCGAGGCTGGGTTCGATGCGGGTGATCCGGCCCTTGTAGATGTTGGCCTTCTTCTGCTCGCGCGCACCGGACTCGATGTCCAGGTCGTAGAGGCGCTGGCCATCTACCAGAGCAACACGCAACTCTTCGGGTTGAGTCGCGTTAATCAGCATTCTTTTCATGTAATACCGTCGGTTTCCGGGCTGCCGGAAACGGCGTTCGGCACACACGACTTCTCACGGTCGGTGTCAGGGTGCGTCAGGGGTGGCGGGCCATCCCGTGTCCAGCGACATCCGGTTGACTGGTGACCAGTGCTGCCGAAGCCGCGACGACGCGTCCTGCTTGCTGTTGTGTCATATGCACGTCAGTCAGGAGGAGGAATCAGCCTTCGTCCGTGGATGCCCGGGGGCATCCGTGAGCGGGTCCGGTCGCTGGCCTGTGGCCGCGGGCTGGACGCAGTACTACACGGTCCGACGGTTGTGCATCTCCACCCTACACGTATCCCTGATAATCGGGTGCTGCCGCGCGCTGAATCCGCAACGGGTTGCATTTATCGCCGGCTCCATACGGGAGCCCGCGCAGTTTATGGCTAAGGCAGGTATTTCCGAAGTATCCGCCATGACTGCGTGAAAGCCTTGGCACTGGGAAGAGTGGCATCGAAAAAAAACGGTATGGGAGGGTCAAAAGCCGCTCTTGTTGTTTTTTATCGGTCTTCTCTCATCGGCGCTGGTGGCGATTCCAGGCATTTCTGTAAACTGGCGAAAACCCCGTCGGACGGCCTCGCGTCCTCGAGATTTGCGTAGGTCAGGGCCGGCTCGAAGCCATTGGTCCGCTGGCCAGCCGCTTTTGGCGGCGTTCGCGACTATAGCAGCAATGATTAAGTGCTTCAATTCCATAAAAAATTGTTATGATCCGCCAAATGACGACCACTACCCCTCCGACTTCCAGCGTCCAGCTGATCGAAGTCCCGCCGGAACTTGCCGGCCAGCGTATCGACAACTTCCTTGTCAATGTCCTCAAGGGTGTTCCCAAGACCTTGATTTACCGCATCTTGCGCAAAGGCGAAGTGCGGGTGAACAAGGGCCGTATCAAACCCGAGTACAAGATCCAGGCAGGCGACATCGTGCGCGTCCCGCCCGTTCGTCTGCCCGAGCGCGACGAGCCGGTGCCGGTGGCCCAGGGCCTGTTGCAACGGCTCGAAGCGGCGATCGTCTACGAGGACAAGGCGCTGATCGTGCTCAACAAGCCGGCAGGCATCGCCGTGCACGGTGGCAGCGGCCTGAGCTTCGGCGTGATCGAGGCGTTCCGCCAGTTGCGTCCGGACGCCAAGGAGCTGGAACTGGTGCACCGGCTCGACCGTGACACCTCCGGCCTGCTGATGATCGCCAAGAAGCGCAGCATGCTCCGTCACCTGCATACCGCCCTGCGCGGCGATGGCGTCGACAAGCGCTACATGGCGCTGGTCCGTGGTCACTGGGCGACCGGCAAGAAGCAGGTCAACGCGCCGCTGCTCAAGAGCAACCTGCGTTCCGGCGAGCGCATGGTCGAGGTCAACGACGAGGGCAAGGAGGCGCTGACGGTGTTCCGCGTGCTGCGCCGCTTCGGCGACTTCGCCACGATGGTCGAGGCGCGTCCGATTACCGGTCGTACCCACCAGATTCGTGTCCATGCCCTGCATGCCGGTCACTCCATCGCTGGTGACAGCAAGTACGGCGACGAAGATTTCACCCGGGAAATTCGCGAGCTGGGCGGCAAGCGCCTGTTCCTGCACGCCTATGCCCTGACCGTGCCGCTGCCGGATGGCGGCGAGCTGAAGCTGGAGGCCCCGGTGGACGAGATGTGGGCCCAGACCGTGGAGCGCCTGAGTGCAACGTGATTACGACCTGCTGATCTTCGACTGGGACGGCACCCTCGCCGACTCCATCAGCCGAATCGTCGAGGCGATGCATGGCGCCTCCGAGCGTGCCGGTTACCCGCTGTGCAGCGACGACGCGGTCAAAGGCATCATCGGCCTGGCCCTGCCGGAGGCGATCAGCGTGTTGTACCCGGCGCTGGACGAGACCGAGGTCATGGCTTTCCGTCAGCACTACGCCGATATCTACATGGCCCTGGACGACCAGCCTTCGCCCCTGTTCCCGGGCGTGGTCGAGGCGCTGGACGCCTTCCGCGCCGAGGGCTACCGTCTGGCGGTGGCGACCGGCAAGGCGCGGCGCGGCCTGGATCGGGTGCTGCGGGCCAATGGCTGGGAAGGCTTCTTCGATATCACCCGGGCTGCCGACGAAACCCGCGGCAAGCCGCATCCGCTGATGCTGGAAGAGATCCTCACGCACTGCCAGGTGCCGGCGTCGCGGGCGCTGATGGTCGGTGATTCGTCTTTCGACCTGATCATGGCGAGAAATGCCGGCATGCATGCGGTGGCCGTGGGTTATGGTGCGATGTCGCTGGAGGCGTTGAGCGTTCACCAGCCACAGTTGTCTATCGAACACTTTTCACAGTTGCAGACCTGGCTCGGGCGAGCGGGTGCAACGGCAATTCCAGGGTAGGTAAAGCATGGTCGATGAGTGGAAGGCACCTCGCGAAGAGAAGAGCGAAGATCAGAAGAGCTGGCAGTTGCTGGAAAAGACCCTGCTGGCCGGTGTCCAGGAGCAGCGTCGGGCGCGGCGGTGGGGGATCTTCTTCAAGCTGCTGACGTTCTTCTACCTGTTCGGCCTGCTGTTCCTGTTCTCGCCGTTGGCGAAGATGGAGAAGAACGCGGTCGGTGGCGGCAGCGGGTATACCGCGCTGATCGAGGTTCGCGGGGTGATCGCCGACAAGGAAGAGGCCAGTGCCGACAACATCATCGGCAGCCTGCGCGCGGCGTTCAAGGATCCGAAGACCAAGGGCGTGGTCCTGCGGATCAACAGTCCTGGCGGCAGTCCGGTGCAGGCCGGCTACGTATATGACGAGATTCGCCGGCTGCGTGGCGAATATCCGGATATCAAGCTGTACGCGGTGATCACCGATCTCGGTGCTTCCGGCGCCTACTACATCGCCAGTGCCGCGGACCAGATCTACGCCGACAAGGCCAGCCTGGTCGGTTCCATCGGGGTGACGGCGGCGGGCTACGGTTTCGTCGGCGCCATGGAGAAGCTGGGTGTCGAGCGTCGCAGCTATACGTCCGGTGAGCACAAGTCGTTCCTCGACCCGTTCCAGCCGGAGAAACCGGAGGAAGCCCGGTTCTGGCAGCAGGTGCTGGAAACCACGCACAAGCAGTTCATTGCCAGCGTCAAGCAGGGCCGTGGTGAGCGCCTGAAGGACAAGGAGCATCCCGAGCTGTTCAGCGGGCTGATCTGGTCCGGCGAGCAGGCTGTCGGCCTGGGCCTGGTGGATGCCCTGGGCAGCGCCGGCTACGTGGCGCGGGAAGTGGTGGGGGAGAAGGACCTGGTGGACTTCACCATCGAGGAATCGCCGTTCGATCGCTTCTCCAAGCGTCTCGGTGCCAGTGTCGCCGAGCACCTGGCGATGTGGATGGGCTTCCAGGGGCCAACCCTGCGCTGATTGTCGCCGGGCATGAAAAAGCCGACCTCATGGGTCGGCTTTTCTTTTTTGTATCGCTGTAGGAGCTGGCCTGCGGTGGCATCAGGGCACGCTGACGCCTTCCTTTATTAGCATGTCCACCAGGCGGATCAGTGGCAGCCCGATCAAGCTGGTGGCATCGCAACCATGGGTACCCTGGAACAGGCTGACGCCGAGGCCTTCGCACTTGAAGCTGCCGGCGCAGTCGTAGGGTTGCTCGATGCGCAGGTAGCGTTCGATCCGCGGCAGGTCCAGTTCGCGCATGTGCACGCTGAACGGCACGCAATCCACCTGGCATTCTCCGGTGGCGCTGTTGAGCAGGGCGACGCCGGTGAGGAAGGTGACATGGTTGCCGCTGGCCGCCAGCAGTTGCTCGCAGGCCTTGTCGAAGGTGTGCGGCTTGCCGAGGATCTGCTCGCCGAGTACGGCGACCTGGTCGGAGCCGATGACCAGGTGGGCGGGGAAACGTCCGGCGAGTGCCTGGGCCTTTTCCCGGGCCAGGCGCTTGACCAGTTCGACCGCAGGCTCGTCGTCGAGGCGCCGTTCGTCGATATCCGGAGCGGCCCAGTCGAAGGGAAGATGCAGGCGCGCCAGCAATTCGCGCCGGTAAGGTGAGCTGGAAGCCAGTATCAGCGGTAGCATGAGGTACTCCAGTGCAGGTTCGGCGATTCTAACATGCTGGGCGGGGCGGAATTTCCTTTGACAGGGGCGGGGGGCATCCCTAGAATGCTGCGCCTATGTTGAATGACCCGATTCCACCTCACGTTGACCCGCGCAAATTGGCCGATCGTGGCGTTTCCATCGAAGGAAGCGTACCGCTCGCCGATTTGGAGAGACTCTGCGACCCGCTTTCCGACAATGTCGGTACGGTGCAGGCCAAATTCGAGTTTGAGCGCGACGAGCAAGGCACGGTGGTTTTCCACACCGACCTGAACGTCGAGGTCAAGATGGTTTGCCAGCGTTGTCTTGAGCTGGTCACCCTGCCGATCCACAGCGAATGTACTTACGCCGTGGTGAAGGAGGGTGCGAATACCCAGTCGTTGCCGAAAGGCTATGACGTGCTGGAACTGGGCGAGGATCCTTTGGATCTGCAGGCATTGGTCGAGGAAGAGCTGTTGCTCGCCTTGCCCATCGTGCCTGCTCATCATCCGGAAGAATGCCAGCAGCCGGCGGGCGCCGATGAGCCCGAACCGAGCGAGGACGAGGTAAAGCGGTCCAACCCGTTCAGTGTATTGGCGCAGTTAAAGCGTGACCCAAACGTTTAGGAGTTAATCAATTATGGCTGTTCAGCAGAACAAAAAATCCCGCTCTGCCCGTGACATGCGCCGTTCGCACGATGCCCTCGAAGCCAACGCCCTGTCCGTAGAGAAAACCACCGGTGAAGTTCACCTGCGTCACCACGTTTCGCCAGAAGGCGTATACCGTGGTCGTAAAGTGATCGACAAGGGCGCTGACGAGTAATCCTTGTCCGCTCAGATCATTGCGATCGACGCAATGGGCGGGGACTTCGGTCCCCGCAGCATTGTCCAGGCAAGCCTTGCTTGTCTCTCGGCTACCCCCTCGCTACACCTGACCCTCGTCGGTCAACCCTCCCTCCTTGAAGACCTGATCGCTGGCCAGTCGGCTGCGGATCGCGCGCGCCTGCAGATCGTTGCGGCGAGCGAAGTGATCGGCATGGACGAGAGGCCGTCCCAGGCGTTGCGTGGCAAGCCCGATTCGTCGATGCGCGTCGCCCTCGAATTATTGCGTGATGGCAAGGTCCAGGCCTGTGTCAGCGCCGGCAATACCGGTGCGCTGATGGCCCTGTCGCGCTACGTGCTCAAGACCCTGCCCGGCATCGACCGTCCGGCGATGGTCGCGGCGATCCCGACCCAGTCTGGCTATTGCCAGTTGCTCGACCTTGGCGCCAACGTCGATTGCAGTGCCGAGCATCTGTACCAGTTCGCCGTGATGGGCTCGGTGGCGGCCCAGGCCCTGGGGATTTCCAGGCCGCGGGTGGCCCTGCTCAACGTCGGCACCGAGGACATCAAGGGCAACCAGCAGGTCAAGCTGGCGGCCAGCCTGCTGCAGCAGGCCCGCGGCCTCAACTACATCGGCTTCGTCGAGGGCGACGGCCTGTATCGCGGCGAGGCGGATGTGGTGGTGTGCGACGGTTTCGTCGGCAACATCCTGCTCAAGTCCAGCGAAGGCCTGGCGACCATGATCGGCGCGCGCATCGAGGCGCTGTTCCGTGGCGGCGTGGCTTCACGGCTGGTGGGGGCGATGGCCATGCCGCTGCTCAAGCGCCTGCAGGCCGACCTGGCGCCGGCGCGCCACAACGGTGCCAGCTTCCTCGGCCTGCAGGGCATTGTCATAAAGAGTCATGGTTCGGCCGGGGTGCAGGGTTTCCAGAGCGCCATCCAGCGTGCTCTCATCGAGATTCAGGAGAACCTGCCCCAGCGCTTGCATGGCCGCCTGGAGGATCTGTTGCTTTAGGCATATTCGCCAGGAAGTGGTTAAATGTGACCGCTTGGTTCTCGTTACCATCCAACTTTCGGTTTTCTTGTGTCCAGCTACGGCTGGACACTCATTTTCGACGACAAGATCACTAGGGGCTTGTTCAATGTCTGCATCCCTCGCATTCGTCTTTCCTGGTCAAGGTTCGCAGTCGCTCGGCATGCTCGCCGAGCTGGGCGCCCAGCACCCGCTGGTCATCGACACCTTCCGTGAGGCCTCCGAGGCTCTGGGCTACGATCTCTGGGCGCTGGTCCAGGATGGTCCGGAAGAGCAACTCAACCAAACCGACAAAACCCAGCCGGCCATCCTCACCGCCTCGATCGCCCTGTGGCGTCTGTGGCTGGCCGAAGGTGGCGCGCGTCCGGCCTTCGTCGCCGGGCACAGCCTGGGTGAATACAGCGCGCTGGTCGCCGCTGGCAGCCTGGAGCTGGCCGATGCGGTCAAGCTCGTCGAGCGCCGTGGCCAGCTGATGCAGGAGGCCGTGCCGGCCGGGCAGGGCGCCATGGCCGCGATCCTCGGCCTGGAAGACGCCGACGTCGTCGCCATCTGTGCCGAAGCGGCCCAGGGCGAGGTGGTCAGCGCGGTCAACTTCAACTCCCCAGGCCAGGTGGTCATCGCCGGTGCCAAGGCTGCGGTCGATCGCGCCATCGAAGGCTGCAAGGCCCGTGGTGCCAAGCGTGCCCTGCCGCTGCCGGTCAGCGTGCCGTCGCACTGCGAACTGATGCGCCCGGCGGCCGAGCGTTTCGCCGAGTCGGTCAACGCCATCGCCTGGAAGGCCCCGCAGATCCCGCTGGTGCAGAACGTCAGCGCGGCCGTGCCGGCCGACCTGGAAACCCTCAAGCGTGACCTGCTGGAGCAGCTGTACAAGCCGGTTCGCTGGGTCGAGTGCGTGCAGACCCTGGCCGCCAAGGGCGCGGTACAGCTGGTCGAGTGCGGTCCTGGCAAGGTTCTCGCCGGCCTCAACAAGCGTTGCGCCGACGGCGTCACCACCTACAACCTCAACACCCCGGATGCCGTCGCCGCCACCCGTGCGGCGCTGGCCTAATTAGGAGAGCTTGCATGAGTCTGCAAGGTAAAGTTGCACTGGTCACCGGCGCCAGCCGTGGCATCGGCCAGGCCATTGCCCTGGAACTGGGTCGTCTGGGCGCTACCGTGATCGGTACCGCCACGTCCGCTTCCGGCGCCGAGCGTATCGCGGCCACTCTCAAGGAGCACGGCATCACCGGTACCGGCCTGGAACTGAACGTCACCAGCGACGAGTCGGTCAGTGCGGTCCTGGCGAGCATCACCGAGCAGTTCGGTGCCCCGGCGATCCTGGTCAACAACGCCGGTATCACCCGCGACAACCTGATGATGCGCATGAAAGATGACGAGTGGTTCGATGTCATCGACACCAACCTGAACAGCCTCTACCGTCTGTCCAAGGGCGTGCTGCGCGGCATGACCAAGGCACGCTGGGGCCGTATCATCAGCATCGGTTCGGTGGTCGGGGCCATGGGCAACGCCGGCCAGGCCAACTACGCCGCCGCCAAGGCCGGCCTGGAAGGTTTCAGCCGTGCGCTGGCCCGCGAAGTGGGTTCCCGCTCCATTACCGTCAACTCGGTCACTCCGGGCTTTATCGACACCGATATGACCCGCGAGCTGCCTGAAGCGCAGCGCGAAGCGCTGCAGACGCAAATTCCGCTGGGTCGTCTGGGTCAGGCCGATGAGATCGCGAAAGTGGTCGCATTCCTGGCGTCCGACGGTGCGGCTTACGTGACCGGCGCAACCATTCCGGTCAACGGCGGGATGTACATGTAGTCAAATGTGACGGATTGTTTTAAAAAAATGTCATACGAGCTGACTAAAATCCGTTATAAAGCTGCAATCAAATTCCAGGGGAGTCGGCGGGTGTGATGAGTGAGGGGCGCGTTGAGCTTGAAAAGCAGACGCCTTTCTATAAACTTACACACCGGCCAGCTGCCTGACATATGTCCATTAGGAGTGAAAACAAGGTATGAGCACCATCGAAGAACGCGTCAAGAAAATCGTTGCCGAGCAACTGGGCGTCAAGGAAGAAGACGTGAAGCCAGAGTCTTCCTTCGTTGAAGATCTGGGTGCCGATTCCCTTGACACCGTTGAGCTGGTGATGGCTCTGGAAGAGGAATTCGAAACCGAGATTCCTGACGAAGAAGCCGAGAAGATCACTACTGTTCAAGCTGCTATCGACTACGTCAACGCCAACCAGGCGTAAGACTTCATAGTCGTCGCTTCTTGTCAGGGAAAAACCGCACTGCCTTTGCTGGCGTGCGGTTTTTTCTTTGCCAGAAGATGTAGACATATAGAAAAAGGAGAGCGCTGTGTCGCGTAGACGCGTCGTGGTCACCGGTATGGGTATGCTGTCGCCACTGGGTACCGATGTACCGAGCAGTTGGCAGGGCATTCTGGCTGGCCGCAGTGGCATCGGTCTGATCGAACATACGGACCTTTCTGCCTACTCCACCCGTTTTGGCGGCTCGGTAAAGGGCTTTGACGTCGAGCAGTACCTGTCGCTCAAGGAAGCCCGCAAGCTCGATCTGTTCATCCAGTACGGCCTGGCGGCCGGTTTCCAGGCAGTACGCAACGCCGGCCTGGAAGTCACCGATGCCAACCGCGAGCGTATCGGCGTGGCCATGGGCTCGGGTATCGGCGGGCTGACCAACATCGAAGACACCAGTCGCACCTTGCATGAACAAGGCCCGCGGCGTATTTCGCCGTTCTTCGTGCCGGGTTCGATCATCAACATGATTTCCGGTTTCCTGTCCATCCACCTGGGTGTGCAGGGTCCCAACTATGCCATCGCCACCGCCTGCACCACCGGTACCCACTGTATCGGCATGGCTGCACGCAACATCGCCTACGGCGAAGCCGACGTGATGATCGCCGGTGGTGCCGAGATGGCCGCCTGCGGCCTGGGCATGGGCGGTTTCGGCGCCTCCCGCGCGCTGTCGACCCGCAATGACGATCCGACCCGCGCCAGCCGTCCATGGGACAAGGGTCGCGACGGCTTCGTCCTGTCCAATGGCTCCGGCGCCCTGGTTCTGGAAGAGCTGGAGCATGCCAAGGCACGTGGCGCAACCATCCATGCCGAGCTGGTTGGTTTCGGCATGAGCGGTGACGCCTTCCACATGACCTCGCCACCCGATGACGGCGCCGGTGCCGCGCGTTGCATGAGCAATGCCCTGCGCGATGCGCAGATCGATCCGAGCCAGGTCAACTACATCAACGCCCATGGCACCTCGACCCCGGCGGGCGACCTCGCCGAAGTCGCTGCGGTCAAGTCGGTGTTCGGCGAACATGCCTACAAGCTGGCGGTCAGTTCCACCAAGTCCATGACCGGTCACCTGCTGGGTGCGGCGGGCGCGGTGGAGGCGATCTTCAGCGTCCTGGCGATCAACAGCCAGGTGGCGCCGCCCACCATCAACCTCGACGAACCGGACGTCGGTTGCGACCTCGACTTCGTGGCTCACGAAGCGCGCAACATGCCGATCGACGTGGTGCTGTCCAACTCGTTCGGATTTGGCGGTACCAACGGCTCGCTGGTGTTCCGCCGGTTCGTGGGTTGATGCAGGCCTGGGTCGATGGGCACGGCGCCGATACCCTGGCGCTGCAAAGCCGCGGCCTGGCATATGGCGATGGTCTGTTCGAGACCATCGCCGTCAACGCGGGGACGCCGTCCCTGCTTGACTATCACCTCGATCGCCTGGCCCTGGGGTGCCGGCGCCTGGCGATCGAGGCCGATCTTCCGTTGATCCGCGAAGAGACCTGCCGCTATGCCGCCTTGCTCGGCGACGGCGTGCTCAAGCTGATCCTCACCCGCGGCGACAGCCAGCGCGGCTATGCCGCCGCCGCCGAGGCGACGCCCCGGCGCATCCTCCAGGGCAATCCCGCCCCCGTCTATCCCGCCGAGCATGCCGAACAGGGCGTTCGCCTGTTCCCGTGCCGCACCCGCCTGGCCGAGCAACCCCTGCTGGCAGGACTCAAGCACCTCAATCGCCTGGAGCAGGTCCTGGCCCGCGCCGAATGGCAGGGCAGCGAGTACGCCGAAGGATTGATGCTGGATATGTCCGGTCGGGTCATCGAAGGGGTGTACAGCAACCTGTTCCTGGTCCGCGATGGCCAGTTGCTCACCGCCGATCTCGGCCGCTGCGGCGTGGCCGGCGTCATGCGCGCGGCGTTGCTGGATGCCGCGGCCCGCGAGGGGATCCCGACCAGTGTTCGCGACCTGTCCCTGGACGAGCTCCAGCAGGCTGATGAATTGTTTCTCTGCAACAGTGTCTACGGTGTCTGGCCGGTACGCTCATTTGTATCGCTGAACTGGTCGCCGGGGCCTCTCACCCGTAAACTGCAGGCCATTGCCCGTACGCTACTGGATGCCTGATTTCGTGAGACGTAAATTGCTGCTGTTGCTGGAGATCGGCCTGATCCTGGCCGGCCTGGTGCTTGGGTATTCCGCGTGGAAAGTCAGCACGTCGGTGGGGCAGTCGCTGCACCTGTCCGGCGAAGAGCTGCTGGATGTCCCGACCGGCACCAACCCCAACCGCATGTTCTACCGCATGGAAAACGACGGCCTGATCGAGGACGCGTTCTGGCTGCGCATCTACTGGCGCTTCAACATGGCCGGCGTCGCCCTGCATACCGGTGAATACCGCATGACCCCGGGCATGACCGTGCGCGACCTGTTCGACGATTGGCAGCGCGGCAACGTGGTGCAGTACAACCTGACCCTGGTCGAAGGCTGGACCTTCCGCCAGGTGCGCGCCGCCCTGGCGAAGCATGAAAAGGTCAAGCAGACCCTCGCCGGCCTCAGCGACGCCGAGGTCATGGACAAGCTCGGGCACCCCACGGTATTCCCCGAGGGGCGTTTCTTCCCCGATACCTACAAGTTCGTTCGCGGCATGACCGATGTCGAGCTGCTGCAGCAGGCCTACGCCCGCCTCGAAGAAGTGCTGGCCAAGGAATGGGCCGAGCGTCCCGCCGAGCTGCCCTATCGTGATCCGTACCAGGCGCTGATCATGGCGTCCCTGGTGGAGAAGGAAACCGGCGTGCCGCAGGAGCGCGGGCAGATTGCCGGGGTCTTCGTCCGGCGGATGCAGATCGGCATGATGCTGCAGACCGACCCGACGGTCATCTACGGCATGGGCGAGCGCTACAACGGCAAGATCACCCGTGCCGACCTGCGCGAGTCCACGCCTTACAACACCTACGTGATCTCCGGCTTGCCGCCGACGCCGATCGCCATGGTCGGTCGCGAGGCGATCCATGCTGCGCTCAACCCGGCCCCTGGCAGCAGCCTGTATTTCGTCGCCCGCGGCGATGGCAGCCACGTGTTCTCCGACGATCTCGACGCACACAATTCGGCGGTCCGCGAATACCAGTTGAAACGCCGCGCGGACTACCGGTCCAGCCCGGCGCCGGCCAATGGCGCCGCGTCGACGCTGCCGGATGTGCCCGTGCAGCAGGAGGCGCCGGTCACGCCGCCGGCCACCGAGACGGATCAAGCCCCGGTGGATGCGCCTGACGCGTCGGCCGGTGGCGAGTCCACCCCGCAATGAATTTTTTCGAGGATGCTGAGTGAGCGGTTTGTTTATCACCCTGGAAGGTCCGGAAGGCGCGGGCAAGAGCACCAACCGTGACTACCTGGCCGGGCTTCTGCGTGATCGCGGCCTGGATGTCCTGCTGACCCGCGAGCCCGGCGGCACGCCCCTGGCGGAGCGCATCCGCGAGCTGCTGCTGGCGCCCAGCGAGGAACGCATGGATGCCGACACCGAGCTGCTGCTGGTCTTCGCCGCGCGCGCCCAGCACCTGGCCGAGGTCATCCGTCCGGCCCTGGCCCGTGGCGCGGTGGTGCTGTGCGATCGCTTCACCGATGCCACCTACGCCTACCAGGGCGGTGGCCGTGGCCTGAGCGTCGAGCGCATCGCCACCCTGGAGCGTTTCGTCCAGGACGGCCTGCAGCCGGACCTGACCCTGCTGTTCGACCTGCCGGTTGAAGTCGGCCTGTCCCGCGCCGCCGCCCGCGGTCGCCTGGACCGCTTCGAGCAGGAAGGCCAGGCCTTCTTCGAGGCTGTGCGCCAGGCCTACCTGGCGCGGGCCAAGGCGGATCCGCAACGTTATCGCCTGCTCGATGCCGCGCAGCCGCTGGCTGCGGTCCAGCAGTCCCTGGGCGGCCTGGTCGAGCAGATCGTGGAGCGTTGCCGTGGCTGAGGCCTACCCGTGGCAGGCGACGCTCTGGCAGCAGCTGGCCGGGCGCGCCCGTCATGCCCACGCCTATCTGCTCCACGGCCCGCAGGGTATCGGCAAGCGTGCAATGGCCGAGCGCCTGATGGCCCTGTTGCTGTGCCAGCGTCCCGAGGCGCTGCAGGCCTGCGGTCAGTGCAAGTCGTGCCTGCTGCTGGTCGCCGGTAGCCACCCGGACAACTACGTGCTGGAGCCGGAAGAGGCCGACAAGCCGATCAAGGTCGACCAGGTGCGTGACCTGGTCGGCTTCGTCACCCAGACCGCCCAGCTCGGCGGGCGCAAGGTGGTGTTGATCGAGCCGGTGGAAGCGATGAACATCAACGCCGCCAACGCCTTGCTCAAGAGCCTCGAAGAACCGTCCGGCGATACCGTGCTGCTGCTGGTCAGCCACCAGCCGAGCCGGTTGCTGCCCACCATCAAGAGCCGCTGCCAGCAGATCGCCTGTCCGCAGCCGCTGGAGGCGCAGAGCCTGGCCTGGCTGACGTCGGCGCTGCCGGACTGCGACGAGCAGGAGCGCGCCGAGCTGCTGAGCCTGGCCGCCGGCTCGCCGCTGATGGCGGTCACGCTGCAGGCGCAGGGCGTTCGCGAGCATCGCGCGCAGGTGGTCGACGGGGTGAAGAAGCTGCTCAAGCAGCAGCAATCCCCCAGCCAACTCGCCGAAGCCTGGAAGGACGTTTCCCTGTTGCACCTGTTCGACTGGTTCTGCGACTGGTCGAACCTGATCCTGCGCTACCAGTTGACGCAGGACGAGCAGGGCCTCGGCCTGGCCGACATGCGCAAGGTGGTGCAGTACCTGGCGCAGAAAACCCCGCAGGGCAAGGTTCTGGAGATCCAGGACTGGATCCTCGACCAGCGCCAGAAAGTCCTCGGCAAGGCCAACCTCAACCGCGCGTTGCTGATCGAAGCCTTGCTGGCCTCCTGGGCCCTGTTGCCAGGCCAGCGCTGAGGCGCCGGCCATCCATTTCCCTGAATAGATTCCATTTCGCCATGCTCGTAGATTCCCATTGCCACCTCGACCGTCTTGACCTCGCCGCCCACGGCGGTTCCCTCGATGCCGCCCTGGATGCGGCGCGGGCGCGCGGGGTGGGGCACTTCCTGTGCATCGGCGTCAGCGCCGACAACGCTGCGCAGGTCAAGGCGCTGGCCGAACGCTATGCGGATGTGGATTGCTCGGTGGGTGTCCACCCCCTGGACCTCGCCCCGGGTGCCGAGCCGGCAATGGACTGGCTGCTGCAGGAGCTGAACCACCCCAAGGTGGTGGCCATCGGCGAGACCGGCCTGGATTACCACTACGAGCCGGAAGCCGCCGAGCTGCAGCAGGCCTCGTTCCGCCTGCACCTGGAGGCCGCGCGAATCACCGGCAAGCCGGTGGTTATCCACACCCGCGCGGCCCGGGCCGACACCCTGGCGCTGCTGCGTGACGCGGCCTTGCCGCAAGCGGGCGTGCTGCACTGCTTCACCGAGGACTGGGACATGGCCAAGGCTGCCCTGGATCTTGGCTACTACATCTCGCTCTCGGGCATCGTCACCTTCCGCAATGCAGACGCCCTGCGCGATGTGGCGCGCCAGGTGCCGGCCGATCGCCTGCTGGTGGAGACCGACTCGCCGTACCTCGCGCCGATTCCCCATCGGGGCAAGCCGAACCTGCCGGAATACGTGCGGGACGTTGCCGAATTCATCGCCCTGGTGCGGGGCGAGCGCTACGAACAGCTGGCCGAGCGCACCACCGAGAACTTCCGCCGCCTGTTCCCGCTGGCGGGGGTGCGCCAGGCCTGAGGCCGGACTGCGGGCAAAAAAAACCCGGGTTCTGGGGGGGGAATCCGGGTTAAGACCATTAGGAGTAAAACAAAGGCGAACACTCCTTGATCACCTTTATTGGCGTGACACTTGGGGGGATATGCCCCGCCAACAGTTCAAGTATTAATCAGGATTGATGAGCTTCCAGCGCACTCTGCTCGTTTTTTAAACAGATTTGGAATACGCCTGCGGCTGCTGAGCACTCATCGCTCTGCAATTTCCGTGACGGTAGGAATTGTGTCGGCGATCAAGCGGCGTTCGGTGTCGATGTGCGGGGAAAAGCCCGCGTCGAGGCATCCTGGAATGAAAATCAGCCGCGCCTCGGCTTGTCGGCGGGGTAGTGAGGGCGAGCGAGGCGACAGCGCGAAAGCGTCAGGAAGTCTCGACATGGTTGGATGATCCGTGCATTTTGCCGCAAGTTAGGCATAATACTTGGCTTCGATTTTGATCCAGTCCTTCTTATGCAGAAAGAACCTCGCAAGGTCCGTGAATTTCGTCGCCGTGAGCAAGAGATTCTCGATACCGCACTCAAGCTGTTTCTCGAACAGGGTGAAGACAGCGTCACCGTCGAGATGATCGCTGATGCTGTGGGTATCGGCAAAGGCACGATCTACAAGCATTTCAAGTCCAAGGCGGAGATCTACCTGCGCCTGATGCTCGACTACGAGCGGGATTTGAACCAACTGCTGCACTCCGCCGATGTCGACCGTGACAAGGAAGCCCTGTCGCGCGCCTATTTCGAATTCCGCATGCGCGACCCGCAGCGCTATCGACTGTTCGACCGCCTGGAAGAAAAAGTGGTCAAGGGCCACCAGGTGCCGGACATGGTCGAGGAGTTGCACAAGATCCGCGCCTCGAACTTCGATCGCCTGACGCTGCTGATCAAGGGCCGCATCAGCGAAGGCAAGCTGGAGGACGTGCCGCCGTACTTCCACTACTGTGCCGCCTGGGCGCTGGTGCATGGCGCCGTGGCGCTGTACCACTCGCCGTTCTGGAGCAATGTCCTGGAAGACCAGGAAGGCTTCTTCCAGTTCCTGATGGACATCGGCGTGCGCATGGGCAACAAGCGCAAGCGCGACCCGGAGCCATCCGCCAGCTGATATCCGCTGGCGACACGGACGCTACTGGGCGCGACAGGGCAGGAATATACTTTGGTGATGAGGCTTGCAAAAACCTGATTTTTGAGTCAGGTTTTGCCAGCCCGATTCATCCATGCCGGAGTTCTCCATGATCGTCGATCGTCAAGGCAGGCGTTTTCGCAATCTGCGTGTCAGCCTTACCGCCGCCTGCAACTATGCGTGCACCTACTGCGTGCCCGATGGCAAGCGGCTGGTCGCGGCCCAGGACGAACTGTCTGCCGAGGCCTTGGCCCGCGGCGTGGCCTACCTGATCGAGGCCGCCGGCATCGAGCGCCTGCGGGTCACCGGTGGCGAACCGCTGGTCAGTCCCAAGCTGGAAACCTTCCTCACTACGGTCGCCGGGCTTGGCCTCGATGACATCAGCCTGACCACCAATGGCCAGTTGCTCGCACGCAAGTTGCCGCTGCTGGTGGATGTCGGTATCCGCCGTCTCAACGTTTCCCTCGATACCCTCGATCCCCAGGCCTTCCGCAGCATTGCCCGCGGCGGCGACCTGGCCACCGTGCTGGATGGCATGGCGCGGGCCGCGGCGGCGGGGATGAAGATCAAGGTCAACATGGTGCCGTTGCGCGGGCAGAACCTCGATCAGGTCCTGCCGCTGCTGGACTATTGCCTGGAGCATGGCTACGAGCTGCGTTTCATCGAGCTGATGCGCATGGGCCACCTGGCGAAGGACAACAACCAGTTCCTCCAGCAGTTCGTCGGTCTCGAGCAGCTGCTGCAGGTGATCGGCGAGCGCTACGAATACGCCCAGACCGATGCACCGGTGGATGCCACCGCGCTGCGCTATCGGATTCCGGGGCAGGGCTGCTTCGGCGTGATCGCCAACGAAAGCGTGCCGTTCTGCCGGACCTGCTCGCGCCTGCGCCTGTCGTCCACCGGCTGGCTGCATGGCTGCCTGTCGTCGAGCAACCGCCACTATATCGGCGACCTGCTCGACCGCCCGCGCCACCAGGCGCTGCCGGCGCTCCAGGGCTTGCTGGTCAAGGCCCTCGGCGACAAGCAGAGCGTGGCCTTCTCTGGCGGCGCCACGGTGATGAAGATCATCGGCGGCTGACCCGCCAAGCTGGCGCAGAACCTGCATCTCGGGGCTGTTCGCCGGTTTTCCGTCGCCGGCCTCTGGAGGAAAGATGCGTAGCCTGGTTCTGCTGCTGGCGTTCATTGCGCTGGGTGGCTGCATGAATGTCAGCGACATGGGCGAAGGTGCCCGCTATCACATGAGCGACGCCGGCCTGCTCGACCACAGCGACACCCAGCGCTCGATGTCGCTGCGCCTGCAACCCGACTCGTTCATTTTCATTGCCCAGGGCGCCTTCGCGCCGCCCGGCCGAGCCTATCCGCGGCCCAACGTGGTGGCGGAGGAGGCGTTCAAGGGTTTCGTCGAATACTTCCCGCTGGTACGCCGTGCCGAAGCACCGATCGGCCTGGAGGAAGCCCTGGCCCAGGCGCGTTCCTTCGGGGCGCACTACCTGCTGTACACCCGCTTCGCCAAGGCGGACAACCGCATCGGCAATGGCGACGAATGGTATGACGAGCAGGCGGTGGACCGTCTTGGCGTGGATACCGGCGTCGTGCAGATGATGCTCATCGAGACCAATACCCGCTACCTGATAGACACCGCGCGCATTCGCAGCCGCGGCGGATTGCTGACGTTCCATGACAACAGGCCGGAAGATTTGCTCGGTCCGCCCCTTGAGGACTACGCTCGTACGCTTCTGGGCATGAGTCGGTGAGGGCGCAAGGCAATGGTTGATACGGGCAAGGCCAACGATCTGCTGGCGCAGATCCCCAAGGCGGAGAAGGGCTTGCCGCCCGTTCACCTGTGGAATCCGGATTTCTGTGGCGATATCGACATGCGTATCGCCCGTGATGGCACCTGGTACTACCTGGGTACGCCGATCGGGCGCAAGCCCATGGTGCGCCTGTTCTCCACCATCATTCGCCGCGATGGCGACGACTACTTCCTGGTCACGCCGGTGGAGAAGGTCGGGATCAAGGTGGATGACGCGCCGTTCGTGGCGGTGAGCGTGGAGGTGCAGGGGGAGGGCGAGCGGCAGGTGCTGGCGTTCACCAGCAATGTCGAGGATCGGGTCGAGGCCGGGCCCGAGCATCCGCTGCGTTTCGTGATCGATCCGCAGACCCAGGAGCCGTCGCCCTACGTGCACATGCGCGCCAACCTTGAGGCGCTGATTCACCGCAATGTGTTCTACCAGCTGGTGGACCTGGCGGTTTCGCGGGAGATCGATGGCGAGGAGTGGCTGGGGGTGTGGAGCTCGGGAGAGTTCTACCCGATCGGGCGGCTTTGAGCTGCAAGCCGTAGGTTTCAAGCTGCAAGAAAAAGCGATTGCACCACTGACTGCTTTTTCTTGCAGCTTGAAACTTGCAGCTTGTGGCTGAAATAAAAAAACCTCCAGTGCTTGCGCATCTGGAGGTTTTCAATATTTGGCTCCGCGACCTGGACTCGAACCAGGGACCCAATGATTAACAGTCATTTGCTCTACCGACTGAGCTATCGCGGAATCTGGGGCGTATCTTACTGATTCCCAAGGGGAAGTCAAGCTTCCCCCGGGAATTTGTCGCTTACAGCACTTCGACGATGGCTTTGGTCACCACGTGGATGTTGCTCTGGTTCAGCGTGGCCACGCAAATGCGGCCGGTATCCAGGGCGTAGATGCCGTATTCGTTCTTCAGGCGAGCCACCTGCTCTACGCTCAGGCCCGAGTAGGAGAACATGCCGCGCTGGCGACCGACGAAGCTGAAATCACGCTTGGCGCCGTATTCGGCCAGCAGGTCGACCATCTGCTTGCGCATGCCGTGGATGCGGCCGCGCATCTCGCCCAGCTCGGTTTCCCACATCTGACGCAGCTCGGCGCTGTTCAGTACGGCGGCGACGATGCTGGCACCGTGGGTTGGCGGGTTGGAGTAGGTAGTGCGGATCACGCGCTTGACCTGGGACAGCACGCGAGCGCTTTCTTCCTTGGCGCTGGTGACGATCGACAGCGCGCCGACACGCTCGCCGTACAGCGAGAACGACTTGGAGAACGAGCTGGAAACAAAGAACTCCAGGCCCGACTCGGCGAACAGGCGCACGGCGAAGGCGTCTTCGGCGATGCCGTCGCCAAAGCCTTGGTAGGCCATGTCGAGGAACGGCACGTGGCCCTTGGCCTTGACCACTTCCAGGACGTTTTTCCAGTCCGCCAGGCTCAGGTCGACGCCGGTCGGGTTATGGCAGCAGGCGTGCAGGACGATGATCGAACCCGATGGCAGGTTGTTCAGGTCTTCCAGCATGCCGGCGCGGTTCACGTCGTTGCTTGGCGCGTCGTAGTAGCGGTAGTTCTGCACCGGGAAGCCGGCGGTCTCGAACAGGGCGCGGTGGTTTTCCCAGCTCGGGTCGCTGATGGCGACGACGGCGTTCGGCGACAGCTGCTTGAGGAAGTCGGCACCGATCTTCAGGGCACCGGTACCACCGACGGCCTGCACGGTAACCACGCGGCCTTCGGCCAGCAGTGGCGACTCGGCACCGAACAGCAGTTTCTGCACGGCCTGGTCGTAGGCAGCGATACCGTCGATCGGCAGGTAGCCGCGGGAAGCGTGCTGGGCGGCACGTTGGGTTTCGGCTTCGATGACCGCACGCAGCAGTGGGATGCGTCCTTCTTCGTTGCAGTAAACGCCTACGCCGAGGTTGACTTTCTCGGTGCGGGTGTCGGCGTTGAATGCTTCGTTGAGGCCCAGAATGGGATCGCGTGGTGCCAGCTCGACAGCGGAAAACAGGCTCATTATTACCTTGGCTCTGAATGGAGGTGAGTAGGGGTCTGCACGCTCCAGCCGAATGCACTAGAGCGGTGCACAAACGGGGAGTCAGTATAGTGATACCGACCGGTCACGGCGACAGTCTGCCGCAGCTTTTCCTGCTGTTTGCGGGAATATTTTTCGACCGTTAGTCGAATCCTTCAGTCAACAGTAGGAAATCCGCCAGACGTTGGGTTGAAACTGGCGTAGGACGCCTTTAATTGGGTATAACTACTGGCTAAAAATACAGTTGCCCTGTATCCGCACTTCTCCAGAGGTCCGTCATGTCCGAGTTTCAGCTCGTCACCCGTTTTCAGCCCGCCGGCGACCAGCCGGAAGCCATCCGCCTGATGGTCGAAGGCATCGAGGCGGGGCTGGCGCACCAGACCCTGCTGGGCGTGACCGGCTCGGGCAAGACCTTCAGTATCGCCAACGTGATCGCCCAGGTGCAGCGCCCGACCCTGGTGCTGGCGCCGAACAAGACCCTGGCCGCGCAGTTGTACGGCGAGTTCAAGGCGTTCTTCCCGAACAACGCGGTGGAGTATTTCGTTTCCTACTACGACTACTACCAGCCGGAAGCCTACGTACCGTCGTCCGACACCTTCATTGAGAAGGATGCCTCGATCAACGACCACATCGAGCAGATGCGCCTGTCGGCGACCAAGGCGCTGCTGGAGCGGCGCGACGCGATCATCGTCACCACGGTGTCGTGCATCTACGGCCTGGGCAGCCCCGAGACCTACCTGAAGATGGTCCTGCACGTCGACCGCGGCGACAAGCTCGACCAGCGCGCGCTGCTGCGCCGCCTGGCCGACCTGCAGTACACCCGCAACGAGATGGATTTCGCCCGCGCCACTTTCCGCGTGCGCGGCGATGTGATCGACGTGTTCCCGGCGGAGTCGGACCTGGAAGCGATCCGTATCGAGCTGTTCGACGACGAGGTGGAGAACATTGCCGCCTTCGACCCGCTGACCGGCGAGGTGATCCGCAAGCTGCCGCGTTTCACCTTCTATCCCAAGAGCCACTACGTCACCCCGCGGGAAACCCTGCTGGAAGCGGTGGACGGCATCAAGGACGAACTCAAGGACCGCCTGGAGTACCTGCACAAGGCCAACAAGCTGGTGGAGGCGCAGCGCCTGGAGCAGCGCACCCGTTTCGACCTGGAGATGATCCTCGAACTGGGTTACTGCAACGGCATCGAGAACTACTCGCGCTACCTCTCCGGGCGCCCGGCCGGCGCGCCGCCGCCGACCCTCTACGACTACCTGCCGCCGGATGCGCTGCTGGTGATCGACGAATCCCACGTCAGCGTTCCCCAGGTGGGGGCGATGTACAAGGGCGACCGTTCGCGCAAGGAAACCCTGGTGGAATACGGCTTCCGCCTGCCGTCGGCGCTGGACAACCGGCCGATGCGTTTCGACGAGTGGGAGAGCGTCAGCCCGCAGACCATCTTCGTTTCCGCAACGCCCGGCCCTTATGAGGGCGAGCATGCGGGAAGGGTGGTCGAGCAGGTGGTACGGCCGACCGGCCTTGTGGACCCGCAGGTGGAAATCCGTCCGGCGCTGACCCAGGTCGACGACCTGCTCTCGGAAATCCGCAAGCGCGTGGCCATGGAAGAGCGGGTGCTGGTCACCACCCTGACCAAGCGCATGGCCGAGGACCTGACCGACTACCTCGCCGACCACGATGTGCGGGTACGCTACCTGCATTCGGACATCGACACGGTGGAGCGGGTCGAGATCATCCGCGACCTGCGCCTGGGGACCTTCGACGTGCTGGTGGGGATCAACCTGCTGCGCGAGGGCCTGGACATGCCCGAGGTGTCGCTGGTGGCCATCCTCGATGCGGACAAGGAGGGCTTCCTGCGTTCCGAGCGTTCGCTGATCCAGACCATCGGTCGGGCCGCGCGTAACCTCAATGGCCGGGCCATCCTCTATGCCGACCAGATGACCGGCTCGATGCAGCGGGCGATCGACGAGACCGAGCGGCGGCGCGAGAAGCAGATCGCCTTCAACGCCGCCAACGGCATCGTGCCCAAGGGCGTGGTCAAGGACATCACCGACATCATGGAAGGCGCCAATGTGCCCGGCTCGCGCAGCAAGAAGCGCAAGGGCATGGCCAAGGCGGCGGAGGAGAGCGCCCGCTACGAGGCGGAACTGCGCTCGCCGGCGGAGATCACCAAGCGCATCAAGCAACTGGAAGAGAAGATGTTCCAGCTGGCGCGGGACCTGGAGTTCGAGGCGGCGGCGCAGATGCGCGACGAGATCGCCAAGTTGCGCGAGAAGCTGATTACCGCCTGAGGTTCTTTATTGCTCTTGAGGGCCTCATCGCTGGCAAGCCAGCTCCCACAGGGTTTTGTGCTGACCACAGGATTTGAGGCCGACGCGGTCACTGTGGGAGCTGGCTTGCCAGCGATGAGGCCCTGAAGGTCAATGCGCCTCTCCAGCCTTGAGGCCCTGCGGCAACTTCCGGGTCAACAGCACCGCAATCATGCTGATCGCCAACCCGATCCCGACAAAGTGGAAGGCATCGTTGTACGCCATGATCAGCGCCTGTTGGTGAGTGATCTCGCTCAACTTGCCCAGCGCCGCATTGTCACTCCCCAGCCGCTCCGCCAGTTGCGCCAGACGTTCCGCCACCGCCGGATTGCTCGGCACCACCGACTCACGCAGATAATCGAAATACACCTTGGCCCGCGCATCCAGCAAGGTCGCCAGCAGTGCGATGCCGATTGCCCCGCCCAGGTTGCGCAGGATATTGAACAGGCTCGACGCCGACCCCGCGTCCTGCGGCTGGATATAGGCCGTGGCGATCAGCGAGATGGTCACCATGATCATCGGCTGTCCCAGGGCACGGATGATCTGGATATGGTTGAACTGGTCGCCCGCGAAATCCGGATTGAGCAGCCCGGAACCGAAGCTGGCCAGGCCGAACAGGCCGAAGCCGATGGCACAGAGGACCTTCGGCGCAATCACCTTCATCAGCTTCGGCACCAGCGGGATCAGGAACAGCTGCGGCACGCCCATCCACATGATCACCTCGCCGATCTGCAGGGCGTTGTAGTTCTGGATCTGCGCCAGGTACAGCGGCAGCAGGTAGATCGACCCGTACAGGCCCACACCCATGCCAAGGCTGGCGATGCTCGACAGGCCGAAGTTGCGGTTGCTCAGGATGCGCAGGTTGATCAGCGGGTTGGGCCGGGACAACTGCAGGATGACGAAGGCGATCAGGCTGACCAGGGCGATGCTGCCCAGGCCGACGATCAGGCTCGACTCCAGCCAGTCCTTGCGATGCCCCTCTTCAAGGAACACCTGCAGGCAGCCCAGGCCGACGCCGAGGGTGACGATGCCGGCGTAGTCCGTGCTCTTGAGCAGTTCCCAGTGCGCTTCCTTCTTCTCCAGCCCGTAGAGCAGGCCGGCGATCATGATCAGGCCGGGCGGGATGTTGATATAGAAGATGTACTCCCAGCCCCAGTTTTCCGTAAGCCAGCCGCCCAGGGCCGGGCCGATGGAGGGGGCGAAGGTGGCGGTCATGGCGAACATCGCCATGCCCTTGGCGCGGTGGTGTTCCGGCAGCTTGATCAGGGTCAGGGTGAACGCCAGCGGGATCAGCGCGCCGCCGGTGAAACCCTGCAGGGCGCGGAAGGTGATCATGCTTTCCAGGTTCCAGGCCATGGAGCACAGCAGCGAGGAAGCGAGGAAGCCCAGCGACACCCACACCGCCAGGCGCCGCGCCGAGAGCAACTGCACCAGCCAGGCGGTGAGCGGGATCATGATGATCTCGGCCACCAGGTAGGAGGTGGAAATCCACGAGCCTTCTTCCAGGGTGGCCGACAGCGCGCCCTGGATGTCCTTGAGCGAGGAGTTGGTGATCTGGATGTCGAGCACGGCCATGAAGGCGCCGAGCATCGCGCTCATGACCGCGATCCAGTCGCGCCGGCTCGGTTCGCCGACGGGACGGATCAGTTGATCACCGGCCATCGCTGCGCAGGTCGACGGTGGCGGTGACCGACATGCCCGGACGGATGCGGCCATGCAGCGGGTTGTCGGCGCTGAAGGTCAGCTTCACCGGAATCCGTTGTACGACCTTGGTGAAATTGCCGGTGGCGTTGTCTGGCGGCAGCAGGCTGAACTGCGCCCCGGAAGCGGCGAACAGGCTGTCGACGCGGCCTTCGATCGGCGTGTCCGGGTAGCTGTCGAAGACCAGTTCGGCGCGCTGGCCGGGCTGCATCTTGCCGATCTGGGTTTCCTTGAAGTTGGCCTGCACCCAGATGTCCTCGTCGGGGACGATGGACAGCAGGTAGGCACCGTTCTGCACGTACTGGCCGTCACGGGCGGCGCGCTGGCCGATCATGCCGCTGATCGGCGCGTGGATTTCGCTGCGGGTCAGGTTCAGCTCGGCCTGGGCCAGGTCGGTGCGGGCGGTGGCGATCTGCGCGTCGAGGCGCTTGAGTTCGGCTTCCAGCGCACTGACCTGCTGGCGCTGGCCCTGCAGGTCGGCCTGGGCCTTGCTGACCTGGGAGCGGGCGACATTGTTTTCCGCGGACAGGGTGGTGACCCGTTCCTCGGAAACGAAGCCCGGCTTGCGCAGGGCCTGGGCACGATTGAGGTCGAGCTGGGCGCGACCGAGGGTGGCCTGGCTGGCGGACACCTCGGCCTGGCCGGCGGCGATCAGGCTGGATTGCTGGGTCAGGCGGCTTTCCGCCTGCAGGTGCTCGGCCTGGCGGGTATCGAGGGTGGCGCGGGCGCGTTCCACGGCGAAGCGGAAGTCGTCGCCTTCGAGGCGCACCAGCAGGTCGCCCTTGTTCACATGCTGGTTGTCCTGCACCAGGACGGCATCGATACGCGCGCTCAGCTGGCTGGACACCCGGGTGATCTCGCCCTGCACGTAGGCATTGTCGGTGCTTTCATAGAAGCGACCCTTGAAATACCAGTGGGCGAAGAAGCCAAGTGAAACCAGGACAACCAAAAGAAGAAAAATCAGCAGACGGCGCTTGAGTTGGGCAGGCATAAGGACGATCGTTCCAGAAATGTAACCAAATTTAACAAATTTTGGATCCGCCGGCGCAAGTGACGATCGCGCCCATTACTGGAGCCCGGCGCCTGCTCCCTGTTAACATCCCGGCTTTGTTTCACCTCTTGTTCGAGACTCTCATGACCACCGTTCGCACGCGCATCGCGCCTTCGCCTACCGGCGATCCCCACGTCGGCACCGCCTACATCGCCCTGTTCAACTACTGCTTTGCCAAGCAGCACGGCGGTGAGTTCATCCTGCGTATCGAAGATACCGACCAGTTGCGTTCGACCCGCGAATCCGAACAACAGATCTTCGACGCCCTGCGCTGGCTCGGCATCGAATGGGCCGAAGGCCCGGATGTCGGCGGTCCGCACGGCCCGTACCGGCAGAGCGAGCGGGGTGAGATCTACAAGGAATACGCCCAGCAACTGGTCGACCTGGGTCATGCCTTCCCGTGTTTCTGCACCGCCGAAGAGCTGGACCAGATGCGTGCCGAGCAGATGGCCCGCGGCGAGACCCCGCGCTACGACGGTCGCGCGCTGCTGCTGTCGGCCGAGGAAGTCCAGCGCCGCCTGGCCGCCGGCGAGCCTCACGTGATCCGCATGAAGGTGCCGAGCGAAGGCGTCTGCGTGGTCCCGGACATGCTCCGTGGCGACGTCGAGATCCCGTGGGACCGCATGGACATGCAGGTCCTGATGAAGACCGACGGCCTGCCGACCTACTTCCTGGCCAACGTGGTCGACGACCACCTGATGGGCATCACCCACGTCCTGCGCGGCGAAGAGTGGCTGCCCTCGGCGCCGAAGCTGATCAAGCTGTACGAATACTTCGGCTGGGAACAGCCCAAGCTGTGCTACATGCCGCTGCTGCGCAATCCGGACAAGAGCAAGCTGTCCAAGCGCAAGAACCCGACTTCGGTGACCTTCTACGAGCGCATGGGCTTCATGCCGGAAGCCATGCTCAACTACCTGGGCCGCATGGGCTGGTCGATGCCGGACGAGCGCGAGAAGTTCTCCCTGGCCGAGATGGTCGAGCACTTCGACCTGTCCCGCGTGTCCCTGGGCGGACCGATCTTCGATATCGAGAAGCTGTCCTGGCTCAACGGCCAGTGGCTGCGCGACCTGCCGGTGGAAGAATTCGCCGCGCGGGTACAGAAGTGGGCATTCAACAGCGACTACATGATGAAGATTGCCCCGCACGTGCAGGGCCGGGTGGAAACCTTCAGCCAGATCGCCCCGCTGGGCGGCTTCTTCTTCGAAGGGGCGCTGAAGCTGGACGCGAAACTGTTCGAGCACAAGAAGCTGTCCGCCGACCAGGTGCGCCAGGTCATGCAACTGATCCTGTGGAAGCTGGAAAGCCTGCGCCAGTGGGAAAAAGAGCGTATCACCGCGGTCATCCAGGCGGTGGTCGAGGCCCTGGAGCTGAAGCTGCGTGATGCCATGCCGCTGATGTTCGCCGCGATCACCGGCCAGGCCAGCTCGGTCTCGGTGCTCGACGCCATGGAAATCCTCGGCCCGGACCTGACCCGCTATCGCCTGCGCCAGGCCCTGGACCTGCTGGGCGGCGTCTCGAAGAAAGAAAACAAGGAATGGGAGAAGCTGCTGGGCACCATCGCCTGACAGCTGACGCCTGTTTTTTCGCGGGGCGAATCCGCTGCCTGAGGCTCTGTGCCGGGGCAGGGGGTTCGCCCCGCGGCATTTCCGGGCCCTGCGCAGGAGCGTCAATCCCCCGCAAATACGGGGCTTTTGCCGGGGGAGGGCGGTAAGTGATTGTTATCTGGGAAAAAATTTTTGAATTTTGTTGAAAATATATTTGACAGGTCTGCAATCCGATCTTAATATGCGCCCCGTCCACAGCGATGAACGAAAACGAAACGCGAAGCACCCAGCCAAGCGGATCAAGTTCAAAGCGACATTGTGGGGCTATAGCTCAGCTGGGAGAGCGCCTGCATGGCATGCAGGAGGTCAGCGGTTCGATCCCGCTTAGCTCCACCAAATTCCAGATCGGCAGTCAATTCCAGCGACTGCGGTCAGATCGGTTCGAAGAACCGGTCAATGGTAGAAGGGTTGCGTCCCCTTCGTCTAGTGGCCTAGGACACCGCCCTTTCACGGCGGTAACAGGGGTTCGAGTCCCCTAGGGGACGCCAGTTTTGCACAAGCGATGTCGAAAGAGGTCGCTGGGCCGAGAGGCTAGAAATCCGGGGCTATAGCTCAGCTGGGAGAGCGCCTGCATGGCATGCAGGAGGTCAGCGGTTCGATCCCGCTTAGCTCCACCAATTCCGCCAGGATTCGTGAAAACGGATCTGCACGAAGGTTACAAGTCCCCTTCGTCTAGTGGCCTAGGACACCGCCCTTTCACGGCGGTAACAGGGGTTCGAGTCCCCTAGGGGACGCCACTTTATCCGCTCTGCGGAATTTCAAGGCTCATTCGATTATTGAATGAGCCTTTTGTTTTTTCCCTCGAAAAAGTTTTTTGCCCTGGCGCGACAAGCGGCCGGGCAAAAGGCTTGCCTTTAAATATTATGAGCATAATATTACTTCCATAATATTTTCAGGTGCCTGCCATGAGCGACAAGAAAGCCAAGACCCGTGAACGCATTCTCGATGCCGCTCGCTGCGCGCTGGTGCAGCACGGTCCTGCGGATCCCAGCGTCAACCAGGTGATGAACGCCGCCGGCCTTACCGTCGGTGGCTTCTACGCGCACTTCGAGAGCAAGGACGCGCTGATGCTGGAAGCCTTCCGCGAACTGCTTGGCGAGCGTCGCGCCTTGCTGGCCCAGGTCGACCCCGCGCTGGATGGCCAGGCCCGTCGCGCGCTGGTGGCGGCGTTCTACCTGTCGCGCAAGCACCGTGATTCCACCGAGGGCGCCTGTCCGTTGCCCAGCGCACTGAGCGAGATGACCCGCCTGCCGGATGCCTTCCGCGAAGTGCTCGCCGAGCATATCGAACTGATGGCTGCGGCCCTGGTAGACAGCCCCGAGGACGCCGACAAGTTCTTCGCCGACCTCGCCTTGATGGTCGGCGGCCTGGCCCTGGCCCGGGCCCTGGGCACCGATGAACTCTCCGACCGCATTCTGCGTGCCGCCAAGACGGCGGTGATCTGATCCACCCCACTGGAGCGAAGCGATGAATACCTTGAGCTGGATTCGTGGCGTCAACGGCACCCTGGGGCGGCTGATCCCCGGGCATATCGCCAGCAAGATGCACCGGGCGTTCACCACACCCTACACCCAGCCACCGCGGGACTGGGAGCTGCCGGTGCTGGCGCGGGCCGAGCGCATCACCCTGCGCTTCGGGCTGTCTGCGCTGCGTTGGGGGCAGGGTCCGACGGTGCTGCTGATGCATGGCTGGGAAGGTCGGCCGACGCAATTCGCGAGTCTGATCGACGCGCTGGTGGAGGCGGGCTATACCGCCGTGGCCCTGGACGGTCCGGGTCACGGGCGTTCGCCTGGTGACGAGGCGCATGTCGGCCTGTTCGCCCGGGCCATGCTGGAAGCTGCTGCCGAGTTGCCGCCGCTGAAGGCGGTGATCGGTCACTCCATGGGCGGCGCCAGCCTGTTGCTCGCCTTGCAGTGGGGCCTGCGGGCCGAAGCCGTGGTCAGCATCGCCGCACCTTCGCGCCTGCTGGGCGTGGTGCGCGGTTTCGCCCGGCGCCTGAACCTTCCGCCGCGGGCGCGGGCGGCGTTCATTCGCAAGGTCGAGCGGGATGTGGGCGTGGCGATCGAGCACCTGGATGTCAGCGGCTATCAACTGGACCTGCCCGGCCTCATCGTGCACGCCAAGGATGACCAGCTGGTGCCTGCCGGCGAAGCGCAACTGATCCACGACGCCTGGTTCGACAGCCGCCTGCTGATGCTGGAGGAGGGTGGTCACCAGCGCGTGCTGTCCGATCCGCGGGTGGTGAGCGGGGTGCTCGACCTGCTGCAGCGCAGCGCCACGCCGGTGCGCCAATCCGCCTGAGCATCCGTTACACTCATGCCCGTTCATCACACAGGGGAGCGGGCATGAGCTGGGATCTGGCAACGCCATTCGTCATCGACCTGCGGGTCGCTGCCGAGGATATCGACGGACTGGGGCACGCCAACAACGCGGTCTACGTCACCTGGCTGGAGCGCTGTGCCTGGCGCCATTCCCAGCGACTGGGGCTGGACCTGGTCGAATACCGTCGCCTGGACCGGGCCATGGCCGTGGTCCGGCATGAAATCGACTACCTGGCCAGTGCCTACGAAGACGACGAGCTGCAGTTGGCGACCTGGATCGTCGACTGGGACCAGCGCCTGAAGATGACCCGGCGTTTCCAGCTGGTCCGGCCGAGTGACGGCACTACGCTGCTGCGGGCCCAGACCACCTTCGTCTGCATCGAGTTGTCCACAGGCAAGCCCAAGCGCATGCCGCAGGAGTTTCTGGAGGGTTACGGGCAGGCGCTGCTGGAGAAGCAGGCGTGATTCGCCAGGCGGTGGAGGGCGACGAAGCTTCGGTGCATGAGGTGGTGCAGGCGGCTTACCTGCCTTATGTCGACAGCATCGGTGTTCGTCCGGGGCCGCTGGATGACGATTATGCAGACCTGGTTCGCCAGCGGCTGGTGTGGTTGCTGGAGGATGCACAGCGGGTTTGTGCCGTGCTGGTGCTCTGCCCCGAGCCTGAAGCGATGCTGCTGTCCAATGTGGCCGTGGACCCCGCCTGTCAGGGGCGGGGTTTCGGCCGGCAACTTGTCGACTTTGCCGAAGCCCGCGCCCGTGACGCCGGGTTCTCGTTGATTCGCCTGTACACCAATGCCGCCATGAGCGGGAACGTGGCGCTTTATCAGCGCCTGGGTTACCGCGAGACCCACCGTGGTGTCGAGCATGGGTTCAACCGGGTGTTCATGGAAAAGAGCCTGGCTTGAGCCTTGGGCGGCTCTTGTAGGAGTCCACCCAACCCGCCGGGCTGCGCTGTCGCGCATAGAACACAAATCGAGAGCTCGACGCGGGCCCTGTGGGAGCGGGTTTACCCGCGATTGCGATGGTGGATTCACCACCGTAATCGCGGGTAAACCCGCTCCCACAGGGTCCGTGTCGAGCATTCGACCCATGTTCTCCTCTTCTCTTGTGGTTGTGGGAAACATCCCCGTTTACCATGTGCGCACTTTTTCCGAGGTTCTCCCCCATGCAAATTGCCCTGGCCCCGATGGAGGGGCTGGTCGACGACGTCATGCGCGACGTGCTGACCCGCGTCGGCGGCATCGACTGGTGCGTCACCGAGTTCATCCGCGTCTGCGACCGGGTCCTGCCCGAAGCCACCTTCCTCAAGCTGGCGCCCGAGCTGGAACAGGGTTCGCGTACGCCCGCCGGGGTGCCGATGCGCGTGCAATTGCTGGGTTCCGATCCCGCCTGCCTGGCCGACAACGCGGCCCTGGCCTGCGAGCTGGGCGCGCCGGTGATCGACCTGAACTTCGGCTGCCCGGCCAAGACCGTGAACAAGTCCCGTGGCGGCGCGGTGCTGCTCAAGGAGCCGGAACTGCTGTTCGAGATCGTCAGCGCGGTGCGCAAGGCGGTGCCGGCGCATATCCCGGTGACTTCGAAGATGCGCCTGGGCTTCGAGACCCCGGACGGCGCCCTGGATTGCGGCCGCGCCCTGGCCGAGGGCGGCTCGGCGCACCTGGTGGTGCATGCGCGGACCAAGGTCGAGGGCTACAAGCCGCCGGCGCACTGGGAATGGGTGGCCAAGGTGCAGGACGTGGTCAAGGTGCCGGTGTTCGCCAACGGCGAGATCTGGACTCTGGAGGACTGGCGGCGTTGCCGCGAAGTGAGCGGCGCAGAGGACATCATGCTCGGTCGCGGCCTGGTCTCGCGCCCGGACCTGGCCCGGCAGATCGCTGCCGTGCGCGATGGCGTGGACTTCGTGCCGATGGACTGGCAGGCCCTGCTGCCGCTGATCCAGGCCTTCTGGCGCCGGGTCCGGGTCGAGCTGACCCCGCGCGCCGCGCCGGGCCGTCTCAAGCAGTGGGTGGCGATGCTCACCCGCACCTACCCGGAAGCTACCGCGCTGTTCAGCGAGTTGCGGCGGGAGACCGACTGCGACCGCGTCGGCCTGCTGCTGGGCGTGCCGCCGCTCGTCGCCGACATGCAGGAAAATTTTCATACTGGCGCTTGAAATCGATCCGGTGGTCCACATCTAGGGAGTACGCGATGCCGAAGTCGGGTCGCGTAGTAACCCAACTCGCTGATGTTCAGGAGATGCAAAGATGACTACCGCTTTTTCCCTCGCACCACTGTTCCGCCATTCCGTTGGTTTCGACCGTTTCAATGACCTGTTCGAATCCGCGGCGCGTAATGAGTCGGGTAGCAGCTACCCACCCTACAACGTTGAAAAACATGGCGATGACCACTATCGGATCGTTGTTGCCGCAGCCGGTTTCCAGGAGCAGGACCTTGACCTGCAAGTGGAAAAGGGCGTGCTGACCGTCACTGGCGGCAAGCGCGACAGCAGCAACGCCAGCGTCACCTACCTGCACCAGGGCATTGCCCAGCGTGCGTTCAAGCTGTCCTTCCGCCTGGCCGACCATATCGAAGTGAAGTCGGCGGGCCTGGCCAACGGCCTGCTCAGCGTCGACCTGCTGCGGATCGTGCCGGAAGAGGCCAAGGCCAAGCGGATCCCGATCAACGGGGACAAGCCTGCGCTGAACTGAGTTGCAGACAAGAAGAAGGGCGCCGAATTGGCGCCCTTCTTTTTTGAGCTGCAAGTTGCAAGTTTCAAGCTGCAAGAAGAAGCGGTGCTGTCTGAAAGCTTAATAATCCGCTGGTGCCTCCAGCAGCAACGCCCTGAAAGCGGTCAACGGCAACGGCCGGCTATGCAGGTACCCCTGGTAAAGATGACATCCCTGCCGCTCCAGGAAATCCAGCTGCTCCGACAACTCCACCCCTTCGGCGATCACCGCCAGGTCCAGGCTGCGGGCCATGGCCACGATGGCGCGGACGATTTCCGCGTCGTTGGGATCCACCGGCGCATCACGGACGAACGACTGGTCGATCTTCAGTGCATCCACCGGCAACCGCTTGAGGTAGGTCAGCGACGAGTAGCCGGTGCCGAAGTCATCCATGGCGAAACTCACCCCCAGCGCCTTCAGCTCGCGCATCTTGCTGATGGTGTCTTCCAGGTTCTGGATGACGATGCCTTCGGTGATCTCCAGCTTGAGCATGCGATAGGGCAGGCGATAGTCGTCGAGGCTGCGCCGCACCCGCTCGACGAAGTCGTTCTGGCGGAACTGCCGCGGGCTGATGTTGACGCACAGGCTGAAGTCCTCGGCGTCGATCAGGCGGTCCTGCAGCATCCGCGAACAGGCATCGCAGGCCTCGTCGAGGATCCAGTTGCCCACTTCGAGGATCAGCCCGCTTTCCTCCAGCACCTGGATGAACTGCGACGGCGGCTGCTGGCCGAGCAGCGGATGGTGCCAGCGCAGCAGCACTTCTGCGCCGACGATACGGTTGTCGCGGGCATCCACCTGGGGTTGGAAGTGCAGGGCCAGCTCGCCGCGGGTGAGGGCCATGCGCAGGTCGCTTTCCATGCGCAGCCGCTCGCTGGCGGCCTTCTGCATGGTGGTGTGGAACAGTTGCGTGGTATTGCGCCCGGAATCCTTGGCCCGGTACAGGGCGATATCGGCGCGCTTGAGCAGGTCGGCGGGGGTCGAGCCGTGGTCGGGAATCAGCGCGACGCCGATGCTCGGCGTCACCTGCAGGCGCTGGCCGTCCAGCGACATCGGCTCGGCCAGCAGCTCGCGCAGGGTGTCGGCCAGTTCGCGGACCTTGTCCGTGACTTCCTCGCGGCTGCCTTCCAGGCCGCTGAGCAGCACCACGAACTCGTCGCCACCGAGGCGCGCCACGGTGTCCTCCATGCGCACGCTGGCTTCCAGGCGCGCGGTGATGATCTTCAGCACCGTGTCGCCCACCGGGTGGCCGAGGGAGTCGTTGATGTGCTTGAAGTGGTCGAGGTCGAGGAACAGCAGGGCGCCGCGCAGGTTGTGGCGCTTGAGCAGGGCAATCTGCTGGCTCAGGCGATCCATCAGCAGGGCGCGGTTGGGCAGGTTGGTCAGCGGATCGTGGTAGGCCAGGTGGCGGATCTGCGCCTGGGCGTTCTTCAACTGGCTGACATCGCGGGCGGTCAGCAGCAGGCAATCGGTTTCGTTGAGGGTGATCGGCTCCACCGAAACCTCCAGGGTCAGGAGCTCGCCACTCTTGCTGCGCCCGAGCATTTCCCGGTGATGGACCCGTCCGTGCTCGCGTACTTCAGCCTCCAGCGCGTCGTGCTGCTTGTCATCGGCCCATACGCCGACCTGGTTGGCGGTGCGCCCCAGCACTTCGCTGGCGCTGTATCCGGTCAGGCGGCAGAAGCCGTCATTGACCTCCACGTAGTGTCCGCTGTCGCGCTCGCTGATGGTGATGGCATCGGGGCTGGAGTGGAAGGCCTTGGCGAACTTCTCCTCGCTGGCCTTGAGCGCCGCCTCGGCGCGCTGCTGCTGGGTGATGTCGCGCAGGGTGGTGACGCTGCAGGTCTGGTCGTCGACCTTGATCAGGCGGCTGGAGATCACGCAGGTCAGGGCCTGGCCGTTCTTGTGGTTGACCACCACGGCCACGTTGTTCAGCGCCTGGTCGCGAATCACCTGCTCGATGCGCCGGGCGCGCTGCGCCGATTCCGCCCACAGGCCGATTTCCTCGGCGCTGCGGCCCAGCACCTGGTCGGCGCTCCAGCCGAAGGTCTGGGTGAAGGCCGGGTTGATCTCGATGAACTGGCCGTTGTCCTGGCGGGTGACGCAGATCGGGTCGGGACTGACCTGGAACAGCCCGGCGAACTTCTCTTCCGAGGCGATCAGGCGCTGTTCCCGTTCCACCTGGTCGGTGATGTCCAGCAGGGTGCCGGCCATGCGCAGCGGATTGCCCTGTTCGTCGCGGTACAGGCGCGCGCGGCTTTCCAGGTAGCGTGAGCTGCCGTTTTCCAGCTGGATGCGGTAGGTGATCTGGTAATTGCCCGCCGGACCCTCGCGCAGGCTGCGGTAGGCCTGGCGCATGCTGCTGCGCTCATCTTCCGGAACACCGTCGAAGAAGGCTTCGAACGATTCGTGGAAGGGCACCGGCGGCAGTCCGTGCAGTTGGGCGGCGCGGGCCGAGCCATAGAGCATGCCGCTGGGGATATGCCAGTCCCAGGTGCCCAGTTGCGCCGAGTCCAGGGCCAGGTCGAGGCGTTCCTGGCTGTCCTTGAGGGCGTCTTCGCGTTCGCGCTGGGCGGTGATCTCGCGGATCACCCCGACCATCTGCGGCCGACCCTGCTTGTCCTGGGTCAGGCTGCCGTTGATCTCCAGCCAGTGCAGGCTGCCGTCGGGCCAGCGAATGCGATGGCGCATGGCCTTTTCCTGCGGCTCCCCGGCCAGCACCGCATGGAACGCCTGCAAGGTGCGCTCGCGGTCCTCGGGGGGGAGCAGGTCGAGGTAATCCAGGTCGTTGGGCAGCGGCTGGCGCGGGTCGTAGCCGAACAGCGCCTGGGTGCCGCGGGACCAGCTGATCCGGCCGCTCTCGACATCCCAGAACCAGGCACCGAGGCGGGCGCCGTTGAGGGCCGCCAGCAACTGCGGGGCATTCTCCCAGGTCTGCTCCGACTCCTGGGGATCGGCCGCATGGATACGCGGCAGGCGCGGAAAACGTGTTGATTTGGGCATCGATTACCAGACCTTTGGCGAATACGCTTCCTTGGTACAGGCCTTCCCGGAGCGACCGGCGGCCTCAGGGTTTTCTCGCATGGCTGTCGAGCAGTGCCATAAAGGCTCTGGCTGCATTCGATAACGTTCGTTCCGTATGAAGAATGTAGCCTAGCTGGCGAGTCAGCTGTATGCCCGGCAAGCTGATGGAAGCCACTTGTTCATCGAGCATGGTCCGCGGCAACACGCTCCAGGCGAGGCCGATGGAGACCATCATCTTGATGGTTTCCAGGTAGTTGGTGCTCATGGCGATGTTCGGCGTCAGGCCCTGGGCCTCGAACAGGCGCTGGACGATATGGTGGGTAAAGGTGTTGCCGCCGGGAAAAACCGCCGGGTGGTGGGCGATATCGTCCAGACCGGCGGCTGTTTTTTGTGCCAGCGGATGTTCCGGAGCCACCACGAAGTCCAGCGGGTCGTCCCACACCGGCACCGCGCGCACCAGGCTGTGGGGATCCGGGGCCAGGGTGATGACGGCGATTTCCGCGCGTCCGTGGAGGATTTCCTCGTAGGCGACTTCCGAATCGAGGAACTGAATGTCCAATGCGACCGCTGGATACTGCCGGGTAAAGGCCCGCAGCAGTGGAGGCAGGCGGTGCAGGCCAATGTGATGGCTGGTGGCCAGGGTCAGGCGTCCGCTGACTTCGCCGGTGAGGTTGGTCAGGGCGCGGCGGGTGTCGTCCAGGACATTGATGATCTGGTAGGCCCGGGGCAGGAGGGCGCGTCCGGCCTCGGTCAGGCTGACCTCGCGGCCGAGGCGGTCGAACAGGCGCACGTCCAGTTGCTGTTCGAGGCCGGCGATGCGTTTGCTGATCGCCGGCTGGGTCAGGTGCAGGCGTTCGCCGGCGCCGGAGAAGCTGCCGGTTTCGGCGATTGCGATAAAAGCGTTGAGGTTGGCCAGATCCATGTTCTCGGATTCCCTTTGGTTATCCAAAGCATAAAAATTATGAATTTGAGTTATCCAATCTATCGCCATACCATCAGCCGTACAAGCCAAGTGGTTATTGGCATAGAAAGACTGATGAGGAACGCCTGATGTCCGGCAAAACGCTCTACGACAAGCTCTGGGATTCGCACTTGGTCAAGCAGCGCGACGATGGTTCGGCGCTGATCTACATCGACCGCCACATCATCCACGAAGTGACCTCGCCGCAAGCCTTCGAAGGCCTGCGCCTGGCGGATCGCAAGCCGTGGCGCATCGATGCCAACATTGCCACCCCGGACCACAACGTACCGACCACGCCGGAGCGCAAGGGTGGCATCGACGCCATCGTCGACCAGGTATCGCGCCTGCAGGTGCAGACCCTCGACGAAAACTGCGACGAATACGGCATCACCGAATTCAAGATGAATGACGTGCGCCAGGGCATCGTCCACGTCATCAGCCCGGAGCAGGGCGCCACCTTGCCGGGCATGACCGTGGTCTGCGGCGACTCGCACACCTCGACCCACGGCGCCTTCGGCGCGCTGGCCCACGGCATCGGCACCTCCGAGGTCGAGCACGTGCTCGCCACCCAGTGCCTGGTCGCCAAGAAAATGAAGAACATGCTGGTGCGGGTCGAAGGCGTATTGCCCGTGGGCGTGACCGCCAAGGACATCGTCCTCGCCGTGATCGGCAAGATCGGCACCGCCGGCGGCAACGGCCATGCCATGGAATTCGCCGGTAGCGCCATTCGCGACCTGTCCATCGAAGGCCGCATGACCATCTGCAACATGTCCATCGAAGCCGGCGCTCGCGTTGGCCTGGTGGCCACCGACGAAAAGACCGTCGCCTACGTCAAGGGCCGTCCGTACGCGCCGAAGGGCGAGCAGTGGGACCTGGCCGTCGAGGCCTGGAAAGACCTGGTATCCGACGCCGATGCGGTGTTCGACACCGTGGTCGAGCTGGACGCCGCGCAGATCAAGCCGCAGGTCAGCTGGGGCACCTCCCCGGAAATGGTCCTGGCCGTCGACCAGCGCGTGCCGGATCCGGCCGCCGAGGCCGACCTGGTCAAGCGTGGCTCCATCGAGCGCGCCCTGAAGTACATGGGCCTGAGCGCCAACCAGGCGATCACCGACATCCAGCTGGACCGCGTGTTCATCGGTTCCTGCACCAACTCGCGGATCGAAGACCTGCGCGCCGCGGCGGAAATCGCCAAGGGCCGCAAGGTGGCCGCGACCATCAAGCAGGCGATCGTGGTTCCGGGTTCCGGCCTGGTGAAAGCCCAGGCCGAGCAGGAAGGCCTGGACAAGATCTTCCTCGAAGCCGGCTTCGAATGGCGTGAACCGGGCTGCTCCATGTGCCTGGCGATGAACCCGGACCGCCTGGAGAGCGGCGAGCACTGCGCGTCGACCTCCAACCGCAACTTCGAAGGCCGCCAGGGTGCCGGTGGTCGTACCCACCTGGTCAGCCCGGCCATGGCCGCCGCCGCCGCCGTCACCGGCCGTTTCATCGATGTACGCGAGTTGATCCAAGGGAGCGCAGCATGAAAGCCTTCAACCAACACACCGGCCTCGTCGCCCCGCTGGACCGTGCCAACGTCGACACCGACCAGATCATTCCCAAGCAGTTCCTGAAGTCGATCAAGCGCACCGGTTTCGGTCCGAACCTGTTCGACGAATGGCGCTACCTGGATGTGGGCCAGCCGTACCAGGACAACAGCAAGCGGCCGAAGAACCCGGACTTCGTCCTCAACCACGACCGCTACCAGGGCGCCAGCGTGCTCCTGGCCCGCGAGAACTTCGGTTGCGGTTCCAGCCGTGAGCATGCTCCGTGGGCCCTGGAAGAATATGGCTTCCGCAGCATCATTGCGCCGAGCTACGCCGACATCTTCTTCAACAACAGCTTCAAGAACGGCCTGCTGCCGATCATCCTCAGCGATGCGGAAGTCGACGAGCTGTTCAAGCAGGTGGAAGCCGATCCGGGCTACCAGCTGACCATCGACCTGCAGGCGCAGACCGTGACCCGTCCCGACGGCAAGGTGCTGGGCTTCGAGATCGATGCATTCCGCAAGCACTGCCTGCTCAACGGCCTGGACGATATCGGCCTGACCCTGCAGGACAGCGATGCCATCGGTGCCTTCGAGGCTCGCCACCGCGCCAGCCAGCCATGGTTGTTCCGCGACGCCAAATGATGTGTTGAATGTGCTGGCCTCATCGCTGGCAAGCCCGCTCCCACAGGAATCGCGTACACCGCTGAAACTGTGGGAGCTGGCTTGCCAGCGATAGGGCCCCGGAGACGAAAAGATGACCAGCAGCAGCCACAAGGACGTCGTCCAGCGCCAGTTCGGCGAACAGGCCAGCGCCTACCTCAGCAGTGCCGTGCACGCCCAGGGCAGCGAATTCGCCTTGCTCCAGGCCGAATTGGCCGGGCATGAAGGCGCGCGGGTCCTGGACCTCGGCTGCGGCGCCGGCCATGTCAGCTTCCATGTGGCACCGCTGGTCGCCGAGGTGGTGGCCTACGACCTGTCGCAGCAGATGCTCGATGTAGTCGCCGCCAGCGCCGCCGAGCGTGGCCTGGGCAACATCGTCACCGAACGCGGTGCCGCCGAGCGCCTGCCGTTTGCCGACGGCACTTTCGACTTCGTCTTCAGCCGCTACTCCGCGCACCACTGGAGCGACCTCGGCCTGGCCCTGCGCGAAGTGCGCCGGGTGCTCAAGCCGGGTGGCGTGGCCGCTTTCGTCGATGTCATGTCGCCGGGCAGCCCGCTGCTGGACACCTACCTGCAAAGCGTCGAAGTGCTGCGCGACACCAGCCATGTGCGCGACTACAGCGCCGCCGAATGGCTGCGCCAGGTCAGCGAGGCCGGGCTGTTCGTGCGCAGTCACACGCGCCAGCGCCTGCGCCTCGAATACAGCTCCTGGGTCGAGCGCATGCGTACCCCCGAGCCGATGCGCGCCGCCATCCTCCAATTGCAGCAGGCGATGGGCGAAGAAGTACGGCAGTATTACCAGATCGAAGCCGACGGTTCGTTCAGCACCGATGTCCTGGTGCTGTGGGCCGAGCGCTGAGTTTTTTCCGGCGGGCCATCGCGGCGCGCCGCTTGAATTGAGATAGAGGAAAGCATGAGCAAGCAGATTCTGATTCTCCCGGGTGACGGCATTGGTCCTGAAATCACCGCCGAAGCCGTCAAGGTGCTGGAACTGGCCAACGACAAGTTCCAGCTCGGCTTCACCCTGGAGCACGACGTGATCGGCGGCGCCGCCATCGACAAGCACGGCGTGCCACTGGCCGACGAGACCCTGGAGCGCGCACGCGCAGCCGACGCCGTGCTGCTGGGCGCCGTGGGCGGGCCGAAATGGGACAAGATCGAGCGTGACATCCGCCCTGAGCGCGGCCTGCTGAAGATCCGTTCGCAACTGGGCCTGTTCGCCAACCTGCGTCCGGCGATCCTCTATCCGCAACTGGCCGATGCCTCCTCGCTCAAGCGCGAGATCGTCTCCGGCCTGGACATCCTCATCGTCCGCGAGCTGACCGGCGGCATCTACTTCGGCGCGCCACGCGGCACCCGCGAGCTGGAAGGCGGCGAGCGCCAGTCCTACGACACCCTGCCATACAGCGAAAGCGAGATCCGTCGCATCGCCCGCGTCGGCTTCGACATGGCCCGCGTGCGCGGCAAGAAGCTGTGCTCGGTGGACAAGGCCAACGTCCTGGCGTCCAGCCAGCTGTGGCGCGAAGTGGTCGAGGAAGTGGCCAAGGACTACCCGGACGTCGAACTCAGCCACATGTACGTCGACAACGCCGCCATGCAGCTGGTCCGCGCACCGAAGCAGTTCGACGTGATGGTTACCGACAACATGTTCGGCGACATCCTGTCGGATGAGGCTTCCATGCTCACCGGTTCCATCGGCATGCTGCCATCTGCCTCCCTGGACGCCCACAACAAGGGCATGTACGAGCCGTGCCACGGCTCCGCGCCGGACATCGCCGGCCAGGGCATCGCCAACCCGCTGGCGACCATCCTCTCGGTATCGATGATGCTGCGCTACAGCTTCAACCAGCACGCTGCCGCCGAGGCGATCGAGAAGGCTGTCAGCGTCGTGCTGGACCAGGGGCTGCGTACCGGAGACATCTGGTCCGACGGTTGCACCAAGGTAGGTACGCAGGAAATGGGCGACGCAGTAGTCGCAGCGCTGCGGAATCTGTAATCTCTCTGGCCCGCCGCCCAAAACACAACCAAGGGGCGGCGGCCCACTTTTAGCGAAGGTGTAGTTGCGATGAAACGTGTAGGTCTGATCGGTTGGCGCGGAATGGTCGGTTCCGTGCTCATGCAGCGGATGCTCGAAGAGCAGGATTTCGATCTTATCGAGCCGGTGTTCTTCACCACCTCCAACGTCGGTGGCCAGGGCCCTGCAGTGGGCAAGGACATTGCCCCGCTGAAGGATGCCTACAGCATCGACGAGCTCAAGACCCTGGACGTGATCCTGACCTGTCAGGGTGGCGACTACACCAACGAAGTCTTCCCCAAGCTGCGCGAAGCCGGCTGGCAGGGCTACTGGATCGACGCCGCCTCGTCCCTGCGCATGCAGGATGACGCGGTCATCGTCCTCGACCCGGTCAACCGCAAGGTCATCGACCAGCAGCTGGATGCCGGCACCAAGAACTACATCGGCGGCAACTGCACCGTCAGCCTGATGCTGATGGGCCTGGGCGGCCTGTTCGAAGCCGGCCTGGTCGAGTGGATGAGTGCCATGACCTACCAGGCCGCTTCCGGCGCCGGCGCGCAGAACATGCGCGAGCTGATCCGCCAGATGGGCGCGACCAACGCCGCCGTGGCCGATGAACTGGCCAACCCGGCCAGCGCCATCCTCGACATCGACCGCAAGGTCGCCGAGGCCATGCGCAGCGACGCCTACCCGACCGAGAACTTCGGCGTACCGCTGGCCGGCAGCCTGATCCCGTGGATCGACAAGGAACTGCCGAACGGCCAGAGCCGCGAAGAGTGGAAGGCCCAGGCCGAGACCAACAAGATCCTCGGTCGCTTCAAGAGCCCGATCCCGGTGGATGGCATCTGCGTGCGCATCGGCGCCATGCGTTGCCACAGCCAGGCGCTGACCATCAAGCTGAACAAGGACGTGCCGCTGGCCGATATCGAAGGCATGATCAGCCAGCACAACCCTTGGGTGAAACTGGTGCCGAACCAGCGCGAGATCAGCATGAAGGAGCTGACCCCGACCAACGTCACCGGCACCCTGAACATCCCGGTGGGTCGTCTGCGCAAGCTGAACATGGGTTCCCAGTACCTGGGCGCCTTCACCGTCGGCGACCAGCTGCTGTGGGGCGCTGCCGAACCGCTGCGGCGCATGCTGCGGATCCTGCTGGAGCGTTGATCGCCTTGCAGTAGCCTGAAAAACCCGTGCTGGTGACAGCGCGGGTTTTTTGTTTTCGGACAAATCAAAGTAAAGTGCCGCTCCCCAGAATTCGTGGGGCCCGCAATCGCTGGCAAGCCAGCTCCCACAGCCCTGTGGTTGACCCAAAAAACCGGGGGTTGTGTCAGGCACAAATTCCATGACCAGCCCGTAACCCTGTGGGAGCTGGCTTGCCAGCGATGAGGCCCTGAAGGCCAGAGGAAATTCCAGATGACCCAACCCATCGACATCGCCGTGATCGGCGCCACCGGCACCGTCGGCGAAACCCTCGTGCAGATCCTCGAAGAGCGGGATTTCCCGGTGGGCACCCTGTACCTGCTGGCCAGCAACGAATCCGCCGGCAGCGCCGTCAGCTTCCGCGGCAAGAACCTGCGCAGCCGCGATGTCGATGACTTCGACTTCGCCAAGGTCCGCCTGGCCTTCTTCGCCGCCGGCCCGGCGGTGACCCTGAGCTTCGCCCCGCGCGCCACGGCCGCCGGCTGCACGGTGATCGACCTGTCCGGCGCGCTGCCTGCCGACCAGGCCCCGGCCGTGGTTCCGGAAGCCAACCCGCAGGTGCTGGACGGCCTCAAGACCCCGGCGGTCATCCACAGCCCCAGCAGCGCCGCTGTCGCCCTGGCCGTGGCCCTCGCGCCGCTGAAAAGCCTGCTGACCCCGCTGCACATCAGCGTCACCGCCTGTCTGGCCGTCTCCGCCCAGGGCCGCGAGGCGGTCAGCGAACTGGCCCGGCAGACCGCCGAGCTGCTCAACGCCCGCCCCCTGGAGCCGCGCTTCTTCGACCGGCAGATGGCCTTCAACCTGCTGGCCCAGGTCGGCGCCAGCGATGAACAGGGCCATGGCCTGCTGGAACGGCGCCTGGTGCGCGAGTTGCGCGAACTGCTCGGCATGCCTTTACTCAGCATTTCAGTGACCTGCGTTCAAGTCCCGGTGTTTTTTGGCGATAGCTACACTGTGACGCTGAATACCAGCGAAGCGGTGGATCTGGCCGCGGTGAACGCGGCACTGGAAACAGCCGAGGGCATCGAACTGGTGGAGGAGGGCGATTATCCGACGCCAGTGGGCGACGCCGTCGGCCAGGACGTGGTGTATGTGGGACGTGTTCGCGGCGGTATCGACGAGGCGCGGCAACTCAATCTCTGGCTGACCACCGACAACGTGCGCAAGGGCGCGGGATTGAACGCCGTGCAGCTGGCTGAATTGTTGATAAAAGACCTGCTGTAAAAGATACTTGGCAACACTTTGCACATTGACTGTTAAATGCCGCGGGCAACTAGCCGGCGGCCAATAATGGCAGTTTGAACATGACTGCGATCATGTCGGTATTTAGCCTCAACGGCGGTTCTTCACTTCTTCTCGGATACCGGGGAAGTTTCAAACAAAGGATGAGGTCATGCTTCGAATTCGCAAACTGGTGTTAGCAATAGCCGCCGCGTCGGCGCTGTCTTCCGGTATGGCGCATGCCCTCGGACTGGGCGAGCTGACCCTCAAGTCGGCGCAGAACCAGCCACTCAATGCGGAAATCGAACTGCTCGACGTGCGCGACCTGAGCGCCGCCGACGTCAAGCCGAGCCTTGCGCCGGCAGACGAATTCGCCAAGGCCGGCGTCGAGCGCCAGCCGTTCCTCAATGACCTCACCTTCACCCCGGTGATCAACCCGGCGGGCAAGAGCGTGCTCAAGGTCACCTCCAGCCAGCCGCTGCCGGAGCCGATGGTCAAGTTCCTGGTCCAGGTGATGTGGCCGCAGGGTCGCCTGCTGCGCGACTACAGCGTGCTGCTGGACGCCTCCAAGTTCTCCCCGGAAACCGCCCAGGCCGCCTCCGGCGTGACCCCGGCGGTCAGTGCGCCGAGCAACTACACCACGGTGCGCCGCGACACCCTCTGGGAAATCGCCTCGCGCTCGCGCCAGGGCGGTTCGGTGCAGCAGGCCATGCTGGCGATCCAGGCGCTCAACCCGGATGCCTTCATCAACGGCAACATCAACCAGCTGAAGACCGGCCAGGTCCTGCGCATGCCGGACCAGCAACAGATCCAGGCCATCCCCCAGGCCCAGGCGGTGAAAGAGGTCAACGAGCAGTACGCCGCCTGGCGCCAGGGCCGTCGCCTCGGCCCGCAGGCACGCCAGCTCGATGCCACCCGCCGCGACGCCACCCAGGCCGCGCCGGCACGCATCGCCCAGCAGGACAACCTCAAGCTGGTCGCTCCCGGCGGCCAGGGCGCGGGTAGTGACAAGGCGCTCAGCGACAAGCTGGCGATGACCCAGGAAAACCTCGACAGCAGCCGTCGTGAAGGCGACGAGCTGAAAAGCCGCGTGGCCGACCTGCAAAGCCAGCTGGACAAGCTGCAACGCCTGATCGAGCTGAAGAACGACCAGCTGGCCCGCCTCGAAGCACAGAGTGGTGCGCCGGTCGCGCCTGCCGCGCCGGTCGCTACGGCTCCGGTCATCGACGCACAACTGCAACCGAGCCCGGCACCGACCGCCGAACCCGTGGTAACCCCGCCGCCAGCCGCGGTCGACACCGAGCCACAGCAGGCCGCCACCCCGGCGCCGACCGACACCCCGGCCGCGGAGGAGGGCAGCCCGAGCGCGCTGGACAACATCCTCGGCAATCCGCTGCTGCTGGCGCTGATCGCCGGTTCCGCGCTGCTGGCCTTGCTCCTGCTCCTGTTGTTGCTGGCGCGCAAGCGCAAGGCCCAGCAGGAAGCGGAAAAACACATGCGCATGGCCCGTGCCCTGGCCGAGGAAGGCGAGCTGGGTCCTGACCTGGACCTGCCACCGGGCAGCTTCGACGGCCTCGACATCGCCCCGCCGACGGTCACCCTGGCGCCTGCCGTGGTCGCCGCCTCGGCGGCCGCGGCCACGGCTGCCGAACAGGTCAGCGAGCCGCGCGCGGTCGAGCCGAAGGTCGATCCGTTCATGGCCGAGATCGACGACTGCATCGCCCATGGTCGCCTGATGCAGGCGTCCAACCTGCTGGAACCGGCGGTGGAGAAATTCCCGCAGCGCAGCGACCTGCGCCTGAAGCTGATGGAAGTCTATGCACGCCAGGGCGACCGCAGCGGTTTCGTCATGCAGGAGCGCCAGCTGCAGGCCAATCCGCAGAACCTCGCCGAGGTCGAGTCGCTGAAGAGCCGTTTCCCGACCATGGTCGCCCTGGCCGCCGCCGCTGCTGGCGCCGCCGTGGCCTCCGGCCTGGACGAGAAATTCGTCGAGGAACTGATGTCGGATGAGCCGGAGCCGGAAGCGGATGCCGAGCTGACGGCCGATGACGAACTGGACAGCGCCTTCGACCTGAGCCTCGACGATCTCGACGGCCTGGAACTGGAAGCCCCGGCCGACGAGGCTGCGGTGGCGGCCGGCAGCCAGGCGTCGGCCGAGCCGTCGCTGGACGACCTCGATTTCGACACCCTGCTGCAAGACAACCCGGAAGTGCCACAGGCCGAGCCGCCGCAGCTTGAGCCTGAGCCGGCCCTTGCCGATGACCTGGACTTCGACAGCCTGCTGCAGGAACACACGGCCGCCCAGGCCGCCGAACCCGAGCCGCAGCCGGAGCCCGAAGCGGAGCCCGTGGTGGCGGATGATCTCGACTTCGAGAGCCTGCTGCAGGAGCACACTGCCGCCCAGGTTGCCGAGCCCGAGCCGCAACCGGAGCCACCGGTGGTGGACGACCTGGACTTCGACAGCCTGTTCCAGGAGCACACCGCAGCCCAGGAACAGCCGGCAGCCCAGCCTGAGCCCGAATTGTCGGCACTCGACGACGATCTGGACTTCGATGCCCTGCTCGACGAACACACCAAGGCGCAGTCCGGCGCCACTGACGACCTGGCCGACTTCGACCTGAGCGTTCCCGACGAGGCGCCGGCCGTGCCGACGGAAAATCGTCCGCCGCTGGATATCGAGGCGGAGCTGGCGGCGTTCGACAACGACCTGGGCCTGGAAGCCGACCTGCCGGACCTGGCGCTGCCGGACGACTTCGACCTGTCCCTGCCGGGCGAGGACGATGCGGCATCGAAGAACTTCGCCGCCGAACTGGACAACGTCAACGCCGAGCTGGACAAGCTCTCCGCCAGCCTGGAAACCCCATCGCTGGAGCCGCACTTCACCGCCGATGACGCCGCCAGCCTGCCGCCGGAAGACGATGGGGAGTTCGACTACCTCGCCGGCACCGACGAAGTTGCCACCAAGCTGGATCTGGCCCGTGCCTACATCGACATGGGCGACCATGACGGCGCGCGGGACATCCTCGACGAGGTCTACAAGGAAGGCGACCAGGAACAGCGCCGCGAGGCCAACGAGATGCGTTCCAAGCTGTCCTAGCACTTATTGTTTAGCAGGGCCGGCGTGGGAGCGGATTCATCCGCGATTGGCCGCGAAGCGGCCATAAACCTGGTATCCCGGGTGTGTCCGGAAAACGTGGGACTCAGGGTTTACGACGGCTTTGCCGCCGATCGCGGATGAATCCGCTCCCACGCCGTCCCTGCTGAATCTATGAGCGGGTCCTCGCCGATCGCTCGACCTGTTTTCCTCTTGACCCCCGCCACCCCCGTTGTCGCTATAATCGCCGCCATTGCGTAACCGACAGGCTCTCATTCCCTTGGAAATCATCGAAAACCCCGCCGAAGTCGCGGCCGAAGGCTATTCCCGCATCGCCCTGGGCGTCGAATACAAAGGCACCCGCTACCGCGGCTGGCAGCGCCAGGGCGATGGCGTGACCAGCGTCCAGCAGAAACTGGAGGAAGCCCTGTCGAAGGTGGCCGACGAGACCATCACCGTGCAGTGCGCCGGCCGCACCGACGCCGGGGTCCACGCCAGTGGCCAGGTGGTGCATTTCGACACCTGCGCCATCCGCAATCCCAAGGCCTGGACCATGGGCGCCAACAGCCATCTGCCCCATGACATCAGCGTCACCTGGGCCGAGACCATGCCGGCCAACTTCCATGCCCGCTTCAAGGCCTTCGCCCGGCGTTACCGCTATGTGATCTACAACGACCAGATCCGCCCGGCACACCTCGGCGACCAGGTCACCTGGAACCACCGGCCGCTGGACGTGGAGCGCATGGCCGCCGCCGCCGCCTGCCTGGTCGGCACCCACGACTTCAGCGCCTTCCGCGCCGGCCAGTGCCAGGCCAAGTCGCCGATCAAGACCCTCCACCACCTGCGGGTCACCCGCCACGGCAAGATGATCGTCCTCGACATCCGCGCCAGCGCCTTCCTCCACCACATGGTGCGCAATATCGCCGGTGTGCTGATGGCCATCGGCGCCGGCGAGCGTCCGATCGGCTGGGCGGCCGAGGTCCTGGCCAGTCTCGACCGGCGGGCCGGGGCGCCCACCGCCCATCCGTTCGGCCTGTACCTGGTGCAGGTGGAGTACCCCGAGGAGTTCGTCCTGCCGCAACGTTTCATCGGCCCGCACTTCCTCACCGGTTTCGATGCCCTGACGGCTGACGACCCTGTGGTCATTTGCTAACATCCGGGACTTTCGCGTCGAAGGAGATTCCCTGGCCATGTCTGCCGTTCGCAGCAAGATCTGCGGTATTACCCGCGTCGAGGACGCGCTGGCCGCGGCCGAGGCGGGGGCTGACGCCATCGGCCTGGTGTTCTATGCCAAGAGCCCGCGGGCAGTGACGGTGCAGCAGGCGCGGGAGATCATCGCCGCGCTGCCGCCGTTCGTGACCACCGTGGGCCTGTTCGTCAACGCCAGCCGTTGCGAGCTCAACGAGATCCTCGAAGCCGTGCCCCTGGACCTGCTGCAGTTCCACGGCGACGAGACCCCGGCCGACTGCGAGGGCTACAACCGGCCCTGGATCAAGGCCTTGCGTGTACGTGCCGGCGACGACCTGGAAGCCAGCTGCAAGCTGTACGCCCGGGCCAGCGGCATCCTTCTCGACACCTACGTGGCCGGCGTTCCCGGCGGCACCGGCGAAGCCTTCGACTGGGCGCTGGTACCCGCGCACCTGAGCAAGCCGATCATCCTCGCCGGCGGCCTGTCTCCCGACAACGTCGGCGCGGCCATCGCACAGGTGCGGCCGTACGCGGTGGACGTCAGCGGCGGGGTGGAGCAGGCCAAGGGCATCAAGGACGCGGCGCGCATCGAAGCCTTCCTCGCTGCGGTGCGCCAGGCGTGATGCGTCTGGATGTGACGACGGCCGGCATGGCATCGTCCATACCTTTCGCAGCCCAGTGCTGCCAGGTCGGGCCCGAGGGCCGGCCACACGAATTGACGAACGGTCGCACGCCGTCCGGGCCAGCGCACGCTGCGCGCCCGCCGTTGCGGCCGTTCTTCCCGAATCATTTTTGAAGCTCAAGGGCATACGCGCGACCCGGCATCCAATGCCTGCCGGCCGCCGCTACTGGAGAAATAAAGCATGAGCAACTGGTTAGTAGACAAACTGATCCCTTCGATCATGCGTTCCGAGGTGAAGAAAAGTTCGGTTCCCGAAGGCCTGTGGCACAAGTGCCCATCCTGCGAAGCCGTGCTGTACCGTCCGGAACTGGAAAAGACCCTGGACGTCTGCCCCAAGTGCAACCACCACATGCGTATCGGCGCTCGCGCGCGCATCAACATCTTCCTCGACCCGGAAGGCCGTAACGAACTGGGCGCCGAGCTGGAGCCGGTGGACCGCCTGAAATTCCGCGACGGCAAGAAGTACAAGGACCGCCTGGTCGCCGCGCAGAAATCGATCGGCGAGAAAGACGCCCTGATCTCCATGAGCGGTACCCTGATGGGCATGCCGATCGTGGTCAGCGCCTTCGAGTTCTCCTTCATGGGCGGCTCCATGGGTGCCGTGGTCGGCGAGCGCTTCGTCCGTGCTGCCAACTACGCCCTGGAAAACCGTTGCCCGATGGTCTGCTTCTCCGCTTCCGGCGGTGCGCGCATGCAGGAAGCCCTGATCTCCCTGATGCAGATGGCCAAGACCTCCGCCGCCCTGGCGCGTCTGCGCGAAGAAGGCATCCCGTTCATCTCCGTGCTGACCGACCCGGTCTACGGCGGTGTTTCCGCCAGCCTGGCGATGCTCGGTGACGTCATCGTCGGTGAGCCGAAGGCCCTGATCGGCTTCGCCGGCCCGCGGGTGATCGAGCAGACCGTGCGCGAGAAACTGCCGGAAGGCTTCCAGCGCAGCGAGTTCCTCCTGGAGCACGGCGCCATCGACATGATCGTCCACCGCGCCGAGCTGCGTGAGCGCCTGGCCAAGCTGCTGGCCCAGATGACCGGCAAGCCGACCCCGAAACACGTACCGTCGGCGATCGATGCCGTGGTCGTACCGCCGGCGCCTGCCACCGTATGACCCCGCGCACCCTTGGCGACTGGCTCGCCTACCTGGAGCAACTGCACCCGTCGGCCATCGACATGGGCCTGGATCGCTCCCGCGAGGTAGTGGCCCGGCTCGGGCTGGGCAAGCCGGCGCCTCGGGTGATCACCGTCACCGGCACCAACGGCAAGGGTTCGACCTGTGCCTTCATCGCCGCGCTGCTCAAGGCGCAGGGGTTGAAGGTCGGGGTCTACAGTTCGCCGCACCTGCTGCGCTACAACGAGCGGGTGCAGGTCGACGGTCTCGAAGCCAGCGACGAGCAACTCTGCGAAGCCTTTGCCGCCGTCGAGGCGGCCCGTGGCGAAACCTCCCTGACCTACTTCGAAATGGGCACCCTGGCGGCCTTCTGGCTGTTCAGCCGCGCGGCGCTGGACGCCGTGGTCCTCGAAGTCGGCCTGGGCGGGCGGCTGGACGCGGTCAACCTGGTGGACGCGGACCTTGCCGTGGTCACCAGCATCGGTGTCGACCATGCCGACTGGCTGGGCAACACCCGCGAGTCGGTAGCCTTCGAGAAGGCCGGGATCTTCCGCCAGGACAAGCCGGCCCTGTGTGGCGACCTCAACCCGCCGCAACCGCTGCTGGACAAGGCTCGCGAGCTGGCTTGCCCGTTCTTCCTGCGCGGTCGCGACTTCGACCTGGCCTACACCGAGCAGCGCTGGCAATGGCGCGGCGTCGATGCCCGTGGCGCCGTGGTCGAACTGCGCGACCTGCCGCTGCTCGACCTGCCCATGGAAAACGCCGCCCTGGCCCTGCAGGCGTACCTGCTGCTGGACCTGCCGTGGGGCGCCGGACGCATCGCCCAGGCCTTGCAGGACGCACGCATCGTCGGGCGCCTGGACCGCCGCCAGTTCGACTGGCAGGGCAAGCGCCTGAACATCCTCCTCGACGTCGGCCACAACCCGCACGCTGCCGAGTACCTGGCCGAGCGCCTGGCTGCCCGGCCGGTGAGCGGCCAGCGCCTGGCGGTCTTCGGCCTGCTGTCGGACAAGGACCTGGACGGCGTGATCCGGCCACTGCTGTCACAGGTTGGCAGCTGGGCAGTCGCTACACTGGATACTGCACGCAGTCGTCCGGCCACGGAGTTGCAGGCAGCGCTTGCGAACCTTGGCGCTGCGGTGCAGTCCTACTCCAGCGTCGCACAGGCCCTGGAAGGGCAGTGCGCACAGGCGACGGCGGATGACGAGATCCTGCTGTTCGGATCATTTTTCTGTGTCGGCGAGGCCTTGCAGTGGCTGAGCCGGCAGGCCATGGAGGACTGAGTCAATGGCGGGACTGGACAAGGTCATGAAGCAACGGATGGTCGGCGCGCTGGTATTGGTGGCGCTGGCGGTGATTTTCCTGCCGATGCTGTTCACCAAGGAAGACGAACTGCGCCAGGTTCAGGTCGAGGCGCCGCAGGCGCCGGCGGTCCCGGCCTTGCCGCAGGTCCAGGTGGAACCGGTGCAGGTGCCGGAGCCCCAGGTCATTCCCGAGAGCAACGTGGCCAGCCAGCCGGTGACGGCACCGAGCACGCCGATCGCCCCGGCGCCGTCCGCGCCGGTAGCCGAAGCGCCGAAGCCGACCACGCCGCTGCCGACGCCTGCACCGGCGACCAAGCCGGCCCCGGCCCCGACGGTCGCCGCCGCGCCGGCCAAGCCCGCCGCGCCTGTGGCAGCCCCGGCCCCGGCGGCGAGCCAGGCCTCGGCCAGCAAGGTCGATCCCAACGGCCTGCCGGTGAGCTGGTCGGTGCAACTGGCCAGCCTGTCCAACCGCGCCAGCGCCGACAGCCTGCAGAAAACCCTGCGCAGCCAGGGCTACAACGCCTATATCCGCTCCGCCGAGGGCATGAACCGGGTGTTCGTCGGTCCGGTCATCGAGCGCGCCGAAGCCGAGCGCTTGCGTGATGTCATCAGCCGCCAGCAGAAACTCAAGGGTTTCGTGGTGCGCTTCCAGCCCGAACGCGGGTGAAACCTGCCGTCCAGCCCCGCGCCGGACGGCAAATCACCGCTTACCGATAGTCCCTCGCTCTGGTAAAATGCCCGGCCTCAACCGTTTGCAGGCAACACCGTGGCATTTACCTGGGTCGACTGGGCGATTCTCGCGATCATCGCCATTTCTACGCTGATCAGTCTCAAGCGCGGCTTCGTCAAGGAAGCCTTGTCCCTGCTCACCTGGATCGTCGCCGGGGCGATGGCGTGGATGTTCGGCGGCTCGGCCGCGCAGTACCTGGACAGCTACATCCAGACGCCTTCCGCGCGGGTCATCGGTGGTTGTGCCATCGTCTTCGTCGCCACCCTGCTGGTGGGGGCGATGATCAATTTCCTTCTGGGCGAGCTGATTCGCGTCACCGGGCTTTCCGGGACCGATCGCTTTCTCGGCATGGCCTTCGGCGCCGCTCGCGGCGCCTTGTTGGTTGTGGTGGCCGTCGGGCTGCTGAGCCTGGGGCCGGTACAACAGGATCCATGGTGGCAGGAGTCGCGACTCCTGCCCCAATTTCTATTGGTGGCTGACTGGTCGAAGAACCTCATCCTGGGGTTGACCAGCCAGTGGCTAGCCAGCGGGATCAGCGCTCCAGCCGATCTTCCGTTCAAGGAACAGCTCCTGGGACCAAAAGTCCCGTGAGCACCGTTCAATCCAGTTTCATTAAGTAGGGGTTGCGTCGCATGTGTGGCATCGTCGGTATCGTCGGTAAGTCGAACGTCAATCAGGCGCTGTATGACGCGCTAACCGTCCTCCAGCACCGCGGCCAGGACGCTGCCGGTATTGTGACCAGCCATGATGGCCGGTTATTCCTGCGCAAGGACAACGGCCTGGTCCGTGACGTCTTCCAGCAGCGCCATATGCAGCGCCTGGTGGGCAACATGGGCATCGGTCACGTGCGCTACCCGACCGCGGGCAGCTCCACCTCGGCCGAGGCCCAGCCGTTCTACGTCAACTCGCCGTATGGCATCACCCTGGCGCACAACGGCAACCTGACCAACGTCGAGCAGCTGGCCAAGGAGATCTACGAGTCCGACCTGCGCCACGTCAACACCAACTCCGACTCGGAAGTCCTGCTCAACGTCTTCGCCCATGAGCTGGCGGTGCGCGGCAAGCTGCAACCGACCGAGGAAGACGTGTTCGCCGCGGTCACCGACGTGCACAACCGCTGCGTCGGCGGCTACGCCGTGGTGGCGATGATCACCGGCTACGGCATCGTCGGCTTCCGCGACCCGAACGGCATCCGCCCGATCGTCTTCGGCCAGCGTCACACCGACGAAGGCGTCGAGTACATGATCGCCTCCGAAAGCGTCTCCCTGGACGTGCTCGGCTTCACCCTGATCCGCGACCTGGCGCCGGGCGAAGCGGTGTACATCACCGAGGAAGGCAAGCTGCACACCCGCCAGTGCGCCACCAACCCGAAACTCTCGCCGTGCATCTTCGAGCATGTCTACCTGGCCCGTCCCGACTCGATCATCGACGGCGTCTCGGTGTACAAGGCGCGCCTGCGCATGGGCGAGAAGCTGGCCGAGAAGATCCAGCGCGAGCGTCCGGATCACGACATCGACGTGGTCATCCCGATCCCGGACACCAGCCGCACCGCGGCCCTGGAGCTGGCCAACCACCTGGGCGTGAAGTTCCGCGAAGGCTTCGTCAAGAACCGCTACATCGGCCGCACCTTCATCATGCCGGGCCAGGCCGCACGCAAGAAATCCGTACGCCAGAAGCTCAACGCCATCGAACTGGAGTTCCGCGGCAAGAACGTGATGCTGGTGGACGACTCCATCGTGCGCGGCACCACCTGCAAGCAGATCATCCAGATGGCCCGCGAAGCCGGCGCCAAGAACGTCTACTTCTGCTCGGCCGCTCCGGCCGTGCGCTTCCCCAACGTCTACGGCATCGACATGCCGAGCGCCCACGAGCTGATCGCTCACAACCGCAGCACCCAGGATGTCGCCGACCTGATCGGCGCCGACTGGCTGGTCTACCAGGACCTGCCTGACCTGATCGAAGCGGTTGGCGGCGGCAAGATCAAGATCGAGCACTTCGACTGCGCGGTATTCGACGGCCAGTACGTCACCGGCGACGTCGACGCAGCCTACCTGGAACGCATCGAGCGAGCGCGCAACGACCTCGCCAAGGCGAAGAACCAGGCGGTCAGCGCGATCATCGACCTCCACAACAACTGATATAGGGAGCAACGGCATGACACAGGAATGGGATGCCGGGCGCCTGGACAGCGACCTCGAAGGGGTCGCTTTCGATACGCTGGCGGTTCGCGCCGGCCAGCATCGCACGCCGGAAGGTGAGCACAGCGACCCGCTGTTCTTCACCTCCAGCTACGTGTTCCGTACTGCGGCCGATGCCGCGGCGCGGTTCGCCGGCGAGGTTCCAGGCAACGTCTATTCACGCTACACCAACCCCACCGTACGGGCTTTCGAGGAGCGCATCGCCGCTCTGGAAGGCGCCGAGCAGGCAGTGGCGACCTCCACCGGCATGGCGGCGATCCTCGCCACGGTCATGTCGTTCTGCAGCGCCGGCGACCATGTGCTGGTTTCGCAGAGCGTGTTCGGCTCGACCATCAGCCTGTTCGAGAAGTACTTCAAGCGCTTCGGCGTGCAGGTGGACTACGTGCCGCTGGCCGACCTGAGTGCCTGGGAACAGGCGATCAAGGCCAACACCAGGCTGCTGTTCGTCGAATCGCCATCGAACCCGCTGGCCGAACTGGTCGATATCGCCGCGCTGGCGGAAATCGCCCACGCCAAGGGCGCCCAGCTGGTGGTGGACAACTGCTTCAGCACCCCGGCCCTGCAGCAGCCGCTGCAACTGGGCGCGGACATCGTGGTGCACTCGGCGACCAAGTTCATCGACGGCCAGGGCCGTTGCATGGGCGGCGTGGTCGCCGGTCGCAGCGAACAGATGAAGGAAGTGGTCGGTTTCATCCGCACCGCCGGTCCGTCGCTGAGCCCGTTCAACGCCTGGATCTTCCTCAAGGGCCTGGAGACGCTGAACCTGCGGATGCGCGCCCACTGCGCCAATGCCCAGGAACTGGCCGAGTGGCTGGAGCAGCAGGACGGCATCGAGAAGGTGCACTACGCCGGTCTCGAAAGCCATCCGCAGCACGATCTGGCCAAGCGCCAGATGAAAGGCTTCGGCGCGGTGGTGAGTTTCGAGGTCAAGGGCGGCAAAGAGGGCGCCTGGCGTTTCATCGACGCTACCCGGCTGATCTCGATCACCGCCAACCTGGGTGACGCCAAGACCACCATCACCCACCCGGGCACCACCTCCCACGGCCGTCTGTCGCCGCAGGAGCGTGAAGCCGCCGGTATCCGCGACAGCCTGATCCGGGTTGCCGTGGGCCTGGAAGACGTGGCCGACCTCAAGGCCGACCTCGCTCGCGGGCTGGCCGCGCTGTGATCGACTGGTCGGTTGCCGAGAGCAGCCATAACGGCCGCGTGGCGCTGGTCACCGGCGCCGCCCGCGGCATCGGCCTGGGCATCGCTGCCTGGCTGATCGCCGAGGGCTGGCAGGTGGTCCTGACCGACCTTGACCGCGTACGCGGTTCCAAGGTCGCCAAGGTCCTCGGCGACAATGCCTGGTTCGTCGGCATGGATGTGTCCGACGAGGTCCAGGTCACCCTTGGCGTGGCCGAGGTCCTTGGCCAGTTCGGTCGCCTCGATGCACTGGTGTGCAACGCGGCGATCGCCAACCCCCACAACACCACCCTGGAAAGCCTCAGCCTGCAGCACTGGAACCGAGTCATGGCGGTCAACCTGAGCGGACCGATGCTGTTGGCCAAGCACTGTGCGCCTTATCTGCGCGCGCATTGCGGGGCCATCGTCAACCTGACCTCGACCCGCGCCGTCCAGTCCGAGCCGGACACCGAGGCCTACGCGGCGAGCAAGGGTGGCCTGCTGGCGCTGACCCACGCCCTGGCCATGAGCCTGGGCCCGGAGATCCGCGTCAATGCCGTCAGTCCCGGCTGGATCGATGCCCGTGATCCTTCCGTGCGGCGCGCCGAACCGCTGAGCGATGCCGACCATGCCCAGCATCCGGCGGGCAGGGTAGGGACGGTGGAGGATGTGGCCGCGGCGGTGTCCTGGTTGCTGTCGAAGAATGCCGGGTTCGTCACCGGCCAGGAGTTCGTCGTCGACGGCGGCATGACCCGGAAGATGATCTATTGCTAGCGGCAAGCTTCAAGCTTCAAGCTCCAAGCGCCAAGCAATTTGCGTTACCTGTTCGATTTCACCTGGCTTCCAAATCACGCGGGCTGCTTTTGCCCTTGCTTGCCGCTTACGGCTTGCAGCTTAAAGCTGAAAAAAGCTCTTTTTGAAAAAAACTTCAATGGGGCTATTGACTTAGGTTCGTTACCTGCGTAAATTTCGCGGCCTCAGCGAAGCAAACGAAACAAAGCGAAACAGCAACAGCAGTGACGCGATGTGACGTAGGTTACGAAGGGTGATTAGCTCAGCCGGGAGAGCATCTGCCTTACAAGCAGAGGGTCGGCGGTTCGATCCCGTCATCACCCACCACTTCCTGAGACGTTCCTGACCCGGATCGCTTCGAAAGAAACGGTCTACCAGAGAGGAACAGGACGCAAGTCCACATGCGCAGCGGTAGTTCAGTCGGTTAGAATACCGGCCTGTCACGCCGGGGGTCGCGGGTTCGAGTCCCGTCCGCTGCGCCACTTTTCTCCAGATCGCTCCATGAGCGGTTTGAGGTCCGAAGGTACCGAAGCCTTCAGGCCAGATCCCAGTTTCAAACGAACGCAAGTTCGTGCGATACGCAGCGGTAGTTCAGTCGGTTAGAATACCGGCCTGTCACGCCGGGGGTCGCGGGTTCGAGTCCCGTCCGCTGCGCCATATCCGCTTCGAGGCCCTTGAACTCCTCGAAGCAAAACGAAGAAAGCGACCTTAGGGTCGCTTTTTTCGTTTCCGGGGTTTCTGTTCTGGAACCCTGTCCAGCGGCTGATCGCGATCGGCAGATGCGACTAATTATTTCTACCCCCCATCCGTTCTTCTGGGAGACAAGCCCGGCCGTTGTCATGGCCGGGGCGTGCACCTACAGGAAAACGATAAATGGGCATCGAACGCGACGCACCCGGCCTGACCCTGTTCTGCCTGCCTTATTCCGGCGCCAGCGCCACCTGCTACAGCCCGTGGAAGGCCAGGATGCCGGCCTGGCTGCAGGTGCGGCCGCTGGAACTGCCCGGCCGCGGCCGACGCATGGACGAGCCGCTGCAGACCGACATGGTGCAACTGGCCGGACGGCTGGCCGAGGAAATCGCCGCCGAACTGGATCGCCCCTATGCCCTGTTCGGCCACAGCCTCGGCGGCCTGCTGGCCTTCGAGCTGGCCCACGCCCTGCGTGATCGCGGCCTGCCGGCGCCGCTGGCGCTGTTCACCTCGGCCACCGCCGGCCCGTCGCGGCGCGATGTCAGCGAATACGCCATCGCCAAGAGCGACGAAGAACTCATCACCCGCCTGCGCCAACTGGGCGGCACCAGCGACAGCGTGATCGCCAACGAAGAATTGCTCGAACTGATCCTGCCGATCCTGCGCGCCGACTTCCTGCTCTGCGGCAGTTTCGCCTACGGCCAGCGCCAACCGCTGGCGGTGCCGATCCACGTGTTCGGCGGCAAGCGCGACACCGTCAAGGTCGACGAACTGCTGGACTGGCAGGACGAGACCAGCACCGGCTTCTCCCTCGACATGTTCGAAGGCCATCACTTCTACCTGATCGACGAACAGGCGCGCCTGTTGCGCCAGCTGCGCCGCTACGCCGACCAGCACCTGGCGCGCTGGCGCAACCGCAGCGCCCGCCGCCAGGCCGCCCGCGCCGCCGGTTGAGCCCGCGCCAGCCCGTTCGTCACCCCGACCCCTTTTTTGCCACGCCGAATTCAGCAGGAACCCCTCATGGATGCGTTCGAACTTCCAGCCACCCTGGCCCAGTCCCTTCAACGTCGTGCCGCGCAGACGCCGGACAAGCTGGCCCTGCGTTTCCTCTCCGACGAGCAGGACCAGGGCGTCGTGCTGACCTACGCTGACCTGGACCTGCGCGCGCGCGCCATCGCCGCTGCCCTGCAAGGCCGCGCCGCGCTGGGCGACCGCGCGATCCTGCTGTTCCCCAGTGGCCCCGACTACGTCGCGGCGTTCTACGGCTGCCTGTATGCCGGCATCATCGCCGTGCCGGCCTATCCGCCGGAGTCCAACCGCCGTCACCACCAGGAGCGCCTGCTGTCGATCATCGCCGACGCCGAGCCGAGCCTGGTGCTGACCGCCTCGGCCCTGCGCGACAGCCTGCTGGAAGTGGCCGAACTCAAGGCCGAGGGCGCCCCGGCGCTGCTCTGCGTCGACGACCTCGACAGTGCTGCCGCCGCCGGTTGGCAGGCGCCTGAACTGAGCGGCGATGGCATCGCCTTCCTGCAATACACCTCCGGCTCCACCGCGCTGCCCAAGGGCGTGCAGGTCAGCCACGGCAACCTGGTGGCCAACGAAAAACTCATCCGCCACGGTTTCGGCATCGATATCAACCCGGACGACGTGATCGTCAGCTGGCTGCCGCTGTACCACGACATGGGCCTGATCGGCGGCCTGCTGCAGCCGATCTTCAGCGGCGTGCCCTGCGTATTGATGTCCCCGGCCTACTTCCTGACCCGGCCACTGCGCTGGCTGGAAGCGATCAGCGAGTACAAAGGCACCATCAGTGGCGGCCCGGACTTCGCCTACCAGCTCTGCGCGGCGCGGGTCAGCGACGCAGCCCTGGCCCGTCTCGACCTGAGCGGCTGGCGCGTGGCCTATTCCGGTTCCGAGCCGATCCGCCTGGACAGCCTCGACGCCTTCGCCGAGAAATTCGCCGGCTGCGGCTTCGACGCCAGCAGTTTCTTCGCCTCCTATGGCCTGGCCGAGGCGACCCTGTTCGTTGCCGGTGGCAAGCGTGGCCAGGGCATTCCGCACCTGCGTCTCGACGAGCAGGCCTTGTCGCGCAACGTTGCCGAGCCAGGGCAGGGCAGCCCGGTGATGAGCTGCGGCACCAGCCAGCCGGAACACGGCGTTCTGATCGCCGACCCGCAGAGCCTGGCAATGCTCGGCGAGAACCAGGTCGGTGAAGTCTGGGCCTGTGGCCCGAGCATCGCCCACGGCTACTGGCGCAACCCGGAGGCCACGGCGAAAACCTTCGTCCAGCACGCCGGCCAGACCTGGCTGCGCACCGGCGACCTCGGCTTCCTGCGCGACGGCGAGCTGTACATCACCGGCCGCCTGAAGGACATGCTCATCGTCCGCGGCCAGAACATTTATCCACAGGACATCGAGCAGACCATCGAGCGCGAAGTGGACGTGGTGCGCAAAGGCCGCATCGCCGCCTTCGCAGTGACCCAGGAGGGTATCGAGGGCATCGGCATCGCCGCCGAGATCGGCCGCAGCGTGCAGAAGAACGTACCGGCCGACGAACTGATCAAGACCCTGCGCCAGACCGTCGCCGACGCCTATCAACAGGCGCCGAGCGTGGTGGTGCTGCTCAATCCCGGCGCCTTGCCGAAGACTTCCAGCGGCAAGCTGCAGCGTTCCGCCTGCCGCACCCGCCTGGCCGACGGCAGCCTCGACAGCTACGCGGTGTTCCCGCAGCAGGCGGCCGGGGAAAAGGCCAGCGCCGCGACCCTGGCCAAGTCCGACCTGAGCGAACTGGTGGCGCGCACCTGGCGCGAGCACCTGCAGGTCGAAGACATCGCCGCCGACGATCATTTCTTCCTGCTCGGCGGCAACTCCATCCTCGCCACCCAGGTCGTCGCCAGCCTGCGTGAAGCCCTGGGCGTCGAGCTGAACCTGCGCCTGCTGTTCGAAGCACCGACCCTGCAAGGCTTCGTCGCCGCCCTGGAAGGCGCGCAGTCCGGCGCCCAGGCCGACGAGCGCATCCTGCGCCTGCCGGGCGAGCAGGACCTGCCGCAATCCCTGGCGCAGAACCGCCTGTGGTTCACCTGGCAGCTGGATCCGCAAAGCAGCGCCTACAACATTCCTGCCGGCCTCAACTTGCGCGGCGAACTGGACGAAACCGCTCTGCGCAGCGCCTTCCAGCGCCTCAGCGAACGCCATGAATCGCTGCGTACCCGTTTCTACGAGAAAGACGGCGTGGCCCTGCAACGCATCGACGCTGCCGGCCCGTTCGATATCCAGCGCATCGACCTCAGCGACCTCGACGAGGAAGAACGTCGCCAGCGCGCCCAGGCCATCCGCGAGGAGCAGGCCCGCCTGCCGTTCGACCTGGAAAACGGCCCGCTGCTGCGGGTTCAACTGGTCTGCCTCGACGAACAGGAACACCAGTTGCTGGTGACCATGCACCACATCATCGCCGACGGCTGGTCGCTGAACGTGCTGATCGACGAGTTCTCGCGCCTGTATGCCGCCGCCGTGCAAGGCCAGCCGCTGACCCTGGAAGCGCTGCCGGTCCGCTACGCCGACTACGGCCAGTGGCAACGCGAGTGGCTGGCCCGCGGTGAAGCGCAGCGCCAGCTGGACTACTGGAAGCAGCAACTGGGCGAGGAACAGCCAAGCCTGAACCTGGCCACCGACCACCCGCGTTCCACCCGCCAGCAGCACAGCGCCTCGCGCTACAGCCTGCGTTTGAGCGCGGAGCAGAGCAAGGCGGTGAAAGCCGCGGCGCAGAGCCATGGCTCGACCCCGTTCATGCTCCTGCTGGCCGGCTTCCAGAGCCTGCTGCACCGCTACAGCGGGCAGAGCGATATCCGTATCGGCGTGCCGGGTGCCAACCGTCCGCGCCAGGAAACCCAGGGCCTGATCGGCTTCTTCATCAACACCCTGGTGCTGCGCGCCGAGCTGGAATCGCGCCTGCCGTTCGCCGAGCTGCTGACCCGCACCCGCCAGGCCGCGCTGGAAGCCCAGGCCCATCAGGACCTGCCGTTCGATCAACTGGTCGAGGCCTTCCCCCAGGCCCGCGAACAGGGCCTGTTCCAGGTCATGTTCAACCACCAGCAACGCGACCTCGGCGCCCTGCGCCGCCTGCCGGGCCTGCTCGCCGACGAGCTGCCGTGGCACAGCCGCGAAGCCAAGTTCGACCTGCAGCTGCACAGCGAGGAAGACCGCAGCGGCCGCATCAACCTGTCCTTCGACTACGCCGACGAGCTGTTCGAGCGCGCCACCATCCAGCGCCTTGCCGCTCATTACGTGCGCCTGCTGGCCCAGGTCAGCGACAACGCGGCCATCGCCCTGGGCGACCTGCAACTGCTGGACGACAGCGAACACGCACGCCAGGCCGCCTGGAGCGTGGCGCCATGCACCCCGGCCAGCCGCTGGCTGCCCGAGCTGCTGAACGAACAGGCCCAGCGCAGCCCCGAGCGCACCGCCCTGGTCTGGGACGGCGGCAGCCTGGACTTCGCCGGCCTGCACGCCCAGGCCAACCGCCTGGCCAACTACCTGCGGGACAAGGGCGTCGGCCCTGACGTGAAGGTGGCCATCGCCGTGGAGCGTTCGCCGCAACTGCTGATCGGCCTGCTGGCGATTATCAAGGCCGGCGGCGCCTACGTGCCGCTGGACCCGGACTACCCGAGCGAGCGCCTGGCCTACATGCTCGCCGACAGCCGCGTCTCGCTGTTGCTGACCCAGAGCCACCTGCTCGGCGACATGCCGAGCGCCGACGGCGTCAGCGCCATCGCCCTCGACACCCTCAAGCTGGACAACTGGCCAAGCCACGCGCCGGGCCTGCACCTGCACGGCGACAACCTCGCCTACGTGATCTACACCTCCGGCTCCACCGGCCAGCCGAAAGGCGTGGGCAACACCCACGCAGCCCTGGCCGAGCGCCTGCAATGGATGCAGGCCACCTACAAGCTGGATGACAGCGACGTGCTGATGCAGAAGGCGCCGATCAGCTTCGACGTCTCGGTGTGGGAGTGCTTCTGGCCATTGATCACCGGCTGCAAGCTGGTGATCACCGCACCCGGCGAGCACCGCGATCCGCACCGCATCGCCCAGCTGGTACAAGAGCACGGCGTGACCACGCTGCACTTCGTGCCGCCGCTGCTGCAACTGTTCATCGACGAGCCGCTGACGGCCAGTTGCAGCAGCCTGCGCCGGGTCTTCTCCGGTGGCGAGGCGCTGCCTGCCGAACTGCGCAACCGCGTGCTGGCGCAACTGCCCAACGCCCAATTGCACAATCGCTACGGCCCGACCGAGACCGCGATCAACGTCACCCACTGGCACTGCCAGACCAGCGACGGTGCGCGTTCGCCGATTGGCCGGCCGCTGGGCAACGTGATCTGCCGCGTCCTCGATGGCGAACTGAATGCCCAGCCGGACGGCGTTGCCGGCGAGCTGTGCATCGGCGGCATCGGCCTGGCCCGTGGCTACCTGGGCCGCGCCGCGATGACCGCCGAGCGCTTCGTCCCGGATGCCGCTGGCGAGCCGGGGTCCCGTCTGTACCGCACCGGTGACCGCGTGCGCTGGGCGGCCGATGGCGCCCTGGAATACTTCGGCCGTCTCGACCACCAGGTAAAGCTGCGCGGCTTCCGCGTCGAACCGCAGGAAATCGAAGCGCGCCTGCTGGCCCTGGACGGTGTCGGCCAGGCCGCGGTGCTGGTGCGCGAAACCGCCGCCGGTGCGCAACTGGTGGGTTACTTCACCGCCGAGGCGGGCGAGGAGGGCGAGGCTGCGCAGATCGCCCGGCTCAAGGCCGAACTGGCCCTGGAGCTGCCGGAATACATGGTCCCGGCGCAACTGGTGCGCATGGACGTGATGCCCCTCGGCCCGAGCGGCAAGCTGGACCGCCGCGCGCTGCCCGAGCCGCAATGGCACTCCCGCGAGCACATCGAACCCGAGACCGAGCTGCAGCGCGGCATCGCCGCGATCTGGCGCGACGTACTGGGCGTGCCACGGGTCGGCCTGGCCGATGACTTCTTCGACCTCGGCGGCCATTCGCTGCTGGCCACCCAGATCATTTCCCGCGTGCGCCAGGCGTGCGACGTCGAGCTGCCGCTGCGGGTGCTGTTCGAGCACCGCGAGCTGGGCGCCTTTGCCAGCGCGGTCGCCGCGCTGCAGGCCGACGGCCAGCGCAACAGCCAGCAGGCCATCGCCAGCGTCGACCGCAGCCAGCCGGTGGCGCTGTCGTATTCCCAGCAACGCATGTGGTTCCTCTGGCAGATGGAGCCGGACAGCCCCGCCTACAACGTCGGCGGCATGGCGCGCCTGAGCGGCGCCTTCGACATCGGCTGCTTCGAGGCGGCGTTGCAGGCGCTGATCCTGCGCCACGAAACCCTGCGTACCACCTTCCCGAGCATCGACGGCGTGGCCTGCCAGAAAGTCTCCGAGGAGACCGGCGTGGCCATGCAGTGGCTGGATATCTCCGCGCTGCCCGCCGCCGAACGCCAGGTACGCCTGCAGGCCTTCGCCGACAGCGAGGCGCACAAGCCCTTCGACCTGGAAACCGGTCCGCTGCTGCGCGCCTGCCTGGTCAAGGCCGGCGAGCAGGAGCACTACTTCGTCCTGACCCTGCACCATATCGTCACCGAAGGCTGGGCGATGGACATCTTCGCCCGCGAACTGGGGCTGCTCTACGAAGCCTTCCTCGACGGCAAGCCATCGCCGCTGGAACCGCTGGCGGTGCAGTACCTCGACTACAGCGTGTGGCAGCGCCAGTGGCTGGAGTCCGGCGAGCGCCAGCGCCAGCTGGACTACTGGACCGCGCAACTGGGCAACGAGCATCCGCTGCTGGAACTGCCGGGTGATCGCCCGCGTCCTGCAGTGCAGAGCCACCAGGGCGAGCTGTTCCGCTTCGACCTGAGCGACGACCTGGCCGGCCGCGTGCGTGCCTTCAATGCGAAGAACGGCCTGACCCTGTTCATGACCATGACCGCCGCCCTGGCCGTGTTGCTCTACCGCTACAGCGGGCAGACCGACCTGCGCATCGGCGCGCCGGTGGCCAACCGTATCCGCCCGGAAAGCGAAGGGCTGATCGGCGCCTTCCTCAACACCCAGGTGCTGCGGGTGCAACTGGACGGGCAGATGAGCGTCGGCGAGCTGTTCGAGCAGGTGCGCCACACCGTGATCGAAGGCCAGTCGCACCAGGACCTGCCCTTCGACCACCTGGTGGAAGCCCTGCAACCACCGCGCAGCGCCGCCTATAACCCGCTGTTCCAGGTGATGTGCAACGTGCAGCGCTGGGAGTTCCAGCAGAGCCGCGAGCTGGCCGGGATGACCGTGGAGTACATCGTCAACGACGCCCGCGCCACCAAGTTCGATCTCAACCTGGAAGTCACCGAGCTGGATCATCGCCTGGGTTGCTGCCTGACCTACAGCACCGACCTGTTCGACGAACCGCGCATCGCGCGCATGGCCGGACACTGGCGCAACCTGCTGCAGGCGCTGCTGGCCGATCCGCAACAGCGCCTCGGCGAACTGCCGCTGCTGGCCAGCGACGAGCGCCAGCAACTGATCGACAGCCTGGGCGCCGAAGCCGGCGAGCAACGTCTCGACCAGTGCATCCACAGCCTGTTCCGCGAGCGGGTGAAAGCCGATCCGCAGGCCGGCGCGCTGACCTTCCGTGGCGAAACCCTCAGCTACGCCGAACTGGACGCCCGGGCCAACCGCCTGGCCTGGATGCTCCGCGAACGCGGCGTCGGCCCGCAGGTGCGTGTCGGCCTGGCGCTGGAGCGGTCGCTGGAGATGGTCATCGGCCTGCTGGCGATCCTCAAGGCCGGCGGCGCCTATGTGCCGCTGGACCCGGAATACCCGCTGGAACGCCTGCACTACATGATCCAGGACAGCGGCGTGCGCCTGCTGCTCAGCGACACCACGCTGCTGGACGCCCTCGGCGAGCTGCCTGAAGGCGTGGCGCGCTGGTGCCTGGAGGACGACGCGGCGCAACTGGCGTCCTACCCGGACAGCGAGCCGCCCTTCGTCAACCTGCCGCAGCACCAGGCGTACCTGATCTACACCTCCGGCTCCACCGGCCTGCCGAAAGGCGTGGTGGTCAGCCATGGCGAGATCGCCATGCACTGCCAGGCGGTGATCAAGCGCTTCCACATGCGCCCGGACGACTGCGAGCTGCACTTCTATTCGATCAACTTCGACGCCGCCACCGAGCGCCTGCTGGTGCCGCTGCTGACCGGTGCGCGCCTGGTGCTGCGTGCCCAGGGCCAGTGGGACGCCGAGGAAATCTGCACGCTGATCCGCGAGCAGGGCGTCAACATCCTTGGCTTCACGCCGAGCTACGGCAGCCAGCTGGCGCAGTTCCTCGCCACCCAGGGGCAGCAACTGCCGGTGCGCATGTGCATCACCGGCGGCGAGGCGCTGACCGGCGAGCACCTGCAACGCATCCGCGCCGCCTTCGCGCCGGAGCTGTTCTTCAACGCCTATGGCCCGACCGAGACCGTGGTCATGCCGCTGGCCTGCCTGTCGCCGGCGGAGCTGGAAGAGGGCCAGGCCAGCGTGCCGATCGGCAGCGTGGTGGGCGCGCGGGTCGCCTATATCCTCGACACCGACCTGGCCCTGGTGCCACAGGGCGCCACTGGTGAGCTGTATGTCGGCGGGGCCGGCCTCGCCGTGGGTTACCACGAACGTCCGGGCCTGACCGCCGAGCGTTTCGTCGCCGATCCGTTTTCGACCGAAGGCGGGCGCCTGTACCGCACCGGCGACCTGGTGCGCCAGCGCGCCGATGGCCAGGTGGAATACATCGGCCGGGTCGACCATCAGGTGAAGATCCGCGGCTTCCGTATCGAGCTGGGCGAGATCGAGACCCGTCTGCTCGACCATGCCGCCATCCGCGAAGCGGTGGTGCTGGCGCTGGACACCCCGGCGGGCAAGCAACTGGCCGGTTACCTGGTCAGCGAGGTGGCCAGCCAGGACGAGGCAGCCCAGGCACGCCTGCGCGACGAGCTCAAGGCCGCGCTCAAGGCACAACTGCCGGACTACATGGTGCCCACCCACCTGATCCTGCTGGAGTCCATGCCGCTCACCGCCAACGGCAAGCTCGACCGCCGCGCCCTGCCGGCGCCGGACCCGGAGCTGAACCGCCAGCAGTACGTGGCGCCGAGCAGCGAACTGGAACTGAGCTTGGCGCGGATCTGGGGCGAGGTGCTCAATGTCGCCCAGGTCGGCCTCAACGACAACTTCTTCGAACTGGGCGGCGACTCGATCCTGTCGATCCAGGTGGTCAGCCGTGCCCGTGCGGCCGGCATCCACTTCAGCCCGCGCGACCTGTTCCAGCACCAGACCGTGCAGACCCTGGCGGCCGTCGCCACCACCCACGAAGTGGTCCGCGCCGAACAGGGCCTGCTCAGCGGCGCATCGGCGCTGACGCCGATCCAGCACTGGTTCTTCGAAACGCCGATCACCAACCGCCAGCACTGGAACCAGGCGGTGCTGCTGGAGCCGACCCAGACCCTCGATGCCGCCTTGCTGGAGCAGGCGCTGCAAGCCGTGCAACAGCAGCACGACGCCCTGCGCCTTGGCTTCCGCGAGCAGGCCGGCGCCTGGCAGGCAGAGTTCCTCAACGGCAATGACGCGCTGCTGCGGGTCGCCCAGGTCAACGACATGGCCGACTGCACCGCGCTGTACGACGAGACCCAGCGCAGCCTCGACCTGCAACACGGCCCGCTGCTGCGCGCCTTGCTGGTGGACGGCCCGCAGGGCGAGCAACGCCTGCTGCTGGCGATCCATCACCTGGTGGTGGACGGCGTGTCCTGGCGCGTGCTGCTGGAAGACCTGCAAGGCGTCTATCGCCAGCTGCAGACCGGCCAGGCCGTGCAACTGCCGGCCAAGACCAGCGCCCTGCGCGACTGGGCCGAGCGCCTGCGCACCTACGCCGGCAGTGAGTCGCTGCACAAGGAGCGTGACTGGTGGCAAGCCCAGCTGGGCGACACCGGCATGCCGCTGCCGGGCCTCGACCCGGTGGGCGGCCAGCAGAACCGCCATGCCCACAGCGTCAGCGTGCGCCTGGATGCCCAGCGCACCCGCCAGCTGCTGCAACAGGCGCCGAGCGCCTACCGCACCCAGGTCAACGACCTGCTGCTGACCGCCCTGGCCCGCGTGCTCTGCCAGTGGACCGAGCAGCCGTCGGCGCTGGTCCAGCTGGAAGGCCACGGCCGCGAAACCCTGTTCGACGAGATCGACCTGACCCGCAGCGTCGGCTGGTTCACCAGCGCCTACCCGCTGCGCCTCACTCCGGCCGGCGAGCTGTCGGAATCGATCAAGGCGATCAAGGAACAACTGCGCGCGGTACCGCACAAGGGCCTCGGCTTCGGCGTGCTGCGCTACCTCGGCGACGACGCCAGCCGCGACGCCATGCAGGCCTTGCCGGTGGCACCGGTGACCTTCAACTACCTCGGCCAGTTCGACCAGAGCTTCGCCAGCGACGCGCTGTTCCGTCCGCTGGAGGAATCCGCCGGCACCGCCCATGACCCTCAGGCACCGCTGCCCAACGAGCTGAGCATCGATGCCCAGGTCTACGCCGGCGAGCTGGTGCTGCGCTGGACCTTCAGCGCCGAGCGCCACCAGGTGGCGACCATCGAGGCCATTGCCAACGCCTACCTGGCGCAGTTGCAGGCCGTGGTCGCGCATTGCGTCGCCGATGGCAGCGGCGGCCTCACGCCGTCCGACTTCCCGCTGGCCAGCCTGACCCAGGCCCAGCTCGATGCGCTGCCGGTACCGGCGGAGCGGATCGAGGACGTGTTCCCGCTGACCCCGATGCAGGAGGGCATGCTCCTGCACACCCTGCTGGAACCGGGCACCGGCCTGTACTACATGCAGGACCGCTACCGCATCAACAGCGACCTCGACCCCGAGCGCTTCACCCGTGCCTGGCAGGCCGTGGTCGCCCGCCACGAAGCGCTGCGCGCCTCGTTCTGCTGGGATATCGGCGAAGGCATGTTGCAGGTTATCCACAAGCCGGGCGACACCCCGGTGGAGTACCTCGACTGGCGCGACGTGCCGGCCGACGAGCAGGAGCCGAAGCTGCAAGCGCTGCACAAGCGCGAGCGCGAAGCCGGCTTCGACCTGCTGCACCAGGCGCCGTTCCACCTGCGCCTGATCCGCGTCGGCGAGGCCAGCTACTGGTTCATGATGAGCAACCACCACATCCTTATCGATGCCTGGTGCCGTTCGCTGCTGATGAACGACTTCTTCGACCTCTACATGGCCCTCGGCGAAGGCCGCGATGCGCAGCTGGCGCCGGCACCGCGCTACCGCGACTACATCGGCTGGCTGCAACAGCGCGGCCTGGAACAGGCGCGCACCTGGTGGCGCGACAACCTGCGCGGCTTCGAGCGGCCGACGCCGATCCCGAGCGATCGCCCGTACCTGCGCGAGCACGCCGGTGAGCATGGCGGCATGGTGGTGGGCGATGTCTACACCCGTCTCGACGTCGCCGATGGCGCTCGCCTGCGGGAACTGGCGCAGCAGCACCAGCTGACCGTCAACACCTTCGCCCAGGCCGCCTGGGCCCTGACCCTGCGGCGCATGAGCGGCGACCGCGACGTGCTGTTCGGTGTCACCGTGGCCGGGCGTCCGGTGGACATGCCGCAGATGCAGCGCACCGTCGGCCTGTTCATCAACACCATCGCCCTGCGCGTCGGCCTGCCGGTCGACGGCGAGCGGCGCAGCGTGCGCCAGTGGCTGGGTGGCCTGCTGGACAGCAACATGCAACTGCGCGAGTACGAATACCTGCCGCTGGTGAATATCCAGGAACTGAGCGAACTGCCGAAGGGCATGCCGCTGTTCGACAGCCTGTTCGTGTTCGAGAACGCCCCGGTGGAAGTCTCGGTGCTGGATCGGGCGCAGAGCCTGAACGCCACCTCGGATTCCGGGCGGACCCACACCAACTACCCGCTGACCGCCGTGTGCTACCCGGGCGACGACCTGGGGCTGCACCTGTCCTACGACCAGCGCTACTTCGACGAAAGCACCGTGCAGGGCATGCTGGCCGAGTTCAAGCGCCTGCTGCTGGCGCTGGTGCAGGGCTTCCATGGCGACATGGCCGAACTGCCGCTGCTGGGCGAGGCCGAGCGTGAGTTCCTTGTCGAGGGCTGCAATCAGAGCGCCCGCGACTATCCGCTGGAGCGCAGCTATGTGGCGTTGTTCGAGGAGCAGGTGGCTCTGCATCCGCAGCGTGTTGCCGTCAGCTACCTCGACCAGCAGCACAGCTATGTCGAACTCAACGCCGCCGCCAACCGCCTGGGCCATGCCCTGATCGCGGCGGGTGCCGGCTTCGACCAGCCGATCGCACTGCTGGCCGAACGCGGTCCGGACCTGCTGGGCATGATCGTCGGCAGTTTCAAGGCTGGCGCCGGCTACCTGCCGCTGGACCCGGCACTGCCGAACCAGCGCCTGAGTGGCGTGATCGGGCAGAGCGGGGCGCCGGTGCTGGTGTGCAGCGCCGCGTGCGAAGCCCAGGCCCGTGAACTGCTGGTGGGGTTGGAAGGCGTGCAATTGCTGGTCTGGGAACAGGTCCAGCAAAGTGATTCGGTCAGCAACCCTGGTCGCTACAGCAGCCCGGACAACCTTGCCTACGTGATCTTCACTTCCGGCTCCACCGGCCTGCCGAAGGGCGTGATGGTCGAGCAGCGCGGCATGCTCAACAACCAGTTGAGCAAGGTGCCTTACCTGGACCTGAGCGATAAAGATGTCATCGCACAGACCGCCTCGCAGAGCTTCGATATTTCGGTCTGGCAGTTCCTCGCCGCACTACTGTTCGGTGCCCGTGTGGATATCGTGCCGAACGACATTGCCCGCGATCCGCAGGCACTGCTGGCCCATGTGGTACAGCAAGGCATCACCGTGCTGGAAAGCGTCCCATCGCTGATCCAGGGCCTGCTGGCCGAGGAGCGCGTCAACCTCGACGGCCTGCGCTGGATGCTGCCGACCGGCGAGGCAATGCCGCCGGAATTGGCGAAACAGTGGCTGCTGCGTTATCCACAGATCGGCCTGGTCAATGCCTACGGTCCGGCCGAATGCTCGGACGACGTGGCCTTCTTCCGTGTCGACCTGGCGTCCACCGAAAGCACCTACCTGCCAATCGGCACCCCGACCGACAACAACCTGATCTACCTGCTGGACGACGCCCTTGAACTGGTACCGCTGGGCGCCGTGGGCGAGCTGTGCGTCGCCGGCACCGGTGTCGGCCGCGGCTACGTCGGCGACACCCGCCGCACTGTTCCAGTCTTCGTGCCGAACCCGTTCGGTGCCCCAGGCGAGCGTCTGTACCGCACTGGCGACCTGGCCCGCCGTCGCGCCGATGGCGTCCTCGAATACGTCGGCCGCGCCGACCACCAGGTGAAGATCCGCGGCTACCGAATCGAGCTGGGCGAGATCGAAACCCGCCTGCAGGAACACCCGGCGGTGCGCGAAACCGTGGTCCTCGATATCGACGGCCCGCAAGGCAAGCAACTGGCCGCCTACCTGACCCTGCGCAGCGAACTCGATATCGATCAGCTCAAGGCGGCCCTCAAGGCCAACCTGCCGGACTACATGGTCCCGACCCACTTCGTGGTGCTCGACGCCATGCCACTGACCCCGAACGGCAAGCTCGACCGCAAGGCCCTGCCGAAGCCGGACACCAGCCTGTCGCAGACCGCCTACGTGGCCCCGGTCAGCGAGCTGGAGCAACAGCTGGCCGCCATCTGGGCCGATGTGCTGAAAATCGAGCGCGTCGGTCTGGACGACAGCTTCTTCGAACTGGGCGGCCACTCGCTGTTGGCCACCCAGGTGATCTCCCGCGTGCGCCAGGCCCTGGAGATCGAGCTGTCGCTGCGCAGCCTGTTCGAAGCCAAGGACCTGCGCGGCTTCGTCCTCCAGGCTGAGCAAGCTGCAAGTTGCAAGGTTCAAGCGATAGGCAAGGCGGATCGTAGTCTGCCGTTGGCCTTGTCGTACGCTCAGCAACGGCAGTGGTTCCTCTGGCAGCTGGAGCCGCACAGCGCGGCCTACAACATGCCGGCGGCCCTGCGTCTGCATGGCGCGCTGGATATCGCCGCGCTGGAGCTGAGCTTCGAAAGTCTGATCGCTCGCCATGAAACCCTGCGTACCACCTTCCGCCAGGATGGCGGCCAGGCAGTGCAACTGATTCATGAGCCGACGCCGTTCGTGCTGGCCCTGGAGCAATTGCCGGCGTCCGACCTGTCCCGCGATGAACAGGTGCGCCTGTTCATCGAGGAAGAAACCCTGCGGCCGTTCGACCTGGAGAAGGGGCCGCTGCTGCGGGTGCGCCTGCTCCACCTGGATGCGGACGAGCATGTGCTGGTGCTGGTGCAGCACCATATCGTCACCGACGGCTGGTCGATGCCGATCATGGTCGACGAACTGATGCGCCTGTACGCCGGCTACAGCCAGGGCGAAGAGGTGCAGCTGGCACCGCTGGCGATCCAGTACGCCGACTTCGCGCTGTGGCAACGACAGTGGATGGAGGCGGGGGAGACCGCGCGTCAACTGGCCTACTGGACCGCGCAACTGGGCGGCGAGCAGCCGGTGCTGGAGCTGCCCGTCGACCACCCACGGCCACCGGTACAGAGCACCGCGGGGGCGCAGTTCAACTTCAGCCTCGATCCCGAGCTGGCCGCACGCCTGAACCGGGTCGCCCGCGAGCAGGGCGTGACCCTGTTCATGTTGTTGCTGGCCTCGTTCCAGACCCTGCTGCACCGCTACTCGGGCCAGTCCGACGTGCGCGTCGGCGTGCCGATCGCCAACCGCAACCGCGCCGAGACCGAGGCGTTGATCGGCTTCTTCGTCAACACCCAGGTGCTCAAGGCCGAGTTCGCTGCCCAGGCCTCGGTGGCCAGCGTGCTGCAACAGGTCAAGCGCCATGCCCTGGAGGCCCAGGCCCATCAGGACCTGCCGTTCGAGCAACTGGTGGAAGCCCTGCAACCGGAGCGCGACCTGAGCCGCAGCCCGCTGTTCCAGGTGATGTACAACCACCAGAGCGAAGCGCCGCGCCTGGCGCCGCAACTGGCGGGCCTGACCCTGGATGCGCTGCCGTCGCAGAAACACACCGCGCAGTTCGACCTGATGCTGCACACCGTCGAGCACGACAACGGCCTGAGCGCGTCGCTGACCTACGCCACGGCCCTGTTCGAGGCGGACACCATCGCCCGCATGGCCGCGCACTGGCAGCACCTGCTGCAGTCGATGAGCGCTGATGTGCAGCAGCGCATCGGTGAGCTGGCACTGCTCGACGACGCCGGCCTGCAGCGCATCCTGCACGACTGGAACGCCACCGCCGCGGACTTCCCTGGCGAGCGTTGCATCCACCAGCTGTTCGAGGACCAGGTGGCCGCGACCCCGGACGCCATCGCCCTGGTCTTCGCCGGCGAGCAACTGAGCTACGCCCAGCTCAACCGCCGTGCCAACCAGCTGGCGCACAAGCTGCGCGAGCTGGGGGCGACGCCGGATGCCCTGGTGGGCCTGGCCGTGGAACGCAGCCTGGAAATGGTCATCGGCCTGCTCGGCATCATGAAGTCCGGCGCCGCCTATGTGCCGCTGGACCCGGATTATCCACAGGACCGCCTGGCCTACATGATCGAGGACAGCGGCGTGCAACTGCTGCTGACCCAGCAAGCGCTGCACGAGCGCCTGCCGATCCCGGCCGGGGTCCAGGCACTGAGCCTGGACCGCCTGGCGCTGGCGTCGTACAGCGACGCCAATCCGGAGCCGCGCAGCGTCGCCGACAACCTTGCCTACGTGATCTACACCTCCGGCTCCACCGGCAAGCCGAAGGGCGCCGGCAACAGCCACCGGGCGGTGGTCAACCGCCTGCACTGGGGGCAGAAGGCCTATCCGCTGGATGCCAGCGACAGCGTGCTGCAGAAGACCCCGTTCAGCTTCGACGTGTCGGGCTGGGAGTTCTACTGGCCGCTGCTGGCCGGCGCGCGCCTGGTGGTGGCCCAGCCGGGCGAGCACCGCGACCCCGATCGCCTGCTGGCGACCATCCGCGAGCAGGGCATCACCACGGTGCACTTCGTACCGTCGATGCTCCAGGCCTTCATGATTCATGAAGACGTGGAACGCTGCACCAGCCTGCGCCGGGTGATGTGCAGCGGCGAGGCGCTGCCGGTGGAACTGGCGGCCCAGGTGCTCAAGCGCCTGCCGCATGCCGACCTGCACAATCTGTACGGACCGACCGAGGCGGCGATCGAGGTCACTCACTGGACCTGCTCGCTGGACGACAGCTACGTGCCGATCGGCCACCCGATCGACAACATCAAGACCCATATCCTGGAGGACGACCTGCTGCCGGCCGCGCCAGGCTGCGCTGCCGAGTTCTACCTGGGCGGTGTCGGCCTTGCCCGCGGCTACCACAACCGTCCGGCGCTGACCGCCGAACGCTTCGTGCCGGACCCGTACTCCACCGACGGCGGCCGCCTGTACCGTACCGGCGACCTGGCCCGCTATCGTGGCGAAGGCACCATCGAGTACGCCGGGCGCATCGACCATCAGGTGAAGATCCGCGGCCTGCGCATCGAGCTCGGTGAAATCGACGCGCGCCTGCAGGAACACCCGGCAGTGCGCGAGGCCAGCGTCATCGATATCGACGGCCCCAACGGCAAGCAACTGGCGGCCTACCTGGTGGCCCGCGACCTGAGCCAGGACACCGCCGCGCTCAAGGAGATCCTCAAGGCCCACCTCAAGGTGCACCTGCCGGAGTTCATGGTGCCGAGCCACTTCGTCTGGCTGGAGCAAATGCCGGTGAACGCCAACGGCAAGCTCGACCGCCGCGCGCTGCCCAAGCCGGACCTGAGCCAAACACGGGACGCCGTGGTCGCCCCGAGCAGCGCCGTGGAAGTGCAACTGGCGGCGATCTGGGCCGAGGTGCTGAAGCTTGAGGCGGTCGGTGTCACCGACAACTTCTTCGAGCTGGGCGGCGACTCGATCATTTCCATCCAGGTGGTCAGCCGTGCCCGCCAGGCCGGCATCCTGTTCAGCGCCAAGGACCTGTTCCAGCGCCAGACCATCCAGGGCATCGCCCAGGTAGCCGGGCGGGCCTCGGCGGTGCGCATCGAGCAGGGGCCGCTGAGCGGGCCGACGCCGTTGCTGCCGATCCAGCGCTGGTTCTTCGACAGCCCGGTGCCGGCGCGTCACCACTGGAACCAGTCGGTGCTGTTCACCCCGACCGTGGCCCTCGACGCCACGCGCCTGGAAGCCGCCTTGCAGCGCCTGGTGGCGCACCACGATGCCCTGCGCCTGAGCTTCGTCGACGGCAATGCCAGCTTGCGTGAAGGGCAGGCCGGCGAGCTGCTGTGGGTCCGCGAGCTGGACAGCCGCGACGGCGTGCGAGCGCTGTGCGATGAAGCGCAGCGCAGCCTCGACCTGGTGGACGGCCCGCTGCTGCGCGGACTGCTGGTCAACCTGCCGCAGGGCGAACAGCGTCTGTTGCTGGTGATCCATCACCTGGCGGTGGACGGGGTGTCCTGGCGCATCCTGCTGGAAGACCTGCAAGCGGCCTACAACGGCGCCGCGCTGGCGGACAAGACCCACTCGGTGCGTGCCTGGGCCGAGCAACTGCAAGCCTGGGCCGCCACCCCGGCGCTGGCTGCCGAGCTGGACTGGTGGCAGGCGCAACTGCAGGGTGTCAATGAATCGCTGCCGCTGGACAACGCCGACGGCGGCCGCCTGCACAAGCATGAAGTCACCTTGAGCACCCGCCTGGAGGCCGGTCTGACCCGGCAACTGCTGCAGGATGCCCCGGCGGCTTATCGCACGCAGATCAACGACCTGTTGCTCACCGCCCTGGCGCGGGTGATCGGGCGCTGGACCGGGCAGGCCGATACCCTGGTGCGCCTGGAAGGCCATGGCCGCGAAGAGCTGTTCGACGGCATCGACACCACCCGCACCGTCGGCTGGTTCACCAGCATGTTCCCGGTGAAACTCAGCGCCGCCGCCGATCTGGCGACCTCGCTGAAGACCGTCAAGGAACAGCTGCGCGCGGTGCCGCACAAGGGCCTCGGCTACGGCGTGCTGCGCTGGCTCGGCGACGAGTCGGCACAGCGCCGGCTGGCCGCGCTGCCCCAGGGGCAGATCGTGTTCAACTACCTCGGTCAGCTGGATGGCAGCTTCGCCGGCGAGGACGCGCTGCTGGCGCCGTCCGGTGAAGGCAGCGGCCAGGGCCAGGACGACGAAGCGCCGCTGGACAGCCTGCTGGCGATCAACGGCCAGGTCCTCGATGGCCAGCTGGAAATGCTCTGGAGCTTCAGTGGCGAGGTGTTCGACCGCGCCACCGTGCAGGGGCTGGCCGACGCCTATGGCGTCGAGCTGCGCCAGTTGGTCGAGCATTGCCTGGGCGCAGAAGCGGGCGGCGTGACGCCGTCGGACTTCCCCCTGGCCGGCCTCGACCAGGCGCAACTGGACAGCCTGCCGCTGGCCGCCGGTATCGCCGATATCTACCCGCTGTCGCCGATGCAGCAGGGCATGCTGTTCCACAGCCTCTACGAGGAAGACTCGCCGAGCTACGTCAACCAGATGCGCGCCGAAGTGCGTGGCCTCGACGAGCAGCGCTTCCGCGCCGCCTGGCAGGCCGTGCTGGATGCCCATGACGTACTGCGGGCCAACTTCGTCAGCCACCTGGGCCAGCCGTTGCAGGTGATCCGCAAGCAGGTCGCGGTGCCGCTGGAGGTGTTCGACTGGCGTGGCCGTGACCACCTCGATGGGGCGGTTACGGCCTTTGCCGAGGCCGACCGTCAGCGTGGCTTCGATCTCGAAGGCGAGTGCCTGCTGCGCCTGACCCTGCTGCGCACAGACAGCGATGTGCACCAGTTGGTGTTCACCTGCCATCACATCCTGCTGGACGGCTGGAGCGGTTCGCAGATGTTCGGCGAGGTGCTGCAGCGCTATCACGGCGAAGCGGTGCCGGCCCCGAGCGGGCGCTACCAGGACTACATCCACTGGCTGCAACGCCAGGACGTCGCCGCCAGCGAGCGCTTCTGGAGCGGCCAGCTGGCCGAGCTGGATGCACCGACCCGCCTGGCGCCGTGCTTCCACGCAGCCGACGCAGGGCAGGGCCATGGCGAGTTGCGCCATGACTTCGACGCCAGCGTCAGCGCACGACTGGGCGAGTTCGCCCGGGAGCAGCGGGTCACCCTCAACACTTTGCTGCAGGCCAGCTGGATGCTCCTGCTGCAACGCTACACCGGCCACGCCACGGTGACCTTCGGCGCCACGGTGGCCGGGCGTCCGGCGGACCTGCCGGGGGTCGAGCAACAGCTCGGGCTGTTCATCAACACCCTGCCGGTGGTCGGCAGCCCGCGGGCCGAGCAGTCGGTGGCGCAGTGGGTGGAAGAAGTGCAGGCGCTCAACCTGGCACTGCGCGAGCACGAGCACACGCCGTTGTACGAAGTGCAGCGCTGGGCTGGCTGGGGTGGCGAGGCACTGTTCGACTCGATCATGGTGTTCGAGAACTACCCGATCGCCGAAGCCCTGCAACAGGCCTCGCCCCGTGCACCGAGCTTCGCCAAGGTGATCAACCAGGAGCAGACCCACTATCCGCTGACCCTGGCGGTGGAGGCCGGCGAGCAACTGTCGCTGGCGCTGAGCTACGACCGTCGGCACTTCGACGACGCCGCCATCACCCAACTGGTGCGCCACTTCGAGCACCTGCTGCTGGCCCTGGCCAGCGACGGCCAGGCGCTGCTGGGCGAGCTGCCGCTGCTGGACGAAGCCGAGCGCCAGCACTTGCTGCACGACTGGAATGCCACGGCGGTGGCCTGGCCACAGGCGTGCGTCCACGACCTGATCGAAGCGCAGGTGCAGGCGACGCCTCAGGCCCCGGCGCTGATCCTTGGCGAACTGCAACTGAGCTACGCCGAGCTGGACCGCCAGGCCAACCGCCTGGCCCATCGCCTGGTGGCGCTGGGCGTCGGGCCGGACGTGCTGGTGGGCATCTCGCTTGAGCGCAGCCTGGAAATGGTCGTCGGCCTGCTGGCCATCCTCAAGGCCGGCGGTGCCTACGTGCCGCTGGATCCGGCCTACCCGCGCGAGCGCCTGGACTACATGGTCCGCGACAGCGGCATCCGCCTGCTGCTGACCCAGTCCTCGCTGCTGGGCGACCTGCCGCTCAATCCCGGCGTGCAGAGCCTGGTGCTGGACGAGCTGATCGACTGGCAGGACCTCGCCGAGGCCGTGCCGCCGCAGGTACGCCTGGAGGGCGACAACCTCGCCTACGTGATCTACACCTCCGGCTCCACCGGCCGGCCCAAGGGCGTGGAAATCCGCCATGGCGCCCTGGCCAACCACATGTCCTGGATGCAGGGCGAACTGAAACTGACCCCGCAGGACCGCGTACTGCAGAAGACCGCGTTCAGCTTCGACGCCTCGGTCTGGGAGTTCTGGCTGCCGCTGCTCAACGGCGCGCAACTGGTGCTGGCCAGCCCGGCCCTGAGCGACGACCTGTCATTGCTGTGGAACGAGGTGGCCGATCACGCCATCAGCATCCTGCAACTGGCGCCGTCGGTGCTCCAGGCCCTGCTGCCGGGTGTGCAGGCCGGCCAGCTGGATTCGCTGCGCACCCTGGCCTTCGGTGGCGAGGCACTCAGCGCTGCGCTGGTGGAACAGCTGCGCGAGCAGTGGGGCGGGCAGGTGTACAACCTGTACGGCCCGACCGAAGCCACCATCGACACCAGCAGCCTGCGTATCGACGGCCCGGTGGACAGCACCATCGCCGCCATCGGCCGGCCGATCGCCAACGTGCGCACCTACGTGCTCGACGGCAATCTGCAGGTCTGCCCGGTGGGCAGCGCGGGCGAGCTGTATGTCGGTGGCGATGCCCTGGCCCGTGGATACCACAAGCGTGCGGACCTCACCGCCGAGCGCTTCGTGCCGGATCCGTTCACTTCGGGCGCGCGCCTGTACCGCACCGGCGACCTGGTGCGCTACCGCGCCGATGGGGTGATCGACTACCTCGGGCGTATCGACCACCAGGTGAAGATCCGCGGCCTGCGTATCGAGCTGGGCGAAATCGAAGCCCTGCTGCTGCGCCAGCCGGCGGTGCGCGAAGCGGTGGTGCTGCCACGCGAGAGCGCCAACGGCACGCAACTGGTGGCCTGGGTAGTGGCCGGGCAGGGCGTGGTCACGGGGGATGAGTTCGCCCACGACCTCAAGGCCCTGCTGGGTCGGGACCTGCCGGGCTTCATGGTGCCGACGCAGTGGCTGTTCCTGGAGCAGCTGCCGCTGACGCCGAACGGCAAGCTCGACCGCAAGGCCCTGCCGCAGCCGGATATCGGCCATGCCCATGCCGCCTACGTGGCGCCGGTCAGCGAACTGGAACAGCGATTGGCGGTGATCTGGGCCCAGGTGCTGAAGGTCGAGAAGGTCGGCATGAGCGACGACTTCTTCGAGCTGGGCGGGCACTCGCTGCTGGCCACGCAGATCGTCAGCCGGGTGCAGAAGGAACTGGGTTGCCACGTGCCCCTGCGGGCGATGTTCGAGCTGAACACCTTGCAGGCATTGGCGGCGTATATCGAAGGGCAACAGGACAAGCGGGTCGATGAAGCCAAGGTCGATCGCTTGTCGGATCTGATGGCTGAGCTGGAGGCGTTATGAGGCTGGGACCGCTTGGCGGTCCCCTTTGGCCCCACCGACAAAAACCTGCTTCACCCAGTAAATCCCCAGCATGCTGGTGCGTTTTTCAATCAAGGAAATCAGCCTCATCCATCTTTTTTCGAGGGTTGCACAGATGTCAGTCGCTATCAGGGTTGCCGCAGACCAGGACGCCGGCGAAACGCTCTACCAGTTCGACGAATCGCCGCTGCTGGCCCGGCAAAGCCGCCAGGAATCCAACGCCCGCAGCTACCCGCGGCGCATTCCGCTGGCGCTCAAGCGCGCCCGCGGCATCCATGTCGAGGACGTCGAAGGCCGGCGCTTCATCGACTGCCTGGCCGGCGCCGGCACCCTTGCCCTGGGCCACAACCACCCGGTGGTGATCGAGGCCATCCAGCAGGTACTGGCCGACGAGCTGCCGCTGCACACCTTGGACCTGACAACGCCGGTCAAGGACCAGTTCGTCCAGGACCTGTTCAGCGTGCTGCCGGCCGAGCTTGCAGCCGAAGCCAGGATCCAGTTCTGCGGCCCCACCGGCACCGATGCGGTGGAAGCCGCGCTGAAGCTGGTGCGCACCGCCACCGGGCGCAGCACCGTGCTGTCGTTCCAGGGCGGCTATCACGGTATGAGCCAGGGCGCCCTGAGCCTGATGGGCAGCCTCGGGCCGAAGCGTCCGCTGGGGGCGCTGCTGAGCAATGGCGTGCAGTTCATGCCGTACCCCTACGACTACCGCTGCCCGTTCGGGCTGGGTGGCGCGGCCGGGGTCAAGGCCAACCTCAACTACCTGGAAAACCTGCTGAGCGACCCGGAAGCCGGCGTGCAGTTGCCGGCGGCCGTGATCGTCGAAGTGGTGCAGGGCGAGGGCGGGGTGATCCCGGCGGACCTCGACTGGCTGCGCGGCGTGCGCGCGATCACCGCCAAGGCGGGCGTGGCGCTGATCGTCGACGAGATCCAGAGCGGCTTTGCCCGTACCGGCAGGATGTTCGCCTTCGAGCACGCCGGGATCATCCCGGACGTGGTGGTGATGTCCAAGGCCATCGGCGGCAGCCTGCCGCTGGCGGTGGTGGTCTATCGCCAGTGGCTCGACAGCTGGGCGCCGGGTGCCCACGCCGGGACCTTCCGTGGCAACCAGATGGCCATGGCCGCGGGTTCGGCGGTGATCCGCTACCTCAAGGAACACGATATCTGCGCCCACGCCGCGGCCATGGGCGAGCGTCTTGGCGGTCACCTGCGCGAGTTGCAGCGGGCTTATCCACAGCTGGGGGATATCCGTGGCCGTGGGCTGATGCTTGGCGTCGAGCTGGTGGACCCCAATGGCGAAGTGGATGCCCTGGGTCATGCCCCGTACTTCCCGCGTCTGGCACCTTTGATCCAGCGTGAGTGCCTGAAGCGCGGGCTGATCCTCGAACTGGGCGGCCGGCATGGCAGCGTGGTGCGCTTCCTGCCGCCGCTGGTGATCACCGCCGAGCAGATCGACGAGGTCGCGGCGATCTTCGCCCGGGCGCTGGCGGCGGCGGTGGCCGGCCTTTAACTGATAATCACGGAGAGCAGCAATGACTTCAGTATTCGACCGCGACGACATCCTGTTCCAGGTGGTGGTCAACCATGAAGAGCAATATTCCATCTGGCCGGACTACAAGGAAGTCCCGGCGGGGTGGCGTACGGTGGGCAAGAGCGGTTTGAAGAAGGACTGCCTGGCGTATATCGAAGAGGTGTGGACCGATATGCGGCCGTTGAGCTTGCGCCAGAAGATGGGGGCGTGACTGACAGGGGTGCTTGCCTTGACAGGTGCAGCGCCCTTGAGATCGAGCGCCGCCCGCGCGGCGCTCGATCTCAAGAACGCCACAAGGCTCAAGGCATGCGCCCGGCAGCCCTGACCCGATTCACCTCCCCACGAGCCTCCCGCTTCAGCGCCGCCGCCGTCGCCAGCGCCGTCCGCTTGCTCCAGATCAGCAAACCGCTGAGCACCATCATCGACAGTACCAGCCCGAAGAACGCCCAGATCGCCTTGATCCAGAACCCGCCGAAATCACCGGTATGCAACGGCCGCATCGACTCGGTGACGAACTCCAGCGTCGTGCGGTCCGACAGCAACCGCCACGAGGTGATCTCGCCGGTGTAGGGATGGATGTCCACCGACTGCCCCATCAGCGGATACCAGCTGCGCCCGGCGGCTTGCAGGGTGCCGTAGGTGTTGCTGGGCAGGAAGATGTTGCTGGCGTCCAGCCCGGGGATTTTCTCCCGGGCGATGTCCATGGCCCGGTCCAGGCTGATCATCGGCGGCGGGCTGCCGTCTGCGGTCAACGGCACGCTGGCGTGGGGAATCACCGAGGTCACCGGCGAATAACTGGAAATGCTGATCTGGTTGTCGCTGAGGATCGCCTGGATCAGGAACCAGGTGCCGGTGATGGAAATGGTCGCGATGAACCAGATCGACCAGATGCCGCTGAGCCGGTGCAGGTCGCCCCAGAAGATCCGCGCGCCCTGGCGCAGGCGCAGCACCGGGGTGAAGAAGCCTTTCCAGAAGCGCTTGTACACCACCAGCCCGGTGACCAGCGAGGCCAGCATCGGCAGGCCGAGGAAGGCCACCAGGTACCAGCCCCAGGGATAGCCGTTGGTGAACGGCACCAGCCACCAGCCATGCAGGGCGCGGGTGAAGCGGCGGAAGTCGAAGGCCGGCACGTAGCCCTGGATCGCCCCGCTGTAGGGATTGACGTAGGCGGTGGTGACCTGGCCGCCGGGCAGGGTCAGGTTGGCGCTGAGGGCGAAGTAGTCGCCGTCCGGCTGGTACAGCGAAGTGACGATCGCCTCCGGGTGTTCCTTGTCCAGGTGCTCCTTGAGCTGCTGGAAACTCAGGCGCACGGCATCGTCCGTCGGCGCGGTGGCGCGCATCTCCGGGTAGGCCAGCCACATGATTTCCTTGCTCACCACCGCCAGGGTCCCGGTGACGCAGACGATCAGCACGAAGAACCAGATCGGCAGGGCCAGCCAGCTGTGCACCAGGAACCAGAGTTTCGAGCGGGACTTCTTCGACATGGGGGCGCTCTCGCTTTCGCTGTCCGTGAACGCGGTCGGGCGCGACCGCTGCATCCATTTCTCTACGAACAAGGGCGGGTGCATTTTAGTCGCTAGTTGCAAATAAATGTTTCTGCGACGCGATGACACAGCGGCCGGGATTAATTTTCCGCCACGGCCAAACGTTCCATTTGCACAGGGTGCGTGCCCGACCGCTGGGGCTCGGGCGTTCGCATCGATCAGGGAGAATCTTCATGAGTGAAGCGTTGAGTTTGGACATCCGGCCCTTGCTGGGCGGCGCGGGCACCTTGCCCTTGTTGATCGAGGCGCCGGAGCCGGGGCTGGACCTGATGGAAACGCTCGGCGAGTTCAAGCCGCTGGTGGCGCAGCACCTGCATACGGCCGGCGGCATTCTGTTCCGTGGCTTCGAGGTGGGTGGTGCCGAGCGCTTCCGCGAGTTCGCCGCAGGCTTCGGCGATCCGCTGCTCAACTACGAGTTTGGCTCGACCCCGCGCAGCAACGTGACCAAGGGCGTGTACACCTCCACCGAGTACCCGGCGCACCAGAGCATCCCGCTGCACAACGAGCAGGCCTACACCCTCGACTGGCCGATGCGCATCTGGTTCTACAGCATGATCGCCGCCGAGACCGGCGGCGAAACGCCGATCGCCGACAGCCGCGAGATCTACCGGCGGATCCCGGCGCGGATCCGCGAGCGTTTCATCGAGAAGAAGCTGATGTACGTGCGCAACTACGGCAACGGCCTCGATGTGGAATGGAGCCAGGTGTTCAACACCGAGGACGAAAGCGTGGTCGAGGCCTACTGCCGCGCGCACTCGATCCAGTGCGAATGGAAGGACGACGGTGAGTTGCGCACCCGGCAGATCTGCCAGTCGGTAGCGCGGCACCCGGTGACCCAGGACATGGTCTGGTTCAACCAGGCGCACCTGTTCCACGTCTCCAACCTGCCGCCGGAAGTACGCGAAAGCCTGCTGGACGTGGTGGAAGAAGACGAGCTGCCGCGCAACGTCTACTACGGCGACGGCTCGCCGATCGAGGTGGACCTGCTGGACGAGGTGCGCGGGGTGCTGGACGAATGCACCATCAAGTTCCCGTGGCTGGAAAACGACGTGATGATGCTAGACAACATGCTCGCCGCCCATGCGCGTTCGCCGTTTACCGGCAAGCGCAAGGTGGTGGTGGCGATGGCGCGGGGGCATTCGGAGCGCGGATAGTCGCCTCTGTGGGACCGTAAGTGCGCCGCGATCGGTGTGGTGCGGGTTCACCCGCGATTGCGATAGTGAAATCACCATCGCAATCGCGCGAGGCGGTTGGCAATGCGCTGGTCTAATGACGCAAATAGCCACGAAATTTCCCCGATTTCCGACTTTCATGTAGGCAATTTCCCAATCATACTTCCGCGCCGCATTTGTCGTTGCGCTCCTGGAAATCCGTGCCTAGTCTTCGCCGGTCGCCGCAC
>JAIRVG010000025.1 GCA_031253995.1 Paucimonas sp. | reverse complement strand
CCAGAGGAGTATGTCGGAGGGCCCAAACCGGCCAGTTGCAACCCGGCCAGCTGATGCGGTAACGGCTGCGCAACTCGCAGCGGACAACCCTTTGTAAATGCTCACGCTTGAGGAGAAATTCTCAGGTGCGATGACCTGCGCCTACACTCGGCGGAATGGCCGGAAACAAAAATTTGCCTCCGGCCATAGAATCTCCCACGCCGTCCCTGCTAAATCAATGAGTTATGTGTTGTTCTATGAGAGCTGGCTTGCCTGCCGCCTGCCCTGGCGGTTATTTCCCGGCCTCTTCCAGCAACCAGTCGCGAAACGCCCGCACCTTCGCCAGCTCCTCACATTCCGGCCGATAGACCACGTAGTACGCCTGGGTCAACGGACAATCCAGGCCCTTGTCGGCAAACGGGCGGACCAGCCGCCCCGCCTCCAGGTCATCCTTCACCATCACGCTGCGCGCCAACGCCAGCCCCTGGCCGTCCATCGCCGCCTGCAGCACCGCCGCCGAGTTGTTGATGCGCAAGCCATGGTCGGCGCGGATATCGAGGAAGCCCGAGGCATCCAGCCACATGCGCCAGGTCGGGTAATCCGGGTCGCTGGCCATCGACAGGTCATGGATCAGCGTGCTCTTCGCCAGCGCCGCCTCCGACAACTTCCCCTTCTTCAGCAGCGGATAACCCGGCGCACACACCGGGAACAGGGTCTCGTCCAGCAAGTGTATTGCCGTCAGCCCAAGCCACTTGCCGCCGCCATACCTAACCCCGACATCGATCCGCTCGGCCTGGAAATCCACCGTGCGCAGGTTGGTGTCCAGCAGCACATCCAGCCCCGGCCAGGCCTGCTGGAAACGCTCGATGCGCGGCAGCAGCCACTTCGAAGCGAACGACGGACTGACACTCACCGTCAGCCCCGCACGCACGCTGGCGTCCTTGAGCCGGGCCAGGCCGACGCCGAGACGATCGAAGCCGGCCTGGATATCCGGCAAGGCCGCGCGGGCGATATCGGTCAGCATCAGCCGCGCCGTACCACTGCCGGCACGGGTGAACAGCGGGATGCCAAGCCAGGCTTCCAGGCTGCGCACCTGCTGCCCGACCGCCGCCGGAGTGACATTCAGCTCCGCCGCCGCAGCGGAAAAGCTCTGGTGCCGCGCTGCGGCTTCGAAGGCACGCAGGGCATTGAGATAGGCCAGTGACATTGAAAGTTTTTCTTTCCCGATAGCAAAAATATCGTGCGTTGTGAATGGGGCCATACACGCCAAGAATGAAAGGCATCCAATGCGTGCAACGATGACTCAGGAGTGCTCCACAATGCAAAGTTTTTCTAACAAGGTCGTGATCGTCACCGGCGGTGGTTCCGGGATCGGCGAAGAGGTCGCGCGGCGCTTCGTCGCGACCGGCGCCAGCGTGGTGATCGGCGGTCGCAACGCCCAGCGCCTGGAACAGGCGGCGGCGCGGATCGATGCCAGCGGCGCCAGGGTTCGCACCCTGGCCGGCGACATCGCCGACCCGGCCACTGCCGACGCCCTGGTGGCCCTGGCCCAGCGCGAATTCGGCGGGGTCGACATCCTCGTCAACAACGCCGGGGTGTTCAATCCCAAGCCTTTCCTGGAGGTGAGCCCGGCAGAATACGACGGCTTCCTCGACATCATCCTCAAGGGCAAGTTCTTCATGGCCCAGGTGGCGGCCAAGGCCATGCTCCAGCGCGGCGGCGGCGCCATCGTGCAGACCGGCTCGCTGTGGGCGATCCAGGCCATCGGCGCGACGCCGTCGGCGGCCTACTCGGCAGCCAACGCCGGGGTCCATGCCCTGACCCGTAACCTGGCCATCGAGCTGGCTGCGTCGAACATCCGCATCAATACCGTGGCCCCGGCCGTGGTGGAGACCCCGGTGTACGGCACCTTCATGAGCGCCGAACAGGTCAAGGAAGTGCTGCCGACCTTCAACGCCTTCCACCCGCTGGGGCGTAACGGCCAGCCCGCCGACGTGGCACAGGCGATCCTGTTCCTCGCCTCGGACGAGGCGTCCTGGATCACCGGCGCGGTATTGCCGGTCGACGGCGGTGTCACCGCCGGCCGCCAGTGAGAGGGCAGCAACCCTGCAGCCCGGCCCCGAAGACCCTGCGCGGCCTGAACACCCTGGGCGTGGCGGTGGCGCTGAATGCCGGTGCGGCGCTGGTCTACAGCTCGCGGGTGTTCGACGCACTGGCGGCGTTCGAGAAGCAATGACGGCAAGCTGTCCGTGAGCGACAGGGATCGACTGCCATCACGACAGCATCGTTATGTATTTGAATATATAGCGTTGTCAGCAGGGCGCTGCCAGCGCTAGTATTCGCGGCGGTCCGGGGTTGTCCCGGGTCGCCATCCGCAGGTTTTCCAAATGGTTCGACGTCTTCGGGGAGGAAGGCCCGGGCTGTTTTGCGGCCGTCGCTGTATACAAGAATATATAACGAAACAGGATGTTTCCGTTTTCGGGCCATGTTGCGTCCCTATCCGCAACGACATCGATGCCCGCAACGGACGCACCCCATGAACACGGAGCAGTCATGCAACCCTTCGCCCCCCGTACCCTGGTGCTGGCCATCGCCGCCATCGGCGCCCAGTCCGCCTTCGCCGAAGACACCCAGCCGTTCACCCTCGGTGAAATCCAGATTTCCGCCCCGCAGGACGACAAGCTCGCCACCGGCAGCACCGTGGTCGAGCTGCAGGACATCCGCCTGCACGACCGGGAAACCGTCGACCGTGCCCTGGCCCTGGCCCCCGGGGTCAACCAGAGCTACATCGGCGGCCGCGCCGAACAGGTGGTCTACGTGCGCGGATTCGACCGCCTGCAGGTACCCGTCTACATCGACGGCATCCCCACCTACGTGCCCTACGACGGCAACATCGACCTCGGTCGTTTCACCACCTACGACCTGTCGCGCATCGAAGTGGCCAAGGGCTTCGCCTCGCTGCTCTACGGGCCGAACACCCTGGGCGGCGCGATCAACCTGGTTACCCGGCGCCCCACCCAGGCCTTCGAAGGCGAAGTCGGCGGTGGCCTGGAAATGACCGACCACGGCAACGTCAACGCCTACCGCAGCTACGCCAACGTCGGCTCCAACCAGGGCAACTGGTGGATGCAGGGCGGCGTTTCCTATGTCGACTACGACTACACGCTGCTCCCGGACGACTTCAAGCCGACCAACAACCAGCAAGGCGAAGGCCGCCGCGAGAACAGCAACAAGCGTGACGGCAAGTTCAGCTTCAAGCTCGGCTTCACCCCCAACGCCACCGACGAATACGTGGTCGGCTACGTCCAGCAGGAAGGCCGCAAGGGCCAGCCGCCCTACGCCGGCGACCTGCCCGCCACCGGCCAGCGCAAGCGCTGGTGGGAATGGCCGACCTGGGACAAGACCAGCCTGTTCCTCGCCACCAACACCCGCTTCGGCGAGCACGGCCTGAAGACCCGGGTCTTCCACGACACCTTCAAGAACTCCCTGGAAAGCTACGTCTACAACAACGGCATCCCCGGCGCGCTGCAGTCCGGCTTCCCGAGCAAGTACGACGACGAGTCCACCGGCTTCTCCATCGAGGGCGACCTGGCCCTGACCGAGAGCAATCGCCTGGGCGTGGCCTACCACTTCAAGGAAGACGTGCACCGCTCCCGCGACGGCAGCGACCCGCAGACCCATTTCCGCGACCAGACCCAGTCCATCGCCCTGGAAGACACCCTGCGCCTGAACGACATCTTCAGCGTGGTCGGCGGCGTGTCGTACAACTACCGCAAGAGCCTCGACGCGGAAAACTTCGGCACCAACAGCACCTCGCCCAGGGTCAAGACCCTGTACGACGAGCCCACCGGCAGCGACGACGCGGTCAACAGCCAGCTCGGCCTGTTCATGAACACCGGGCCGCTGCTGGACATCGACCACAACGGCCAGGTTCGCCTGACCGTGTCGCGCAAGAGCCGCTTCGCCACGATCAAGGATCGCTACTCGACCCGCTTCGGCACGGTGATCCCCAGCCCCGACCTGAAGTCGGAACGCGCCACCCACTACGAGCTGGGCTACAGCGGCGCGCTGACCTCGCAGTGGAGCCTGGACGCGGCGCTGTTCGTGGCCAATATCGAAGACTCGATCCAGCAGGTCACCGTGCCGGCGCAAGCCAACTGCGCGGCGCCGTGCGGGCAGTACCAGAACATCGCCAAGGCGCGTAACCAGGGTGTGGAGCTGGGCCTCAAGGGCGACCTGGGCGACTGGGAACTGGGCGCCAGCTACACCTTCCTCGACCGCGAGAACCGCAGCAATCCCGAGCTGCACCCGATCGACACGCCGCGCCACAACCTGTTCGCCTCGGCCACCTGGAACCACGATGCCTGGCGCCTGACCGGCAGTGCCGAGGCAGCGTCGAAGCGCTACAACGTCTCCGACGGCTCGCAGATGTCCGGCGGCTATGCGGTGTACAACTTCAAGAGCGGCTACCGCTTCAGCAACGACGTGCTGGTGGAAGCCGGGGTGCGCAACCTGTTCGACCGCCTCTACGAGTACAGCGAGGGTTACCCGGAAATCGGCCGCAACTACTTCGTGCAGTTCAATGTTCCGCTGTAAGGCATGGCTGCTCGCCTGGGTCCTGGGCCCGGCGAGCGCCCTCGCGGCGGCTCCGCAGCCGGTGGTGGTGCTGACCAGCTACCCCGAGGAAATGATGAGCCGCTTCGAGGAAGCCTTCGAACAGGCCAACCCCGACTACCGCCTGCAGATCCTCTGGCGCCAGGGCTTCGATGCCCTGCCCTTCCTGCGCCAGCAGGACCAGGGTGGCGTCGACGTGTACTGGGCGCCGTCGCCAGGCAACTTCGCCCGGCTCGCCAGGGATGGCGGCTGGCAACCCCTGGGGGTCGACCTCACGGGCTTGCCGGCGAAGATCGGCGACACCGCGCTGCGCGATGGCCAGGCCCGCTACCAGGCCACGGAGCTGGCGGGCTACGGCTTCGCCACCAATCCGCAGATGCTCAAGGAACTGGGCATGGAGCCACCGAAGGACTGGACCGACCTGCTCGATGCGCGCCTGCGCGGGCGCATCGCCCTGCCCGACCCGGGCCGGGTCGGCTTTGCCCCGGTGCTGCTGGACATCGTGCTCCAGGCCTATGGCTGGGAGCGCGGCTGGGCGCTGTGGAGCGAGATCGCCGGGCAGTCGCGGCTGGTCAGCCGCGGCGGCACCCTGGTCAGCGACGAGGTGGCCAGCGGGCGCGCGGCGGTGGGCCTGTCCATCGACTTCTTCGTCGCCTCGGCGGTGAGCAACGGCCAGCCGGTGGACTTCGTCTACCCGGCCCATGGCGGGTTGAACCCGGCGCATATCGCGATCACCCGCGAGGCGCACCATGTGGAGGGCGCGCGGGCGTTCGTGCGCTTCGTGCTGTCCGATGCCGGGCAGGCGCTGCTGGCCGATCCGGATATCCGCAAGCTGCCAGTACGGCCCAGCGTGTATGCGCAGTTGCCTGTGGGTTATCACGATCCATTCGCCGCGCCCTACCGTTACCAGGAGGCTTCTCGCGAGCGTCTGGCGCTGGTCACCTCGCTCTTCGTGCAGTGGCTCGGCCAGCCCCATGAGCGCCTGACCGCGCTCTGGGCCCGGGTGCATGCCGGCGAAGCGATGGGCCGCGACCTGCAGGCGGTACGCGCGTACCTCGGTGTTCCACCGATCAGCGCCGGCCAGGCCGCCTCGGCGGACCTGCTGAAGCTGTTCGGCGAACGCCAGGACGGCGGCATGGAGCACCAGCCCGTCACCGACCAGGACGAGCTGGGCCGGCGCGAAATCGCCTGGCAGTTCTACAGTGCCACCCGGCATGCCGAGGCGGCGCGCCTGCTGGACGAGATGGGACTGTGACGCGCCTCTGGCTGCTGCTGGCGCTGACGGTCTTCTGCGCCGACGCCAGTGCCGACCGCGAGGCCTTCTCGCGGCCGCTGCCGGGGCTGGACGACGAGGCGCAGCTGGAGCGCTTCTTCAAGGGTCGCGGGCTGTTTCGCCAGGCCTGGGTCATCGCCCCGTCGCGGGATGAGACGGTGGATGGCCTGGGGCCGTTGTACAACCGCATCACCTGCATCGCCTGTCATCCGAAGAATGGCCGTGGCCAGGCACCGGCGGACGAGGAAGCACCGATGCGCACGATGCTCGTGCGCCTGTCGCTGCCGGGGCAGGATGCCCACGGCGGGCCGCGGCCTCATCCGGCCTACGGCGACCAGCTCAACGAACTGGGGATTCCCGGGGTGCGTGGCGAAGGTCGGGCGCGGATTCGTTGGGAGGAACGCAGCGTGGAACTGGCCGGGGGTGAAATCGTGAGCCTGCGCCAGCCGCACCTGTCCTTCAGCGAGCTGGGGTATGGGCCGTTGGGCGATGTGCTCACTTCGGCGCGGGTCGGCACGCCGGTGTTCGGCCTGGGGTTGCTGGAGGCAGTCAGTGCCGACGAGCTCCAGCGCATGGCCAGCGAGGCCAAGGCCGATGGCGTGCGCGGGCGGGTCAACCAGGTCTGGAGCGTCGAGCGCCAGCGCCTGGAAGCGGGACGGTTCGGGCTCAAGGCTAATCAGCCGGACCTGATGCAACAGATCGCCAGTGCCTTGCATGGCGACCTGGGGCTCACCTCGCCGCTGTATCCACAGGAGAACTGCGCGCCGCAGCAGCGCGATTGCCAGAAGGCGTTGAGTGGCGGGCAGCCGGAGGTGGATGGGATGCAGTTGATGGAACTGCATTTCTATCTGTCGCAACTGGCTCCGCCGGCACGGCGTGATCGGGACAAGGTCGGGCGTGGGGAAGCGTTGTTCGTTTCGGCGGGATGTGGGGCCTGTCACCGTCCGCAATTGCGGGCTGGGGCGCAGGTTGTCGAGCCGTATACCGACCTGTTGCTGCATGACATGGGCGATGGGCTGGCGGATGGGCGCGAGGATTTTCTCGCCACCGGCAAGGAGTGGCGCACAGCGCCGTTGTGGGGTGTGGGGTTGATCGAGCGGATCAATCCCGGTGCCGGGTACCTGCATGACGGACGGGCCAGGACCCTGGTCGAGGCAGTGGTGTGGCATGGCGGAGAGGCGCAGGTGACGCGGGACCGGTTTGTGGCGATGCCACAAAGTGATCGCCAAGCCCTGCTGATGTTCCTGCAATCACTATGACTTGACCCGATTGTGAGGGTGTCCGGACAGGCCAATCGCTGGCAAGCCAGCTCCCACAGGTTTGGCGGTGCACGCGATTCTTGGACTACCCCCAAGAAGTTGGGGGGCAGTCCAGGTTTGGCAGTGCACGCGATCCCTGTGGGAGCTGGCTTGCCAGCGATGAGGCCCGGAAGGACAAACACCGATCAGTGGAACAGTCCCAGCAAAACTGTCGCCAGAATCACCGTCGAAGCCCCGCCAATCCGCGTCGAAATCTGCGCAAACGGCATCAGCGACATCCTCCCCGCCGCCGACAGGATCGCCACGTCCCCGGTCCCGCCCAGCCCGCTGTGGCAGCAGGTGACGATGGCCGACTCGATGGGGAACATCTTCAGCAGGTTGCCAATCAGGAACCCCGCCAGCGTCATGGCCACCACCACCGCCACGCACACCGCCACGTAGCCCACGGAAAACACCTTCACCACGCTGTCCAGCGGCACATAGAGCATCCCCAGCCCAATCATCACCGGCCAGATGAACGCCGTGGACACCAGCTTGTAGAACGCCTTGCTGCCCTCCTCCAGCCGCGTCGGCAGCACCTGCAGGTATTTGAACAGCACGGCCACCAGAATCATCATCACCGGCCCTGGAATGTGCACCACCTTCTCCAGCAACCCGCCGAGCACGAAGAAGGCACAGATCAGCAGCACCCCGGCGCCCATGTAGCGGAAGTCGATGCCCTGGGCAGCGTCCTCCTTCTCGCGGAACTTGTCGTTCTCGTCCCGCGACCGGATCAGCATGCCTTCGCCGTTCAGTTGCGGCCGACGCAAGGCCAGGCGTGCCAGCACGCCGGCACAGATGATCGCGACGATGTTGCCCACCACCGCCGCCGGCACCAGCTGCGCCACGTACTGCTCCGGGCTGCCGCCGAGAATGCTCGAATAGGCCAGCGACAGCGGCAGGATGCCTTCGCCGATGCCGCCGCCAATGATCGGCACGATGATGAAGAAGAAGGTGTGGTACACGCTGTAGCCGAACAGCGTGCCCACCAGCAGCCCCGCCGCCACCGCAGCCAGGGTTCCCACCAGCAGCGGCACGAACATGCGCAGCATGCCCTGGACCAGGATGAAGCGGTTCATGCCCAGGATGCTGCCCACCACCAGGCTGGCGATGACGAAGTAGAGGAAATTGGCGTCCTTCATCAGCATCTTCGTCGCATCGATGGTGGTGCTGCCGAAGAAGCCGTGGAACACCAGGATCGACGGCAACATCAGGCACAGGATGGCGCCGCCGCCGATTTCCTTGAGGATCGGCAGGCGCTGGCCGACCTGGCCGAAGAACATGCCCAGGGTCATGATCACGGCAAGGCCACCGATCATGCTCTTGGGCAGCAGGCCGAAGTGCGCGGAAAGAAACACGATCAGCGCGATGGCCAGGAAATACGGCAGCGGGATAACGCCAATCTCATAACGCAGAAGGCGGCGCAGCGGAGAAGCGGTGGCGTCGGCAGGCGCCGCCACGGAGTCGGAAATCAGGCTCATGGTCGTTCCTCTGTTTGTTGTTGTAGGAGGAGTGGCGATGCCCGAATCCGCGGCTCGGCGCATCGATGGAGGGATGCTATCCTTCGCGCTTGGTGGAATAAACGTGCAAACCATGGGACCTATGAACACACATCGTATCGAATCACCGCTCCCCGAAGACCTCCGCGTGTTCCTCACGGTGATCCGCAAGGCCAGCTTCGCCGGTGCCGCCGACGAGCTGGGACAGTCGCCGGCCTATGTCAGCAAGCGCATCCGCATCCTTGAAGAAACCCTGCGCACCCGCCTGCTGCACCGCACCACCCGGCGCATCGCCCTGACCGAAGCCGGCGAGCGCACCCAGCGTTGGGCGATCCGCATCCTCGATGACCTGGACGATTTCGTCGGCGAGCTGACCGACGCGCGCAAGGCGCCGCGGGGCATGCTGCACCTGTGCAGCAGCTTCGGCTTCGGGCGCAACCACATGGCCCCGGCGATCGCCGAGCTGAGTTCGCTGTACCCGGACCTGGAGGTGCGCCTGGATGTGTTCGACCGGGTGGTGGACATCGTCGCCGAAGGCTTCGACCTGGAGATCCGCGTCGGCGACGACATCCCCGGCCAGCACATCAGCCGCAAGCTGCTGGACAACCATCGGGTGCTCTGTGCCACGCCGGAGTACCTGGAACGCCGCGGCACGCCGCAGACCTTGAAGGACCTGGCCGAGCACGACTGCCTGGTGCTCAAGGAGCGCAACAATCCATTCGGGATCTGGCACCTGAAGAACGGCGGGCGGGAAGAAGCGGTGCGGGTCAGTGGGCCCTTGTCGTCGAACAACGGCGAGATCGTGTTGCAGTGGGCGCTGGGCGGCAAGGGCATCCTGCTGCGCTCGCTGTGGGATGTGCGCCCGCTGCTGGAGCAGGGCAAGCTGGTGCAGGTGCTGCACGACTACACGCAGAGTGCCAATGTGTGGGCGGTGTACCCGACGCGGTTGTCGGATTCGGCCAAGTTGCGGGTGTGCGTGGAGTTTCTTGAAAGCTATCTGAAAGCGTCGCGAACGTAGGAGTCCACCCAGCCCGCTGGGCTGCGCTGTCGCGCAGAGAACTAGACCGCGAGAGCGCCGCGGTCGGCGTGGGAGCGGATTCATCCGCGATCGGCGGCGAAGCCGTCGTAAAACCTAAATCCCTAGTTCTCCTGACACACCGCGGACTCAGGTTTGATGGCCGCTTCGCGCCCAATCGCGGATGAATCCGCTCCCACGCCGTCCCCTGCTAAATCAATGAGTCATGTGTTGTTCCACAAGGCTCTACACCAACCAGGGATTCCCCCGCAGATGCAGCGCCTCGAAATCACGAATCTGCGCCGTACGCTGCAAGGTACTGCCGATGGCATCGAGCCCCAGCACCAAAGCCTCCTTGCGCAGCGGGTCGATATCGAAGGCGATGCACTGCCCGTCCCGCTGGCGAATCTGCTGGGCCGGCAGGTCGATGCACAACTCCGCCTCCCGCGCCTCGCCCACCTGCCGACCCAGCGCCTGCACCTGCTCCTCGGCCAACTGGATCAGCAATACCCCATTGCGCTGGCAGTTATCGAAGAAGATCCCGGCGAAACTGCTGCCGATCAGCGCGCGAATCCCCAGTTGCTTGAGTCCCCACACCGCATGCTCGCGGCTGGAGCCGCAACCGAAGTTCGGCCCCACCACAAGGAACCGCGACCGACACCACGGCTCGCGATTGAGGATGAAGTCCGGATTGGGCTGGCCATCGGCAAGGAAGCGCAGATCGTGGAACACCCCGCGGTCCAGGCCGCTGCGGTCGATGCCCTTGAGGAACTGCTTGGGCATGATCACATCGGTGTCGACATTGGCCGCGAGAAAAGGCGCGGCGGTGCCGCAGACAGAATCGAAAGGCTGCATCTCAGGCCTCCAGGGCGAAGTGGCGGACGTCGGTCAGGTGGCCGCTGACGGCAGCGGCGGCGACCATCGCCGGGCTCATCAGGTGGGTGCGCGCACCGGCGCCCTGGCGGCCCTCGAAATTGCGGTTGGTGCTGGAAGCGCAGCGGTCGCCGGCGGCCAGCACGTCGTCGTTCATCGCCAGGCACATGGAGCAGCCGGACTGGCGCCATTCGAAACCGGCATCGCGGAAGATCCCGGCCAGGCCCTCGGCCTCGGCCTGGTCACGGACCAGGGTCGAGCCCGGCACGATCATCGCCCGCACCCCCGCCGCCACCTTGCGCCCACGCACCACCCGGGCGGCGTCGCGCAGGTCTTCGATCCGGGCATTGGTGCAGGAGCCGATGAAGGCGTGGCTGATGCGGATGTCGCTGAGCCGTGCACCGGGCTCAAGGCCCATGTAGCGCAGGGCGCGCTGCAGGTCGTGGCGACGGATCAGGTCGGGCTCGTCCTGCGGGTCGGGGACCTCGGCACCGATGGGCGCGGCCTGGTCCGGGCTGGTGCCCCAGGTGACCATGGGTTCCAGGGCGCTGGCGTCCAGTTCCACCTCGGCATCGAAGGTGGCGCCGGGGTCGCTGTACAGCTCGCGCCAGCGGGACACGGCCTGCTCCCATAGCGCCCCGCGCGGAGCCCGGGGCTTGTCCTTCAGGTAGGCAAAGACCTTGTCGTCCGGGGCCATGAAGGCCCCCCGGGCGCCGGCTTCCACCGCCATGTTGCAGATGGTCATGCGCGCCTCGACGCTCAGTGCGGCGATGGTCGGGCCGGCGAACTCGATGGCGTAGCCGGTGGCCCCGGAGGCGCCGATGCGGCGGATCAGGGCCATGATGATGTCCTTGGAAACGAGGCCCGCGCCCAGTTCGCCGTGCACAGTCACGCGCATCGTCTTCAGGCGCTTGTAGACCAGGGTCTGGGTCGCCAGCAGGTGTTCGATTTCCGAGGTGCCTATGCCGAAGCCGAAGGCGCCGAGGGCGCCGTAGGTGGTGGTGTGGCTGTCACCGGCGGCGACCACCATGCCCGGCAGGATGAAACCCTGCTCCGGAGCGACCACGTGCTCGATGCCCTGGCGCTTGTCGAGGACGTCGAACAGCTCGATGCCAAAGTCCCGGCAGTTTTCCTCGAAATACGACACCTGCCGCGCGCCGCCGGCATCCGGCATGGCCGCGACGCGCTCGGGGGCGGTGGGGTTGACGTGGTCGACCACGCACAGCGTCGCCTTGGGCCGCCATACGCTGCGTCCCGCCTCGCGCAGGCCGCTGAAGGCCTGCGGGCTGGTGTACTCGTTGGCCACCTGGCGGTCGATGTAGAGCAGGACATGGCCGTGGTCGTCGAGGGCGCACACGGTGTGGCTGTCGATGTGCTTGTCGTAGAGGGTTCTGGGGTGGGTCATGGCAGGTCTCTTGTGGTTGTTCATACAGGCCTGCCACAGGATCATTCAGTGCGGATGGGGCATCAATGAGGGGAATGGAATGTCTTGGTTCACGATCTGTGCTCAATATCACGATTGAGGCACAAGGCCCGCTTGATAGCAAACAGCCATCGCCGGATAATCCGCGCTCCGAGTCATTCACAAGGAAGTACCGTGAAAAAATCTCTTCTGCTGGTGCCGTTGATCCTGGTCCTGCAGGGCTGTGGCGTGACCATGACCCGCTATGAGCCGAGCTATGCCAATGTCCAGGAACTCAAGGCCCAGGCCCCGCTGCAGGCGGTGGACCGCGCCCAGGTGAAGGCCGGCAGCGGCCAGGGCTCGCTGACCGTGCGCGCCAACCCGGTGCGATCGCCTAGCGGCAGCATCCCGCAGCACATCCAGGAAGCGATCAACGACGAGTTGGGCCGCGCCGGGCTGCTCGACACCAGTTCCCAGCGTCATCTCGACGTGCTGGTGGTGAAGAGCAATCTCACCGCCGGCATGGCCACCGGTGATGGCGAGCTGGGTGCACGCTTTACCCTGAGCAAGAGCGGCCAGGTGGTCTACGACGAAACCAAGTACGTGACCCGCACCTGGAGCAGCAGCTTCTTCGGCCCGATCGCCATTCCGGCAGCGGCCAACGCCTACAACCCGATGGTGCAGGACTTGCTGAAGTCGCTGTATCGCGACCCGCTGTTCATCCAGGCGATGAAGTAAGCACAAAAAAAGGGCCGCATTTCGCGGCCCTTTTTAGCCGCGTTCGCGGCTGTTTTTCGTTACGCCCGAGGCGTGCGGTGTTCCAGCGCCGAGTACTTCAGTTGCTGGCTTTCCACCATCTGCTTGAGCAGGGCGTTGACCTGACGGGTGAAGGTGTCGTTGACCGCCGAGTTCGGGGTCTTGCCCATCATCGGGATGAACCAGATGCCCATCCAGGTGTTGATCTCGTCGTGGTTGCTGGCGGTCTTCAGCGACGCACCCTGCTCGTCCATGGTCTCCAGGGTCATGGTGTACTGGTCCGTCGCCACCGCCGGAATCACCATCATGCTGAAGCCGCTGATGAACGCCAGGACCATCTGGCCGCCGTTGGCGCCGTGGTTGTAGACCTTCAGGCGCAGCGTGTAGTCACCCGGCTGCTTCTGGAACTCGTCCAGGGTGACACGGCCAAACAGACCGGAGTCGTTCAGGGTCTTCTGCAAGTTGGGCCGGAGCATGTCGCGTGCCTGAGGCATTTCCACCGACGAGCCATTGGGCTCGCCCTGGTAGAAATCGAAATCGACATAGACGTTCGGTTTGTTCGAATAACTGGCCATCGAAGGCAGATTGACCGGGGCCACCTGATCCGAGGTGAAGCTGGCGCAACCGCCCAGCGTCAGAGCAAGAGACAGGCCCAGGGCTTTTCCAATATGCATGACAACTTCCTTGAATGATTCACGACGTCTCCACGGAGGGAGTTCGAGCGCGGATTCTAGAGAGTCGCCAATGATGGCAAAAGGACATTTACGTTGCGTCGCAGAAAAATCAGCGAAAGAACTGGCTCGGCGTACGCCCGAAATGCTTCCTGAACATGGCACTGAACGCACTGGGACTGTCATAACCCAGCGCCCCCGCCACCTCGATGATCTTCTCCCCCAGCGCGATCCGCTCCAGCGCCGCCAGCAAGCGCGCCTGCTGGCGCCACTGGCCGAAGGTCATGCCGGTGTCGCGGCGGAACAGGCGCTGGATGGTCTTCTCGTCCAGGCTCAGGCGCAGGCTCCAGTCGGCCAGGGTGGCGTTGTCACCGGGGTCGCGCTGCAGCGCCGCACAGATCCTGCACAGCCTGGGCTCGGTAGGTTGCGGCAGGTTCAAGGGCAGCGTCGGCAGGACTTCCAGCTCGTCGAGGATCAGCCGCAGCACCCGCGCATCCCGGGAGTCCGCAGCGTGGGGATGGCGGATGTCCACGGACACCTTGATCAGCTCGCTGAGCAGCGGCGAGACGCTCACCGCACAGGTGTGCACGGGCAGTTCGAGCTGGTCGTCGGGTTCGATGAACACGCTGCGCATCTTCACCGCGCCAACGCAGCGGATCGAATGCACCTGGCCCTTGGGCATCCAGATCCCGCGGCTGGGCGGTACCGTCCACTGCTCCAGCGCCGAATTCACCACCATCACCCCTTCGATGGCGTAGATCAGCTGGTGCTTGCCATGGGAGTGCGGCGGGATGCTCCAGTTTTCCGGGTAATCGGTGGCACTGCTGCTGAGCCGCCACTCGGCCAGGTCGATGGCGCGGAGGAATTCGTCCAGAGGTTTGATCATCTTGCCCGTTTCTCGACAGTCATTGTCCCAATCGCGCGAGACAGGCGATCAGTCGGCCCCTAGCATAAGCAGCGAATCCATAACCCTGAACCCCTGTGAGCACATTTTCCCTCTTGTGTGCCGCGTGACTCTCCGGAAGGTCCAGCATGTCTGCCAGTAGTACGACCGCTTCACCCGTTTCCGCCTCCGCCAGCCCCAGCAACAGCAGCCCGCTGGTGATGCAGGTGATCGCCGGCTGCGCCCTCGCCCACCTGGTCAACGACCTGATCCAGGCGGTGCTGCCATCGATCTACCCGATCCTCAAGGCCAGCTACGGCCTGACCTTCACCCAGATCGGCCTGATCACCCTGACCTTCCAGCTCACCGCTTCGCTGCTGCAGCCCTGGGTCGGCTACCACACCGACCGCCATCCCAAGCCCTGGCTGCTGCCGGTGGGCTCGATCTGCACGCTGATCGGCATCGTCCTGCTGGCCTTCGTCGGCAGCTTCGGTTCCATCCTGCTGGCCTCGGCGCTGGTGGGCATCGGCTCGTCGACCTTCCACCCGGAAGCCTCGCGCATCGCCCGCCTGGCCTCGGGCGGGCGCTTCGGCCTGGCGCAGTCGACCTTCCAGGTTGGCGGCAATGCCGGCTCGGCGTTCGGTCCGCTGCTGGCGGCGGCGATCATCATTCCCTACGGCCAGGGCCATACCGCCTGGTTCGGGCTGGTGGCGCTGTTCTCGATGTTCGTGCTGTACAAGCTGAGCCGCTGGTACAGCAACCACCTGAGCCTGTTCAAGCTCAAGCAGGGGACCAAGGCTACCCACGGCCTGTCGAAACGCCGGGTGACCTTCGCCCTGGTGATCCTGGCCCTGCTGGTGTTCTCCAAGTACTTCTACATGACCAGCTTCACCAGCTACTTCACCTTCTACCTGATCGAGAAGTTCGACCTGTCGGTGGCCAGTTCGCAGCTGTACCTGTTCCTGTTCCTCGGCGCGGTGGCGGCCGGCACCTTCTTCGGCGGGCCGATCGGTGACCGTATCGGGCGCAAGGCGGTGATCTGGTTCTCGATCCTGGGCGCGGCGCCGTTCACCCTGGCCCTGCCCTACACCGACCTGTTCTGGACCAGCGTGCTCAGCGTGATCATCGGCTTCATCATGGCTTCGGCGTTCTCGGCCATCGTGGTCTACGCCCAGGAGCTGGTGCCGGGCAACGTGGGGATGATCGCCGGGATCTTCTTCGGCCTGATGTTCGGTTTCGGCGGGATTGGCGCGGCACTGCTCGGCCATCTGGCGGACCTGCACGGGATCACCGAGGTGTACACCCTGTGCTCGTACCTGCCGTTGCTGGGGATCCTGACGATCCTGCTGCCTTCGACCAAAGGGGTCTGAGGCAACCGGTCTCGACAGCTGTAAAAACTTGTGGGAGCGGGCTCGCCCGCTCCCACAGGGTTATGCGTCAGCCTTCAGCTATGGGTAATGTCCCGGTCCTTGGTCTCCGGCATGAAGAAGATCCCGAGCACCGCCGTCATCACCGCGATCACGATCGGGTACCACAACCCGTAGTAGATATCCCCGGTGGCCGCCACCATGGCAAAGGCCACGGTCGGCAGGAAACCACCGAACCAGCCGTTACCGATGTGATACGGCAGCGACATCGAGGTATAGCGGATCCGCGCCGGGAACAGCTCCACCAGCCAGGCCGCGATCGGCCCGTAGACCATGGTCACGTAGATCACCAGGATGGTCAGGAGCAACAGCACCATCGGGTAGTTGGTCTTCGCCGGGTCGGCCTTTTCCGGGTAGCCGGCGTTCTTCAGCGCTCCGCCCAGGGTGGCGGTGAAACTGTCGTTGGCCGCCTTGAACTCCGCCGCTGGCAGGCTGCTGCCGTCGAAGCTCGGCAGCATGCTGTTGCCGATGCGCACCTGGGCCACCGCGCCCGGCTCGCCCACCTCGTTCTCATAGGGAATCGCCTTCTTCGCCAGCAGGCTCTTGGCCACGTCGCAGGAGCTGGTGAAGCGCGCCTTGCCCACCGGGTCGAACTGGAACGAGCACTGCGCAGGATCAGCGATCACCGTCACCGGGTTCTGCTGCTGGGCGGTGTAGATGTCCGGGTTGCCGAACTCGGTAAGGCCCTTGAAGATCGGGAAGTAGGTCAGCGCGGCGAGGATGCAGCCAGCCATGATGATCTTCTTGCGCCCGATGCGGTCGGACAGGCTGCCGAAGAAGATGAAGAACGGCGTGCCGATCAGCAGCGAACCGGCGATCAGCAGGTTGGCGGTCTGAGGGTCGATCTTCAGCGTCTGCAACAGGAAGAACAGCGCGTAGAACTGCCCGGTGTACCACACCACCGCCTGGCCGGCGGTGCCGCCGAGCAGGGCCATGATCACCACCTTGAGGTTGTCCCAGCGGGCGAAGGACTCGGTCAGCGGCGCCTTGGACGCCTTGCCCTCCTCCTTCATGCGGGTGAACACCGGCGACTCGTGCAACTGCATGCGGATGTACACCGACACGATCAGCAGCAGGATCGACAGCAGGAACGGAATCCGCCAGCCCCAGGCCTCGAAGGCCTCGGTGCCCAGGGCAGTGCGGCAGGCGAGGATCACCAGCAGGGAGAGGAACAGGCCGAGGGTCGCGGTGGTCTGGATCCATGAGGTGAAGAAGCCGCGCTTGCCGGGGGGCGCATGTTCCGCCACATAGGTCGCCGCGCCGCCGTATTCGCCGCCGAGGGCCAGGCCCTGCAGCAGGCGCAGCGTGATGAGGATGATCGGCGCCGCCACGCCGATGCTCGCGTAGCTGGGCAGGATGCCCACCACGGCGGTGGACACGCCCATGATGATGATGGTGATGAGGAAGGTGTGCTTGCGCCCGATCATGTCGCCCAGGCGGCCGAACACGATGGCGCCGAACGGCCGCACCGCGAAGCCGGCGGCGAAGGCCAGCAAGGCGAAGATGAAGGCGGTGGTTTCATTGACCCCGGCGAAGAAGTGCTTGGCGATGATCGCCGCCAGCGACCCGTACAGGTAGAAGTCATACCACTCGAAGACCGTGCCGAGTGACGAGGCGAAGATCACCTTGCGCTCGTCACGGGTGATGTTCTTGCCGGACGCGCTGCCCGGGGATGAGGTACCGCTGACTGCCGCCATGAATGTTCTCCGTCTTGTTCTTGTAGGCCGGAGCATCCCGCTATGATTTCCGCACGCACTCTGGCCATTCGAAAGGCTGATGACATCGGATACGGACTGCGCCGGGCCTGGGGAACAGGCGGACGGCCTCGCGTTGCTGAAGAATAGCCGTTCTGACGGAGGGCGCGTGGGGGCAGGCGGCAGGTATTCAGAAATGGCGGAATACGGCTGCCGCGACGATCCCGGCGGCAATCGCCGGCAACGGTTTCTTCACCAGCAACATCACCACCGCCGTACTGGCCAGCGCCACCCGCGCGCCGTTGTCGCCGCTGATCGCCAGCGGCGTCAGCACCGCCACCAGCACCGAGCCGGACATCGCCCCGATGAACTGCTGCACGCGGTAGTTGATCGGCACGAAGGACATCACGAACACCCCGCCCCAGCGCGTCGCCAGGGTTACCACGGCCATGATCAGGACCAGGATCAACGGGCCGTAGCCCGTGGTTTCAATGCTCATCTTTGCTCTTCTCCATCCACACCGCACCAACGATGCCACCGGCCAGGGCACCGACCACCACATGACTGTTCTCCGGCAGGAACCGGTACGCCAGCAACGCCGAGCCGGCGGCGACGCCCCAGATCAGCAGCATGCGCAGGTCCTTCTTGCCGCCCACCACCATGGACAGCAGGAAGCAGCCCATGACCATGTCCAGGCCCCAGCTCACCGGGTCGCTGACCAGGTTGCCGAAATACAGGCCGAGCCAGGTGCCGAGGATCCAGGTCGACCACAGCGCCAGGCCGCCACCGAAGAGAATGCCCAGCCCCGGCTTGCCGGCGGACAGCGCCTGCATCGCCATCGCCCAGTTGGCGTCGGAGACCACCAGCATGATCCCGTAGCGCCGCGCCACCGGCAGCTCCCGCAGCCACGGGTAGAGCGTGGCGCCCATCAGCAGGTGGCGGGCATTGATGGCGAACACGGTGACGATCAACGGCACCAGCGGCACCTGCGCGCCCCACAGGTCCAGCGCGGCGAACTGCGACGCACCGGCGAACACCAGGGTGCTCATCCACATGATGGTGGGCGAATCCAGCCCGACCTGGGCCGCCGCCAGGCCGAAGGCCAGACCGAACACCACCACGAACATCGAGATCGGCAGCAACTGCCGGAACCCGTCCCATACCTCGTTGTAGCCCAGCTCCGTGGAGCCCTTGGCAACCGATAACACGACAAACCTCCTCATCCGCGATCCGTCCGGCGGACCGCTGTTCTTCTGGCAACGCTTTCGGACGCCCGCCACTATCCGGCAGACACGTCTTTGCGAAAAGCGCATATTCTTCATCCACCCTATTTGTTAATCGAATACCAAGGAACGCGTGCCCATGCAGGACCTGCAAATCGACTGGCTCAAGTGTTTCGTCGCCGTGGTGGATACCGGCTCGCTGTCCGCGGCCGCCCCCGAGGTGCACCGCTCGCAGTCGGCGGTGAGCATGCAGTTGAAAAAGCTGGAGGCGGCGGTGGGCCGCCAGTTGCTGGTGCGCGATGCTCGCCAGCAGCACCTCACCCCGGACGGCCAGGTGCTGCTGGGTTATGCCCGGCGCATCCTCGACCTGCACGGCGATGCGCAGAACGCCTTCCATGGCGACGAACTCACCGGCCGCATCCGCCTCGGCGTGCCGGACGACTACGCCGCGCGCTACCTCACCCCGGTGCTCAAGCGCTTCGCCCTGCGCTATGGCGCGGTGGAGATCGAGCTGGACTGCGAACAGTCCACCTCGCTGATCCCGCGGATCGAGCAAGGCGACCTCGACCTGGCCCTGGTGTCCCGCGACCATTCGCGGCGCGGCACCCTGCTGTTTCGTGAGCCGATGGTGTGGGTGGGCTCGCCGCAATTCGATGTCTGGCGCCGCGACCCGTTGCCCATCGCCACTTACGAAAGCACCAGCCTGGCACGGCGCTGCGCCATCCACTCGCTGGCCCTGCAAGGGCGCGACTACCGGGTGGTGTACAACAGTTCAAGCCTGGCCGGGCAGATCGCCGCGGTGGAAAGCGGCCTGGCGGTGGCGGTGCTGACCCGCTGCAGTGCCCCGGAGCACCTCGACATCCTCGGCGCCGAGCACGGCCTGGGGCCGCTGGAGCCGATGGAGGTGGCGGTGTACCGCAGCCGTGCGTCCCAGGGCTCGAAGCCGGTGGACCAGCTGCATGGGCTGCTGATCAAGACCCTGAAGACCGCAGCGGTGTCCTGAGACCTTGATTTAGCAGGGACGGGTTTGTGTTGACCAGGGAATCCATGGTCGACGCGCCACACTGTGGCGCAATTGCTGGCCCTGCGCAGCTCTATCCCGTACCATCCCGCCCCGCCGGTTTCCGAAAGGAACCAAACAGGGAATCCACCCGCGTGCCCAGGCCCGCGAAAACGGAACTGCCCCCGCAACTGTAGGCGCCGAGCCTGCTCCGCACATGCCACTGGGCCACACACCCGGGAAGGCCGGAGCCGGCGATGACGCGCAAGTCAGGAGACCTGCCGGCACCGTATCGTCAAACCCACCGGCGGGGTGTCCGGGAAGGGCATCCTGTTTCCGGCCGCAGCACCTGCGTGGCCGGCGCCGCTGTCTTTCCGGGATGTGTTTTCCAGACCTGTGCCGCCTGACCACCGCACTCGTTCGAATGGAGATCGCATCCGCATGCCACCGTCCCGCCTTGCCCTCGTCCTGCTCGCCAGCCTCGGCCTGGGTCAGACCGCCTTCGCCGCGCCGACCCACTACCCGCTGACCATCGAGAACTGCGGGGTCAAGCTGACCTTCGACCAGGCCCCCGCCCGCGCCGTGACCATCGGCCAGGCCGGCACCGAGATGTTCTACGCCCTGGGCCTGGGCGACCGCCTGGCCGGCACTTCGCTGTGGTTCAACGACGTGGCGCCACAGTTCAAGGCGCAGAACGACAAGGTCGAGCGCCTGGCCGACAACGATCCGAGCTTCGAGGCGGTGATCGGCAAGCGCCCGGGCCTGGTGGCGGTACAGTTCGAATGGATGGTCGGCCCGCAGGGCGTGGTCGGCACCCGCGAGCAGTTCGCCGAACTCAAGGTCCCGGCCTACCTGCTGCCCTCCGACTGCGAAGGCAAGGACAACCTGACCGGCGCCGACGGCACCCGCCTGGAAACCTTCCGCGTCGACAGCCTGTACAAGAGCATCGAGCAACTGGCGCAGATCATGGACGTGCAGGACCGCGGCACCACCCTGGTCGATCAGCTCAAGGCGCGCCTGGCGGCCGTCACCGCCGGCGCCGGCCAGCGCCGCGACCAGGACCAGTCGGCGCTGTTCTGGTTCTCCAGCGCCGACCTCGATATCGATCCCTACGTCGCCGGGCGCAAGGGCATTCCCGATTTCATGCTGAACAGCCTGGGCATGCGCAACGTGGTCGAGTCCGACGAGGAATGGCCGAGCGTGGGCTGGGAAACCCTGGCCAAGGCCAACCCGACCTTCATCGTCATCGCCCGCATGGACCGCCGTCGCTTCCCGGCCGACGACTACCAGAAGAAACTGGAATTCCTCAAGACCGACCCGGTCACCCGCAACATGGACGCGGTGAAGCACGACCGCATCGTCATCATCGACGCCGACGCCATGCACGCCGGCGTACGCCTGATGGACGGCATCGAAGTGCTGGCCGAGGCCAGCCAGAAGCTGCGCAAGGCCAACTGATGCCGCACGCCGTCGCCCGTCTCGCCCTGCGCTCGCTGGTGCACGCCCTGTGGGTCGGCGCCCTGCTGGGCCTGGCGGTGATCGCCGCCGCCAGCATCGGCGAGACCCGCCTCGGCCTGTCCGTGGTGCTGGAGGTGCTGGGCAACAAGCTGTGGAATGCCGGGCACCTGCTCGACCCCATCGACGAAGGCATCATCTGGAACTACCGCCTGCCCCGCGCCCTGGTGGCCGGAGCCTGTGGTGCCGGGCTGGCGACGGCGGGCGCGGTGCTGCAGGCACTGCTGCGCAACCCGCTGGCCGATCCCTACCTGCTGGGGATTTCCGCCGGGGCCTCGACCGGCGCCGTGCTGGTGACCCTGCTCGGGGTCGGCGCGGGCATGCTGAGCATGTCCGGCGGCGCCTTCCTTGGTGCCCTCGGTGCCTTCGCCCTGGTCACCCTGCTCGCCCGCAGTGCCCGTGGCAGCGGCAGCAACGGCCAGATCATCCTCGCCGGAATCGCCGGCTCGCAGCTGTTCAACGCCCTGACCTCCTTCCTCATCACCGCCTCGGCCAGCGCCGAACAGGCCCGCGGCCTGATGTTCTGGTTGCTGGGCAACCTCAGCGGAATCCGCTGGCCGGCGGTGTGGCTGGCGCTGCCGGTGGTGCTGCTGGGCTTGCTGGTGTGCCTGTGGCATCGCCGCGCCCTGGATGCCTTCACCTTCGGCAGCGACTCGGCGGCCGCCCTGGGCATTGCGGTGCGCCGGGTGCGCATGCTGCTGGTGGCCTGCGCGGCACTGATGACCGCGGTGCTGGTGTCCATCGTCGGCTCCATCGGCTTCGTCGGCCTGGTGATTCCCCATGCCGTGCGCCTGCTGAGCGGGCCGCGGCACACCCGCCTGCTGCCGTTGAGCGCGCTGTGCGGGGCGCTGTTCCTGATGGCCGCCGACGTGCTGTCGCGCACCCTGCTCAAGGGGCAGGTGCTGCCCATCGGGGTGATCACCGCCCTGGTCGGTGCGCCGGTGTTCGCCTTGATCCTGATCCGGGGGCAACGTCCACGATGAACGCCTTCGACCAGCACACCGCCGCGCTCGAATGCAGCGGCCTCGGTTACCAGGTCAAGGGCACGACGCTGCTCGGCGAAGTGAGCTTGCAGGTGCGCCCCGGGGAAACCCTGGGCATCGTCGGGCCGAACGGCTCGGGCAAGTCCACCCTGCTCAGGCTGCTGGCAGGCTTGTTGCGCCCCCACAGCGGCGAAGTCCGCCTCAACGGCGAACCCATGCACCGGCTGCGGCGCCGCGAGGTGGCGCGCCAGCTGGCGGTGGTGGAACAGCAGGCCAGTACCGACGACGCCCTGCGCGTACGCGATGCCGTGGAGCTCGGGCGCACGCCGTGGCTGTCGGCGCTGTCGCCGTGGAGCGCCGCGGATGATGCGATCGTCGACCAGGCCTTGCAGGCGGTGGGCATGGCACACCTGGCACAACGGCTGTGGCACAGCCTGTCCGGCGGCGAACGCCAGCGCGTGCACATCGCCCGTGCCTTGGCCCAGCAGCCGCGCATCCTGCTGCTCGACGAGCCGACCAACCACCTGGATATCCAGCAGCAACTGGGCATCCTCGCCCTGGTCCAGGCCCTGCCGGTGACGACCCTGATCGCCCTGCACGACCTCAACCAGGCCCTCGGCTGCGACCGCCTGGCGCTGATGGACCGCGGCCGCCTGGTCGCCCTCGGCGCGCCGCTCGACGTACTGACCCCGCAACACCTGCACGACACCTTCGGCGTGCACGGCCATTTCATCGAAGACCCGCTGGACGGCAGCCGCTACCTGCGCCTGCGTCCGCGTTGATTGCTGTTCGAGGTAGTTGCATGCGAGCGTTACCCCGGCTGGCTTTGCTGGCCATGCTGTTCAGCCCGGCTGCATTGGCCGAGGTCCATGAAGTGAAGATGCTCAACCGCGGCGCCAGTGGCGCCATGGTCTACGAGCCGGACTACCTGCACCTGCAGCCCGGCGACAGCGTGCGCTTCCTGCCGACCCAGAGCGGACACAACGCCGCCACCCTCGACGGCCTGCTGCCGGCCGGGGCCGAGCCGTTCAAGGGCAAGATCAACCAGGCGCTGGAAGTGAAGTTCGAGGTGCCGGGGTTCTATGGCATCCAGTGCAGTCCCCATGTGTCCATGGGCATGGTCATGCTGATCCAGGTGGGCGAGGCCGCCACGCCGGCGGTACCGGACGGGCTCAATCCGCGGGCCGGGGAACGGCTGGCGAAGATCATCGAGCGCGAACTGACCTCGCGCTGAACCCTGACAAAGATCGAGTGCGTGACGCAGCCCCTTGTGTGAGCGGGTTTACCCGCTCACACAAGGTTCGTGATCGGCTTTTGCATATGGGTTGTCCGCCACACCGGATCATCTTCCACATCCACCACCACGAACCCCAATCGCTCCCAGAACGCGATCGCCCCCGGCAAAAACGGATGGGTATGCAGGTAAAGCACCTCGACCCCGTCCTCCCGCGCCATGTCCTGCAACGCCTCGTACAACCGCCGCCCCAGGCCGCCGCGCCGATACTCCGGCTCGACGAACAACCGCACCACCTCCACCACCCGCCGCCCGCGATAGTCGAGCTGGGCGAAGCGATGGTCATAGTGCAGATACCCGATCGCCGCGACGATCCGCCCACCCTCCCGTGCAATCAGGAACCGCCCCGCCCCCGGCATCAGGTAATGCCCGGCGAAATCCGCCAGGTCCGCCGGCATCGGTGCATCCGCCAGCATCGGGAAGATCCGTGCCCGCGCCTGCATGACGAAGTCCACCACGGCGGCGATATCCCTCTCGCCCGGCACCTCGATGCGAACATCCACCGAACTCATGTCAATAAGCCATGAAAAAAGCCGGGATTTGCTTGACCCACCACGGAAACCTCCCATTAAATCCGCACATTCCAAAAACAATAACGGCCGCCGCCAGGCATCCTCAAGGGACGTCCCATGCTCAGCACCGCCTTCGACAACGCACGCGTCATGGCTCTCAACGAACAGGCCGTGCATTACCGGAACCACGGTTACCTGGATGAAGCGGAGCACTGTTTCCACGAAGCCCTGAGCCTGGCCGAGAGCGTCGACGGCTTCGACCCCGCCAGCCTCGCCCTGTTGCGTGACGGCCTCGCCGGGCTGCGCTGGGCACAGCAGCGGCATGACGAAGCCGAGGCACTCTACCTCGAAGTCCTCAGCACCCGCGAACACCTGTTCTCCCCCAGCCACCAACTGGTCGGCCAGAGCCTGCAGACCCTCGGCAACTGCTACCTCAAGCAGGGCCGCATCGGCGAGGCGGCGCAGTTGCTGGAGCGTGCGGTGCAGGTCTACCGCGAAGACACCCCCGACGACCTCGAACCGGTCAGCGCCTGCCTCGCCTCCCTGGGCCTGGCACACCTGCAGCAGGACAACCTGCGTGCCGCTCACACGGCGTTCAGCGAGGCGCTGGGTATCTACCAGGTGCAGAATCCGCGCAATGAGCAGGTGATCGCCGTGCTGGGCGAACAGATGAAGATGATCGAGCACCTGGGCAAAGGAGCCTGGTGGAAGTTCTGGTAAGCGCAGATTCCCACCTGCAAAACCGTGTCGGAAGGATTATTCTGCAAAGACATTTCCCCGCCCGACACTATGTGAGAAGCGAATATGAAGATCGATGACATGGACGCCTTCGTCGCCGTCATCCGCTGCCAGTCGACCAATCTCGCCGCCGAGGCCTTGCAGTTGACCCAGCCTGCGATCACCCGGCGGGTGCAGAATTTCGAGGAAGACCTGGGCGCCAACCTGCTCGACCGCAACACCAAGCCGCTCAAGCCCACCCCCATGGGCTGGCGGGTCTACGAGCAGTGCAAGGCGATCCTGCGGGAGATCGACACCCTGCGCGAGCTGGTGGCCAGCGACGGCGCCCCCAGCGGCACCCTGCGCCTGGGCGTGCCGCAGACCCTCGGCGACGTGGTCCTGCTGGACGCCCTGGCGCAGATCCGCCAGGCCTACCCGGAGCTGCGCACCCAGGTGGTCAGCGGCTGGGGCAGCTCGCTGATCGCACGCATGGAAAACGGCGACCTCGACGCCGCCGCCGCCCTCTTCCCCACCGGCAAGATCTTCCCCGAAGGCATCACCAGCCGCTCCATCGGGCGCATGCAACTGCGGGTGGTGGCGGCCAAGGGCAGCGCCACCAGGCGCAGCTACAAGCTCAAGGACTGCTACCTGCACGGCTGGGTCCTCAACCCCGACGGCTGCGGCTTCCGCGCCGGCCTGCAACGGGCGCTGAGCGAACAGGGGCTGTCGCTGCAGATCAACCTGGAAACCTTCGGCACCGAGCTGCAACTGGGCCTGGTCGCCAACGGCCAGGGCCTGGGCCTTGTGCCCGAACCGCTGCTGGCGCTGAGCAAGCACCGCGACCAGCTGGACGTACTGAACGTCAGCGACTTCAAGCCCCAGGTCGACCTGTGGCTGTTCCACCCGCGCTACCTGGGCAACCTGCAGGAGCCGGTGGACTTGTTCGGCACCGTCTCGGCACAGCGACTGGACAGCCACAAAATAGCTTGATTGCATTTTGAAAACTGTCTTTATGTCATTTACTGATAATTAACTTAGAACCAAAAAGCCTTTCACAAGCGCCTTTCAGACGCTTATGTTCGCTTTACCGACCCCGACCTGGTGGAGGCACATGGATTTTCGCCGCCGCCAGAGGGCTCGCCCGCCCTCGTTTCTCCCCGCTGTCGCGGGTGCTCCCTGGCTGTGCGCGGAATGCCGAAATTCCGACCTCAAGGAGAATGCGACATGGGGCTCACCCGTAGAGACCTGGTCACCCGCCTCGCCGCCCTCGGCGGCTATTCGGCGGCACTCGGCGGCCTGTCCGCCCTCGGCTTGCCCGGCGACGTCCGGGCGGCGACCTTCGAACCCCTCAACCTGGCCAGCCGCGCCGGCAACGGCAAGCGCGTACTGATCGTCGGCGCAGGCATCAGCGGCCTGGTGTCCGCCTACGAACTGCGCAAGGCCGGCTTCGAAGTGAAAGTGCTGGAAGCCCGCGAGCGCATCGGCGGTCGCGTCTGGACCCTGCGCAATGGCGATCGCATCGAACACAACGACGGCAGCCGGCAGACCGTGGAGTTCGACGACGGCCTGTTCTTCAATGCCGGCGCCGCACGCCTGCCCAGCCATCACCTGACCATCCTCGGCTACTGCCGCGAACTCGGCGTGGAGCTGCAGGTGCTGGTCAACAGCAGCCGCAACGCCCTGGCCCAGCCGGACCTGGCGCAACCGCCGCTACTGCTGCGCCAGGCGGTCAACGACACCCGCGGCCACCTCAGCGAACTGCTGACCCGCAGCGTGCAGCGCAACAGCCTCGACCAGGAACTGGATGCCGGCGAGCGCAAGGCGCTGCTGGATTTCCTCAAGGTCTATGGCGACCTCAACGACGACCGCCAGTACCGCGGCTCGGTGCGCTCCGGCTACACCCGCTTCGCCGGCGCCGGCGACCAGACGCCGGTGCAACGCGACCCGGTGGCGCTCAAGCGCCTGCTGGACAGCAACCTGCTGCTGCCGCTGGTGTTCGACGAGATCCCGGAGTTTTCCTCGACCATGTTCCAGCCGGTGGGCGGCATGGACCAGATCCCCAAGGCCTTCTACCGCCAGGTCAAGGACGCGGTACAGCTCAATGCCGAGGTTCGCTCCATCCAGACCTCCGAACGCGGCAGCCGGGTGGTGTGGCGCGATCGCCTGACCGGTCGCGAGCACACCGAGGACGCCGACTACGCCGTGGTCGCCCTGCCCCTGCCGCTGCTGCGCAAGCTCGACAGCAACTTCACCCCGGCCTTCAAGAACGCCCTCGGCCTGGCCCAGGGCGACAAGGCCAACAAGGTGGCCTGGCAGTCGCCGCGCTTCTGGGAAACCGACTTCCAGATCTACGGCGGGCTCTCCTATATCAACCACGAGGCGCGCACCCTGTGGTACCCGAGCGACCGGCTCAACAGCGCCCAGGGCGTGCTGGTGGCGACCTACAACAATGGCGAGGTGGCCGAAGGCTTCGCCGCCAAGCCGTGGCAGGCGCAGATCGCCTCGTCCCGCGCCGCCGTGGAATCCCTGCACCCGGGGCACTCGCACAAGCTGGGCCGGCCGGTGGCGGTGAACTGGTCGAAGATTCCCTTCAGCGAAAGCCCGTGGATCGTCCACGACGAGGTGGCCCAGCCGGGCTACGACATCCTCAACCAGCCGCAAGGCCGCACCTGGCTGGCCAGCGACGCCCTGGCCCATGGCGGTGTCGGCATCTGGCAGAACAGCGCCGCCGAATCGGCGCGGCGGGTGGTCGGCCTGATCGCCCAACACGCCAGCCAGCCCCACTCCGGCGTTGCCGCCGCCTGAACCCCGACAAGGAACGTCCCATGAACAAGACCACCAGCCTGGCCCTCGGAGCCCTGATGAGCCTGACCCTGAACACCGCCCATGCCGAGAGCATCCAGCGCATCGACCCGCCGGGTTCGAACTTCCCCATCTCGCAGGTGGTGAAGGTGCCAGCCTCGGCGCAGCTGATCTTCATCAGCGGCACCCTGCCGGATGTCGCCGATCCCAAGGCGCCCAAGGGCAGCATCGCCGCCTACGGCAACACCGAGACCCAGGCGTTCTCGGTGCTGACCAAGCTGCGCGGGATTCTCCAGGCCCAGGGCCTGGACCTGGGCGACATCGTGCAGTTGCGGGTGTTCCTGGTCGGTGATCCGGCCAAGGGCAACAGCCTCGACTTCGCCGGCCTGCAGGCCGCCTACACACGCTTCTTCGCCACCGCCGAACAGCCGCACAAACCGACCCGCACCGCCTTGCAGGTGGTGGCCCTGCCGCTGCCCGGCGCGCTGGTGGAAATCGAAGCCATCGCCGCCAAGGCGCCATGAACCGGGACTGCCCCCGGACCTAACCAGAACAGGAATATCTGCCTTGAACACTGCCCGTCCCGCCCGTTGGCCGGCGGCGACGGCGCGCACCCCGCTGTTGGGTGCCGCGCTGCTCGCCGGCCTGAATTTCCCCGTGCTCGCCGCCGAACCCGCCAGCGACAGCTCGCGCCTGGACACCGTGATCGTCACCGGTAGCCGCGGCAGCGAGAAACGCACCGTCACCAGCAGCCCGGCACCGATCGACGTGATCAGTGCCAAGCAACTTCAGGCCACCGGCAAGCCCGGCCTGATGGAAGCCCTCAGCGCCACCGTGGCCTCCTTCACCCTGCCGGAAAAGACCGGCTGGGACGCCAGCGGCATGGCCCGCGCACCGAGCCTGCGCGGGCTGAACGCGGCGCAGGTGCTGGTGCTGGTCAACGGCAAGCGCCGCCACACCAGCGCCACCCTGAACATCAGCGGGATCAACGCCGGCGCCGCCCCGGCCGACCTCGACCTGATCCCCATCAGCGCCATCGACCATGTCGAGGTGCTGCGCGACGGTGCCGCCGCGCAATACGGCTCCGACGCCATCGCCGGGGTAATCAACGTGATCCTCAAGGCCGACACCAGCGGCACCGCGGTGACCAACGTCGGCCAAGGCTACGACGGCAAGAAGCAGACCGTGCAACAGAGCCTGAACAAGGGCTTCGAGCTGGGCAGCGACGGCGTGCTGCAGCTTGCGCTGGATGCCCGCAGCCAGAACGACGACAACAAGGCCAGCGCCAACGGCTACAGCACCGCCGAAGCCCACGAGAAAGCCGGCAAGGTCACCTATGGCGGCTACGGCACGCCGAAGATCAACCTGCTGACCCTGGGCTACAACGCCGAGCTGCCGCTGCAGGACGACCTCAGCCTGTACTCCTTCAGCACCTGGTCGTACCGCAAGGCCGAACAGGGGCAGAACTTCCGCCTGCCGACCATCGTCAACACCATCACCACCGGGCCCAACGGCCGGCCCTCCGGCTACACGCCGACCTGGTACATCGAGGAACACGACTTCCAGGCGGCCTTCGGCGCCAAGGGCCTGGTGGGCGCATGGGACTGGGACCTGTCCAGCACCTACGGGCGCAACGAGGCCGAACAGGGCACCTGGAACAACCAGAACCCGTCCTTGGGCGAAGCCACGCCGAACCACTTCACCTCCGGCACCTGGATCGCCAGCCAGCTGACCAGCAACCTCGACCTGCATCGCACCTTCGAGGTTGGCCTGAGCAAGCCGCTGGATTTGTCCTGGGGCCTGGAGCAGCGCCGCGACGGCTATGAAGTGGAAGACGGCGACTGGGCCAGCTGGGCCGACGGTGGCTACTGCCGGGCGCCGGGACAATGTGCCGCGTCGGGGGCACAGGTGACCAACGGCATCTCCCCCGCGGAGGCCGGCAGCACCCACCGCAACAGCGTCGCCAGCTATGTCGACCTGGGCTTCAACCCGTTGCCGCAGTGGTATGTCGGCACCGCGCTGCGCTACGAGCACTACGACCATGGCATCGGCGCGACCCGCAGCGGCAAGCTCAGCACCCGCTACGAATTCACTCCACAACTGGCGCTGCGGGCCACCGTGAGCAACGGCTTCCGCGCACCGTCCCTGGCCAACAGCCTGTTCAGTGCGCGCTCCACCACCTATGGCGTGGTCAACGGGGTGTACCAGTCGATCAACTATGGCGTGCTGCCGGTGGATTCGGCGGCGGCCCAGGCCCTGGGTGCCGAGCCGCTGAAGCCGGAGAAGTCGAGCAACTACAGCCTCGGCCTGACGTTCCAGCCCAGCGACCGGCTGTCGTTCACCGCCGACGCCTACGTGATCAACGTGCGCGACCGCATCACCCTCACCGGTACCCTGCTCGGCCCCGAGGTCACCCAGACCCTGATCGCCAACGGCATCGACTCCACCTCCGGGGGGCAGTACTTCACCAACGGCGCCGACACCCGGACCAAGGGTGTCGACCTGGTGGGCAACTACGACCAGGACCTGGACGGCTTCGGCAGCGTGAAATGGACGGCAGCGTGGAACTGGAACGACACCGAGATCCTCGACTACAAGCAAGGCGTGACCATCCTCGGCACCAACTACGAGCTGATGAACCGCCAGGCGCGCAACTTCATCACCGGGGTGCAGCCCAAGACCAAGCTGATCCTGGGCGGCACCTGGCGGCTGGATCGCTACAGCGTCAACCTGGGGCTGACCCGCTATGGCTCGTACCGTGAGGTCAACGATGCCAGCGACCGTTCGCTGGACCGGGTGTACAAGGCGCGCTGGATCACCGACCTGGACCTGGGTTACCAGCTGACCAAGGGGCTGAACCTGGCAGTGGGGGCGAAGAACCTGTTCGATGTCTACCCGGAGCGGCAGAACCCGAGCAGCAAGACCATGACCAAGGGCTACGGGGCGTATTCACCGTACGGGTTTACCGGAGGGTATTACTACACGCGGCTGACCTATGACTTCTGAGTGATTGCCTGCGAACTCAAGTTGCATGGGCGCTGCTATGATGGTCGCCTTTTTTTGCCACGACAGCCCCCATGCACAGCCTTGAAGACCTGAAAGCCGGCCGCCTGGCAGGTACCGTTCGCCTCGACCTGGCCTGCGGCCTTGAGCAGTTCCCCGAGGAAATCTTCGACCTGGCCGACAGCCTCGAAGTGCTCAACCTGACCGGCAATGCCCTGACCACCCTGCCCGACGACCTTGGCCGCCTGCACAAGCTGAAAGTGCTGTTCTGTTCGGAAAATCGCTTGAGCGAATTGCCGGTCGGCATCGGCGGCTGCGCGCAGTTGCAGGTGGTCGGGGTGAAGAGCAACCAGATCAGCCATGTTCCGGCCGCCGCCCTGCCGCCGCGCCTGCGTTCGCTGGTGCTGACCGACAACCGGCTGGAAGCCCTGCCGGAGGCCCTGGGCGATTGCCGTGACCTGCAGAAGCTGATGCTCGCCGGCAACCGCCTGCGCGAACTGCCCCAAGGCCTGGCCCGCTGCGAGAAGCTGGAACTGCTGCGCATCGCCGCCAACCGCCTGCAAGCGCTGCCCGAGTGGTTGCTGCGCATGCCCAACCTGGCCTGGCTGGCCTATGCCGGCAATCCGTTGCACGGGGATCTGCCGGCACGGGAATGCGCGCAGGTCGACTGGCATGCCATCACCCTGGAACAGCAGCTTGGCCAGGGCGCCTCGGGAATCATCCACCGGGCGCGGTTGCAAGGGCACGACGCTGCCGTGGCGGTAAAGCTGTACAAGGGCGATATCACCAGCGACGGCAGTCCGTTGCTGGAGATGCAGGCGTGCATCGCTGCGGGCAACCACGAGCACCTGATTCCGCTGATCGGCCGGGTGGACAATCATCCGCAGGGTGTCCCCGCACTGGTCATGGAACTGATAGACCCGGCCTGGTTCAACCTCGCCGGACCGCCGAGCCTGGACAGCTGTACCCGTGACATCTACCCGGCGGACCGCCGGCTGGATGGCGCCGGGGTGAAGCGCCTGGCGCAGGCGATCGCCTCGGTGGCCGCGCACCTGCACGGCCGTGGCATCAGCCATGGCGACCTGTATGGGCACAACATTCTTTGTGACGAGCAGGGGCATAGCCTGCTGGGGGACTTTGGCGCGGCGTCGTTTCATGGTGGCGACGGGAGCGTCGAGGCGCAGTTGATCGAGCGGATCGAGGTGCGGGCGTTCGGGGTGCTGCTGGGGGAGTTGCTGGAGCGCTGTGACGAGGCGTTGCCGGGAATGGAAGCGCTATGCAAGGAATGCCTGGGGAGTGATGCTTCGATGCGACCGGGGTTTGCCCGGATCCTGGGGCTGTTGGAGCACTAGGCCGGCGTAGTGGCGAGGACCTTGTCGCGGGGGTTGCCCGCGACAAGGCAGCGACTGTCAGGCAGTCAGGCCCACATAGACGTTCTGTACGTCGTCATGCCCATCGATGGCTTCGAGGAAGGCTTCCACCTCGGCCAGCTCTTCCGCGCCCAGGCTTGCCGCGCTGACCGGGTTTTTCGGGGTGTAGCCGATCTTCGCCGAGATCACGGTGAAACCCTGGCCAGGCAGGGCTTTCTGCACGCTGTCCAGGTCGGTGGTTTCGGTGATGAACAGGGTCGCGCCTTCATCGGCAGGCTCGAAGTCCTGGGCACCGGCTTCGATGGCGGCCATTTCAGGGTCGGCATCGGCGCTGTCCGGGGTGGCTTCGATCAGGCCGACATGGTTGAAGTCCCACGATACCGAACCCTCGGCGCCCAGCTGGCCCTTGCGGAACAGCACGCGGACCTCGGCGACGGTACGGTTGACGTTGTCGGTCAGGCACTCGACGATCAGCGGCACCTGGTGCGGGGCGAAACCTTCGTATTTCACCGCGTGGTACTGCACTTGCTCGCCCAGCAGGCCGGCGCCTTTCTTGATCGCGCGTTCGAGGGTCTCGCGGGTCATGGAGGCTTTCTTGGCCTGCTCGACCACCAGGCGCAGGCGGGCGTTCATGTCCGGGTCGGCACCGCTGCGCGCGGCGATCTGAATTTCCTTGGCCAGCTTGCCCATGATCTTGCCCTTGGCATTGGCAGCTTGTTCTTTATGCTTGGCTTTCCACTGTGCGCCCATTTCGACTCTCTTGTTTCAGGTGTCGGTTCAGGAAACGACCGACAAAGTGGCGAGCAGTTTATACGCGCCGCGACGGGCAATCGACAAAAAATGTCGATTGCCCGTCGCGGCCTCTGGGTTCAGGGTCCAGGGTCGCCGCAAACACTGTATGACAGGGATGGCGTGGGAGCGGATTCATCCGCGATCGGCGGCGTAGCCGTCGTAAAACCTGAGTCCCGAGTTTTCCTGACACACTGCGGACTCAGGTTTTATGGCCGCTTCGCGCCCAATCGCGGATGAATCCGCTCCCACGCCGGACCGTGGCGCACTTGCGGTCTGGTTGTCTGCGCGGCAGCGCAGCCCCACAGGGCTGGGTGATCTCTCATCAGGAAACCGTGCCAAATCTCCGAGGGCAGTTTTCTTCAATACCCGCCACAACCGCCCCGATAGTCTCCAGGCTCCCTCCCCCAATCGAGAGAGCCTTTCATGAGCCTGTCGCTGTCCATGGCCGCCTTCGCGCTGGCCTCCTCCATCTCCCCAGGCCCGGTCAACCTGGTGGCCCTCGCCGCCGGCGCCCGCCATGGCCTGCGCCCGGCCCTGCGGCATGTCACCGGGGCGACCCTGGGGTTCTGCCTGTTGCTGTTGCTGATCGGCTTCGGCCTGCACGCGGTACTGCTGCGCTGGCCGGGACTGAGCGAGGCGCTGCGCTGGGCCGGCATCCTGTTCCTGTTGTACATGGCCTGGAAACTCGCCAGCGACGACGGCCGACTCGGCGACGGCGACCCGCACAAGGCCCCCGGCTACCTCTACGGCGCCGCCATGCAATGGCTCAATCCCAAGGCCTGGCTGGCCTGCGTGGCCGGGGTCGGGGCCTTCGTCGGCCAGGGCGAAAGCGCGCTGCTCTGGCAGTTCACCCTGATCTACCTGGTGATCTGCTACCTGTCGCTGGGCAGTTGGGCCTGGGCCGGCACGGTGATCCGCCGGCACCTCGAAGAACCGCGGCGCATGCGCCTGTTCAACCGCACCCTGGCCGGCCTGCTGGCCGCCAGCGCCGGCTACCTGCTACTGGGCTGAGCGGTAATGCCCCGGCGTCGCCGCCAGGTGCTGCTTGAAGGCCCGCTGCAGGTGGGCCTGGTCGGCAAAACCGGCCTCATGGGCAACCTCGGCGATCAACCGGCCCTGGCGCAGTTGCGCCCGGGCATAGCGCACCCGGTGATCGAGCAGGAACCCATGGGGCGTCAGGCCGAAATGCTGCTTGAAGGCGCGGATCAGGTAGGAGGTCGACAGTCCTGCCGCCTGGCCGATGTCCTCCAGCTTCAGCGGCTCGGTGCAGTGCGCGCGAATATAGTCCGCCGCCCGCTGCAAACGCTCGTTGCCCTGCCCCGCCACCTGCGGCGCCGCCTCGATCTGCTCGCGCAGCTGGCCGAAAAAGCATTCCGCCGCCAGGCGCTTGTCCTCACGGGAGCAATCGGCGTCGGTGAGCCGGCCGTATAGCGCAACCAGGCCACGGTACAGCGCCGGCGAGGTACTCAGGGTCTGCGCCAGGGGCTCGAAACCCTGGTCCCGCAGCCACGGCATGTCGACATAGAGCATCAGATACGACCATGGCTGGTCGGCGATGGGGTTGCAGGCATGCACCACCCCCGGGTTCATCATCACCACGGTGCCGGCCTCCACTTCGTGCCAGCGCTGGCCGTCGAAATAGGTGCTGCGCCCGGCGGTGATGGCGCCGATGGAAAAGCCTTCGTGGGAATGCCGCGAATAACAGACCTTGCGCCCGTCGGCGACACCCCGGGCCTCGATGAACGCCAGCGCCGGATCACGCCAGAACGTCGAACCGTTGCTCATCGAAAATCCTCCCGAGGTTGTACGAAAACGACAGAGAGCCTATCAGTCGGCGTCGTGCACCACCACCAGCAACTGCGCCGGCACGTCGCCCAGGGAACGCAGGCGGTGCGGGGTCTGGGCATTGAAGTACAGGGCGTCGCCACGCTCCAGCAGCACCCGTTCGCTCATGAAGTCCACCTCGACCCGGCCTTCGTGGACGAAGAGGAATTCCTCGCCCAGGTGCTCCTTGAAGGTCGAGTCGCTGAAATCCATGGGCGGGCTGATGAGGAAAGGCAACAGGCTGCGCTGGCCGATCTGGTTGGCCAGCACCGCATAGCCCGGTCCCCCGTCACTGCCGGCGAGGCGCTGGCGCTCGCCGCTGCGCACCAGGCTGTAGCGCGCCTGGTTCGGCGTGTCCTCGGCGAACAGTTCCTCGACATTGACCCCCAGGGCCCGGGCCAGCTTGAGCGCGGCCGCGATCGACGGGGTGTTCAGACCGCGCTCGACCTTGGACAGGTAGCTCTTGGTCATACCGGATTTCTCGGCCAGCACCTCAAGGGTAATGCCCAGTTTTTTTCTCAATAATTTCAAACGGATAGACATGCGGTGCGACCGATTCCCATCAAGTGTGCAACTTTTCCCTTGCTAATGACACTTTGTGTCATATAGCCTTGTTTGTGTCATCCGGATTGACCGCCCCGTTCGTTTCTCAGGCTTGCGGGGCGGGCCAGTCATGACATCGCACTCACCTCACCGAGGACACCCCGATGACCAACACAATGGCATTGCCCAAGGACCAGCTGGTCCAGCAGGCCCTTGCGCGGATGCAAGGCTCGCTGGCGGATAATACGTGGACTGTCAGGGAAAAGCTGGCCCTGACCTGCCGGATTCTCTTCGACCGTGGCCACGATTCCGGCCTGGCCGGGCAGATCAGCGCCCGCGGTCCGCAGCCCGGGACCTTCTACACCCAGCAACTGGGCCTGGGTTTCGACGAGATCAGCGCCAGCAACCTGCTGCTGGTCAACGAGGACCTGGAGGTGCTCGAAGGCCAGGGCATGGCCAACCCGGCCAACCGCTTCCACAGCTGGCTGTACCGCGCCCGCCCGGACGTCAACTGCATCATCCACACCCATCCCACCCATGTCGCCGCGCTGTCGATGCTGGAAGTGCCGCTGCAGGTGTCGCACATGGACGTCTGCCCGCTGTACGACGACTGCGCGTTCCTCGAACGCTGGCCCGGTGTGCCGGTGGGCAACGAAGAAGGCGAGATCATCGCCGCCGCCCTGGGCGACAAGCGTGCCATCCTCTTGTCTCACCACGGTCAGTTGTCCACCGGCGTGGATATCGAGCAGGCCTGCGTCACCGCCAACCTGATCGAGCGTGCGGCGCAGTTGCAACTGCTGGCCATGTCCGCCGGGACCGTCCAGCCGATCGACCCGGCCCTGGGCCGCGAAGCCCACGACTGGATCGACCGGCCCAAGCGCCACGGTGCCGCCTTCAACTATTTCGCCCGGCAAAGCCTGCGCAAGCACGCCGACTGCCTGAACTGACCTGCTTTGGAGCCTTGCGCATGAACACTCTTTTCCACGGCATCATCGGCTACACCGTCACCCCGTTCAGCGGCCATGATGGCGAAAGCCTCGACCTGGCCGCCCTCGGCCAGTCCATCGACCGCCTGATCGACGGCGGCGTGCAGGCCATTGCCCCGCTGGGCAGCACCGGCGAAGGCGCCTACCTCAACGATCGGGAATGGAGCCAGGTAGCGGAATTCAGCCTCCGCCATATCGCCCGGCGCGTGCCGACCATCGTCAGCGTCTCCGACCTGACCACCGCCAACGCCATCCGCCGCGCGCGCTTCGCCGAGGAACACGGCGCCGATGCGGTGATGGTGCTGCCGGCGGCCTACTGGAAGCTCAGCGAGGCGGAGATCCTGCGTCACTACCAGCGCATCGGCGACAGCATCGGCATCCCGATCATGCTCTACAACAACCCGGCCACCAGCGGCACCGACATGTCGGTGCAACTGATCCTGCGCATCGTCAAGGCGGTGGAGAACGTGACCATGGTCAAGGAGAGCACCGGCGACATCCAGCGCATGCATGCCCTGCAGCAGTTGGGCGAAGGCCAGGTGCCCTACTACAACGGCTGCAACCCGTTGGCCCTGGAGGCCTTCGTTGCCGGCGCAAGCGGCTGGTGCACGGCGGCGGCCAACCTGATTCCGGCGCTGAACCAGCAGCTGTACCGGGCGGTGCTTGGCAATGACCTGGAACGCGCGCGTGAGTTGTTCTACCGGCAGTTGCCGTTGCTGGACTTCATCCTCAAGGGTGGCTTGCCGGCGACGGTGAAGGCCGGGTTGAAGCTGACCGGGATCGATTGCGGCGTGCCGCGGGCGCCGGTGTTTGCACTGGATGAGGCTGGGTGTGAACGGTTGAAGACGCTGTTGGGTGAATTGGTCTGATTGATCGAACCCAGGCAGCTGTGAGGGCCTGGCAGTGGACCGCATTGGGGCTGCCAGGCACCACAACAAGACCCACTCATCCCTGCTCAGTGCACTCCGAAGAAAGCTTGCGATAGTTCAACGCATGCTCCTGGCCCTGGGAGTCCAGGTAGGTCATGGTCGCCACGACCACCTTGCACTGGTAATCCGTGGCAGGCTCACGCAGGTCCAGCACCTTGGCGATATCCAGGCGCGTGCCGTACTGGTAGTCGACCGGGGTCGGGGTCTGCGTGGCCTGGGCGGCGCCGCAAAGGAGCAACAGGGGAAGCAACATCAAACGCAATTTCATGGCGAATCTCCTTGGTTCAAGGTCATGCACCGTGCTGCGATCACGTCACCCTTGAGTGTGGATCCAGCCCACGGAATCCGTGGGCTGGGGGGATGAACGGCAGGGAAATCGGTTACCCTCGTCAACCGTTTCTGCGCCCGGACTTCGCCCTCATGGAACTGCACATCACCCTCCACGGCCGCAAGGACCTTGCCGACCAGCTGTACCGGCAATTGCGCGACGGCATCGACAGCGGCCGTCTCGCCGCCGGCACCCAACTGCCGCCGACGCGACTGCTGGCCGAGCAACTGGGGGTGTCGCGCAAGACCGTGGCCGAGGCCTATTCGCGGCTGACCTACGACAACCTGCTCAGCGGCCAGGTCGGCCGTGGCACCTTCGTCACTCCGCAGCCCCTGGCCAGCGCGCCGGGCCGCCACGACACACCACTGGCCAGCGCCGCCAGCCTGGAACGCTGGCGCGCCCGCGGCCTGCCCATGGGCCGCCCGGCGCTGGACCAGCCGTCGCGCTACGACTTCGCCGGCGGGGTGTCGAGCAAGGTCCACTTCCCGTTCGATACCTGGCGCCAGTGCAGCCAGCACGCCCTGCGCCAGTGCCAGCGCAGCACCACCCGCTACAGCGATGCCCGCGGCCTGCCCGAGCTGCGCGAAGCCATCGCCCGGCATATCGCTTTCGCCCGTGGCGTGCACTGCGATGCGGACAACGTGCAGGTGTGCAGCGGTGCGCAGCAGGCCCTGGACCTGATCGCCAGGGTGCTGATCGAGCCAGGGTGCACGGTGGCCATGGAAGACCCCGGCTATCCGCCGGCAAAACATCTGTTCGAGGCCCTGGGTGCGCGCATCCGGCATGTGCCGGTGGATGCCGAGGGTATCCGCGTCGAGCTGATCGAGGCCGGCGTGCGGCTGATCTATGTGACGCCCTCGCACCAGTTCCCCTTGGGCATGCCCATGAGCCTGGCACGCCGGCACGCCCTGCTGGCCCGCGCCGCCGAGCTGGGCGCGGTGATCGTCGAGGACGACTACGACAGCGAGTTCCGCTACGAAGGCCGCCCCACCGACGCCCTGCAGAGCCTCGACACGCACGGCCTGGTGGCCTATGTCGGCACCTTCTCCAAGACCGTGCTGCCGGAACTGCGCCTGGGCTACGCGATCCTGCCGCCGGCGTTGCTGGAGCCGGTGCGGATCGCCAAGCAACTGAGCGACTGGCACACCTCGACGCTGGGCCAGTGGGCCCTGGCGCGTTTCATCGGCGAGGGTCATCTGCTGCGGCACATCCGCCGCTGCCACGGGCTCTATGCCGCGCGGCGCGAACGTATCCTGCAGCGCCTGGACGGCGACCTGAGTCCCTGGTTCGAAGCCGTGCCCAGCAGCGCCGGCTATCACCTCAGCGCCCTGGCCCGGAACGCGGTGGACGTGGAATTCGTCATCGCCCTGGCGCGCAAGGTGGAGGTCGGCCTGTACTCGTTGCGCCCGTTCTACAGCGAGACGCCGCCGCAGCCCGGCCTGCTGCTGGGCTTTGGCGCCATCGAACTGCTGGATATCGACCCGGCGCTGGACCGTCTGCGCGATACCCTGCAGTCCCTCAGTTGAGAACGCCAGCCGGCGCGGCGCGATCGGCCATGGCGGCGGCGTAGCCACGAGGGGCGAAGCGCCCGGTGACCAGCAGCATCAGCAGCACGGTCACCGTCAGCAGGGTCCAGGAAGCCTGGAAATCGCCGCTGATATCCCGCAGCCAGCCGGTCAGGTACGGCACCAGGCCGGTGATGATGAAGCCGATGCCCTGGACGAAGGCCGCCAGGCCGCCGGCGTGGCGCGGGTCCTTGAGGTGTTCCAGGGTGAGGGTCAGGCTCAGGCTGAAACAGGCACCGAGGCCAAAGCCGATCAGGCCGACCCACAGCCCCGGCGACAGCGCCGGGTCCAGCAGCAGGCCGGCGAAACCCAGCAACTGCGCGGTCAGGGCCAGCCACAGGCCCGGGCGCCGGTCGGCGATACGTCGCAGCAACAGCGGCAGCCCCAGGGCACCGAGCACCTGGAAGATGGTCATCAAGCCCACCAGTTCACCGCCACCCCGGGCACTGCCGCCGACCTGCTGGTAGTAGGCCGGAAGCCAGGCCACCATGCTGGTGTAGCCGCCGTTGATCAGGCCGAAATACACCGCCAGCAGCCAGGCCCGGCGATTGCCAAAGAAGTGCCCGCCGCCGCTGCCACTGCGGCCGACTGCGCCTTCCAGGGTGGGACCGACCAGACCGAGCAGGAGCAACGCCAGCAGCACCGGCAACAGCCACACGCCGAGCCCGGCCTGCCAGTGGCCGAAATACTCGGCGACCCGCGGCCCCAGCACCGCGGCCACGCCGCCACCGCTCATCAGCGCCGCCGAATACACACCCATGGCCAAGGCCAGGCGCCGGGCGAACCAGCGGTTCACCAGCCCCGGCATCAAGGCCTGGACGAAGGCCACCCCCAGCCCGGCCAGCACCGCACTGGCGATCAGCGCGCCGCCACTGCCCAGCAGCAGGCGCCACAGGCAGGCCAGGCCGATGGCCGCAAGACCCAGCAGCAAACCGCCCTGCTCGCTCAGCCAGCGCCGCAGCCACGGCTGCAACAGCGGCACCAGGCCCATGCACAGCACCGGCAGCGCGGTCAGCAGGGCCGCCTGCTGGTAGCCGATGCCGGTGCCGGTACGGATATCTTCCAGCAGCGGGCCGATGCTGGTGAGGATCGGCCGCAGGTTCACGGTGACCGCGATCACCAGGGCCATCAGCGCGGCACCGCGCCAGCGCGAGGTGGTCGGGATCATGCCGGACGCACCTGCTGCCACAGCGCGTAGAGCCCGTCCTCGCCCGCCGGTTTCAGCGCACGCAAGGGCAGGGATTGCTGTTGCGGCGGCCGGGTCATCTGTGCGTACACCGCGGCGGTGGACAGGCCGTAGGGCGCGCCCTCGTCGTTGTCGTAGGCGAACCAGGCGCGCTCGATGCCGCACAGGTGCATGGCGGCCAGGCACATCGGGCACGGATGGCCGCTGGCGTAGATCTCGCAACCGTCCAGGCGCGGTCGGCCGAGGACCTGGCTGGCCTGGCGGATCGCCTGCATCTCGGCGTGGGCGGTGGGATCGTGGCTGGCGTGGATTTCGTTGACGGCGCGGGCGATCACCCGGCCGTCGTGCACCAGCACCGCGCCGAAGGGCCGGCCACCGGCGTGGATATTGTCCCGGGCCAGGGCCAGGGCTTCGCGCATGAAGGCTTCGTTGGCCATGTTTCGACTCCTGACGAATGAAGCGCGATTATCCCGGGCGGCGGGTGTAGCATGAAATTAATTGATTTCATGCATACCAGTGGATTTACGCATGCTTGATCCTCTCCTGCTCCGCGCCTTCGTCACAGTGGTAGAAACCGGCAACTTCACCCGCGCCGGTGAGCGCCTGCACCTGACCCAGTCCACCGTCAGCCAGCAGATCATCCGCCTGGAACAGAGCGTGGGCGCCCGTTTGCTGGACCGCAGCCAGCGCCAGGTGTGGCCGACCGAGGCCGGCGAGCGACTGCTGGGTTATGCCCGGCGCATCCTGCGCCTGGAAGAGGAAGCCCGCCAGGCCATGAGCCCGGCCCAGGCGCAGACCGCCCTGCGCCTGGGTGCGCCGGAGGACCTGGCCGGAGAGCTGCTGACCGAGGCGCTGCGCGGCTTTATCGGCCAGCGGCCGCATTTGCGTCTGGAGGTGGAGAGCGGGTTGAGCAATCCGTTGCTGCACCTGTATCGCAACGGGGAACTGGACATCCTGCTGGTCAAGCAATGGGGCGCCGACCGCGATGCCCATGCGCGCTGGCCGGAACCGCTGTCGTGGGTGTGCAGCGCGCGGGGCATGGTGGCGGACGAGCCGTTGCCGCTGGTGGTGTTTCCAGTGGGGGCGTTGTATCGGCAGGAGATGATCCACGCCCTGGAAAGCAGCGGGCGGGCGTGGCGGATCAGTTATTCCAGTACCAGCCTGGCGGGGCTGGGGGCGGCGGTGAGTGCGGGGTTGGGGGTGAGCCTGATTCCGGCGCGCTGTGTGCTGCCGGGGCATCGGGTGCTGGGGCGGGAGGAAGGCTTCCCGCCGGTCGAAGGGCTGGAGCTGGCGCTGTATGCACGGGCCGGGCTGGATGAGGATGGGGTGGCGTTGCGGAATCTGCTGGCAGGCTTGTGCGAGGTGCGGGCATCGGCCTGAAGGACGACACCCGCTCCCACAGGGTTCGCGGAGCGCTTCGGGATTGGCCTCCTGCAATCTCCCGGAATTGGCTATTCGATCCAGCACCCTCCCCGCTTAAGGTGTCCTCCACACCCCCACCACTACGGAGCACCCGCGATGACCACCCGAATCGAATGGGCCAAGCACGCCCCCGAAGCCTACAAAGCCATGGTCGGCCTGGAACAGGCCATGGTGAAATCCGGCCTGGAACACTCGCTGCTGGAGCTGATCCGCCTGCGCGCCTCGCAGATCAACGGCTGCGCCTACTGCGTCAACCTGCACGCCAACGACGCGCGCAAGGCCGGCGAAACCGAAGCCCGCCTGCAAACCCTCAGCGTCTGGGCCGACACCACCTACTTCACCCCACGGGAACAAGCTGCCCTGGCCTGGGTCGAGAGCCTCACCCGCCTGCCGGAAAAACACGCGCCCCAGCACCAGTACGACGCCCTGCTGGAACACTTCTCGGAAAGCGAAGTGGTCAACCTGACCCTGGCCATCGCCACCATCAACGCCTGGAACCGCTTCGGCGTCGGCTTCGCCATGGTCCCCGCTTAAACAGCGGACAGCCGCTGGCGGTAGCTGCCGGGGCTCTCCCCGGTCCACTTCTTGAACGCCCGGTGGAACGCGCTGGGCTCCTGGAAGCCGGTCTGCGCGGCGATCTCGGCGACACTGAGGTCGCTGTCGCGCAGGCATTCGAAAGCCATGGCCCGGCGCACTTCGTCCTTGATCTGCTGGAACGAACACCCCTCGCGCTCAAGCTTGCGGCGGAAACTGCTCGGGCTCAGGCCCACCTCCCCCGCCAGCCCCAGCAAGGTCGGCCACTGGTCATAGTCGCGCTGGCGCAGGTGCCGGTAGACCCGCGCCGCCAGGCCGTTCTGGTTGCGCCAGCGCACCACCAGCCCTTGCGGCGCGCTACGCAGGAAGGTCTTCAGCGCCCCCAGGTCCTGCACCACCGGCAACTTCAGGTAGTCGGCGGAAAACTCCACCTCGGTACGCCCGCTGCCCAGTTGCAGGTTCGGCCCCCACAGCAACGCATCGTCCTCCAGCCGCACCCGCGCATCGGTCAGCTCGGTGCGGTCGATGGCGATACGCCGCCCGCCCAGCCAGCACAGCAGGCTGATCACCAGCACCAGCAGGGTTTCCTCGGCATAGACCCGGCGCTGCGGGTCGTCGATGCACGACTGCAAGCTGATCACCGCGCGCTGGCCGCGCAGGCTGAGGATGCCGCGCACATCCCGCAGGAACAGGCCGAAATAGCCCAGGCATTGGCGCAGGGCCTTTTCCAGGGTGGGCTCCTGGATCAGTCCGCGACAGATCAGGGCGAAGCTGCCCAGGGGCATGCCATGGCTGTCGAGATGGAAGAATTCGTCGTCGAGGGCCTCGATCAGGATCAGCCACAACCGCGCAAAGGCCGTCGCCGGCACCCGCGCACTGCTATCGTCAAGCACCGCGGGATCGATGCCGGCCTGGCGCAACAGGGCCCCGGCCCGCGCAGGCTGGTCGCGCAGGGCGTAGAGCATGATGTGGACGAAATAGACCGCGACCGAATCGTTTTCCCGCATGGCAGTTCCGCAAGGGCCGACCCTGCATTGCAAAAAATGACAGGCAGGCTGGACAGTTAAGGCATAGGCCGGCAAACCCGCGTTGCCTAGACTCGCAGACAACCCGGGCGTGACCGGGCGCCATTCTCGCAGAGCGGAAGGTGCCCCGCCACGCCTTCGCCCATTGGAGTGGATCATGAACAGCAACGATATCTATGTAGTCAGCGCCGTGCGCTCGCCCATCGGCACCTTCGGCGGTTCGCTGAAGGACCTGCCACTTGCCGACCTCGCCACCCAGGTCACCCGCGCTGCCCTCGAACGCTCCGGCGTCGCCCCCGAGCAGATCGGCCACGTGGTGATGGGCAACGTGATTCCCACCGAGGCGCGTGACGCCTACCTGGGCCGCGTGGCGGCGATGAACGCCGGCATTCCCAAGGAAACCCCGGCGTTCAACGTCAACCGCCTGTGCGGTTCCGGCCTGCAGGCCATCGTCTCGGCCGCGCAGACCCTGCAACTGGGCGACGCCGAAGCAGTGCTGGCCGCCGGCGCCGAGGCCATGAGCCGCGGCCCCTACCTGCTGACCCAGGCCCGCTGGGGTGCGCGCATGGGCGACATGAAGAGCATCGACTACATGCTCGGCATCCTTCACGACCCGTTCGAAGGCTTCCACATGGGCATCACCGCCGAAAACGTCGCGGCCAAGCACGGCATCAGCCGCGAGATGCAGGACGAAGTGGCGATCACCAGCCAGCAACGCGCCGCCCGCGCCATCGCCGAAGGCCGCTTCGACAGCCAGATCGTCGCCATCGAGGTGCCCGGCCGCAAGGGCCCGGTGCAGTTCAAGGTGGACGAGCACGTGCGCGGTGACGTCAGCAGCGAACAGCTGGCCGGCATGAAGACCGCCTTCAAGAAGGACGGCAGCGTCACCGCCGGCAACGCCAGCGGCCTGAACGACGGCGCTGCGGCGCTGGTCCTGGCCACCGGGGCGATGGTCGAGCGCGAAGGCCTGAAGCCGCTGGCGCGTCTGGTGGCCTACGCCCACGCCGGCGTCGAGCCGGAGCTGATGGGCCTGGGTCCGGTCCCGGCCACCCAGAAGGTGCTGGCCAAGGCCGGCATCAGCGTCGCCGACCTCGATGTCATCGAATCCAACGAAGCCTTCGCCGCCCAGGCCTGTGCCGTGTCCAAGCTGCTCGGCTTCGACCCGGAGAAGGTCAACCCCAACGGCTCCGGCATTTCCCTCGGTCACCCGGTGGGTGCCACCGGCGCGATCATCGCCACCAAGGCCATCCATGAACTGCAGCGCATCCAGGGCCGCTACGCCCTGGCGACCATGTGCATCGGTGGCGGCCAGGGTATCGCCGTCCTGTTCGAACGTGTTTGAGGAATAAGTACATGAGCATTGCCAACATCGCCGTGATCGGCGCCGGGACCATGGGCAACGGCATCGCCCAGGTGTGTGCGGTCGCCGGCTACCAGGTGACCCTGATCGACGTGTCCGACGCCGCGCTGGAGCGTGGCGTGGCCACCCTGCGCAAGAACCTCGATCGCCAGGTCAGCAAGCAGACCCTGGAGGCCGCCCAGGCCGAAGCCGCCGCCGGGCGCATCTGCACCAGCACCGACTACGGGCAGTTGAAAGACGCCGAACTGGTGATCGAAGCGGCCACCGAAAACCTTGAGCTGAAGAAGCGCATCCTCCAGCAGGTGGCGGCCAACGTCAGCGAAACCTGCGTGATCGCCACCAACACCTCGTCGCTTTCGGTGACCCAGCTGGGAGCGGCCATCAGCCAGCCCGAGCGCTTTATCGGCGTGCACTTCTTCAACCCGGTGCCGATGATGGCCCTGGTCGAGGTGATCCGCGGCCTGCAGACCAGCGACGCGACCTACGCCGCGGCCATGGCCCTGACCGGCCAGGTCGGCAAGACCGCGATCACCGCCGGCAACCGTCCGGGCTTCGTGGTCAACCGCATCCTGGTGCCGATGATCAACGAGGCGATCTTCGTGCTCCAGGAAGGCCTGGCCAGCGCCGAGGACATCGACACCGGCATGCGCCTGGGCTGCAACCAGCCGATCGGCCCGCTGGCCCTGGCCGACCTGATCGGCCTGGACACCCTGCTGGCGATCATCGAAGCCTTCCACGAGGGCTTCAACGACAGCAAGTACCGCCCCGCTCCGCTGCTCAAGGAGATGGTCGCGGCCGGCTACCTGGGCCGCAAGAGCGGTCGTGGTTTCCACGTCTACGGGTAATCCGCCATGCCAAAGACCTGCGCCGAACGCTGCGCCGACTACGAAGACCGTCGCGACAAGGCCCTCGAACTCTTCGCGCTCAAGGGGTTCGGCCAGGTCAGCATGCGCGAGCTGGCTGCCCATGTCGGGCTGACCGCCGGCTCGCTGTACCACCATTTTCCGAGCAAGCAGCACCTGTTGTTCGACCTGATCGAAGAACTTTACGAAGAGCTGCTGGCGACCGTGCAACCGGTTGTCCGGGGCAAGCCAGGGGCGATGCGCCTGGCGGCGGTGATCCGCGCGCACTGGGAGCTGCATGCCGAACGGCCGTTGCAGTTCCGCCTCGCCGAGCGCGACCTGTGTTGCCTGAGCGAGGAGCAACAGGCACAGATCGCCGGCATGCGTGGTGAATATGAACGGCGCCTGCTGGACCTTATCGCCCCCGCCAGCCACCTGAGCGGCGACGCCCTGGAAGCCGCCGCGCAGGTGGTGGCCAGCATGCTCAACAGCCTGCCCGGCTGGCTGCAGAACACCGCCCTGCCCCAGGCCCAGCGCCTGGCGCTGATGGAAAGCATGTTGCTGGGGGCGATCGAGGGCAGCTTGCCGGCGGGGATCAGTTCTGCGGCGTAAACCAAGTGCGCCGCGATCGGCGTGGGATTCACCGGAACGCCCACGCCATCCCTGCTAATCAATGAGTTATGTGTTGTTCTATGAGACGGGCCAAGCTCGTCGTACGCATCAGCCTGTTCTTCGAATTGAAATAACAGGTGCCTGTCGGTTGGGAGGCTGCAACCGATAAGGCTCGGAGGGGGTGGCGACTGTACGCGGATTGGTTAACCGGGGATGGGGGGTATCGAGAAATCGGACCCGGCGCCTCCCTACGTACGGATGTTTCACTGCGTCACTTCAGACTTTTCCTATATCCCCGTAGCTGGCCGACCTTCAGCATCACTGCCGAACTTATTCCCTTGGAAATCGCAGGAAGCACTGAATGTCCGTCCAGTCCGATTTTTGCCTCGCCTTCACCTTTACCTCCACCCTCACCGCTGGCGCTAACGCCGCCGAGCTGCTTCGGGCGGAGGGTTAATCATGAACTTCGACACCAAATTCGATTTCGCCCTCGATATCGACGCCGCGATCAAAACGGCCGATCCGGTTCCCGTCGAAAACTGCAAGGCCTGCCAGCGCAGCGGCTTGCCCATCCTGCCGCTGCGCGCCGCCTATGCCCCGGAGCCCTGGCACTCACAGGCCAATCCGGTTGACCGCAACCCTGAGGTCAAGGCCGTGAGGATGCGTCTTGAGCAGCCGCGGATCCTCCGTCAGGGCTTTCTCTATGTGATGCTCGACAGGAAGGAATGGCAGGCCTACCAGATCACTCCCGAAGGTGCGCTGCGCCATTTCCGTCCCTACCAGATTCCCCGTGAAGAGCCCAAGCCGTTGAGCCGGGTCTGCGTCATGCAGGACCACGACATCCCCGCGTCCTTCATCAATATCGACACCGAAAAGTACTCCACCGCCTGGCTGGCCATTGCCAACGACCCTTGGCCCGAGCGGGTGCTGGACGACTACCTGCGTGGTGGCGTGGTCGACGGGCTGAACCTGGACGACCGCTTCTACAAGCTCGACCTCAAGACCGCCCGCAACGACCCCGGCAGCGTCGGCATCGCCATGACCGAGACCGACCTGCAGATGCACCAGGTCCTCGAATATGCCCAGTCCATGGCCGGCGATTTCCACAGCCTGCACGGCTTCTATCCGCGCAATCACCGGCTGCGCGCACTGGCGGCGCATGTGGGTACGGTGACCCAACAGCACAAGCTGCCCAATGGCGTGCTAGCCCTGGTGTTGCCGGATCCGATCGGCGTGGTGCAGGAGCTCAATGCGCAGCGGATGTTCCGCTACCAGTCCATGCTGGAATGGAGCGCCGAACCGCAACGGTGCTTCGAATACTTCAC
>JAIRVG010000010.1 GCA_031253995.1 Paucimonas sp. | reverse complement strand
GCAAAGCCGTCGTAAAACCTGAGTCCCGAGTTTTCCTGACACACTGCGGACGCAGGTTTTATGGCCGCTTCGCGCCCAATCGCGGATGAATCCGCTCCCACGCCGACCGCGGCGCACTTGCGGTCTAGTTCTCTGCGCGACAGCGCAGCCCGGCAGGGCTGGGTGAACTCCCACAGGGTCGGTGGTGCTGCTGGAAATGGCTTATCCCCGCCGCATCCCGATATGCGGAATCCCGTCCTCCAGATACGCCTCGCCCACCACCTCGAACCCATGCTTGCGGTAATACCCCTGCAAATGCGCCTGGGCCGACAGGTACACCGGAGTCTCCGGCCACAGCTCGGCGGCTTGCCTGAGCCCCTGCACCATCAACTCGTGCCCGAGCCCCTGGCCGCGCCCTGACTCGGCAATCACCACTCGGCCGATCACCACATCACCACCCTGGGACGTCGGGTCCAGCAGGCGCAGGTAAGCCACCAGCCTGTCATCCTGCCAGGCCATCAAATGGCAGGTATCCCCAGACAAATCCTGACCGTCCAGGTCCTGGTACGGACACTTCTGCTCCAGGACGAACACCTGGTTGCGCAGTTCCAGCACGGCGTACAACTGCTCCTTGCCAAGGTCGGTGTGATGTTTGCAAATCCAGTCGACGGACATGGGGAAATCTCTCAATGGCTTCGACGTCGAGCATAGCCCTTTGCAACTTCCTGTCGAAAGTCAAAGTGCCCGCAAAACCGGCAAGAATAGAGGCACATAGCTATTATCTGCTGATGCCACACGGACGGATGTTTGTGTAATCTGGCCATCGCGATTGGATTTGTTGGCACTGAAATTCCCAGCGGTCAAACCAGAACGCGGAACACCTCCGCTATAGGATTTGAGCATGCGGCATTTGCTCCGAGTCTTGTGTTTGCTTGGAATGTTGTCAGTTACCCCGGTTCACGCTCAAACACTTCGCCTGGTCGCCGATGCCTGGCCGCCGTTCACCGACGCCAGCATGGAGCAGGGCGGGCTTGCTACTGCCCTGGTCAAGGTGGCGCTGGAGCGCGCCGGCTATGCCAGTGAATTCGAACAGGTGCCGTGGGCGCGGGCGCTGATGGGTATCAGCGACGGTCGCTACGACGTGCTGGTCAACGCCTGGTACAACGATTCGCGCACCCGGATCGGCCAGTTCTCGGGCAGCTACCTCACCAATCGCATTCGTCTGCTCAAGCGCAAGACCGACGCGATCCGCTTCGACAGCCTGTCCGATCTCTACCCGCACCCCATCGCCGTGGTCCGCGACTACGCCTATTCCAACGACTTCGATAGCGACGTGCGCCTGCAGAAAGTGCCGGTGCGCAGCTTCTCCGTGGCCATCGGCATGCTTGCCGCCGGGCGGGTGAGCCTGGCGGTGGAGGACGAGTACGTCGCCAGCTGGTTTCTCCAGCGCGAGCACAACAGCGCCAAGGACAGGGTGGAGTTTTTCGGCAAGCCGGTCAGCGAGAACGACCTGCATATCCTGGTCAGCCTGAAGCATCCCCGGCACGAGCAGATCGTCGCCGACTTCGACCAGGCCATCACTGCGATGAAGGCCGACGGCAGCTACGCGCGGATCGTCGACAGCTATGGCCTCAGGCCGGCGGCGTCCCCTTGATCAGGTGCGCGGCGAGGGTGCGCAGCGGGCCGAGGTGACGGGCGATCAGCGCCAGTTGGGTCTGCACCGTCCGCAGGTTCTCGTCCATTTCCTCGGGCATCTGCTCCAGCTCGCCGGCCAGGGCTTCCTCGGCGTCGCTGTGGATCGCCACCGGCTGCTTGCCGGCCAGGCCGCTGGCGATTTCATCCAGGCTCTGCGCCAGTTTCGCCCCGGCGGCGTCGATCAGCTGCTCGCGGGCATCGGCGGGCAGGGTGCTTTCGCGGTGCGCGCCGAGGGCCGAGAGGTAGCTGAGCAGGGTGTGCGAAAGCACCAGGAAGCGGAAGCCGACATCCGCCTCCTTACGGAAATGCCCCGGCTCCATGAGCATGTTGGCCAGGGTGGTGGACAGTGCCGCGTCGGCGTTGTGCGCGTTGCGCCGGGCCAGGCGGTAGGCGAGGTCGTCGCGCTTGCCCTGGGCGTACTGCTGCATGATCTGGCGCAGGTACACGCTGTTGCAGGTGAGGGTGTTGGCCAGCACCTTGTTCAGGCGCCGGCCCTGCCAGTCCGGCAGGAACAGGAACACCGCGGAAATGGCGATCAGGCTGCCCACCAGGGTATCGAACAGGCGCGGCAGGAACAGGCCATAGCCGTCGCCGATCTGGTTGAAGCAGAACAGCACCATCAGGGTGATCGCCGCCGTCGCCAGGGTGTAGCGGGTGGTGCGGTTGACGAAGAACACCACGCCGGCGGCCACCGCGAACAGCGACTGGATGAGGGCATTGGGGAACAGGTCGAACAGCGCCCAGCCGACGGTCAGGCCGATGGCGGTACCGATGATCCGCTGCACCAGTTTGCGCCGCGTCGCCCCATAGTTGGGCTGGCAGACGAACAGGGTGGTGAGGATGATCCAGTAGCCCTGGGTCGGGTGGATCAGGTGCACCATGCCGTAGCCGACGGCCAGCGCCAGGGGCAGGCGCAGGGCGTGGCGGAAGATCAGCGAGGTCGGCGTCAGTTGCTGGCGCAGGCGGTTCCACACGTCCGCCAGGTTGCGTGGCGAACGGTCGAGCAGGCTCGGGTCGGTGTTGTCGGCCAGGCTGTCGGGGTTGCTGGCGTCGCTGAGCAGGCGGTCGAGTGTGCCCAGGTTGGCCGCCAGCGCCCGCAGCGAGCGGAGCAGGCCGCGCCAGGCCGGGTTGCTCTGGATGCGCAGGTGCTCAAGCGAGGCGTGCAGGTCTTCCAGGGCCTCGGCGAAACCGGTTCTCAGGACGAACGGCTGGCGCAGCTGGATGGACGCCGAGAGTTCATGGCAGGCCTTGCCCTGCTGGCGCAGCAGGCGCTGGCAGCGGAACAGCACGTCGCTGTGGAAGAACGCCTCGGTCAGGGCGTTGTACGGGTAGTGCGAGGAACTGGCGCGTTCGTGGATGTCCTGGGCGAGGAAGTACAGCTTGAGATAACGGCTGACCTTGGAGCTGGGCCGGCCACCGCCGACCCGGTGCAGGATGATTTCCTTGGCGGTGTTCAGCGCCGCCACCACCTTGCCGTTCTGCTGCGCCAATTCCAGGCGCCGGGCCTCGACGTCGAGGCCGCGGATCGGCTCGAACAGGCTGGACTTCAGCTTCAGGTAGATGCCCAGTTCGCGGAACAGCCGGGCCAGCGCCTGCTGCACCGGCTGGTTGGAAAACAGCGCCTGCCACAGTACCGAGAGCAGGCCGTACCAGGCCGCGCCGGCCACCAGCAGCAGCGGCTCGTGCCAGAAGTCGGTCACCTCGCCGCCGCGCTGGTCCACGCCGATCATGGTGTACACCGAGAGGATCAGGGTGGCCTGGGCAATCGCCCCGTAGCGCTCGCCGAGGGCACCGAGCATGGTCAGGCAGAACGCCGCCAGGGCCATGGCGGTGACGAAGATCCACGGGTAGGGGAACAGCAACTCCACCGCCAGCGCGGCCACGGTGAAACACACCAGGGTCACCGCCAGGGCATTGAGACGGCCCTGCCAGCTGTCGTCGGTCTCGGCCAGGGCGCTGGCGATGATGCCGAGGAACAGCGGGATCAGCAGGTTCATCTGGTCCTGGTACCAGCACAGCGCCATGCTGCCGGTAAGGGCGATCAACACCCGGATGCTGTAGCTGAACTTGTCCAGCGCCCACAGACGACGCAACGATTGGCTGAAAGAAGAAGACGACATGGTGGCGGGAGGGCCTGCTGGGCGAGGTCTGGAATGAGCGGTCACCGCGACGTCAAACCGTCGCGGCGTCACGTACCAGCAAAATGCGTTCCGTGATGGACGCTGATTCTAGACGAACTGTGCGGCGGCGTATGCGCTGGCCCAGGCCCACTGGAAATTGAAGCCGCCGAGGTGGCCGCTGACGTCCAGCACCTCGCCGATGAAGTACAGGCCCGGGCTCTTCAGCGACTCCATGGTCTTGGACGAGACCTCGCGGGTGTCGACGCCGCCCAGGGTCACTTCGGCGGTGCGATAGCCCTCGGTGCCGGCCGGGATGACCTGCCAGTTGCCGAGTTTTTCCGCGACCTGGGCCAGCTCCGCCGGGGTGTACTGCTTCATCGGCTTGGAGACGAACCAGGCATCGGCCAGCAGGTTGGCCATCTTCTTGGTGAAGATTTCACCCAGCAGGGTCTTCAGCTCGCTGTTGGGGCGCTCGGCCTGCTGCTGTTGCAGCCAGGCAAGGGCGTCGTGGTCTGGCAGCAGGTTGATTTCCACGGTGTCGCCGGCTTCCCAGAACGAGGAAATCTGCAGGATCGCCGGGCCGCTGAGGCCGCGGTGGGTGAACAGCAGGTTTTCCCGGAAGCTCTGGCCGTTGCAGCTGGCGATGCAGTCCACCGAGGTGCCGGACAGCTCGGTGCACAAGGCCTTGAGCTGGTCGGTGATGGTGAACGGCACCAGCCCGGCGCGGGTCGGCAGCAGGCTGTGGCCGAACTGGCGGGCGACCTGGTAGCCGAAGCCGGTGGCGCCCAGGGTGGGGATCGACAGGCCGCCGGTGGCGATCACCAGCGACTGGCACTGGAACGGGCCGGCGCTGGTGTTGAGCAGGTAGCCGTGTTCGAGCTTCTCGATGTTGTCGATGCGGGTGTCCATGCGCAGGGTGGTGCCGGCGCTGTCGCACTCGTCGAGGAGCATCTGCAGGATGTCGCTGGACTTGTTGTCGCAAAACAGCTGGCCGAGTTTCTTCTCGTGGTACGGCACGCCGTGCTTGGCGACCATCTCGATGAAGTCCCACTGGGTGTAGCGGGCCAGTGCGGATTTGCAGAAATGCGGGTTCTGCGAGAGGAAATTGGCCGGTTCCGTGTACATGTTGGTGAAATTGCAGCGGCCGCCGCCGGACATGAGGATTTTCTTGCCCGGTTTGTTGGCGTGGTCCAGCAGCACGACCCGGCGGCCGCGCAGGGCGGCGGTGCGGGCGCACATCAGGCCGGCGGCGCCGGCGCCGATGATGATCACATCGGTGGAGTGCATGGTTTTTCTCTAGTGACTGTCAGGGCCTCATCGCTGGCAAGCCAGCTCCCACAGTGTCCGCGGCGCCGCTGAACCCTGTGGGAGCTGGCTTGCCAGCGATGAGGCCCTCAAGAATTCAGATGATCCGGACCTTGAGCGAGCGGCCCTTGATCTTGCCGCTGTTGAGCCGCTGCATGGCCTGCTTGGCCAGGGCCCGCTCCACCGCGACGAAGGCCTGGAAGTCGAAGATGGCGATCTTGCCGACTTTCTTGCCGTCGATCCCGGCATCGCCGGTCAGCGCCCCGAGGATGTCCCCCGGACGCAGCTTGTCCTTGCGCCCGGCCGCGATGCACAGGGTCGACATCGGCGGCACCAGTGGCTCGCCGCCCTTGCTCTTCAGGCTGTCCAGCTGTTCCCAGCGCAGCGGGGATTTCTGCAGGGCCTCGATGGCCTGGGCGCGATGGCCTTCGGCCGGGGCTACCAGGCTCACCGCCAGGCCCTTCTCGCCGGCACGACCGGTACGCCCGACACGGTGCACGTGAATCTCCGCATCCCGCGCCAGCTCGACGTTGATCACCATGTCCAGGGCATCGATATCCAGGCCGCGGGCCGCCACGTCGGTGGCCACCAGCACCGAGAGGCTGCGGTTGGCGAACACGGTCAGGACCTGGTCGCGGTCACGCTGTTCCAGGTCGCCGTGCAGCGCTTCGGCGGCAATGCCCTTGCTCTTCAGATGGTCCACCAGCTCCTGGCACTGCTGCTTGGTGAAGCAGAACGCCACGCAGGACTGCGGACGGAAATGCCCGAGCACGCGGGTGACGGCGGTCAGGCGGTCTTCGGCGTCGATCTCGTAGAAGTGCTGCTCGATCTGGCTGTCGCTGTGCAGCGCCTCGACCTTGACCTGCTGCGGATCGCGCAGGATCGACGAGGCCAGCTGCTTGATCCCGGCCGGGTAGGTGGCGGAGAACAGCAGGCTCTGGCGGCGCTTAGGGGTCTGTTCGACGATCGCGGCGATGGCGTCGAAGAAGCCCATGTCCAGCATGCGGTCGGCTTCGTCGAGGACCAGGGTGTTCAGGCCGTCCAGCACCAGGGTGCCCTTGGTCAGGTGCTGCTGCACCCGGCCCGGGGTGCCGACGATGATGTGCGCGCCGTGCTCCAGCGAGGCGATCTGCGGGCCGAGGGACACGCCGCCGCACAGGGTGAGGATCTTGATGTTGTCCTCGGCGCGGGCCAGGCGACGCAGCTCCTTGGCCACCTGGTCGGCCAGTTCGCGGGTCGGGCACAGCACCAGCGCCTGGCAGCCGAAGTAGCGCGGGTTGATCGGGTTGAGCAGGCCGATGCCGAAGGCGGCGGTCTTGCCGCTGCCGGTCTTGGCCTGGGCGATCAGGTCCTGGCCCTTGAGGATGACCGG
>JAIRVG010000073.1 GCA_031253995.1 Paucimonas sp. | reverse complement strand
AGCCGCGCCCGGCCGCGCAAGCGCCCGGCGCCAGCGGGCCCGGCTGGGCGCGCGTCAGCCTCGAAACTCTCGATGTGCCTCCCGTTCTGGGCGACGCGCCCGCCCGCGTGGCGTAAAATGTGCGCTTTCCAGCCAGAATCCCACCATGACGCTCGCCTCCACCCTTGAAATCATCGCCGAACTGAAAGCCGGCAAGATGGTGATCCTCGTCGACGAAGAAGATCGGGAAAACGAGGGCGACCTCGTCATCGCTGCGGAGTTCGTCACGCCTGAAGCCATCAACTTCATGGCGAAGTACGGCCGCGGGCTGATCTGCCTCACGCTCACCCAGGAGCGCTGCAAGCTGCTCAACCTGCCGCTCATGACTTACCGCAACGGTACGCAGTACGGCACCGCGTTCACGGTGAGCATCGAGGCGGCTGAAGGCGTCACGACCGGCATCTCCGCCGCCGACCGCGCCCGCACCGTGCAGGCCGCCGCGGCCAAGGACGCCAAGGCCGAGGACATCGTCAGCCCGGGCCACATCTTCCCGCTGATGGCCCAGCCCGGCGGTACCCTGGCCCGCGCCGGCCACACCGAGGCCGCCTGCGACCTGGCGCGCATGGCCGGGTTCGAGCCGAGCGGGGTGATCTGCGAAGTGATGAACGACGACGGCACCATGTCCCGCCGTCCCGAGCTGGAAGTGTTCGCCGCCGAGCACGGCATCAAGATCGGCACCATCGCCGACCTGATCCACTACCGCATGATCCACGAGCGCACCATCCAGCGGATTTCCGAGCAGCCGATCGAGAGCGAGCTGGGTGAATTCAACCTGGTCACCTACCGTGACGCGGTGGAAGGCGACGTGCACATGGCCCTGACCCTGGGCAAGATCTGCGCCGAAGAGCCGACCCTGGTCCGCGTGCACAACATGGACCCGCTGCGCGACCTGCTGCTGGTCAAGCAACCGGGCCGCTGGAGCCTGCGCGCGGCGATGAGCGCCGTGGCCGACGCCGGCAGCGGCGTGGTCCTGCTGCTCGGTCACCCGCTGGACGGCGACGTGCTGCTGGCGCACATCCGCGAAAGCGCGGGCGATGCGCCGACCAAGGCGCCGACCACCTACAGCACCGTCGGTGCCGGTTCGCAGATCCTGCGCGACCTCGGCGTGCGCAAGATGCGCCTGATGAGTTCGCCGATGAAGTTCAACGCGATATCCGGATTCGATCTGGAAGTTGTAGAATACGTGCCCTCCGAATGAGCCGACGGCGTTTGACCGTCGTCCATTCGTGACCAAAACTCCCACAGGCCGCGTTCTTGCGGCCTGGCTCTTTAAGATGAGAACCCCGCAATGTCCCTGAAGACCATCGAAGGTACCTTCATTGCCCCCAAAGGTCGCTATGCTTTGGTGGTTGGCCGCTTCAACAGCTTCGTCGTCGAAAGCCTGGTGAGCGGTGCCGTTGACGCCCTGGTTCGTCATGGCGTGAGCGAAAGCGACATCACCATCATCCGTGCGCCTGGCGCGTTCGAAATCCCGCTGGTCACGCAGAAGGTCGCCCAACAGGGTGAATACTCCGCGATCATCGCCCTGGGCGCAGTGATTCGTGGCGGTACTCCGCACTTCGAATACGTTGCGGGCGAGTGCACCAAGGGCCTGGCCCAGGTGTCCATGGAGTTCGGCATTCCAGTGGCCTTCGGTGTCCTGACCGTCGACTCGATCGAACAGGCCATCGAGCGTTCCGGCACCAAGGCCGGCAACAAGGGCGCCGAAGCTGCCCTGTCCGCCCTGGAAATGGTCAGTCTGCTGGCGCAGCTGGAGGCCAAGTGATTAGCGACGAAAGCGATCGTTTCAACCCGCGCGATCCGAAACCCGCCGATGCGGGCAAGCCATCGAAGAGCGCCAAGCGCCGCGAAGCCCGCAAGCTCGCGACCCAGGCCCTGTATCAATGGCACATGGCTCAGCATTCGCTGAACGAGATCGAAGCGCAGTTCCGGGTCGATAACGATTTCAGCGATGTCGACGGCGCCTACTTCCGCGAGATCCTCCACGGGGTCCCGGCGAAGAAGAACGAAATCGACAACGCCCTCAAGCCTTGCCTGGACATGGCCCTGGAAGAGCTCGACCCGGTCGAGCTGTCGGTCCTGCGCCTGTCCGGCTGGGAGCTGCTGGTGCGCCACGACGTGCCGTACCGCGTGGTGATCAACGAGGGCATCGAGCTGGCCAAGGTCTTCGGTTCCACCGATGGCCACAAGTTCGTCAACGGTGTTCTCGACAAGCTCGCACCCGTGCTTCGCGAAGCCGAAGTGAAGGCGTACAAGCGCTGATTCCGGCGCTGCCTGCCCATGGGTGAGTTCGAGCTGATCCGCCAGTTCTTCGCCGCCGCGCCTTGCGCACAGGGCGGCGAAGGCATCGCCCTCGGCATCGGTGACGATTGCGCGCTGCTGGCGCCGACGCCCGGCGAGCAGTTGGCAATCTCCACCGATACGCTGGTGGCCGGGGTGCATTTCCCCGCCGTCAGCGATCCTTTCCTGCTCGGCCAGCGTTCGCTGGCGGTAGCGGCCAGCGACCTGGCCGCCATGGGCGCCACGCCCCTTGCCTTCACCCTTGCCCTGACCCTGGCCGATACCGATCCGGACTGGCTGCGCGACTATGCCCGCGGCCTGAGCCAGATGGCCCGCCAGTGCGGCCTGAACCTGATCGGCGGCGACACCACCCGCGGCCCGCTGAGCCTGACCATGACCGTGTTCGGGCGCGTGCCCGTCGGCCAGGCGCTGACCCGCGGTGGCGCACAGCCCGGCGACCTGGTCTGTGTCGGCGGCGAGCTGGGCAATGCCGCCGGTGCCTTGCCGCTGGTGCTGGGCGAGCGTGAAGCCGATGCAACCCTGGCCGGTCCGCTGCTGTCCCACTATTGGTCGCCGCCGCCGCAGATCGCGCTGGGCCAGGCCCTGCGCGGCAAGGCCACGGCGGCACTGGACATTTCCGATGGGCTGCTGGCCGATTGCGGGCATATCGCCAAGGCTTCCGCCGTCGCCTTGCGCCTGGAGCTGGAACGCCTGCCGCTGGGTGCGGCGCTGACCGGCTTCCTTGGCCTGGACGCGGCGCGCCAGGCGGCGCTGGCGGGCGGGGACGACTATGTCATCGCCTTCACCCTGCCGCCTGCCGAGCTGGACGGACTGCTTGCCGCCGGCTGGCCGGTGCACGTGGTCGGCCGGGTCGAGGCGGGCAGCGGCGTCAGCCTGCACGATGCCGCAGGCCAAGACATCACCCCCGCCGTGCGCGGCTATCAACATTTCAGGGAGACACCGTGACCGACCACCCCAACCAGGTGCCAGCGGAAAACGTTCCGCCTTCGGTCTGGCGCAATCCTTGGCACTTCCTCGCCTTCGGCTTCGGCTCCGGCACCCTGCCCAAGGCCCCGGGTACCTGGGGTTCGCTGGTGGCGCTGCCGTTCGTGCCGCTGTGGCAGATGCTGCCCGACTGGGGCTACTGGCTGATGCTCGGCCTGACCATGCTGTTCGGCTTCTGGCTGTGCGGCAAGGTGGCCGACGACCTTGGCGTGCATGACCATGAAGGCATCGTCTGGGACGAGATGGTCGGCATGTGGATCACCCTCTGGCTGGTGCCCGAGGGCTGGCTGTGGTTGCTCGCCGGATTCCTCATGTTCCGCTTCTTCGACATCCTCAAGCCCTGGCCGATTCGCTGGGTCGACCGGCATGTGCATGGCGGGGTGGGCATCATGCTCGACGATGTGCTGGCCGGCGTGTTCGCCTGGCTGGCCATGCAAGTGCTGGTATGGAGTCTGGTTTAAAAGGGAGTCGCGTCATGCGCAAGTGGCGACAATGGCTGCTGCTGGTGGCCATGCTGGCTGGGATGCTGGGAATTGCCCGGGCCGAGGGCCTGCCGGCAGAGGTTCGCCTGGCCAGTGAGACCTGGGTGGACTACACCAATGCCGACGGTACGGGCCTGGCCTGGGACGTGCTGCGCAAGGTCTTCGAGCCGGCCGGGGTCAAGGTCACCGTGCTCAGTTCGCCCTACACCCGTGCCATCGGCCTGGTGAAACGCGGCGAAGCGGATGCCTGGGTTGGCTCCTACCACGAGGAGAACACCGACAACCTCTACCCGCGCTGGAACTTCGACTCCGACCATATCTACGCCCTGGGGCTGACCAGCAAGCCGGTGCCGACCAAGGACAACATCGGCCAGTTCCGCCTGTCCTGGGTGCGCGGCTATGACTACCAGAGCTACCTGCCGAATGTCGGTTACTACCGCGAAGTGCAGCGCCGCGACGGCATCCTGCCGATGCTGGAGCGCGAGCGGGTCGACTTCTATATCGACGCCCTGACCGAAGTGAACTACGTCCATGCCCAGGCCGAGCACCCGGAGCGATTCCGCAGCACCCATGTGGCAGAACTGCCTTTGTACCTGGCTTTCGGCAACACGCCAGAGGGCAAGGCGCTGCGCGACCTGTTCGACAAACGCATGGACGAGTTGGTGCCAAGCGGCGCGCTGAAGCCGATTTTCCAACGCTGGAAGCAGCCTTATCCGTTCGGTCAGTCGAACAAGTAGGGTGGGCAAGATCGAACTTTTCGATCTTTTTCCCCGCAAATTCAGCCTAAGCAGCGCTGGCAAGCTGCTGTTACAATCGGCCCCACGTCAATTTTCATGCATATCAGGAGCACAAGGTGCCCGTCGTTTTCGTTGCCGCTTCCAAGCTGCCTACTCCTTTCGCGACTTTCACCATGCACGGTTTTCTCGACGAAGCCACCGGCCGCGAGCACGTGGTGCTCAGCCTCGGTGATGTCGCCGACGGCCAGCCGGTGCTGGGTCGCCTGCATTCCGAGTGCCTGACGGGCGACGCCCTGTTCAGCCAGCGGTGCGATTGTGGTTCGCAGCTCGAAGCCGCCCTGCAAGCCATCGCCCGGGAGGGGCGTGGCGTTCTGCTCTACCTGCGCCAGGAAGGCCGTGGCATTGGCCTGCTGAACAAGATCCGCGCCTACGAGCTGCAGGACGGCGGTGCCGACACCGTCGAAGCCAACGAGCGCCTGGGCTTTGCCGCCGACCAGCGTGACTACGCCATGTGCCGGCCGATGCTGGAGCATCTCGGCGTCACCTCGCTGCGCCTGATGACCAACAACCCGCGCAAGGTCAAGGCGCTGACCGACATGGGTATCGTCGTCGCCGAGCGCGTGCCGCTGCACACCGGGCACAACCCGCACAACAAGCACTACCTGGCCACCAAGGCCGGCAAGCTCGGCCACATGATGGGCAACGAGCACCAGGGCGAGGTCGGCCGGGCGTGACCCGCAGCCAGGTCCGTGCACGCCTGACCCTGGCCTGGTGGCAATACCTGGCGGTGGCGCTGGCGCCGTTGCTGGTGTTTGCCTGGGCCTTCGGCGGCGGAGAGCCGCTGATCCCGGTGCTGGCCATGCCGATGTTCATCGCCGGCGTGGCCTCGATGTTCCTCACCCTGCCGCGTTTCGGCGTGTACAAGCATGCGCTGATCGCCACCGGCAAGGCCCTCGACACGGACGCTGAACCTGCGGCCTGGATCGAACTGGCGCGGGTGCGCCGCCTCGGCATGCTGTTCGCCTGCCTGCCGGCCTGGGTCGCCGCGCTGTCGGTGTTCGTCGGGCTGGAGGCGGTGCCGCAGATCCTCCTGGCGATCTCCAGCGTGGTGATCCTCTACCTCTACCGTATCCCTCGCCAGCTGGCCTGATGCGCGGGTTGCTCCTGCTGATGCTGCTGGCCATCGCCGGCTCGCTGGCAGCGGCGCCGCGGGTGGTCAGCCTGGCGCCTTCACTGACGGAAATCGTTGTCGAACTTCAGGCCGGCGATCTGCTGGTGGGCGTGCTCGATGCCGGTGAGCGGCCGGCGGCGCTGGCCCAGGTGCCTTCGGTGGGCCGCTACGGCCAGCTCGACCTGGAGCGCCTGCTCAGCCTCAAGCCCGACCTGATCCTGCTCTGGCCCGCCAGCGTGCCGCCGGCCCAGCGCGCGCAACTGGAGCGCCTCGGCATCCCGCTGTACAGCGCCGAACCCCATGACCTCGACAGCCTGATCGCGCAAATCGCCCTGGTCGGCGAAAGGCTTGGCCGTGCGCAACAAGGGCAGCGGCAGGCCGCCATGCTGCGTATGCGCCTGGACGCGTTGCGCCAGCGCTATCACCGCGAGCAGCCGTTGCGGGTGTTCTACCAGGTGTGGGACAAGCCGCTGTACACGGTTGGCGGCGGGCAGATCATCAGCGATGCCTTGAAGGTGTGCGGCGCACGCAATCTGTTCGATGACCTGAAGCTGCCGGCGCCGCAGGTCGGTATCGAAAGCGTGCTGCAGCGCGATCCGCAGGTGATCGTGGCGGGCGATGAGGCGCAACTGAAGGCCTGGGCACGCTGGCCGGCGGTCAGCGCGGTGCGCGACCGCCGCTTGCTGGTGGTGCCGGACAAGGGCCTGGAGCGCCCCAGCGGGCAGATGATCGAGGCCACCGCGAAGCTATGCGAGGTGCTGGCTAGAGTTCCGGGGTCCAGTTGATGGCGAGCATCCAGGTGCGGCCTTCTTCGCGGTAGCCGTGGAAGCTGCCTGCATAGGAGTACTGGGAGCGGCTGTAGTCCTTGTTCAGCAGGTTGTCGGCTTTCAGGTCGAGGCGGATTTCAGAGGTGAGGGCCCAACTGGCGCGGGCGCCGATCAGACCGTAGCCGCCCAGCTGGCGCCGATTGTCGACGTCGGCGTAGCTGCTGCTCACCGCCTGCCATGAAGCACCGACACCCAGGCGATCGAACTGCCGGTCCAGATCCAGGCTCAGGGTGCGGCGTGCGCGGCGCTCCAGCGTATGGCCGCTGCCCTGGTCGCGAGGATCGATCAGCGCCAGTCCCAATTGGCTCTGCCAGCCGAACCAGTCCTGTTTCAGCGTGGTTTCGAACCCGATGATGCGTGCCTTGTCGACGTTGTACGGCGCGTCCACGGCAAACGCGATGGCATCCCGCAAGTCGGTGCGATAGAGCGAGGTTTCCAGGCGGCTGCTGTCACTCAGCTGGCTGCGCCACTGAAGCTCGTAGCTCTTCGAGTGTTCCGGCTTGAGATTCGGATTGCCGAAGGCCGGGTAATAGAGATCGTTGAACGTTGGCGCACGGAAGCCTTCGCTGTAGGACAGCAGCAGGTCGTTATCCACATTCAGCGGCACGGTCAGGCTGCCGCTCCAGGTGTTCTGCCCGCCGAATTGCTGGTTGCGGTCGCGGCGCAGGCCCAGTTCGGTGGAGAAGTGCTCGCCCTGGAAGCGGTGCTGGATAAAGACGGCGCGGTTCCAGCGACTGTTCTCTTCGAACCTGGCATTTGCGTACAGGCCGTCGGCGTTCAGCCGATCGACCCAGGCGTCGCCGCCCAGCAGCAGGCTGTGCGCGTCGTTCAGGTCGAGCGTGTTCTGCCATGCGAGCGAGTCGCGGTAGGTGGTGAAGGTGCTGGAAGTGCCAAGTTTGTCGCGCGTTTCTCCGCGGTTCTCGCTGTGCCCCAGTTCCAGGCGCGAATGCCATCGTTCGCTGAGCTGGGCGCCAAGATAGCCGCTGATGCTGCTCAGCGAAAACTCATCCCACGGTTTCAGTTCCGAACCGAAGGGGCTGTCGAATTCCCGCTTGCCGTGGTTGTCCAGCACGTTGATGCCCATTTCCAGATCGTCGTTCAGCTGGTGCGACAGGTTCAGGCTCAGCGACCGGTTGCGATAGGCATCGTGATCGTTGTCCGCAGGGAGGGACTGGCGGGTGTCATTGATCCCGGCACTTTCATCCAGGCTGGCGCCGAGGCTGAAGCGGGTGCGCCCGTCGCCGCCGGAGAGGCCGAGGCTGCGCTGGAAGGTCTGCTGGCTTCCCGCAGCCAAGCGCAGGCGTCCTTGCAGGCCCTGTTCGGCGCCGCGCCGGGTGAAGATCTGGATCACCCCGCCCATGGCATCGCTGCCGTAGATCACCGAGCGCGAGCCGCGCAGCACTTCCACCCGTTCGATCTGCTCGACATCCAGGTATTGCAGGGCGCTGTCGCCGGACGACGTGTTGGCGATGCGCTGGCCGTCCACCAGCACCAGGGTCTGCGCGGCCTTGGTGCCGCGGACGAAGATCCCCGGCAGGCTGCCGCGGCCGCCGGTGTGCGCCACTTGCACGCCGGGGACGCGGGTCAGCAGATCGGTGACGTTGCCCGGTTGCAGGCGCTCGATGTCGTCGCGGGTGAACACGGTGGTGGCAGCGCTGGACTGGTTGCGGTCCTCGACCTGGCGGTTGGCGCTGATGACCACGTCGGGCAGCTTGAGGGCGGCGTCGCGGTCCAGGGGGGCGGCGAGGAGCGGGGTAGGGAGGCAGAGCAGGAGTGGGGCAAGGCGGGGGAGATTCATGACAGTTCCAAAGCATTCGCGGGTGAACCCGCTTCCACAGGTATCGCGTACCTGTGGGAGCGGGTTCACCCGCGATGAGGCCCTTACAGGCCCAGCAGATTCATGCGCTGGCGCACCGAATCCTCGATCCCCGCCGCATCCAGCCCACACTCGGCCAGCATCTGCGCCGGCTTGGCGTGCTCGACATAGATATCCGGCAGGCCCAGGTGCAGCATCGGCTTGAGCACCGCTTCCCGGGTCAGGAACTCGCTCACCGCCGCACCGGCACCGCCCATGATGGCGTTCTCTTCGATGGTCACCAGCAGCTCGTGGCTGCCGGCCAGTTCCAGCACCAGGGCCTCGTCCAGCGGCTTGACGAAGCGCATGTCGACCACGGTGGCGTCGAGGGTCTCGGCGACCTTCAGCGCTTCGGCCAGTTGCACGCCGAACACCAGCAGGGCGACCTTGCTGCCCTGGCGACGAATCACGCCCTTGCCGATTTCCAGCGGTTCCAGGGTGTTCTCGATGGTGGCGTTCGGACCGTTGCCGCGTGGGTAGCGCACCGCTGCCGGGCCGTCGTACAGGTGGCCGGTGCTGAGCATGCGGCGCAGTTCGTTCTCGTCGCTCGGGGTCATCACCAGCATGCCGGGGATGCAGCGCAGGTAGGAGAGGTCGAAGCTGCCGGCGTGGGTCGGACCGTCTTCGCCCACCAGCCCGGCGCGGTCGATGGCGAACAGCACGTCGAGGTTCTGCACCGCGACGTCATGGATCAGTTGGTCGTAGGCGCGCTGGAGGAAGGTCGAGTAGATCGCCACCACCGGCTTGGAGCCCTCGCAGGCCATGCCCGCGGCCAGGGTCACCGCGTGCTGCTCGGCGATAGCGACGTCGAAGTAGCGCTGTGGATAACGTTCGCTGAACTCCACCAGGTCCGAGCCTTCCTTCATCGCCGGGGTGATGCCCACCAGGCGCGGGTCGGCGGCGGCCATGTCGCACAGCCACTGGCCGAACACCGCGGAGTATTTGGGTCCGCCGGCCTTCTTCGGTGCGGCGGCAGGCTTGTCCACAGGCTCCAGCTTGGTGATCGCGTGGTAGCCGATCGGGTCGACCTCGGCCGGGGCGAAGCCCTTGCCCTTCTTGGTCACCACGTGCAGGAACTGCGGGCCCTTGAGGTCGCGCATGTTGCGCAGGGTGGCGATCAGGGTCGGCAGGTCGTGGCCGTCGATGGGGCCGATGTAGTTCCAGCCCAGCTCTTCGAACAGGGTGCCGGGGACCAGCATGCCCTTGGCGTATTCCTCGGTGCGGCGGGCGATTTCCCAGGCACCGGGCAGGCGCGACAGGACCTTCTTGCTGCCTTCGCGCATGCTGGCGTAGGTGCGGCTGGAGAGGATCTTGGCCAGGTAGTTGGACAGCCCACCGACGTTGCGCGAGATCGACATGTCGTTGTCATTGAGGATCACCAGCATGTCGGCGTTGACTTCCTGGGCGTGGTTCAACGCCTCGAAGGCCATGCCCGCGGTCAGGGCGCCGTCGCCGATCACCGCGATGGACTTGCGCGACTCGTTGCGCAGGCGGGCGGCGATGGCCATGCCCAGGGCGGCGCTGATCGAGGTGCTGGAGTGGCCGACGCCGAAGGTGTCGTATTCGCTCTCGCTGCGCCGCGGGAAGGCGGCGATGCCGTCCTTCTGGCGCAGGGTGTTCATGCGCTGGCGGCGACCGGTGAGGATCTTGTGCGGATAGGCCTGGTGCCCGACGTCCCACACCAGGCGGTCGTCCGGGGTGTCGAAGACGTAGTGCAGGGCGATGGTCAGCTCGATGACGCCCAGGCCGGCACCGAAGTGCCCGCCGGTCTGCCCGACGGTGTAGAGCAGCTCCTGGCGCAGCTCGTCAGCCAGGTTCTCCAGGTCGGCTTCGGCCAGACGACGCAGGCCGGCTGGCGTATCGGCACGGTCGAGCAGCGGCGTGACCGGGCGTTCGCGGGGGATCTCTTGAAACGTCGTGGGCATCAGGCGAGTCGTTATAGGTTTGAAGACGCGGCAGTTTACCCCATTGGGGAGAGACTGCACATTTTGTGGGTGACGGTGAGGGCCTCATCGCTGGCAAGCCAGCTCCCACAGGTCCGGCGGTGCACGCGGTCACTGTGGGAGCTGGCTTGCCAGCGATTGGGGCCGCCGCTCAGTTGCGGCGTTCGACGATGTACCGGGCCAGCGCCCGCAGTGGCTCGGCCGCTGCGTCAAACGGACGCACCGCCTCCAGCGCCTGGTCGCGCAGCTCCAGGGCGTAGGCCTTGGCCGCATCGAGGCCGAGCAGGGCCGGGTAGGTGGGTTTGTCACGGGCGATATCGGCGCCCTGGCGCTTGCCCAGGGTCGCGGTGTCGCTCTCCACGTCGAGGATGTCGTCCTGCACCTGGAACGCCAGGCCGATTGCCTGGGCGTACTGCTGCAGGGCCTTCAGCTCGGCGTCGCCCGCCCGCTCGCTGGCCAGGGCGCCCAGGCGCACGCTGGCTTCGATCAGCGCGCCGGTCTTGTGCCGGTGCATGAATTCGAGGGCGGTCTGGTCGAGCTTGAGGCCTACCGACCCAAGGTCGATGGCCTGGCCGCCGACCATGCCCGCCGAGCCCGCCGCCCTGGCCAGGACCCGCACCATGGCCAGGCGCGTGGCGTCGCTTTGCGCGCTCAGGCGCGGGTCGAGCAGGGCGTCGAAGGCCAGGCTCTGCAGGCCGTCACCGGCGAGGATCGCGCAGGCTTCGTCGAACGCCTTGTGGGTGGTTGGCTGGCCGCGACGCAGGTCGTCGTCGTCCATCGCCGGCAAATCGTCGTGCACCAGGGAATAGGCGTGGATCAGCTCCACCGCGCAGGCCGCGCCATTGGCCTGTTCGGCCTTGGCGCCCAGCGCCTCGCAGGCCGCATAGGCCAGCAGTGGACGCACGCGCTTGCCGCCGTTCATCACGCTGTAGCGCATGGCTTGGTAAAGCCGGGTGAGCTCAACCGAAGGCGCCTGGAACAGCGGCTCCAGCGCGGCATCGACCCGCGCCTGGCACTGGGCCTGGTAGGCGCCGATCATTGCTCGGGGTCCGCGTCGAACGGCTCTGCGGCCAGTTCGCCGTCCCGCTCCAGAAGGATCTGCACCTTCTGTTCGGCCTGGGTCAGGGCGCCCTGGCAGTCACGGGTCAGGCGGATGCCTTGCTCGAAGGCGGTCAGCGAGTCTTCCAGCGACAGCTCGCCGTTCTCCAGGCGCTCGACCAGGGCTTGCAGGTCGGCGAGGGATTGCTCGAAATCGATGGCGGCTTTTTTTCGGGCCATGGCGTCTGTCTCGGTGGCGGTCGGAACGGCGCGACACTAGCAGAGCAGGGCAGCCGGGGCAAATCAGCGACGGGGCCGCGTTGCGGGCGCTCATGGCTCTCTGCCATAACTCTCTGCCATAATCGCGCCCGCTCAGCGTGCAGAGCATCCCTTTCCCGCCGTTGTGTGATGGACCACCTCCGTGAGCCTTCTCTCGATCGAATCCGCGCTGTGCTTCCTGCTGTTCTTCGTCCTGTACTGGAGCCTGTGCTGGAGCCCCCGGCTGCAGAACATCCTGCTGCTGGCCGGCAGCTACGGACTGGCGGCGAGCTTCAGTCCCTTCGCCCTCTATGTGCTGTTCGGCTACACCCTGCTGGTGTACGGGCTCGGGCAACTGGCGGCGCGCTATCCGGGGCGCTGGTTCAGCTACCTGGCCCTGTTGGCGCTGGTGCTGGGCGGGTTCTACCTGTTCAAGTACCAGGAACTGCTGGCGGCAGCGGTGCAGGCGGCGCTGGGGCCTGGCGTGTCGTTGCCGGTGGTGCAGGTGCTGGTGCCGATCGGCTTTTCCTTCTATGCCTTCCACTCGGTCAGTTACCTGGTGTCGATCAACCGCGGCGAGCTGGCGCCGGTGCCGCCGCTGGACCTGGCCCTGTACCTGGCGTTCTTCCCCAGCCTGATCGCCGGCCCGGTCAACCGTGCCGGCCACCTGCTGCCGCAGATCCGCGCTTCAGGGCTGCGCCAGGTGCTGGAGCCGCAGCGTGCGTTGGGATTGATCGCCCTGGCGCTGGTCAAGGTGTTCCTGCTCAGCGGCTGGCTGGCCAGCGAGTGGGTCGACCCGGTTTTCGAGACGCCGGGCAACTTCACGCCGGCGCAGGTCCTGCTGGCGGTGTATGGCTACAGCCTGCAGATCTACTTCAACTTCAGCGGCTACACCCACCTCGTCACCGGCATCGCCCTGCTGCTGGGCTATCGCCTGCCGCCCAACTTCGATGCGCCGTACGTGGCGCGCAACCTGCGGGAATTCTGGATGCGCTGGCATATCAGCCTGTCCAGCTTCATCCGCGACTATGTGTACATCCCCTTGGGCGGCAATCGCCATGGCGCGTGGCGGGCGATGCTGAACATGCTGCTGGCGATGCTGGTGTCCGGGCTCTGGCATGGCGCCAGCGTGAACTTCCTCGTGTGGGGGGCGCTGCATGGCGTGGGCCTGGCGCTGTACAAGCTGTACGCCCGGCTGCACTGGCCGCTGCCGGCGTGGCTGGGGCGGGTGCTGACCTTCCATTACGTGGCCTTGGCCTGGGTCTTTTTCCGCAGCACCAGCCTGGAGGGCGCGCTGGACCTGTTCGACGGGCTGTCCGCCGCCGACCTGATCGGCGACAGCGGCCTGCTGGTACTGGCTTGCGCCCTGCTGCTGGCGATCTATCCACAGGCGCTGGCGTTGCTGCGTGCCGGTTTCGCCGCCAGTACCCGGCTGCCGTGGGCGTTCTATCCGCTGCCGCTGGCGCTGTTCCTGGCCCTGGTCATCTTCGCCGCACCGTCCGGCGTGCCGGGGTTCATCTATGCCGGCTTCTGACAATCGCCAGCTGTTGCACCGCCAGCTGGGCGCGGCGCGGGTGGTGTATGCGCTGCTGGTGATCGGCGCGTTGCTGGCCTGGCTGAACCAGCAGTCCCTGGCCCTGTACTGCCAGCAGAAATATCACCAGCGCTGCGAACTGCCGCTGCTGGGCGAAAGCGCCGCATGGCGCCTGGGCGCAAGCCTCAACCAGGCCTTTGTCGATGCCCGCGAGCGCTTCTTCGACAGCCTGAACGCGCAGCGGATCGACACCCCGCCCCCCGTGCCCGAGCCACCTGCACCGCCGCCAGTGGTCGAGTTGCCGCCGAACATCCCGGTAGTGACGGTGACGCTCGATGCCCCGGTGGCCAAGCCCCTGGCGCCAAAGCCGAAACCCAAACCGCTGCCGGCCCCGGCGGGTAAACCTGTCCCGGCGCCACCGCCCGTCGCCTATTCGCCGCAGGTCACCCTGAGCGCCAACGACGAAGTCTTCCTGGTCGGCGACTCGATGATGCAGGGCGTGGCGCCGCACCTGTCCAACACCCTGCTCAAGCGCCATGGCATCCGCACCATCAACCTCAGCCGGCAGAGCACCGGGCTGGCCTATCCGGGCTTCTTCGACTGGCCGCGGACCGTGGCCAAGACCCTGCGCGAGCGGCCGAAGGTGCGCCTGATGGTGGTGTTCCTCGGCCCCAATGACCCCTGGGACATGCCGCAAGGCAAGGGCAAGCCCTTCCTGCGTTTCCGCACCCCGGCCTGGGAACTGAGCTACCGCCAGCGTATCGACGCCATCCTCGATGCGGCCCGCGAACGCGGCGTGCAGGTGATCTGGGTCGGTCCGCCGAACATGCAGCAGCCCCGGCTGTCCACCGCCATGGCCTACCTCAGCGAGCTGTATCGCCAGCAGGCGCAGCGGCAGGGCCAGCACTACGTGTCGGCCAACGTCGTGCTCGGCTACACCAGCGATGCCTATGCTTCCACCGTCCAGAACGGCCAGGGCGGGCAGTTGCGCACCCGGGCCGACGACGGCATCCATTTCACCATTCCCGGGCAGAAGCTGATCGCCAACCAGGTGTTGGCCCTGATCGCCTTTCCCGGCCCTACCGTGACGGGGCATTGAGATGCGTCGACGTTTTTCCCTGCTGATCCTGGCGTGCTTGTTCCCCGCGTTCGCCGCGCAGGCAATGAGCCGGGACGGCAACCTCGGCCTGCTGGCCAGCAAGCTGCGCGCCGCCGCGCGGGCGCCCGTGAACGTGGTCCAGCTCGGTGACTCGCATACCGCGGCGGACCTGTTCACCGGCGAGCTGCGCCGGCTGTTGCAGAAAGACTACGGCGACGGCGGCATCGGCCTGGTCACGGCCACCCCGGTGCCGGGGACGCGCTACGAGCAGGTGCTGCTCAAGGCGGCCGAGGCGCAGTGGACGCGGGTGTCGGCGCGCAACCAGCAGAGCGGGCAGTTTCCGCTCGGGGGCTACCTGGCGTTGCCGCAGGTCGAGAAGGCCAGCGTCCGTCTGGAGGCGCGCCAGCCGGACGAGCAGCGTTACCGGGTATCCGCGTTGTACCAGGCGCAGCAGAACGCCAGCCTGGACGCCCGCGACCGGCAGAACCCGGATCGCCGCCTGCTGCTGGCCGCGACGGCCGGGCAGTGGCGCTTCAGTCCGCTGCTGAACAACGTGCAGTTGCCGCTGGAGCTGTCGGTGGCAGGGGCGCCGGGGTTGGCCCTGGGGGGCTGGTATGTCCAGGGGCAGAAGAATGCCGGGGTGACCCTCTCTGCGCTCGGCATCAACGGGGCGCAACTGACGGTGACGGACAAGTGGCAGGCGGGGTGGCAGGAGACCTTGAAGTCGTTGCGGCCGGACCTGCTGATCCTCGCCTATGGGACCAATGAGGCGTTCGATCCCGGCTTCGACCTGGCGCAGTACCGCGAGCACCTGGGCCGCATCGTCGGTGTCCTGCGCCGGCAGTTGCCGCGGGCGGTGATCGTGCTGGCCGGGCCGCCGGATTCGATCAGGCAGCGGCATGCCCAGGGTTGTGCGGCGCGGGTGCCGGCGGTGCTGACCGATATCGTCGATGCGCAGCGCGAGGTGGCGAAGGCGAATGGTGCGTTGTTCTGGGACTGGCAGGGGTTCATGGGCGGGCCGTGCTCGATCGAGCAATGGCAGGCGGGCGGGCTGGCCCAGGGGGACCTGATTCACCTGACGGCGGAGGGGTATCGCAGGAGTGCGGGTGGGTTGTATGGGTTCCTGAGGAAGCAGTTGGGGCTGCGCTAGACCTGCGCGGACTTGTGGGAGCGGGTAAACCCGCTCCCGGGTACGACTCAGTTCTTCGCGGTTTTAACGCCAGGCTCCAGCTTCACCGTCTCTTCCAGGGTGAAGCGCCCCAGCGGGTTCTGCGTGAAGTTCTGGATATTGCTGCGCGAGATATTGATGTACGGGCTGTAGTAGAGATCGATCCAGTTCACATCCTGCTTGGCCATCTCCTGCAGCTCCTTGTACATCTGCCCACGCTTGACCGGGTCGCTTTCCAGGCGCGCCGCGGCGACCAGGTCCTTGACCTTGTCGTTCTTGTAGCGGGTCATGTAGTTCTCGTTGGAGTCATGACCGAGCACGAAGGTGGTCTTCTGGTCCGGGTCGAGGATGTCGTTGGTCCAGTACATCACCGACAGGTCGTAGTCGCCGTCCACCAGCATCTGCCAGCTCTGGGTCGGGTCGACCTTCTGCAGGTTGGCGGTGATGCCGACGTCCTTCAGCTGCTTCTGCACCAGCACGGCGATCTGCTCGTCGGCTTCGTTGCCGGCGTTGACCACGTAGTTGAGCTTGAGCCCCTCGGCACCGGCCTTCTTCAGCAGTTCGCGGGCCTTGGGCGGGTCGAACGGACGCTGCAGGTTGTTGGCGTTGTGGTACAGCGCGCCTTTGGGAATGTACGAGTAGGCGACCTCGCCGTGACCGAAGGTGACGGTGTCGACCAGGGTCTTCTTGTCGATCGCCAGGTCGATCGCCTCACGCACTTCCTGTTTGGCCAGCAGGCCCTTGGAGTGGTTGATCAGCAGATGGTCTTCGCGGGTCGACGGGTCGGCGTGGACGGTCAGGTTCGGGTCTTTCTGCAGCTCGTCGACCCGCGAGAACGGCACGAAGATCGCCGTGTCCAGCTCGCCGGCGCGGACCTTGAGCATGCGCGTGTTGTCATCGGGAATGGAGATCCACTCGACGCCATCCAGGCTGACCTTGTCGGCTTCCCAGAAGTTGGGATCCTTCTCCAGGATCACTCGGTCGCCACGCACCCATTCCTTGACCCTGAAGGCGCCGGAGGTCACCGGCTCCTGGGCGTAGGCGTCCTCGCCCATGCGCTCCATGGCCTTCTTCGACACGATGGACAGGTTGGCCGTGCTCAACTGGGAGAGGAACGGTACCGACTTGGCCTTCAGGGTCACCACCAGGGTGTGCGGGTCGACCGCCTTGGCGTCGGCGATGTCCTTGTAGGCGTCGGACCACATGGAGCCCGGGTTGTCGCGGATACGCAGCAGGGTGAAGGCGCCATCCTCGGCGGTGATCGGCGAGCCGTCGGAGAATTTGGCATTGCGCATCTTGAAGGTGTAGGTCAGGCCGTCGTCGGAGACGGTCCAGCTTTCCGCCAGGCCCGGCACCAGCTTGGTGCCGCTGTTGTCGACCCGGACCAGCACGTCGTAGACGTTGCCGAACACCCAGCTGTCGCGGTTCTGCGCACTCTTGATCGGGTCGAAGGTGGTGCTTTCCTCACGGCAACCGATGGTCAGTACGCCAGCGGCCTGCGCCACGCCCGCGGTCAGCGCGCTGGCGGCCAGCAGGGCGGCGGTGAGTAACTTCAATGCTCCGGGTTTCATGCTCAAGCTCCATTTGATGATGTTGTTTGGATCAGCACAGCACTTGCGAATGGACGCAGGCGTACTGCCTGGCGCCCAAGGAACGGAGGGGTGGCGCAGTTTCCCGGCAGGCCGGCAGGGCGTGCCGGCAACGTGGGTGAAAGGCGCAACCGGAGGGCAGGTGCAGCGGGCTCGGCGGCTCGCCCGGCAGCGGTTGCTCGGGCAGGCGGCGGGCCGGGTCGATGTCGGCGACCGATTGCAGCAGCGCCGCGGTGTACGGATGGCGTGGCGACTCGAAGACTTCGCGCACCGGGCCTTCTTCGACGATGCGGCCCAGGTACATCACCGCCACGCGGTCGCACAGGCGGCGCACCACGGTGAGGTCGTGGGTGATGAACAGCAGCGCCAGGTTCATGCGCTCGCGCAGTTCCAGCAGCAGGTTGATGATCTGGCCCTGGATCGACACGTCGAGGGCGGCGACGCATTCGTCGGCGATGATCAGCCGCGGCTCGATGGCCAGGGCCCGGGCGATGCCGACCCGCTGGCACTGGCCGCCGCTGAGGGAACGCGGCTTGCGTGTGGCCAGCTCCGGGCGCAGGCCGACCAGGTCGAGCAGTTCCGCGACCCGCGCCTGGACCTGTGATTCCGGCACCTTGCGCTGTACCCGCAGCACTTCGGCGAGGATGTCGCCGATGCGCTGGCGCGGGTTCAGGGCGCTGTACGGGTCCTGGAAGATCATCGCGGTTTCGTGGCGCAGGCGGGTGATATCGGCCGGGCTGCCGTGGGCCATGTCGATGCCGTCGAAGAGGATCTGCCCGCCGGCCACCGGGGTCAGGTGCAGCACGGCCCGGGCCAGGGTGCTCTTGCCGCAGCCGGACTCGCCGACCAGGCCCAGGGTTTCCCCTGCCTTCAGTTGCAGCGAGGCGCCGTTGACCGCGTTGACCTTGCGCGGACGCAGGCCGAACAGGCCCTGGCCTGCGGCGGCGAATTCCACCCGCAGGTCGTTGACCTGCAACAGCGGGATCATGAGACACCTCCGGCGAGTAGCGGTGTATGGCAGGCCAGGCGGTGACCGGGTTCGGTCTCCCGCAGTTCCGGCAGGCGTTCGTGGCAGAGGGTCGAGGCCTGGGCACAGCGCGGGCCGAAGCGGCAGCCGGGTGGCATGTCGCCAAGCAGCGGCGGCTGGCCGCCGATGGTGTTCATCAGGCGCTGGGTACTTTCCGCCGCCGGGTGGCAGGCGAGCAGGCCGGCGCTGTAGGGGTGTTGCGGCCGTGCCAGCACCTGGGTCTTGCTGCCGTGCTCGCAGAGGCGTCCGGCGTACATCACGGCGATGCTGTCGCAGGTCTGCGCGACCACGCCGAGGTCGTGGCTGATGAGGATCATCGACAGGCCGCGGCGGTCGCGCAGGTCCAGGAGCAGGCGCAGGATCTGCGCCTGCACGGTGACGTCCAGCGCGGTGGTCGGTTCGTCGGCGATCAGCACCCTGGGGCTGCAACCCAGGGCCACGGCGATCATCGCCCGCTGGCGCATACCGCCGGAAAACTCGTGGGGGTAGTTGTCGACCCGGGATTGCGGATCGGGAATTCCCACCTGGCGCAGCACTTCGATGGCCTCGGCCCGCGCTTCCCGGCGCGAGGCGCCCTGGTGCAGGCGGATGCCCTCGGCAATCTGCTCGCCGATGCGCATCAGCGGATCGAGGTGGCTGCTGGGGTTCTGGAAGATCATCCCCAGCTCGCGCCCGCGCATGCGGCGCATGCCGGCGTCGTCCAGTTGCAGCAGGTCAGTGCCGGCGAGGCGTACCGCCGTGCCTTCGAGGCGCAGCCTGGGTGACGGCAACAGGCGCATCAGGGCGCGGCAGGCCATGGTCTTGCCAGAGCCGGACTCGCCCACCAGGCCGAGGATCTCGCCTTCGCCGAGGCTGAACGACAGACGATCCACCACCGCTACATCCTGCTGATCGAGGCGGGCGATCACGCTGAGGTCTTCGACCTGCAACAGCGGTGTGCTCATGTGCGGTCTCCCAGGCGTTCGGCGACGCCGTCGGCGAGCAGGCTGAAGCCCATCGCCAGGGTTACCACGGCCAGGCCCGGGAAGGTGCAGATCCACCAGGCGGTGGTGATGAAGCTCTGGCCTTCGGCGACCATCGTGCCCCACTCGGCGGTGGGCGGCTGCACGCCAAGGCCCAGGTAGCTCACCGCCGCGCCGTTGAGCAGCACCAGCACGGCGTCGGACATGCAGAACACCACCGAGCTGAACAGCGCATTGGGCATCAGGTGCCCGAACAGGATGCGCCGGTGGCTGAAACCGAGGCTCTTGGCCGCCAGGGCGAAGTCGCTTTCCTTGAGCACGAGGATCTGCGAACGAATCAGCCGCGCGTAGGACACCCAGCCCACCAGGGCCATGGCGATATAGAAGCTGCTCAGGCCCGGACCGAGGATGGCCATGATCGCCAGCATCAGCACCAGGAAGGGGAAGGCCAGGACGATGTCGATCAGGCGCATGCACACCGTGTCCAGGCGTCCGCCGACGTAGCCGGAGATCGCGCCGATGCAGGTGCCGAGCAGGAACGGGAAGATCACCCCGACCAAGGCCATCTGCAGGTCGATGCGGGCGCCCCAGATCACCCGCGAAAGGATGTCGCGGCCGAAGTTGTCGGTGCCGAAGGGGTGCGCCAGGCTCGGCGCGACCAGGCGCAGGTCGCCGTTCTGTTGCAGCGGGTCGTAGGGGGCGACCCACGGCGCGAGCAGCGCCAGCAGGCCCCAGCCAAGGACGATGGCGAGGCCGCAATACAGGGTCAGGCGGCCATCGCCGAGGTTCCAGCGCAGGCGCCAGCGTACGGGCAGGGCGACGCTCGGGCTGCTCATTGGATCTTCACCCGCGGGTCGATGGCGGTGGTGACCACGTCGGCGATGAAGTTCACCGCCACCGTGGCGCAGGCCAGCACCATGGCCACGCCCTGCACCACCATGTAGTCGCGGGTGAAGATCCCGCGGACCAGCAACTGGCCGACGCCGGGCAGGGAGAACAGGCTTTCGATCACTACCGTGCCGCTGATCAGCCAGCCGATGTTCACCGCCAGCAGGTTGACCGTCGGCACCATCGAGTTGGGCAGCACATGGCGGCGGAACACCGCGTTTTCCGAGAGGCCGCGGGCGCGGGCGGCGGTGACGTGGTCGGCCTGCAGTTCCAGGAGCATGCTGGCCCGCAGGTTGCGCACCAGCACCGCCGACAGGGCCAGGGCGATGGTCAGGCAGGGCAGCACCAGGTGGTGCAGCTTGTCCGTCCATTCACGGCCGTAGCCGGACACCGGGAACAGCCCCCAGTGCACGCTGAACAGCAGGATCAGCATCAGCCCCAGCCAGAACGCCGGCAGGCCGAGGCCGGCGGTGGTGAACAGGCGGATCAGGTTGTCGGCCCAGCCGCCCTTGTTGCGCGCGGCGATAGTGGCCAGGGGCACGGCGATCAGCAGGGCCAGGAGCACGCTGCCGGCCACCAGCATCAGCGTGGGCTCGATCCGCGTGGAAATCAGCTTCAACGCATCGATCCGGTACAGCAGGGACTGGCCGAGGTCGCCGTTGAGCAGGTTCTTGAGGAAATACAGGTACTGCACCCAGATCGGCTCGTCGAGGCCGAACTGGGTGCGGATCTTCTGGATCGCGTCTGGCGTGCTGCGTGAGCCGAGCAGCACCCGCGCCGGGTCGCCGGGAATCGAGCGGACCAGGACGAAGGTGACCAGGCTGATGCCGAACAGCACCGGCAACAGTTGCAGCGGGCGGGTGAGGACGAAACGGTAGCGCGCCAGGTTCATCGATCAGCCCCGGTTGCGCTGCAGGAAATCCAGCAACACCGGGAAGTAGGCGGTGGGTTCCTCGTAGAACGGCATGTGGCTGCTGTTGGGGAACACGTGCAACTCGGCGTCTTGCACCGCCAGCTTCATGCGCATGGCGCAGGCCGGGGTGAGTTCGTCGTGCTGGCCGGTGGTGATCAGCACCGGCATGTGGAAATCGGCCATTTCCTTGAGCCGGTTCCAGTCCTTGAGGTTGCCGGTATAGAGGAACTCGTTGGGGCCCTGCATGGCGCAGTACGGGCCCATGTTCCAGTCGCCCAGCGAGCGCTGGATCGGCGCCGGCCATTCGTCGAGGCGGCAAACATGGCGATAGTTGAGCAGGGTGATGGCGGCCTGGTACTGCGGGTGGTCGAGCTGGCCCAGGGCTTCGAAGCGCTGCATCATCGCCACTGTCTCGCTGCCGAGGGCGCCGCGCAGGCGGTCCAGCTCGCTGGAGAGGTGGGGGATATCGGCGGCGGTGTTTTCCAGGATCAGGCTTTTCAGCGCCTGCGGGTGATGGATGGCGTACTCGATGGCCAGCCAGCCGCCCCACGAATGCCCCAGCAGGTGGACGCGGCCGAGGTCGAGGGCCTGGCGCAGGGTTTCCACCTCGGCGACGTAGCGGGTGATGTTCCACAGGGCGGTGTCGTCGGGCCGGTCGGAGGCGCCGGTGCCGAGCTGGTCGAAGGTGACCACGCGGTAGCCCTTGTCCTTGAGCCATGAATGCGCGTCGCGAAGGTAGTCGCAGGGCAGGCCGGGGCCGCCGTTGAGGAGCAGCAGCACCTCGTCGCCTTCGCCGTAGCTGTACGCCACGAGATTATGGCCATCGACTGAAACGTCGAACTGCTGGTCAGGTTGGATCTCACGCCACATCGCTACTCTCCTGTCGGCAATGGTATTCGGCTATACCCTGCGCAGGAGATTGCTCCGCCTACAAGCTAGTATTTCCTATAGGTTTCGTCTGGCAGTCCCGCGCCGAGCCGTGGCATTCTACTTGGCGGACTTCAAGATGGAAATCCGGGCAGGGGTATACACACAGGGAGTGCAAGGAATGCAGGCCAAGCTGGCTGACCTCAAGAATCGTCTGTTGTCTGGCAGGAGCCTCGACGAACAGATGGACATCATCGCCGAGCTGGCCGCGGAGCTGGGCTTCGACGCCCTGTCCTATGACTACACGGCGGTCCCCCTGGACCACGTGGGCGAAGTGCTCACCCCCACCGTTGTGAGCGTGCGCAATACCCCCGGCGACTGGGAAGACCTCTGGTGTTCCGAGGGCTACTACCAGATCGACCCGGTGCAGCACCTGGCGATCACCTCCATCGCGCCGTTCGTCTGGTCCTACCGGCCCGAGGACGAGACCGTCCTGCAACGCCACCTCGACCGCCGCCATGCCCCCGTCAGCGGCTACCTGCAGGACGCCCGGCTGGGCTGCGGTGCCACCGTCCCCATCCACCTGCCCCGTGGCGGTCTCGCCACCCTGACCGGCTTGCGTGCCCACACCAGTGAACGCGACCTGGCCGAGGCCCGTCATTTTCTCGCCGACTTCAGCCTGCTCGCCCACTCCCTGCAGGAGGCGGCCTATCCGCTGCTATTGAAGGAAGGCGCGAACAAGGCCATCCGCCTCACCCGTCGTGAACTGGAGTGCCTGCGATGGGCCGCCGAGGGCCTGACCGCGGCGGAGATCGCCGAGCAACTGAACCGCTCGCTGGCCACCATCTCCCTGCACCTGACCTCGGCCATGCACAAACTTGGTGCAAGAAATCGCGTGCAAGCGGTGGCCCGTGCCGTGCATTACCGGCTTCTCGACGGCTGACTGCGGAAAAATCGCTAAAACCTAGAGAATTATCTAGTTATGCGTTCACGCAACGACGGCTATCGTGTGCTCTACGATTCGCACGGAGCCGGATTGAAATGGAACTCATCAAATCGCGTGAAGGCTTTGCCCCTTTCGGCAAGCACCAGACCTGGTATCGCATCACCGGTGACCTGGAGTGCGGGCGCACCCCGCTGGTCATCCTGCATGGCGGTCCGGGCTGCACCCATGATTATGTCGATGCCTACAAGGATGTCGCCGCTGGCGGCTATCCGGTCATCCACTATGACCAGTTGGGCAACGGCCGCTCGACCCACCTGCCGGACATGCCGCCGTCGTTCTGGACGCCGGAGCTGTTTCTCGACGAGCTGGACAACCTGCTCCAGCACCTGGGTATCCAGGACCGCTACGCGGTGCTTGGCCAGTCGTGGGGCGGCATGCTCGGCAGCCTGCATGCGGCACGCCGTCCTGCGGGGCTGCGCTGCTTCGTGATCGCCAACTCGCCAGTGGACATGCGCGTCTGGGTCGAGGAAGCCAACCGCCTGCGCGCCGAGCTGCCGCCGGAGGTACAGGAAACCCTGCTGCGCCACGAGGCCACGGGCGATTTCAGCGCCCCCGAGTACATTGCCGCCACCCGGGTGTTCTACGAGCGTCACGTCTGCCGCCTGGACCCATGGCCGGAAGAAGTGGTGCGGACCTTCGAACAGGTCGATGCCGACCCGACCGTGTACCGCGCCATGGCCGGTCCGAACGAGTTCCACATCATCGGCAACACCAAGGACCTGAGCGTCCTCGACTGCCTGGGCAAGATCAACGTGCCGTGCCTGCTGATTTCCGGGCGCTACGACGAGGCCACCCCGCTGGTGGTCAAGCCGTTCATCGACATCATCCCGGGGATCCGCTGGGCGCTGTTCGAGAACTCCAGCCACATGCCCCATGTCGAAGAGCGAGTGGCGTGCATGGGCACGGTGGTGACCTTCCTCGACGAGAATCTCTGATTTCCCTTTGGCCGCTTGGCGGCCATTTTTCTTCCCTTGCTCAGGCCTGTCGCGGCGTTCTGCCCGATGGGCCTGAGTTTTTTCTGGCTCTTGAACGTTCAGTGATATGGCAGTGCTAGCGATGTGCCTTTAATGTTGCCCAGACCAAGAAGGTTTACGCCTGCCACCTGAATCACAAGGAGTTCCCATGCCCGTTCGCCCACAACCCTGGACCTGGTACTGCAAGCAGTGCTCCTGGAAGAAAACCGTTGCCCCCGCTAGCGATGCCCTGGGGCCGGGCGACTGTTTCAGCACCTGCCCCGCCTGTGCCGGTACTTCCCTGGGCACGCGCAAGCCGACCCTGGTGGAGCTGGCGCTGATCGGCATCCTGCCGTTCATGGGCCGGCGCTGAGCAGGGCAACGAGACATTGGCGGGATGTGGAAACACGCTCCGCCTTGGCATAATGACATCACCTCCCCGCGACAGTCGCTCTGCTGTCGTCGGGTTCGCTTGATGCAAAGGAATGACCCCACCATGAATCGCATGTTCGTAAGCCCCTGGCTGTCGGTATCGCCCGACGGCCCGATCACCATCGCCCATGACCACAACCACGACCTGGTGCACCTGCGCCAGGGCGAGATGGACGGTGCCTGCGGCCCGTATTGCGTGGTGATGACCCTGATCGCACTGGGCGTGATGTCCCGCGAGCAGGCACAGTCGCCCGAACGCTTCGACGGGCGGACCCGCCTGGGACGTTTTCGTGAGTCGCTGATGTGCTTCGGTGCGTTGGTATCCGAGGGTACCGATGACTTCGACGTGAGCTGGCTGGTGGATATCTTCCGTCGGGTCGGGGTGACCGCCGAGCCGGTGGAAATCGCCGCACGGCGCAAGAAGACCATCCGCAATATCGCCGACGCCATCGACGAGCTGAAGATCCCCATCGTCGGGGTCGATTGGGAAGGCGGTTCCGGTCATTGGCTGCTGGTGATCGGCTACCAGGGTTATCAGGCCAACGACGAGGAAGAATTGCAGATCACCCACCTGCTGTGCCTCGACCCTACCAGCGACGCGCCGCGGGTATCGCTGTGGAACGCCGTGATCGAGGTGTTCGAGGAAGATGGCGAGGCGGTCAACGAAGGGCGTTACTACTGCCGTCACTGGGGCCCGAACGAGTCGCCGACGGCCTGCCGCATTGGTGGCAGCGTGGTGGTCGGGCTGAACAGCAAGGCTGAGTCCAACTACTTCTATTGAGCCGGATGGAGCGTCACCGTTGGACAAGCATTTCAAATTCCTGACCCTGCCCCATGACGAGCGCACCGTCGCCAACGTCTTCGTGCATGGCTACTCCGCCGGGCACGATCTGCGTGACCGGCGCGAACTGGCGAGCCATATCCCGGCTACCCTGCACAACGGCATCAATATCTTCGCCTTCTGGCGCTCGGGGCACATTCTCGACCTGGGCGGCAACACCATTGCCTCCATCGTCGGCGCCTTGCGCGCATCGCCTTATGCCGCGATTGGCGCGCTGGCGGTGGATCGGGTCAAGCATTTCGTGGGCAGTCGCAGCGACGCCGAGAAGATGGGCGCGGCGCTGTTCGATGAGCTGCGCGACTACCTGGCCGTCCACCACCCGAAGGTGACGACCATCAACCTGGTGGGCCATTCCCTTGGCGGCCGTGTGCTGGTCAGCACCTTGCGCACGCTGGTGCGCGAGCCGACGGCACGCCTGCCAAGGATCCGCGACGTGCTGCTGATGGCGGCGGCCGTCGAGGTCAGTGCGCAGGAAGCGGCGCGCCTGAAAGCGTGCATCGACGGCGAGCTGATCAACGCCTGGTCGAAGTCCGACAGCACCCTGTTGCTCTGTGTCGATGAAAGCTGCCTTGGACGTCGCGAGGTGGAGCATTTCAAGAACGTCGCGATGGATGGCTTCGGCCACAAGGACTACTGGCCCAAGCTGCACCAGGTGCTGACCGCCAGCGGTTTTGCCGGCTTCCGCGGGCAGCACTATCCGGCGGTCAAGGATGGAGCCGCTGCGCAGCCGGAAGATCCTGTGCGCAGGGACTACCTCTTGCACGATCTGCTGGAGCTGTCGCCGTCGATCATGCTCGACGAGGCGAGCAAGCACCTCGCGACCAGCAGCTGGACGAGCCTGGATCACGAAGACCGCCTGTATGGTTTCACCCGCGAGTTCCAGCTCGTCGCCGGCCATTGCCTGGTCAACCTGGCGCGTAGACGCGGCCTGCCCTATGCCGAAGCGCTGGAGATGCTGATCAACCATTTCGACCTGGGCAAGGCGCTGCACCATTGCGGCACCATCCTCGAAGTCGAGGCCGCGCTGGTGCGCACCTTCTTCCTCCAGCACCTGCCAGGCAACCCGGTGCTGCAGGGCGATGTGCTGAGCGTGGTCAAAGGCATGAGCGCACAGGACTACTTCCGTCACGTGGACGCCCTGGCCGAGCGTCTGACCCTGGGCGCGTTGCTCAAGTCCCCGGCGTCTGCGGAGGGTGGGCAGTCGCTGGTGCCGTCGGGAACTGCCGCGATGACCAACCTCGCATTCGGCAACTGGACCGGCCTGATCGCCAGCCGCGTGGGCACTTCGGTCGGTCGCACGGTCACTCACCTCATGACTGCGGTGAAACCCGGCTATTCGGCACTGATCCCGACCGTGGCGATCATTTTCTACGCCAGGGCGAAACTGGGTAACCGTGCCTTGACGATCTGATCCTCGGCGTCGCCGCCGTATGCAGTCCGGGAAGGGAAAAGCAGATTCCGGTTGATGTTTTTTTCACATCCCGGCCAATATAGTGGCCACCCTTGTTGGGGAGTAGCCTGCTCCTGGCCTTCGGTCACGAGCGTCCGCGTCAACATTCTCGGCAGCAGCCGTGGCGTGGACACCTTCGGGTTGGCGAGACCAACGATGCATCCATGCCTGGAGTCGGGCGTGTGGCTGCGTCGTTGACTCACTGCCCGACTGGATAGCCCCCGTGAGCCCGATTTCCCTCTTCTTCCTCGCCCTGGCCATGTCCACCGACGCCTTCGCGGCGGCCATCGGCAAAGGCTCCAGCCTGCACAAACCGCGCTTTCTCGAAGCCCTGCGCACCGGCCTGATCTTTGGTGTCATCGAAGCCATGACCCCGATCATCGGCTGGGGTATCGGCCAGGTGGCCCTGCAGTTCGTCAAGAACTGGGACCACTGGATCGCCTTCGGCCTGTTGCTCGCCCTCGGCCTTCACATGATCTGGAACGGCCTCAAGCACGACGATGAGGTCGAGGAAAAAACCAGCCAGCATTCCTTGTTCATCCTCGCCGTGACCGCTTTCGCCACCAGCATCGACGCCATGGCCGTGGGCGTCGGCCTGGCCTTCGTCAACGTCAATATTCTCGTTGCCGCCGCCGCCATCGGCCTGGCCACGCTGGTCATGGTCACCCTCGGCGTAATGCTCGGCCGGGTATTGGGCGCGGTAGTCGGCAAACGCGCCGAGATCGTTGGCGGGATCGTGCTGATGCTGGTGGGTACGGCCATTCTCTTCGAACACCTGACGGGGGCAGCTTGATCGATGACCGGGACATTCCGATTGATGCGTACGCTGGCACTGACCTGCGTGGCGGTGGTGATGGCGGCGCTCGGCTTCTTCGCCTGGCAGAGCTTCTATCCGGTGCAGGCCTCCGGTGACTGGCGCTACGAGGTGGCCTGGCGCAGCGTGCCGAAGGCCGCGTCGCTGGCCCCCCTGGCGGACGGCTCGCTGATGGTCAGCCAGGAGCTGAGGGACGGCAAGGGCAGCATCATGCGCATCCTGCCGGATGGTGCCCGCGAAGTGCTGGTCGGCGGCCTGTCCAAGCCCGATGGCATGACTGCGGCCCAGGGTGGCTGGGTGTTCAGCCAGGAAACCGGCGGTGCGCCGGTGAGCCTGCTCAAGGACGGCAAGGTCACCGACCTGTTCCAGGGCGAGAATGTCCAGGGCCTGTGGAACGACGGCGACGACCTGTACGCCATCGAGGACCGCAAGGACAACGGTCGCCTGCTGCGCTACCGCTGGCGCGATGGTTCGCTGAGCGTGCTGCGTGATCGTCTCGACGAAGCGGAGTCCATTACCCGCTGCAGCGATGGCCGCCTGCTCTACACGCAGAAGAAGCAGGGCGTGGTCCGCGAACTCAAGGACGATGGCAGCGACCCGGTGGTGCTGGACGGGCTCAACAAGCCGACCTTCCTCATGTGCGACCCGCGCGGCCTGTGGATAAGCGAGGACTCGACCCATCGTGCGCGGCTGCTGCTGGTGGATGCGCAGGGCCGGCAGCGCACCGTGCTGTCGTTCCTCAAGGCGCCGCAGTCGATCGTCGCCACGGCGCACGGCACCTACCTGGTGGCCGAGGGCGGGCGCAATCGCGTGCTGGAGCTATTGCCGCCGGAGCGCTTGGCACGGGACTGAACCGTCCGGGATCAGCCCGCCCAGCAGCAGGCGCGCGGCATTGCGCGCGGCGACGTCGTAGTCCATCGCCTCGGCGGACAGCCCCGGCATCTGCCAGCCGCGGCTGACGCAGGACTGGGCCATGGCCCAGATGGTCAGCAGCGCGTGTTCCGGGTCCACCGGCGCCAGCAGCCCGCGGTCGATCCACTGGCGGATGCCGGCCAGGCTCTTCTGGGTCTGCGCCGTCCAGCGCGCGAAGAACTCGCCCGGCAGGCGCCGCGCGCCTTCGCGCAGTTCGGCCATGAACACCTTGGAGGCGAATGGCTGGCGCTCGAACAGGCGGATCATGCGCACCAGGGTGTGGGTCAGCGCCTCGATCGGCGTCTCGTCATCCTCCAGCACCGGCATGCACGCGCTCAGGTACGAGGGCGCGATGTCCTCCAGCACCTTGGCGTAGATGTTCTCCTTCGACTTGAAGTAGTAGTGCACGTTGGACTTCGGCAGGCCGGCCAGTTCGGCGATGGTGGCGATCCTGGTCGCGGCGTAGCCCTTGTCGGCGAAGGCTTCGCTGGCGGCGTCGAGGATGGTCCGGCGCACCGAATCGTCGGCCGGGGTCGGGCTGGCAGTCCGCGGCGCATCGAGACGCGGGTCGAAAGGCATGATGTACATCGCGAATTCCTTGTTGTTACCGGATGGCGGCGCAGACGTGGCGGCGCCATCGGAATTCGGAATATACAAAACTATATAGCGACGACGTAAGGGCCTTGTGTCCTTTCCTATATAACGCTCGCTTCAGGGCGTGGCCGGAAGCTGCGGTGTTACCGCATGGCCGAAGTTGCTGCCCATGCGCAGGCGGGTCGCGGCCTGGTTGAACAGGCCCAGCTGGTTGGGCTGGCGCTGGATGATGCGTTCCGACGAAAGGCTGCCGCCCGCCTTGTGTCGCGGATCTTCCGGCGCGGCCATGAGCTGGCCGAGGCATTCGTAGGACTGGCTGCGATAGCCGTTGACCTCGGCATTCATGCAGCTGGGTTGCGAGCCTGGCGTGTCGGCCAGCAGCGGCGCAGCGAACAGCAGGGCGGCGAGGGTGATCAGGTGGCGACGGGGCATGATGGAGTCTCCCGGTGACTGATGGGTCGCTTATACGCCTGCATCGCGCCGGCTTGCCACCTCGCTGTTTGTATCCTCGGCGTCACACCACAGTCACAAAGTGCCATCACGATAGCCGGGTTGTATCCGGATGGAGTGCCTTGATAACGGCCCGGACAGGAAGCCCCCATGGTGCATGAGCGAGCACGGTTCATCGCGACGCTGCTGGCGTTGTTCGCCATGTGGGTGGCCAATGTCGCGGCATCCCACGCCGGTCCTGCACCCGACAGGCCCTCGCGCCTGGCGATGGTGGACTTCCACCTGGCGGCCCAACCGCTGGGCAAGGCCTTGCAGGCCTATGGCGAACTGACCGGGATGGCCGTGCTGGTGGATGGCGCGCTGCTCAAGGGGCGCCGGTCGGCAGCGGTGAGGGGGCGTTTCAGTGCCGGTGACGGCCTGACCCGGCTACTCGACGGCACCGGGCTGGGGGCGCGCTATACCGGCGAGCAGGCCTTCACCCTGGTGCCGCTGACACGCGCAGCCCAGGTGCCGGCCCGTCCGGACAAGCCATTCGTGGCGGCCTTGCAGCGAGCGGTGATCAGGCGTCTGTGTGAGTACCCGGAGCTTTATCCGGGCACTTTTCGTGCGGCATTGCAATTGTGGTTCGACCGTGGGGGCGTGTTGCAGCGGGTGAGCCTGCTCGGCCCCACGGGCGACAAGGACGTGGACGAGGCCCTGCCTGGGGCCTTGCAGGGAATGCAACTGGGGCGTGCGGCCCCCGCGTTGCCGGTGACGTTGTTGCTGGCGCGCAAGGAGTCAGGGAAGACCATCGAGTGCGAACACAGCCAAGGGGAGGCGGGGGGATGAAGGATGAGTCGGGGCAGAATGCGATGGTCAAGCTGCTGCTGGCCTCGTATGGCGATTTCCGGACCCGGCTCAAGCGTCGCCTGGGTTCGGAAGACCTGGCCGCGGACGTGCTCCACGAAACCTACCTGCGCGTCGATCGCCTGGGCGATATCGGCGAGGTCAAGCGCCCCCAGGCCTACCTGTTCCGCATCGCCCTGAACATTGCCGCCGACCTGCGCGAAAGCGATGCCCGCCTGCTCACCGGCGAAGAAGTGGAGTCGCTGCTGCATGGCGCCGAGGAACAACTGGGGCCCGAGCGTATCGTCGGCGGGCACAACGACCTGGCGATGCTGGTGTCCGCCCTGCACGAGCTGCCGCGCCGGCGCCGGCAGATCCTCGTCGCGGCGCGCCTGGAAGAGGCGCCGCACCTGGAGATCTCCAAGCGTTTCGGCATCTCCACGCGCACCGTAGAGAAGGAATTGAAGTCGGCCCTGGGCTTTTGCGCCGAGCGCCTGCAAAGAAAAGTCATCCAGAGGTTCGGTCCCGGCGCGGGAAAACCGTCTACTTGATGAACCTCCGGAAAACCGTGCCCCGTAGCCCATATCGATGACCGCCAACGATCCCGAACTTGCTTCTGCACCTTCCTTGCGCGACCAGGCCCAGGCCTGGTTGGTGCGTTTGACGTCCGGCAGTGCGACCCAGGGCGATGCCAATGCCTTCCGGCGTTGGTGCGCGCTCAGCCCGGAGCATGTCCGCGCCTTCGTCGAGGCCCGCCAGATGTGGCAACTGCTTGGCCAGGCGGCCAGCCTGCAGGACGGCGAAACCCGTGCCTTGCCGGCCGACGTACTGGCGCGTGGGCGCCCGCGGGTCCTGGCCCGCCGGGCGTTCCTCGGCGGTGCGCTGGCCGCCGGCGTGGGGGCCTTGATGCTTTCTTCCGGGCGGATGACGTTCTCCGGCGGTGCGGCGGGTGACTATCGCACCGAGGTTGGCGAGCAGCGCCAGGTGCGCCTGGATGCCAGCACGGTGATCGAGATGAACACTGCCACCCGCCTCAATGTTCACCATGAGCGGGCTGACTCGCTGATCGAGTTGCTGGGGGGCGAGGCGGAGATCGATACGCGCCGTGCCGCTGCCGGCGAGCTGCTGCGGGTGGCGGCCGGGAATGGCTGCGTGGTGGTGCGTGAAGCGCAGTTCAACATGCGCATGATCGAAGGGCGGACCAGCGTCGCCTGTCTCAGCGGGCAGCTGGAAATCGATCACCTGGGGCGGCGCTTCAGTCTCGCCAGTGGCCAGCGCATGAGCTACGACGAGACCAGCGATGGTGCACCGGAAGGGTTCGATCGCAGCGAGACCAGTGCCTGGCGTCAGGGCATGCTGGTGTTCAACGATGCGCCGATGGCCCAGGTGGTGGAGGAGATCAACCGCTACCGTCCGGGGCTGATCCTGCTGGTCGATGATGCACTGGCCCGGCGCGTGGTGCAGGCGCGGTTCAGCGTGGCGCAGTTGAGCGATGTGGCGGCGTTGATTCGCAATACCTTTGGTGTGCGGGTGCGGCAGTTGCCGGGTGGAGTGGTGTTGTTGGGGTGATGGGGGCTGGCAGGTGCTCGCCTCAAGGCCCCCCCACCACCCGCCGATACCGCTCACCACCACTGCGCTCGACAACAATCTCCACCCCACCTGACGGCCCGTCACCCAACGCGCTCCAACCCTTTTCCGCCGACCACCCGCGCACCCCGAACCGCTTCACCTGATCCAGCACCTTCACTTCCTCCCGCGGCGCCGCCAGCGGCCAATCCGCGCTCGCCTTGCCCGTGGCGCGGTACAACTGGTCACCGCGCTTCCACCAGCGCACCCGCTGCAGCGCCCCCGCAGGTTGCGCCACCACGCGAATCAGTTCGACACCGTCCTCGCTATGCCGCAGCGCGGCCACCGGTGGCTCCAGGTTGCCCAGGCGATCATCAGCCCGCAGCTCGATGTCCCGCTGCAACTGCTTCAGCGCCCGCTCCAGCCCCGCGGACTGCTCACTGGCACGCTTCATCCGCTCCGAGCCATCACCGATGCTGTCCAGCCCACGCCAGGCAATCAGGCTCACCAGGGCCATCAGCAGGATGGCCACCATGACTTCGATCAGGGTGAAGCCCGCCTGCCGTTTCCCCACCTCAGCGCACCTGCACATGACCGTCCGCCTCCCGTTCCACCATCACGCTGTTCTGGCCGTCCGACAGGCGAATACTCAGCGCCGGTGCGATCCATTCGGCATCCAGCTGCACCACGCGACGCGGCTGCACCTGGACGTCCACCGCTCCCGCGCGCCACTCGGCAGGGCGCAACAGGGTGTCGCCGCGCAGCACCTCGCCGCTGCCCGCCACCACGAAGCGATAGCCCCGCCGGTCGGGCTGCCAGCGGATCGGCGTCCCACGCAGGCGCGCTTCGGCCTGGGCCAGCGGCAGTTGCAGGGCCAGGCGCTGGGCATCTTCGCGCAGCAGCCGGGCCGGGTCCGGGCGGCTCGACAGCCCGATGGCGGCGCTGGCGATGCCGATGATCACCAGCACCACCATCACCTCGATCAGGGTAAAGCCGGATTGCTCCCGAGTCGGTGACACAAAACCGTGAAGTTTGCTGGCTACCCTGCGCCCAACGACGACCCTGGCAGAGGAGGCCCCGTCATGCATTTCATCTTGCGTCCCGACCTGACCCGCGTGGCACAGACCTGTGGCTGGCTGGCCCTGGCCGGCGGCGTGTTGTTCTGGGCGGTCAACGGCGCCAGCCCGCAACTGGAAGCCGGTGCCTTCACCACCCTGGAGGCGCCCGCCGAGCAGGCACCGCTGGCCGCCGCGCGCTGGTTCGCCGCACCTTCCGGCGATCTCGATGCGCGGCTGCTCGGCATTCTGTCCGGGGCTCGCCCGGTGGTACTGGTGAGCCTGGATGGCAAGGCGCCCCAGGCCTTCCGCGAAGGCGAGGCTCTGCCCGGCGGCGCGCGGATCAAGCAGATCAGTGGCGACACCCTGGTCATCGAGCGGCACGGGCGCGAGCAGCGGGTGTTGGTACCGGCATTGGCGGCACCACCGGCCCTGGCGGAATTGAAGGCGCGCTGAAGTCATCGGCGTCGCTCCAGCACGGTGAACAGACGCGCCAGCGGCGGGCCGGACGCGCCGCTGGCGCGGACGTCCACCCAGACCCGCCACAGGCGTGCCTGCGGCATCGGCTGCACGCGGACCTCGCAGCGCAGGCGCAGGGCGCCCTGGGTGCAGTCGCTGTTGCCAGCGGACGGCTCGGGCTGCAGGCGCAACTCGGCCAGTCGGCTGTCCGCCGCGGCCAGGGCCAGGGTCTTGTCGCGCAAGCGCGCATTGCTGTCGATCATCTGCGCGGTGGCGCGGCTGGCGGCCGCCAGGGCCACCGCGACAATGGCCAGGGCCACCAGTACCTCGATCAGGGTGAAGCCACGTTGCGACGGTCTGCGCATGGTCAGGGTCTCGCCAGGCGGGAGTCGGCAGGCTAGCCGCCGCAGGTGACCAGCACTTGACCGAAACTCGGGAGTCCTGGCACCGCCCGCTGCGCGCAAAACGGCGTCGCAGAGCCGTGTCGCCGGTTGAGCCAGGGCTATTCACCCGAGGATTTGGCACGCCCCTGACACATCGCCTTGAAACAATCCGCCGCACATCGCAGTCAGCCAAGGAGCGTCGACATGGATATCGGGCAGTACCGCCGTCAAGGAAAGCGGCAAGCGGGCTTCACCCTGATCGAGATCATGGTGGTGGTGGTGATCCTCGGCATCCTCGCTGCCATGGTGGTGCCCAAGGTCCTCGACCGGCCGGACCAGGCCCGGGCCACCGCCGCGCGCCAGGACATCGCCGGCCTGATGCAGGCGCTCAAGCTCTACCGCCTCGACCAGGGCCGCTATCCGAACCAGAACCAGGGACTCAAGGCCCTGGTGGAGAAGCCGGCTTCCGGCGGACAGCAGGGCGGCCGTGGCTACCTCGAACGCCTGCCGAACGATCCCTGGGGCCATCCGTACCAGTACCTCAACCCCGGCGCCAATGGCGAAATCGACGTGTTCTCCCTGGGCGCGGACAACCAGCCCGGCGGCGAAGGCGTGAACGCCGACATCGGCTCCTGGCAGTTGTGAGGTTGCCGTGCACCCTTGGAGCAGACGCCAGGACGGCGTGGCGATCATCAGTGCGCTGCTGGTGGTCACCGCGGTCGCGGTGATCGTCACCGGGCTGATCGCCCGCGAGTCGGCCCGTCTCGACCAGGTCGATGACGAACAGCAACGCCTGCAAGCGTACTGGGCACTTCAAGGCGGACTGCTGTGGGTCCGCCAGGGACTGGAGGAACAGCGCCGCGCCGAACCGCTGACCCACCTGCAACAGCCTTGGGCCGCGCCGTCCCTGCGCCTGATGCTGGCGCCGGAGCAGGCGCCCTACGAGGCACAGGTGGACGACGAGCAGGCCAAGTTCAACCTGCGCAACCTGGTGCTGGGCAACGAAGCCGATCCACGCGCCGAGGAGGAATTCCTGCGCCTGGCCAACGCCCTGCAAGTACCGGCCGTGCAAGCGCAGCGCATCATCGCGCGGGTGCTCGCCGGCATCGGCCACGCCCCCGCCGGAGCCGCCGCGGCGCTGGCTGCACGGGGTGCACAAGAGGCCTTCGACAGCGGTCGCGACACCTCGCCCAACGCCGCGCTGCGTTACCGGCCGGCCCGCCTGCCCATGCTGCGGCACTTCGAGGACCTGGCCGCGACGCCGGGAATCGAGGCCCGCACCCTGGAGCGCCTGCGCGACTACGTCACCGTGCTGCCGGGCAACACCTGGGTCAATGCCAATACCGCCCCGGCCGTGGTCCTTGCGGCGATGGTGCCGGGCTACGAACTGGCGCGGATGCAACTGCTCCTGGCCGAGCGCGACAGGGGCGTCCACTTTCTCAATCGCGGCGACTTTGCCAGCCGGCTGGGGCGAAGCGGCGTGGAGGCCAGCAACCTGCGCGTCGGCATCACCAGCAATTTCTTCCTCGTCCACGGCCGTACCCAGGCCCAGGGTCGGGTGGTGTCGCAGCAGGCCTTGGTGCGCCGCCAGGATGACGGCAGCACGCAAATACTCTGGAGTGAATCATGAAGGCGCATTGGCGCGGCGTGCTGCCGCCCCTGGAGCAGCTCGACAACAAGTCGCTGCTGCGGCTGGCCTGGTTGTCGGCCAGCGGTGAGGTCAAGGTCTATGGGCCGTTGCCGCTGACCGAGGTGGCCGCGAGCATCGGCCGGCATCCGCTGTCCCTCTATCTGCACCCGCTGGACTGCCGGCTGACCAGCCTGTCGCTGCCGGCGCTGCCCGCCGCGCGTCTGGCCAGTGCCGTGGAACTGGCGATCCAGCCCCTGCAACTGGGCGACCCCGGCAGCGTCAGCACGGCCTGGGGCGCCCGCAGCGCGGACGGCGAAGTGCCCGTCGCCTGGCTCGATACCTCGCAGCTGGGACGCATCCGCCGGGTGCTGGGGGAATGCCGGCTGACGGCGCGGGACGTGCTGCCGACGCCCTTCCTGTTGCCAGCGGGGGAGGCGCCAACCGCGTGCATCTGGGATGGCTGCCTGTTGTTGCGCCTGGATCGCCAGCGGGCGCTGGTCTATCCCGTGGCGGAGGCGGCGCCCGTCGAGGAAACCTGGCAACACCTGGGCGGTCGCGACGATCCGCGCTGCTGGAGCGGCGAGGTGCCCGGCTGGGGCTTGCGCCTGGCCGCGGCGGCTGGTGCAAGCCGCGATGGCCTGGGCCGGGTGGCGGCCATCTGGGCGGCGGCGCTACTGGTCTGGATCGGCGGTCTGCACTGGTACACCAGCGAACTCAGCCACGAGGGCCAGCGCCTCGAATCCCAGTTGCGCCAACGCGTGCAGGCGGCGTTCCCGGAACTGCCGGTCGTGCTCAATCCCTTGCAGCAAGCGCGAGAGCGTCTGGGCGCACGCAGCAGCGGCAATGCCGAGAGCTTTGCCGGCTTGCTGCGGGCGGCGGGTGAGGGTGGGGCGTTTCTCGACGGGCGCCTGGAGCGCCTGCAGTACGCCGAAGGTGCGCTGCAACTGCACTTGCTGCCAGGGCGCAACGCCACTGACCTGGCGTCCTGGCAAAGCGGCCTCGCCGGTCTCGGCATCCAGGCCGAGGCGCGGGACCAGGGCTGGCACCTGGCCCGGGCAACCGCCGTCGCGGCGGCGGAGGACAACCATGAATAAGCGTCTGGCATTGCAGCTCGCGCCGCTGCGCCAGCGTTGGGCCAGACTCGCGCCCCGCGAGCGCCGCACCCTGTCCCTCGGCGGGCTGGCCCTGGCCTTGCTGCTGGTCTGGCAGGTGTTCGTCGAACCACCGTTGGCCCGTCTCGATCACTGGCGCGAGCGCCTGCCGGCCTTGCAGCAGCAGACCCGTGAACTGGATCGCCTGCTGGGCGCCGCCACGCCCCGTGCCGCTGCGGACAGCGCCAGCCTGCAACGCAGCCTGGACGCGGCCGGACTGAAGGTCCGGGTAGACGACACGACGCCAGGTGAATGGCACCTCGACGTGGCGCAGGCCTCCGGCCCGGCACTGCTCGACTGGTTGGGCCAGGCCCCCGCCGAGATCGGTTTCGAGGTGGTTTCGGTGCATATCGAGCGGCTCGCCGACGACCCTACACAACTTCCCACGGATGCCGTGAGTGCACAGATCGTTCTGTCAGCCCACGTTGTGAACAAGGACTCCCCATGACCCTCATTCCAGGACTTCCCGGCCTGCGCCTGCTGGGAGCGGCCAGTGTCGCGCTGCTGATGAGCGCCTGCGCCAGCACCGCGCAGGACACCCGGCCACTGCCACCCGACGAGGAGATCGGCAAGCCGCTGACCCAGGTGCGCCCGGCCGCGCCGATCCGCAATGTCGACGTGCAGGAGCGCCCGCAGGCGGCGCAGGCACGTCGCGCCTTGAGTGGCAGTCGAGGGGTAGCGCCACGCAGCAGCGCCAGCCCCGCCGCGGCGCCGGCGGGGCTTGGCGATCAACCGGTGAACCTGAACTTCGTCGATGCCGATATCGACGCGGTGGTGCGCGCGCTGTCCCGCGCCACCGGCCGGCAGTTCATCGTCGATCCGCGGGTCAAGGGCAAGCTGACCCTGGTTTCCGAAGGCGAGGTGCCGGCCCGCCGCGCCTACCAGATGCTGCTCGGCAGCCTGCGCCTGCAAGGCTTCAGCGTGGTGGACATCGATGGCGTCAGCCAGGTGGTGCCGGAAGCCGATGCCCGGGTGATCGGCGGCCCGGTGTACAACGCCGACCAGCCGGCTGCCGGTGGCATGGTCACGCGGACCTTCCGCCTGCGCTACGAAAATGCGGTCAACCTGATCCCGGTGCTGCGCCCCATCGTCGCGCAGAACAACCCGATCAACGCCTACCCCGGCAACAACACCGTGGTGGTCACCGACTACGCCGAGAACCTGGAGCGGGTCGCCCAGGTCATTGCCAGCGTCGACACCCCGGCCGCCGCCGACATGGACGTGGTGCCGGTGCAGAACGGCATCGCCAGCGACATCGCCGCGACCATCACCGACCTGCTGGAGAACCAGGGCGGCGACGGCGCGCAGAAGACCGTAGTGATCGCCGACCCGCGCTCCAACAGCCTGGTGATCCGCGCGCCGAGCCCCGAGCGCACCCAGCTGGCCCGCGACCTGATCGCCAAGCTCGACAGCGTGCAGAGCAATCCCGGCAACCTGCACGTGGTGTACCTGCGCAATGCCCAGGCGACCAAGCTGGCCCAGGCCCTGCGCGGCATGCTGACCGGCGACTCCGGCACCACCGGCGAAGGCGATGACAGCCGTTCCCGGCTCAGTGGTGCGGGCGCGAAGATCGGCAGCAATTCCAGCAGCGGCAACAGCAGCAACTCCAGCAGCTACGGCAGCAGCAGCGGCAACAACCTGAGTTCGTCGCCCTCCGGCGTGCCGTCGAACAACGGCATGACCGGTTCGACCCAGAACGGCGAATCCGCCACCGGCTTCTCCGCCGGTGGCGTCACGGTGCAGGCCGATGCCACCACCAACACCCTGCTGATTTCCGCGCCGGAACCGCTGTACCGCAACCTGCGCGAAGTCATCGACCTGCTCGACCAGCGCCGCGCCCAGGTGGTGATCGAAGGCCTGATCGTCGAGGTCGGCGAGGACGAAGCCAGCGAGCTGGGCGTGCAGTGGCAGGCCGGCAATCTCGGTGGAAATGGGGTGTTCGGCGGTGCCAACCTGGGCGGCAGTGGCTTCAACACCACGGCGAAGAACTCCCTGGATGTCTTGCCCAGCGGTCTCAGCGTCGGCCTGGTGGATGGCACGGTGAACATCCCCGGCATCGGCGAGGTGCTCGACCTCAAGGTCCTCGCCCGGGCCCTGAAAAGCCGCGGCGGCAGCAACGTGCTGTCGACGCCCAACCTGCTGACCCTGGACAACGAGCCGGCGAGCATCATGGTCGGCCAGACCATCCCCTTTGTCAGCGGCCAGTACGTCACCGACGGCGGCGGCACCAGCAACAACCCGTTCCAGACCATCCAGCGCGAGGACATCGGCCTGAAGCTGAACATCCGCCCGCAGATTTCCGAAGGCGGCACGGTCAAGCTCGACGTCTACCAGGAGGTCAGCAGCATCGATACGCGCACCACCTCGCCGGCCGGGCTGATCACCAACAAGCGCGCGATCGACACCAGCATCCTCCTCGACGACGGGCAGATCATGGTCCTCGGCGGCCTGCTGCAGGACAACGTCACCGACCTCAACGAAGGCATCCCCGGGCTGTCCAGCCTGCCGGGGATCGGCTCGCTGTTCCGCTACCAGAAGCGCCAGCGCACCAAGACCAACCTGATGGTGTTCCTGCGCCCGTACATCGTCCGCGATGCCGATACCGGGCGCAGCGTCACCCTCAATCGCTACGACTTCATCCGCCGCGCCCAGCAGCGTGTGCAGCCGCAGCACGACTGGGCCCTGAGCGACATGCAGGCGCCGGTGCTGCCACCGGTGGGCAGCGCCGCGCCGGTGCCGTTGCCGCCACCGGCGCAGGTGCGGCCGATGCGCGCGGTGCCGATGGAAGGTGAAGTCCGGTGAGTGCCATCCCCTACGGTTGGGCCAAGGCGCAGCGGGTGGTGTTGAGCAGTGACGAGGCCGGCATGGCCCTGCTGTTCAGTGCGCGCACGCCGGGCTGGGCCCTGGCCGAAGCCCGTGCACGCTACCCCGAGGTGCTGCTGCGCCAGGTCAGCGAAGAGGAACTGGACAGCAGCCTCACCGCCGCCTACGCCGATACCGGCGGCGCGGCCGCGGCGGTGGATGCGGCGAGCAGCGAGGCGGACCTGGAGCGCCTGGTCCAGGACATGCCCGAGGTCACCGACCTGCTGGAAGCCGAGGACGGCGCGCCGGTGATCCGCATGATCAACGCACTGCTCACCCAGGCCGCCGGCGACGAGGCCAGCGACGTGCATATCGAGCCCTTCGAGAGCCATTCGGTGGTGCGCTTTCGCGTCGACGGCGGCCTGCGCGACGTGGTCGCGCCGCGCAAGGCGTTGCATGCCGCGCTGGTCTCGCGGATCAAGATCATGGCGCAGCTGGACATCGCCGAGAAACGCCTGCCCCAGGACGGCCGCATCGCCTTGCGGGTAGCCGGGCGGCCCATCGATATCCGCGTGTCCACCGTGCCCACCGGGCATGGTGAGCGGGTGGTGATGCGCCTGCTCGACAAGCAGGCCGGTCGCCTGCGCCTGGAAACCCTGGGCATGAACCCGCGCCTGCTGACCCAGCTCGACGGCATGATCCGCCAGCCCCACGGCATCGTGCTGGTCACCGGCCCCACCGGCAGCGGCAAGACCACCACGCTCTACGCCGCCCTGGCCCGGCTGGATGCCAGCACCAGCAACATCCTCACCGTGGAAGACCCGGTGGAGTACGACCTGTCCGGCATCGGCCAGATCCAGGTCAACGCGCGCATCGACATGACCTTCGCCGTGGCCCTGCGCGCCATTCTCCGGCAGGACCCGGACGTGATCATGATCGGCGAGATCCGCGACCTGGAAACCGCGCAGATCGCCGTGCAGGCCTCCCTCACCGGGCACCTGGTGCTGGCCACCCTGCACACCAACGACGCGGTGGCGGCAGTCACCCGCCTGGTGGACATGGGCGTCGAACCCTTCCTGCTGGCGTCCTCGCTGCTGGGGGTATTGGCCCAGCGCCTGGTGCGCCGGCTGTGCCCGCAGTGCAAGGTCGAGGAGGGCGGGGTGTGGCGTCCGGTGGGCTGTCCGGCCTGCGCCCATACCGGCTACGCCGGGCGTACCGGCATCCACGAACTGTTCTGCGTCGACGATGCCATCCGCCGGCGCATTCACCTGGGCGAGTCCGAGCAGGACCTGCGCGAGGCGGCCCGCGCCGCCGGCATGGCCAGCCTGCGCGACGACGCCGGGCGCTGGATCGAGAGTGGCGCCACTACCCTGGAGGAGGTCCTGCGGGTGACGCGGGAAAACTGATGCCGACATTCCAGTACGAAGCCGCCGACGGCCAGGGCCGTATCGAGCGCGGCACCCTCGAAGCCGAGGGCCAGCGTGCCGCCCTTGGCCAGTTGCGCCAGCGCGGCCTGACCCCGGTGGCGCTGGAAGAACACAGCCGGCCCGGTGCCGGACCGTTCGCCCCGCGCCTGTCCGACAGCGAGCTGGCCTGGGCCACCCGCCAGCTCGCCAGCCTGCTGGCCGCCAGTCTGCCGCTGGAAGCGGCGCTGGGCGCGACCCAGGACCAGGCCGAGCGCAAGCACATCGCCGCCACCCTCGGCGCGGTGCGCAACGACGTGCGCAGCGGCATGCGCCTGGCCGAGGCACTGGCCGAGCGGCCGCGGGACTTTCCCGAGATCTACCGGGCGCTGGTGGCGGCGGGGGAGGAGTCCGGCGACCTGGCCCGGGTCATGGAACGCCTCGCCGACTACATCGAGGAGCGCAACGCCCTGCGCGGCAAGATCACCACCGCCTTCATCTACCCCGGCGTGGTCGGCCTGACCTCGCTGGGCATCGTCGCTTTCCTGCTGGGCTACGTGGTGCCCCAGGTGGTCAGCGCCTTCACCCAGGCACGCCAGGACCTGCCGGGGCTGACCCTGGCCATGCTCACCGCCAGCGACTTCCTGCGGGCCTGGGGCTTCACCTGCGCGGTGGCCCTGGGCGGCGCCTTCTGGGGCTGGCGCCTGTACCTGCGCAAACCTGAGGCGCGCCTGGCCTGGCACCGCCTGGTGCTGCGCCTGCCGATGTTCGGGCGCTTCGTGCTGGGGGTGAATACCGCGCGCTTCGCCTCGACCCTGGCCATCCTCGGCAGTGCCGGCGTGCCGCTGCTGCGCGGCCTCGACGCGGCCCGCCAGACCCTCGGCAACGAAGCCCTGGCGCGTACCGTGGCCGAGGCCACCGCGCAGGTCAGGGAAGGGCGTTCGCTGGCGTCTGCGCTGAAAGCCGGCGGCCTGTTTCCGCCGATCCTCGTGCACCTGGTGGCCAGCGGCGAGAAGACCGGGGCCCTGCCGCCCATGCTCGACCGTGCCGCGCAAACCCTGTCGCAGGATATCGAGCGCCGCGCCATGGGCCTCACCGCGCTGCTGGAGCCGCTGATGATCGTGATCATGGGCGGGGTGGTGCTGACCATCGTCCTGGCCGTGCTGATGCCGATCATCGAGATGAACCAGCTGGTGAAGTAGAAACTTTTTTTCGGCCTTGAACCTACTCCCGTGTGGCCCTTTGCAGGCACACGGGAGTGCATGTCAGATGGATGACGGCCTGTCGCCCGCAGCCCTCGGGCCCGCCCCGAAAATATCCCCTCCGCGCGTCTGTTTCGCACCTTCCGGCGCGATGCCAATACCCGAAGAAAACAGTCCGAAAGTCCCGAGCATTTTTCCTTGGGCTGTCACCGGCGGCTGCGAACTTTACTCCGCAGCCCCGAGCCCGGCAGGGAGCCTGGTCGGGCGGGGCGCGACACGATGCAAGACACCCTCAATGCACCCAACGCTAATAGGAGCTTCTTCATGTTCAAGCGCACTCTGCTCGCTGCCTCCCTGGGCCTCGCCGCCCTCGCCTCCGCCCAAGCCATGGCCGTCACCGGCGGCGGCGCCTCGCTGCCAGCTGAACTGTACAGCGGTTCGGCCGACAGCATCCTGCCAAGCAACTTCAGCTATGCAGTGACTGGTAGCGGCACTGGCAAGACCGCTTTCCTGAGCAACAACTCCGCTCTGTTCAGCACCACTGGCACCGTGCACTTCGCTGGTAGCGACTCGGTTCTGAGCACCGCCGATCTGGCCGGCTACAACTCTGCCGTCTACGGTCCGCTGATCCAGGTTCCTTCGGTGGCCACTTCCGTGACCATTCCGTACAAGAAGGCCGGCAACACCACCCTGAACCTGACCTCGCAGCAACTCTGCGACGCCTTCTCCGGCACCAAGACCACCTGGGGTCAACTGCTCGGCGGCAGCGATAACACTCCGATCCGCATCGTTTACCGCAACGTTTCCAGCGGCACCAGCGAACTGCTGAGCCGTCACCTGGAATCGGTTTGCCCGAGCCAGTTCAAAACCAGCTCCACCTTCACCAGCGCTCGTCTGGCTGGCGGCACCCTGCCAAGCAACTGGGTTGGCGTAGCTGAAACCCTCGACGTCGTTGGCGCCGTCAACGCTGTAGATGGTTCCATCGGTTATGTTGGTCCAGACGTTGTAACCGTTACCGACAATTCGCAAGTGGCCCAGGTCAACGGCAAGCTGCCAACCAACGGTAACGTCAGCAGCGCTCTCGCCTCGGTTTCGGTACCGACCGATGCCCAGAAGAACGATCCGACCAAATGGGCACCGGTCGTTGCCAACCCAGGTACTGCTGGCTACTCGATCGTTGGCTACACCAACTTCATCTTCGGCCAGTGCTACAAGGATGCCGCCGTCGCTGCCGACGTCCGCGCCTTCATCACCAAGCACTGGGGTGGCACCACCACCAACGGCGCAGTTACCGCTCACGGCTTCATTCCGGTGAACACCACCTGGAAAAACGCGATTCACAACACCTTCGTCAGCAACGCCAGTGGCCTGAACCTGGACATCAACAACGTCAACGTCTGCAACGCCAGCGTTGGTCGTCCGCTGTAAGGTTTTCCCCGAGTCAGGGCACCCGGTAGCGCTTGCGCTGCCGGGTTCTGCCCCCTGTTTCTCCCGCACCCCGACAACGCCCAGCGTTGCCGGGGTGTCTTCGTTTCCACCGCCACCGCGCCCCATGAACTTTGCGTGACAAATCTTCGGCCCCGGCCGCTTGCCCCCGTCTATCCATTAATGCGCGCCGATCAGGGCGACGCCCCGACGAACAAGCCAAGGAAGTCCGAGTCATGCCGTTCTCTTCGCCGTCCCTTGCCGATTCCTCCGTGCATCCGCTGTCGCGCCTCAAGCCGCTGGCCAAGGCCATTGCGCTGCTGATGGTGGCCGGCGGTGCCCAGGCCGCCGGCCAGCCCTTTGGCGGGGCCTGGTTCGCCGCCAAGGGTGCGGCCCAGGGCGGCGGCGGGGGACGCACCGGCGCCCAGTTGCCGAGCATGACGCCACCGCCCCTGGCCCAGCAGCAGAAAGCCAACCAGCAGTTGCAGCGCTCGCTGCAGAACCTCAACAACACCGTGGCCGCCATTGCCGCGCAGCAAGCCTTGCAGGCCGCCGGACGCAACACGCCGGTGGGCGGCACGGTGGTGCCTGACGGGCTGGGTGCAGGTGGCCTGCAGGTGGACAGTTCGATGCCCTTCGACCAGGCCTGGCAGAACGCCAAGGGCCCGGTGGAAACCCGCAACGACGGCAAGGTCCAGGTCACCGTGGAGCAGACTGCCGACAAGGCCATCCTCAACTGGGAGAGCTTCAACGTCGGCCGCGACACCACCCTGAAGTTCCAGCAGCAAAGCGACTGGGCGGTGCTCAACCGGGTCAACGACCCGCAGGCACGCCCCAGCCAGATCCTCGGTCGCATCGAGGCCGGCGGCACGGTGATGGTGCTCAACAGCAACGGCGTGATCTTCGACGGCACCAGCCAGGTCAACACCCGCAACCTGGTGGTCGCGGCGGCCAGCATGAGCGACAGCCAGTTCCGCGACAACGGCCTGTACGCCAACAACAATTCGCAGCCGAGCTTCACCGACGCCGCCGGTGCGGTGCGGGTGGAGCGCGGGGCGCAGATCACCACCCGCGACCCGGCGACCAGCACCGCTGGCGGCGGCTACGTGCTGTTGCTGGGCAACGAGGTGGAGAACGCCGGCAGCATCGCCACCAACCGTGGCCAGACCCTGCTGGCCGCCGGGGACAATTTCATCATCCGCAGGGGCGTGGGCAGCGACGGCAACGTCACCTCCACCACCCGCGGCAACGAGGTACAGGCGCAGCAGGTGGCGGGTGGCTCCGGGACGGTGCGCAACAGCGGCATCATCCAGGCCGCCAGTGGCGATATCACCCTGGCCGGGCGCACCGTGCAACAGGATGGCGTGCTGCTGTCCAGCACCTCGGTGGACACCCGCGGCACCCTGCACCTGAAGGCCAGCGAGGCGGTGACCCTGGGCGAGGGCAGCACCAGCGCCATCCTTCTCGACAGCAGTGGCAGCACCGCGCTGGACAGCCAGCGCGACGCCGCCCTGATCCCGGCGAGCGGAGCCACCGGCGCGATCACCCTGGCCGACCTCGACCGTCGCGAGCAGTCGCGCATCGAGATCAACAGCAGCGGCACCGTCGACTTCCGTGGCGGCTCCGTGACCCTGGCCACCGGCGGTCAGGTGGTGGTCAATGCCGGGCAGCGCACCCTGGTGCGCGACGGCGCGAACATCGACGTATCCGGGGCGGTGGGCGTCAAGGTGGCCATGGAGGCCAACAACATCAAGGTCAACGTGCAGGGCAACGAGCAGCGCGATGCCGCGGTCAATCGTGAGGGCGGTGCGCTCAACAGCCAGGACGTGTGGGTCGATGTGCGCGACCTGGTGCGGGTCACCGCCGGCACCAATGGCTACGCGACGGACCGCTGGTACACCGCCGGCGGCCTGCTGGAAGTCGCTGGCTACCTCGGCACCCAGGGCCACTCGGTAGGCGAGTGGATGGCCCAGGGCGGCAGCGTGCGTTTCACCGGCAACGACCTGGTGACCCAGCAGGGTTCGCAGATCAACCTGTCCGGCGGCACCCTCGATGTGCAGGAAGGCTACATCAAGCAGACCTGGCTCAAGGGCAGCGACGGGCGCCTGTACGAGCTGTCCAGCGCCCCGGGCGACCTGCTTTACGATGGCATCTACCGCGGCTACGAAACCTACAGCGAACGCTGGAACCAGACCCGCACCTTCTACAACCCGCTGATCGGCGCCGCGCAGCGCTACGAGAACGGCTACACCGTCGGCCGCGATGCCGGCAGCCTGGTGGTCGGTACCGGCAATGCGGTGCTGCAGGGCGATATCGTTGGCACCGTGTTCCAGGGCGATAGCCAGACCCAGGCGGCGCAGGCCGGGCTGGATGGCTACAACCAGTCGCAGAAGGCGGTGGCCCGTGGCGCCCAGTTGATCGTCGGCGAATACACCCCTTACTACGTGAAGAGCAGCGGCCTGCTGCAGTATGCCCTCGGTGCCAGTGCGCAAACCGTGCAGCGGGTCGACATCGCCGCCGGCATCGGTGTCGATGCCGGCACCATCGGCCTGGATGACAGTGTCGACGCCACGCGCCAGGGTACGTTGAGCCTGGACAGTGACCTGCTCAACAGCTTCGGCCTTGGTGGCCTGAAGATCTCGGCGCTGGAATCGGTCGAGGTCAACGACGCGCTGCAACTGGCCGATGGCGGCGAGCTGGGGTTGTTCGCCAAGACTGTCGATATCAACGCCGACCTGACGGTTCGCGCCGGGGTGATCGAAGCCGGCAACGTGCGTCAGCAGGTCAACCTCACCTCGGCGGCCATCGATGTCTATCTCAATAGCCTGGACCAGCAAGGCAGCCTGCGGGTAGCCGACGGCGTGCACCTGGACGCCAGCGGACGCTGGAGCAACCTGTTGCTCGATGCCGATGCCGGTACCCTGGCGGCCTGGCGCGACGGTGGGCGCATCAGCCTGCGCAACGGCGGTGATGTGGTGCTGGGCGACGGCACGCTGCTGGATGTGTCCTCGGGCGCGAGCATTGGTGCCGACGGCAAACGCCATGGTGGCAAGGGAGGGGATATCACCCTGCATGCCAGTGCCAGCACGGCGTTGGGCGCGACCGGTGCCTTGCAGCTGGGTGGTGAATTGCGTGGCCTGGGCGTTGGGGGGGCTGGGACGCTATCGCTGCGTTCCGGGCGGGTGAATATCGGTGGCAGTGCGACGGACGAGGCAGACGATACGCTCTACCTGGCACCGGAGATGTTCTCCTTGGGCTTTGCCCACTACGAGGTCAAGGGGCAGGCCGGTCTGGAGGTGGCCGAGGGAGCGCAGGTGCAGGTCACCCGACCGGTCTGGCGCTGGACGGAAAACGCCAGCGCCGTGTCCGGCGCTGCGGCCATTGACCAGGTCCTGGAAGTCTGGACGCCACCGCTGTATCAGGAAGACCCGTTGGCAGGTGTGCTGACCCAGCGTGCTGGCGCCAGTCTGGCGCTGCAGGCCGGTGGTGACCTCGCCGGCCTTGTCGATGCCGCCAACCAATCCCTCGTGATTGGCCAGGGCAGCCTGCTGCAGGTCGATCCGGGTCAGTCCATTCGCGTGCGCAGCCCCGGCCAGGTCACGGTGCTCGGCATGCTGCTGGCCCATGGCGGCAGCATCGACATCCGCCAGCAGCAGTTCGGCGATATCGACCCTTCCGAGAACGAAGCCCTGGGCGACAACCAGGCCAACGGTCGTTCGATCTGGATCGGTGAGCAAGCCCTTCTGGACGTCTCGGGTCAGGCCAACTGGGCCCTGGATTCGCAAGGGCGGCGCTACGGTCGGGTCGACGCCGGCGGCAGCATCGTCATTGGTGGCACAGTGGACACCCAACTGGCGACGGCCACTGCGGCCGATGCCTTCGTTGTCCTGCGCCCCGGTTCACGCCTGGAGGCCTCCGGGGCCAGCACCTGGCTGGATATTCGTGGCGTGGGCAGTCGCGAGATTGCCAGTAACGGTGGCAGCATTGCCCTGGCGTCTCACCGTGGCTTGCTGCTCGATGGCGACCTGCATGCCGCTTCTGGCGGCGCGACGGCTGCCGGTGGCAGTTTGCAGATTGCCCTCGAAACCCCTGCCTACGCCAACACCACCACCAACGCGGCTGTACTCAGTGTGCGCCGTCTGGTGCTGGGGCAGTCGGCTGCCGGGGAGGATGCTTTGGTGGACGCCCGGCCGGGCGAGACCAACACCGGCCTGGTATATGGTCAAGCCCGGGTGTCTGCCGATGAGATCCAGGCTGGCGGCTTCTCCGACCTCACTCTGCTCAGCCACGGGGTATTGGCGTTGGAGTCCGGCACTCGGCTCGCTACCAGCCAGGCGCTGCGCTTGTATGGTTCGGCGTTCGAAGCGGTGGCCTCGTCGAGCGAGGCGCAGCCTGTGGAGCTGCTGGCGCCCTATGTGCTGTTGTCGGGAACCGGTCAGTACTTTGCAGGCGCATCACGACTGAACCCGTTGCCAGCGGCTCCCCAGCCATCGGCGTTGACACCGAGCGGGACCCTGACGGTGCACGCCAGCCAGTTGCTGGACGTGGCGGGCAGCGTTTACCTGGGGGCACAAGCCCAGATACTGAACAACACCACATTCGCCTCCACCCTGCAGTTGGCTGGCTTTGCCGACACCGAGCTGCACAGCGATGGCGAGCTTCGCTTCCTGGCACCCTACGGCAACGCTGCTCGCACGCAACTGTGGGTGCCTGGCGACCTCGACCTGCTGGCAACACAGATATATCCGGGTACGGGCGCCATTGCCAGTGTCATGGCAGGCTACCGACGGATGGAGGGTCAACCGCGCATCGATCCCGAATCCGTCCTGCGCATCGGTCGGGTGGGTGACGCCACGCCGGCGATGCCGTACTCGGCGTTCGGTCAGCTGGAACTGGGTGCCGGATCGATCGAACAGGGCGGGATCCTGCGGGCGCCCTTGGGGGCAATCAGCTTCAGCAGCATTACTTCCAACGGACTCAGGGAGGTCCATCTGCTGCCTGGCAGCCTCACGTCGGTGAGTGGTGCGGGTCTGGTCATGCCATACGGCGGTACCACCGATGGCATCAACTACAGTTTCGCCGGCAACAAGGTCACATTGCAGGGGGCAGGGGGAGCGAACTCAACCGGCACGGCGCTGGAAATCGGCGTTACCTTTGCTACCTCGCAGGTCGACATCCAGTCGGGCGCAGTTGTGGATCTCAGCGGCGGCGGCGAGCTGACCGGCGCCGGTTTCATTTCCGGCCGCGGCGGCTCCACCGATGCGCGCTACAACCCGTTGGTGCAGATCGACGCGCAAGGGCGCTTCCTGCTGCCGGGGCTGGCCGACAACCCGGTCTATGCCATCGTCCCGGGTGTCCAGGCGGTCAGCGCGCCAGTGGGGGGCGAGGCGGGCGCAGTGCAGCCTTTGATCGGCCAGCAGATCACCATCGGAGCGGGTGTACCGGGACTGCCGGCGGGTACCTACACCTTGTTGCCGTCCACCTACGCCTTGTTGCCGGGCGCCTTCCGGGTCGAGCTGAACGGGCTGGCCGGGCAGGGTGCCAACCTGTCCAGCCAGGCCTTGCGCAACGGCTCCTGGAGTACCTCGGGCTACCTGTCTGTCGCCGGCACGACGATTCGCGATGCGCTGCCCAGCCAGGTCATCCTTTCCTCTGCCGATGTGCTGCGGCGCTACTCGCAGTACAACGAAACCAGCTACGCCGATTTCGTCCTGGCCGATGCGATCCGTCAGGGCATTCCCCGCGCCATGCTACCGGCCGATGCCCGCTCTCTGTTGTTGAGGGGGATCAGCGGCAGTTCGTTGAGCGTCGCCGGGACCGTCGACTTCACGCCGGCGAAGGATGGCTATGGCGGCTCGCTGCTGGTACTTGGCGATACCGAGGTCCTGGCCGATGGCGCCAGCGCGACCGACGCTTTCAGCGGCTCCAGCCTGTACGCCTCCGATCTCAACCGCTTCGGTGCCAGCCGCATGGTGCTGGGCGCGATCCCTACCGTGATCTATGGCCAGCAAGGCAGCGAGGTCGTATTGCTGGGAGACGGCAACAGCGACATCGTGCTGCGCGAGGGCAGTGTCCTGAGCGGGCCCGATGTGATGCTGGTAGGCAATATCACTCTCGAACAGGGCGCGCGCATCGACACCCTGGGCAAGGGCGATGCGGCCTTCGACTCCAGCGATGGCTTCAGCTACCGGGTGGGCACCGGGGCCTTGCTGGCGGTTTCCAATGGCGGGCTCAACCTGCAGGCGCCAGGCACGCAGAGCAACGGAACGATCAACCTGGGGGCCTGCAGCGAGTTGGTCTGCGGCGAGTCGCAGCTCTACTCCGAAGGCACCATCGGCATCGTCAGCAACGGCAGCGTGAGCATTGGCGACGAGGTGCGCTACGGTACCCGCAACCTCAACCTGGCCGTCAGCGCGGTGAACGTCGGCGAGGTGGATGCATTGCAGGCCGCGGCAACGAACCATGTGCTGCCGGCAGGGTTGAGCCTCAACCAGTCGGTCCTGACCCGGCTGCTGCAAGGCGACACCAGCCACGGCGCGCCGGCCCTGGAAAACCTGATCCTCACCGCCCGCGACTCGATCAACTTCTTCGGCACCGTCAGCCTCGACACCCTGGACCCGGCCACCGGCCGCTCCAGCCTGGCCAACCTGGTGCTGGGCAGCCCGGCGATCCAGGGCTATGGCGACGCCAATGATGTTGCCAGCATCCGCACCGCCTCGCTGATCTGGAGCGGTGCCACCCAGGCGCCGGCCGCAGCCATCCAGGGCGGGCCGGGCACTGGCAGCGGTCGTTTGCTGATCCAAGCCGACACCATCGAGCTGGGCTACGCGGCCAATACCCAGCCGTCCAGCCAAACCGACGAGGCGCGTCTGGCCCTGGGCTTCTCCAGTGTGGAACTGAATGCCGGCAAGCAGATCACTGCCAACCACCGCGGCAGCCTGGCGGTGTACCAGAGCCAGGGCGAGTACGTGAGCGGCAAGGGCTTTGCCTACAGCGGTGGCGAACTGGTGATGCGTACACCGTTGCTCACCGGGACGGCCGGTTCGGTCACGCGCCTGAGCGTTGGCGGCGACCTGCGTCTGGAAGCGCCGGTTGGCGGTGCACCGGCCGCAGCGCGCAAGGGCACTGAGGCCCTGGGTGCCGAGTGGTCGATGAGCGCGTCCAACCTGCTGGTCGATACCCGTGTCGAGCTGCCCAGCGGCAAGCTCAGCCTGACCGCCAGCGGCGACCTGCGCCTGGGCGCCGCTTCGTCCATCGACCTGGCCGGGCGTACCGCGACTTTCAATGATGTCGAGAAATACAGCTGGGGCGGCGACCTGCTGTTGCGCAGCGACAACGGCGACATCCGCCAGGACAGCGGCTCGACCATCGACCTGTCGGCGCGCAACAACCAGGGCGGCAGCCTCGGCGCCATTGCCCTGGGCGAAGGTGCCGGTACCGTATCCCTGCTGGGCGCGATCCTCGGTTCCACCAGCGGCGTCTACCAGGCCGCCGGCAGCCTGGTGCCTTATGCAGGCGCCGAGGTCGAGGTACGCGCCCGTCATCTCGGCGACGGCGACCTGAGCGGCGACTTCGCCGCCCTCAACCAGCGCCTGAACGATGGCCAGGTATTCGGCGCACGACGCTTCCAGCTCAAGGAAGGCGACCTGACCATCGGCGACGGCCTCAAGGCCAGCAACATCGAGTTGTCGCTCGACGGCGGCGCGCTCACGGTCAGCGGGTTGGTCGATGCCAGTGGCGAGCAGGTCGGCAGCATCCGCCTGGCTGCCCGCGATGGCCTGACCCTCGGCAGCCAGTCCGTGCTCGACGCCCATGGCAGCCTGCTGCGGGTGGACAGCTACGGCAAGATCATCGACAGCCCTAACCGTGCAATCGTCGAGCTGTCCAGCGGCAACCTGGTACTGGCCGACGGTGCGCGCATCGACCTGCGCCATGGCACTGCCAGCGGCCGCAACGACCTGGTCGCCCTCGGTACCCTTGACCTCAAGGCACCGCGTATCGGTGGCGCCACCGCCGGCGATATCGCCATCGACGCCAGTGGCCGCTATGACATCCAGGGCGCCGCGTCCATCTCGGTGTATGGCATGCAGCGTTACACCGACGCACCGCTGGGAAGCGATCCCGCCACCAGCGGCAAGCCCTATCAGGTCATCGACCAGACCTACCTCGATGGCAAGCATGCCGACAGCACCGCGTTCATCACTGCCGCACTGGCCAATACCGCGCTGCTGCAAGACAAGCTCGGCGGCCTGAACAACGAGCGCTACCTGGACGCGCTGCACTTGCGTCCGGGTGTCGAGATCGCCAGTACCACGGCGGATGGCGACCTGGTGGTGCAGGGCGATATCGACCTGTCCGGCTACCGTTACGCCAGCCTCAACCCGCATACCCAACGCGACCCCTCGGTCTACGGTTCCGGCGAAGTGGGTGGCCTGGTGCTGCGCGCCGGTGGCGACCTGACCCTTTACGGCAGCATCAACGATGGCTTTGCTCCGCCGGCGACCAGCCCGGATGACAATGGCTGGTTGCTGGTGTCCGGTGTGCAGCCCTTCGCCGCTGACCTGGTGGTTCCCGGCCCGGGCGTCACCCTGGCCGATGGTACGGTGTTCCAGGGCGGTGTCACCCTGAACTATGAGCTGCCGATCAAGGGCGCCACCCTGGCCGCCGGCACCCGCCTGGCAGTCGAGACCCGCCTGACCGCGCCTTACACCCTGGCGGCCGGCAGCGTGCTGGCTGCTGATATCCGCGATGCCGGCGGTACCGTGCTGTTTGCTGCCGGCAGCCTGCTGGAGCAGGCCGTGACCCTGCCGTCGGGTACTCGCCTCGGCGCCGGTACCTTGCTGGTGAACAACGCCAGTGTCGGGGCGATGCGTTGGCCGGCGGGCGTGCCCTTGCCGAGCATCGCGCGCAATGACGCCAACTTGCCCAATACCCTGGTGCTCGACGGCGACCTGGCCCTGGCGCGTGGTGCGCTGATTCCTTCGCAAACCGATGTGAAACTGCCCGAGGGCACCACCTTCGTGAACCTGCGCAGTGGTGGCGGGCGCAACTGGGCCGTGGCCAGCATGCTGCCCGCCGGCAGCCAGTCGTGGTCGCTGCGGATGGTGGCCGGGTCCGATCTGGATGCAGCTGACAGCCGCATTACCCGGGCCGATGGCCAGGGCACCCTGCGCCTTGCCGATACCCACTATGCGGCGAACATCGTGACGGGTTCGGCGGGCAAGGTACTGACCGAGGCGGCGATAGAAATGGGCTACGAGCCGTGGGCGCCGGTCGACGACTCGAACAGCTGGCTGTGCGATATCGACGCCATCTACTGCACTGATCAACCGCAATGGACCTGGTCTCCGGACAACTGGGCGGGCTACCCGGCCGGGTCACCCATTGCGGCTGACGACATGTGGTATTGCGATAGCGATCCTGCGAACTGCATCGAGCACGTCGTCAGCTCGACCGCGACTGCCCAGCGCCAGCTCTACAGCGTCCTGCGAACCGGCACCGGCGACCTCGACCTGGCTGCAGCTGGTTCGCTGTTGCAGAACTCGCCTTACGGTGTCTACACCGCCGGTACCCAAGCGCAGGATGTCACGGCGGCCTACCAGCAGGCGCGTGGTCAACGCGGCGGTTCCTTGCTGGGCAGCGGTGGCAGCGAATACGAGAGCCTGACCCTGGCCCAATACCAGGCGTGGTTCCCCGAGCACGGTGGCAACCTGGACATTCGTGTGGGCGGTGACCTGACGGGCGATCAATGGGTCGACTCCAACGGCACCACCGGCAATGCCCAGTACGGCAGTGCCCAGGTGGGCAACTGGCTGTGGCGCCAGGGTAACGGAGGGGCGACGCAGGACGATCAGCCTGCTGCCTGGTGGATCAACTTCGGTACCTATGTAGCCGACCCTCTGGGCGGTACGCCGTATCTGGTCGGTTTCAGCGGGTACGGGACCCTTGGCGGCGGGGATGTCAACCTGCGCGTTGCTGGCGTAGCGGGTAACCAGCAGGCACGAGGTGGTAAACAGGGCAACGTAGTCGACGACAATCTGCGCAGCCAGGGCGTAGTCGTGGCGGTCGGGGGAAGCGGCCGTGCAGGTGCTGATGGCGAGCTGCGCCTGACTGGCGGCGGCGACATGGACATTCGTATCGGCGGTGCGGTGAACCCCGACCTTGCGGCCCGAACGATCGACACGACTGGCAACAGCCGTCTGGACCTGCAAGGAGTACTGGCCAACCTGCGCGGCAGTACATCGTTGCTGGCTGGAAGCATCGGCGGGATAGATCTGCGCTATGGCCTCACGAGGCCCCGGCAGGACTCCACCGAGACTCGGGCTTACGACCTCAATCGATCGAGCATGGCTGCTGCCACCGGCGGCCTGGTGCTGGTACCTGGCGATGCCGGGATGCGCCTGGCCACCCGTGGTGACCTGGTAGTGGGGGGCGCGGGGGATCCGGGGCGGATCACCGTGCCCAATACCCTGGCGTTCACCGGGACGGATGGTCGCCAGTATGAAGGTGGCGGCAGCACCTGGTTCAGTCTTTGGACCGCCAATACGGCCATCGACCTGTTCTCTGCAGGCGGCAACCTGACGCCTAGCACTCAGATCGCCGACGTACTGCCGGGGAACAACAGTTCGGTAATGACGAACGCCAACAGTTCGATGACAGACGGTCGCTTCGTCTACCCATCCATCCTGCGTGCGGTGGCTGCGCAAGGCAGCCTGTATCTCGGGACTTCGGCCACGGGCGATCCGGCTACTTTCTCAAGTTTGACGCCGTATTCACTGTTGCTGGCGCCATCAGTCACGGGTGATCTCCAACTGCTGGCGGCAGACTCGATCTACGCTGGCGGTTATTCGGTCCAGCGTTCGGGCACTGATCCGCAAAGCCTGACATCGATCTGGAACCCGGGTTTTGCCGGCTATGCTGGCTTCAACAACGTTACGCCAGTCGTCCGCAACGGCAACGTGGGTGGCCGTGGCGTGGGGCTTGGCAGCAATCCGCTGTTCTACTTCGGTGCCGATACCGCCGGGATTCTGCCGGGTGAACTGGAGCCATCACGGTTCTATGCGTTGAACGGCGATATCGTTGGTCTGTCCAGCGGTGAGGTGATTCAGTTTTCGACGACTAGCGTCTATGCAGGCAACCTGGCCGGACAGACCTGGTACGAAGGGGCGGGTGCGGTTCGCATGATTGCCGGACGCGATATCGTTGCCTCCGGGTCGCAGCTGGCGACCAGTCGCTCGCTTCCCGCGGCCGTGGGCAACCTTCTTGCGTCTACGGACAGCCGATCCATCGGCAACCTCTTCATCCACTACGACGCCAACGACATCTCCCTGGTCCAGGCCGGTCGCGACATCCTCTACAGCAGCTTCAACGTCGCCGGCCCTGGCACCCTGGAAATCAGCGCCGGGCGCAATGTGCTGATGGAAGACCGCGCGGCGATCAACAGCCTCGGCGCCATCCTCCCGGGTGACAGCCGGCCGGGGGCCAGCGTGGTGCTGCAGGCCGGTGCCGCCGGTGTCGACTACAGTGCCTTCCTCGCCCGCTACCTGGACCCGCTCAACCTGGCCGTCAGCGGCACGCCGCTTGCCGACCAGCCGGGCAAGGTTGTGCGCCTGTACGACGAGGACCTGGTGACCTGGCTCGGCGAGCGTTTCGGTTTCGAGGGCGACGCCGAAGCAGCGCGGGCTTATCTCGCCGGGCTGCCGGCCGAGCAGCAGCGCATCTTCGCCCGCCAGGTGTACTTCGAGGAACTCAAGGCCGGTGGCCGCGAGTACAACGATGCCAGCGGCCCGCGCCTGGGCAGCTACCTGCGCGGCCGCAATGCCATCGCCGCGCTGTTCCCGAGCCGCGACGTGGCCGGCAATCCGATCAGCTACGACGGCGACATCGTGCTGTTCGGCGGTGCTGGCATCCACACCAACTTCGGTGGCGATATCCAGTTGCTCAGCCCGGGCGGGCAGCAGGTGTTCGGCGTCGAGGGTGCGGCGCCGCCGTCCACGGCGGGCGTGGTGACCCAGGGCGTGGGCAATATCCAGTCCTACTCCCAGGGCAGCATCCTGCTCGGCCAGAGCCGGATCATGACCACCTTCGGCGGGTCCATCCAGGCCTGGTCGGCGGAGGGCGACATCAACGCCGGCCGCGGTACCAAGACCACCCTGGTGTACACCCCGCCGAAGCGGGTCTACGACGCCTGGGGCAACGTCACCCTGTCGCCGCAGGTGCCGTCCACCGGTGCCGGTATCGCCACCCTCAACCCGATCGCCGAGGTGGCGCCGGGCGACATCGACCTGATTGCCCCGCAGGGCACGATCGATGCCGGCGAGGCGGGGATCCGCGTGTCGGGCAACGTCAACATCGCGGCCTTGCAGGTGGTCAACGCGGCCAACATCCAGACCCAGGGCCAGTCCACAGGCCTGCCGGTGGCGGCGGTGGTCAACACCAACGCCATGGCCTCGGCCAGTGCGGCTGCCAACTCGGCGACCCAGGCTGCCGAGCAGGTTGGTCGCCAGCAGCAGGACGCCGCGCGCCAGCGTGCGCCGTCGATCTTCTCGGTGCGGGTATTGGGCTTTGGCGATGAGCGTCTGCCGGGTGGCGAGGCGGGGGCCAACCGTGCGCCGCTGGATGACCGGCAGAGCTCGGTGCAGGTGCTGGGCACCGGCGCGCTGGACGAGCAGGCGCGGGCGCGGTTGACGGAGGGGGAGCGGAGCAATCTGGTGCTCTGAAGAGCCCGGATTTTGCGGCTGGCCATGAACCTTGTGGGAACGGGTTTACCCGCGATGGCGGTAGTGAATTCACCATCGCCATCGCGGGTGAACCCGCTCCCACAGGGTTCTCGCCAACCCTCCCCACCCCTCCAGAAAATTCTTGCATGAAGTTTTCATGACTGAAGTTCGGTGGTGCCCGAGCCTGACCGTCATACAAGGGTGAATCGCGAGATGGGGCACGGCCCCGGGCAAAAGGGATTGCAGCACCGGAGCCCCGACAAGGGACGAATTCGAAGAGCGGTGAGAATGATGGAAAGGTATTCCAAGGTCGGCATGCAGGAACTGGATCAGCGTCTGTCGAAGATCGTCGAGGCCGCGCGCAAGCGCCCGGTCTCGGTGTACCGCTACGGCGCACCCTGGGTCTGGATCGTTTCCCAGGAGGACTGGCAGGGAGCGCTGCGCGAAGTCTCCAGCTGCATCCCGCCCGGCCACTCGCTGGCGCTGCTGCGCCCGCAGATCGAACACCTGCTGGACGCCGAACAGGAAACCCTCGACCAGGTCGCCCGTCGCTGCAACCTGCGGGTCGATCCTTCGGTACTGGTCAAGGCGCTGCTCCTGCGCCTGCTGTACTCGGTGCCGAGCGAGCAGCACCTGCACGAACAGCTCAGCTACAACCTGCTGTACCGCTGGTTCGTCGGCCTGGAGATGGGCCAGCGGGTCTGGGACTTCTCCACCTTCGTCGGCGACAGCCAGCGCTTCGTCGAGGACATCGCCGCCGTGCACGTGCTGGGCCGCATCGTCGGCGAGGTGATCCTCGCCGAGCTGCTGCAGATGCCCGAGTTCTCCATGAACTTCGCCCAGCTCCATGCCTGGCAGGCGCGCCATGAACTGCCGCTGAACAAGTAAGCGCTAGAACCTTTTCGATACCGATAACGCGCCGGTCCGTGCCACGGACCGGCAGGCCCGACTCACGCCCGCGAAAGGCTGGGCGGGCCCTGGATTGACCTGGGGGGATGCAGTGGGAGTACTGAACGAAATGCCGGCGGACGACCGCCGACGACCGCGCTGCCTGGCCGCGCTGGGGGCATTGGCGCTGGCCGTGGGGATGGCCGCCGCGAACGCCGACGAAGCGCCCGCCGAGGCTCAGCGCAAGGTCGACATCGCCGAATACGTGGTGCGCGGCAACAGCGTGCTGGACGCCCGGGCCATCGAGGAAGCGGTGTATCCCTTCCTCGGTCCGCAGCGCAGCATGCAGGACATCGAGGGCGCCCGCGATGCCTTGCAGGACGCCTATCAGTCCCGCGGCTACCAGTCGGTCTACGTCGAGCTGCCGGAGCAGCAGGTAGCCGACGGCGTGGTCTACCTGCAGGTCAGCGAGACCAAGGTCGGCCGGGTGCGGGTAGTGGGTGCCAAGCACTATTCGCCGAAGGACGTGCGCGAGGAAGTGCCGGCCCTGGTGGAAGGCGCCGTGCCGGACTTCGACAAGGTGCAGAGCCAGCTCGCCGACCTCAACCGCACCCCCGGCCGCCAGGTGGTGCCGCTGGTGCGCGAAGGCCAGCGCCAGGGGACCATGGACGTCGACCTCAAGGTCGAAGACAAGAAGCCCTGGCACGTCAACCTGGGCCTGAACAACGACCGCAGCGCCGATACCAAGGAACTGCGCTCGGTGGTCTCGATCGGCCACGACAACCTCTGGCAGGCCGGCCACCAGATCTCGCTGACCTGGTTCACCGCACCGCAGAACCGCGATGACGCCGAAGTCTGGTCCGGCTCCTACACCGTACCGCTGGACGAGCGCTGGAGCGTGCAGGCCAGCGGCTACAAGTCCGACAGCGACGTGGCCACCGTGGGCGGCACCAACGTCGTCGGCCGCGGACATTCCTATGGCCTGGCGCTGACCTACAGCCTGCCGCCGAGCGCCACCTGGTCCCATGCCCTGAGCATGGGCGTGGACTTCAAGGACTTCGAGGAACGCGTGGTCCTCGGCGGCAGCGAAGACCGCGTGCCGCTCAAGTACGCGCCGCTGACCTTCTCCTACACCGGCTTCCGCTACACCGAGTCTTCGCAGACCGGCCTCGGCCTGAGCCTGGTGGCCGGCACCCGCAAGCTCTTCGGCTATGGCAGCGACGACAACGATTTCTTCTACAAGCGCTACCTGTCCGACTCCAGCTTCGGTGCGCTCAAGGGCGACCTGAACCACACCCAGACCTTTGCTGGCGACTGGCAGGCCGGGGCCAAGGCAGCCTTCCAGCTGTCCTCCGGGCCGCTGATTTCCAACGAACAGTTTTCCGCCGGCGGCGCCACCAGCGTACGTGGCTACCTGGCGGCGGAAGCCACGGGTGACGACGGCGCGATGCTGTCCCTGGAAGCGCGCACGCCGTCGCTGTCGCGCTGGCTGGGCAAGGCCGGCAGCCCGTACCTGGAGGAATGGCGTTTCTACCTGTTCACCGATGGCGCCCACCTGCGCGTGCAGGAAGCGCGACCCGAGCAACAAGAAGACTTCACCCTCGCCAGCGTCGGTATCGGCACACGCATGCGCCTGGGCGAATGGCTGTCCGGCAGCGTCGACTGGGCGCTGCCGCTGCGTGATGGCCCGAATACCGAAAAACACGACTCGCGCGTGCACTTCAGCGTGCAGGCGAACTTCTGATCGCTGGACCGAACCCGGAGAGCTACCCCCATGTTGCGCATACTGTTTCTTTCCATGATCTGCCTGGGCCTGCTGGCCCCGGGCACCGCCAGTGCCTGGTGGCAGGAGGACTGGCTGTACCGCAAGCAGGTGTCCCTCGACACCACGCCGCAGGGCGCGGCCATGACCGAACGGGTCGGTCGCCTGCCGCTGCTGGTGCGCCTGCACACCGGCAACTTCACCTTCGACGGCGTCGCCGAGGACGGTGCGGACATCCGCTTCGTCGCCGCCGATGACAAGACCGTGCTGCATCACCAGATCGAAAGCTTCGACCCGCTGCTGGGCATGGCGCTGATCTGGGTCGACGTGCCGAACGTGGAAGGCGGCCAGCGCCAGGACATCTGGATGTACTACGGCAATGCCAAGGCGCCTTCGACCAGCAATGGCCAGCAAGTGTTCGATGCCGACTACAGCCTGGTCTACCACTTCGGTGGCGCCGAAGGCACGCCGCCACGGGATGCCACCGCCTATTCGAACAACGGCCAGACCCCGGCCGGTGCCGGTGTCGAAGGCGTGATCGGCCGCTCCGCGCAGTTCAGCGGCCAGCCGCTGCTGCTGCCCGCCAGCCCGTCGCTGGCCTGGGCCGCCGGTGCACCGTTCAGCGTCAGCGCCTGGGTGCGTCCCGACAGCCTGGACGGCGAGCAGGTGCTGCTGGCCCGTCGGGTCGAAGGCCACGCGCTGCTGCTGGGCCTGAACCAGGGTGTTCCGTTCATCGAAGTCGACGGTCAACGCGGCAATGCCGGTACGGCCCTGGTCGGCGGGCAATGGCAACACCTGGCGCTGGTAGCGCAGAACGGTCAACTGGTGGTGCTGGTCAACGGGCGTGAAAACACCCGCCTGGACGTCGCCGTGCCTGCCTTCTCCGGCAACCTGGCGATCGCCGCCGATCTGCCGGAAGCGCCGCAGGACAGCACGCTGCTGCCGTTCCACGGTGCCCTCGACGAACTGCGCATCTCCCGCGTCGCCCGTCCGCTGCCGCTGCTCCAGGCCGATGCCATGGCCCAGGGCGCCGAGTCGCGCCTGGTGGCCTACGGCGTCGACGAGAAGCAGTCCGGCTTCGGCTTCGGCAGCCTCGGCTTCCTGCTCGGCGCCGTGCCAATCGACGCTTGGGTGATCATCGCCGTGCTGGTACTGATGATGATCCAGTCGTGGGTCATCATGATCCGCAAGAACAACAGCGTGGGCCGCGTCAGCCGCGCCAACGAGACCTTCCGCGATCACTTCGCCACCGTCGGCACCCGCCTGGAGCAACTGGCCGACGATCCGGCCTTGCCGGGCCGCCTGCAGCATTCCTCGCTGTGGCGCCTGTACCAGGTGGCCGTGCAGGAAATGCGCACCCGCCGCGCCCAGGGCGCCGACCTGGTGAACATCTCCGGCGCCACCATCGAAGCCATCCGCGCCTCGATGGACGCGGTGCGTACCCGCGAGAACCAGGCGCTGTCGTCGCGCCTTTCGACCCTGTCCAACGCCATCGCCGGCGGCCCGTACATCGGCCTGCTGGGTACGGTGATGGGGATCATGGTGGTGTTCCTCGGCACGGCCATGGCCGGTGACGTGAACATCAACGCCATCGCTCCGGGCATGGCCGCCGCCTTGCTGGCCACCGCCATGGGCCTGTTCGTCGCCATCCCCGCGCTGTTCGGCTACAACCGCCTGGTCACGCGCAACCGCGAGGTCGGTGCCGACATGCGCGTGTTCGTCGACGAGTTCATCACCCGCCTGGCCGAAGTCTACGGCGAGGGTGCCCGCACCGAGCCTGCCCAGCAGGCCCGGCGCAACGACCAGCCAGCGATGGTGTGAGGAGCAGGTCATGGCATCGGTGAACAACAGCTACGACGACGAAGAAGAAAGCGCCGTCGACAGCATCAACATCACGCCGCTGGTCGACGTGCTCATGGTGGTCCTGGTGATGTTCATCCTCACCGCCACCGCGCAGGTCGCCGGCATCCGCATCGAACTGCCCAAGGCCAGCGCCAGCGTGTCGCTGTCCCAGCCCAAGACCAAGGCGATCTCGGTCAACGACGCCGGCCAGGTGTTCCTCGACGCTTACCCGGTGACCCTGGGCGAGCTGGAAGACCGCCTGCGCAGCGAGAAGGCGCTCAACCCCGACGTGCCGATCGTGGTCCGTGGCGATGCTGCCGTGCAGTACCAGAAGGTGGTGGAGGTCCTCGACCTGCTGCGCCGGCTGGAGCTGTCGCAGGTCGGCCTGGTCACCGGCAAACCGAGCTGACGGAAGGTTGAACATGTCATCCAGACCTTCCCGTTTTCCCGCGCCGGATGCCCCGGCGCAGACCCTCGGCTCGCCGCTGCGCCGCTACCTGGCGTGGGCGCTTGCGGCCGTGCTGTTCGGCGGCCTGGCCTGGCTGGTCTGGCAGTGGTCGCAGGACATGAGCGGCGTGCGCCGCGAGGCGCCCAAGGTGCCGGCGATCATTCCGCTGCCGCCACCACCGCCTCCGCCGCCGGTGCAGGAGAAGCCGCCGGAGCCCGAGACACCGCCGGAAAAACCGCTGGAGCAGGAGCCCACGCCCGAGCCCGAAGAGGTCAAGCCGCAGGACGAGGCACCGCCTTCGCCGGCGGACGACCTGGCCGAACCGATGCAGATGGACGGCGACGCCCAGTCGGGCAACGACGCCTTCAACATCGGCGCCGGCAAGGGCGGCGGCATGGCCGGGGCCGGTGGTGGCCGGGTCGGCAATGCCAGCTACAGCCAGTACCTGGCCTACGCCTTCCAGCGCTTGCTCAAGGACAACAGCGAGCTGCGCAACCTGGCGTTCCAGCTGCAGGCCGACATCTGGATCGGCCCGGCGGGGGAGATCACCCGGGTCGAGCTGCGCCGCTCCAGCGGCGATGCCGAGCTGGACGCCAAGGTGCTCGACGCGGTGCGCCAGGCCGGACGCCTGGACGAGCGCCCGCCGGCCTCGCTGACCCTGCCGGTACACGTTTCGCTGCAAGGCCGGCGGCCGGGCTGATGGCCGCCGGACACAACGCCAATACGAATTCCTGACCAGGATCTTTTAGGAGCAGTTTGCAATGAATGGGAAACTCAACCGCCTGGTGGCGAGCGTCGGCGTGGTGATCGCCGCGCTGGCCGGGCAGGCGTCGGCCGCCGACACCCCCGCGCCGTCGGACAACGCCACGGTCAACCTGATCCGCTTGCTGGTGCAGGAAGGCGTGCTGAAGAAAGAGCATGCCGCAGCCCTGGTGCACCAGGCCGAAGCCGAGGCGCAGCAGGCCCGCGCGGCTGCGCGCCAGGCCCCGGCAACGGCGGTGGCCGCGGTACCGGGGGAAGTGCGCGTGCCGTACATCCCGCAGACCGTGCGCGACCAGATCCGCGACGAGGTCAAGGCCGAGGTCATGAGCCAGGCCCGCAACGAGAACTGGGCCCAGCCCAACACCTTCCCGGACTGGGTGTCGCGCATCAGCTTCGATGGCGACATTCGCCTGCGTGACGAGTCGCGCTTCTACAACGACAAGAACAGCAACCAGATCACCGATTTCGCCAAGCTGAACCGCGACGGCCCATACGACGTCAACCCGAACACCAACAACACCCTGCCACCGCTGCTCAACGCCCGCGAAGACCGCGAGAACTCGCTGCGCCTGCGTGCCCGCTTCGGCCTCAAGGCGCAACTGGCGGAGAACTGGAGCGCCGGCATCCGCCTGGCCACCGGTACCGACAACGGCCCGGTGTCGACCACCCAGACCCTCGGTGGCGGCTTCAGCAAGAAGGACATCTGGCTCGACCAGGGCTATATCACCTACAAGCCGTCCGAGCGCCTGAGCGTCAGCGGTGGCCGGATCGCCAACCCGTTCCTGTCCACCGACACCCTGTTCTCCCGCGACCTGGCCTTCGACGGTATCGCCGCCAACTTCCGCCAGCCGCTGGACGGTGGCGTGGACCTGTTCGGGACCCTGGGCGCGTTCCCGGTGGAGTACAGCTCCGACACCTCGACCACCAACGGCTTCGACAAGGAAAGCAGCGACAACAAGTGGCTGTACGGTGCCCAGGTCGGCGCGGCGTGGAAGATCAACCAGCACAACAGCCTGACCGGTGCCCTGGCCTACTACCGTTTCGACGATATCGCCGGAACCCGCTCCGCGCCGTGCGAACCCTGGGCCGGCCAGCCGGCGTGCGACAGCGACGGTTCGCGGCCGACCTTCATGCAGAAGGGCAACACCCTGTTCCTGCTGCGTGACATCACCCTCAACCCGGCCGATCCGGCCAACACCCCGCAGCCGCAGTACGTCGGCCTGGCCTCGGAGTTCGATGTCCTCGACCTGAACCTGGTGTGGGATGCCGAGCTGCCGGACGACTTCAAGCTGCGCCTGCAGGGCAACTACATCCGCAACCTGGCCTACTCCGAAGGCGACATGCGCAAGCGTTCGGCCGGGCAGTTCGCCAACAACATCGACATCGACGGCCAGGTCGAGAGCGGCGGCAATGCCGGGATGATCCAGTTCACCCTCGGCAACACCTTCGAGATGCGCCGCGGCGGCGACTGGCAGGTGTTCGCCGGCTACAAGTACATCCAGCCCGACGCCCTGCCTGACGGCTTCAACGACTCCAGCTTCCACCTCGGGGGCACCAACGCCAAGGGCTACGTGATCGGCGCCAACTACGGCCTGGCCAACAACGTCTACGGCACCGCGCGCTGGATGAGCACCGACGAGGTGTATGGCGCGCCATTCGCCATCGACGTACTCCAGCTTGAGATCAACACGCGCTTCTAAGCGCGGGGAGGCAGACATGCAGATGCCCATCAACCGCTTGACCCTGGTCGCCACCTTGCTTGGCCTTGGCCTGGCAACCCAGGCCGCCCACGGCGAGAGCATGGAGGAGCGCCTGCGCGCCCAGTTGCGCAGCACCACCCAGCAATTGCAGGCGGTGCAGAGCGAGCAGGCGCGGGTGCGTGCCGAACAGGCGGCGCTGGTCAGCCAGCGCGATGCGGCGCAGGCGTTGGTCAAGCAATTGACCGGCGAGCGCGACCAGGCCCGTCAGCGTGCCGAGCAACTGGCCGGCGCCCAGTCCGGCCTGCGCGAGCAGGCCAGCCAGCAGGTGGCGGCGAGCCAGGCCCAGGTCGGCAAGTTCCGCCAGGCCTACGACGAGCTGCTGGTCCTCAGCCGCGGGCGTGATGCCGAGAGGCAGAAGGTCCAGGCCAGCCTGCAGCAGCGCGATCAGGAACTTGCCAGCTGCACCGGCAAGAACCAGGAAATGTACGGGCTGGCCAAGGACATCCTGGCCGCCTACGAGAACATCGGCGTCGCCGAAACCCTGCGCATCCGTCAGCCGTTCGCCTCCGAGGCGCGGGTGAAGTTCGAGGAACTGGCGCAGCGCTACGGCGACGATCTCTACAAGACCCAGGTCGACGGCCACGCCGCCGTGACCCAGGTCCAGCCTTGAAGGAGCAGTACCCATGAGCGAGACCGCACTGATCGAACAGGTCACCCCCGAGCAACTGACCGAAGTGCTGCAGGACGCCGGCTACCGGGTCGAGCGCAGCGAGCAGAACGGCGCCGTGCAACTGCTCAGCGCCAGCCAGGGCGTCGGCTACGCGCTGCGCCTCGGCAACCCCACCGGCACGCCGGGGCACTACTTCGACTACAGCTTCAGCTGCGCCCTGCGCCTGCAGGGCGACCTGCCCGCCGGCCTGACCGAGCAATGGAATGCCAGCCGGCGTTTCTGCCGGCTGTGGCAGCAGGGCGAGTTCTTGCTGATGGAGATGGACTGTGCGGTGACCGGTGGCGTGACGCGGCAGTTCCTGCGCCACAGCTGCGAGCTGTGGGACCGCCTGCTGCAGGAGTTCGTCGCCTACCTGCGCGACTACAGCCGCCAGGCTGCCGAGCGCCGCGATGTGGCGCAGGAGGCCTGAGGCGATGGTGAATCAACGGACTGGCGCGCTGCTCATCGCCTTGCTCAGCCTGGCAGGTTGCGGCGGGGATATCCCGCCGTCGGTGGAGGCCGCCACCCGGCCGGCCAGCAGCGCCGCGCCGCTGGCCAGCCTCGGCGCGCAGAAGGTCGATGCCGAAGAACTGAAGGCCCTGCTGGCGCAAGTGCAGCCGCAGGTGCGCCAGCAGTTGCAGGAAAACCGCGGTGCGCTGGACGACTGGATGCGTGCGCGGCTCACCGAGAAGGCCCTGCTCGAACAGGCGGGCGCCCAGCAATGGGAGCAGCGACCTGAGGTGCGCGAGGCCATCGATGCCGCCAGCAAGCAGATCATCCTGCGTAGCTACATGGCCTCGGTGAGCAAGGTGCCGGAAGGCTATCCGTCCGCTGCAGAAGTGCAGGCCGCGTACGAAGCCCAGCGCGCCAGCCTGATGCTGCCGGTGCGCTACCGGGTCAGCCAGATCTTCATCGCCGCCAAGCCCGGCGATGAAGCCGCGGCGAAGCGGGTGCAGGCGCTGCACCGCAAGGCGCAGGGCGCGGATGCCGACTTCGCCGAGCTGGCCCGCAGCAACTCCGACGACCCGGTCAGCGCCCAGCGCGGTGGCGAGATCGGCCTGCTGCCGCTGAACCAGCTGATGCCGGCGGTGCGGCCGGCCCTGCAACAGATGAAGGACGGCGCCATCAGCGAGCCGCTGCGCACGGCCGAAGGTTTCCACATCCTCAAGTTGCTGGGGCGTGAAGAGGCGCGGGTGGCGACCCTGGACGAGGTCCGGACGCAACTGGTCGCGGCCTTGCGTCAGCAGCGTCAGGAGCAGATCGCCCAGGCCTACCTGGCGGGGCTGGTGAATGACCAGACCCTGAGCATCGACGGTGCCGCGGTTGGCAAGGTACTTGGGGAAAAGCCCTGAAACACGGCAAGGAGCGAGCATGGAGCCAAGGGAAGGGCTGGGAAGCGCGGCGGAGGAAGCGCTGTTGTACCTGCGGGTGATCGGGCGTTGCGGCAGTTTCGTGCAGGCCGCGCGCAGCCTCGATATCAAGCCGACGCGCCTGCGTCGGGTGCTGTCGCAGCTGGAGGCGCAGGTTGGCCAGCCGTTGCTGTGCTACCAGAACAGTGCGGTGGAGCTGACGCCCCAGGGGCGCGAGTGGCAGTCGTTGCAGGGTGCCGCGGCCGGCAACTGCCCGCGAGCGGCCAGTGCGCCGGGCTGGCAACCGATCCGCCTGGTGCTGATGGAAGAGTTGCTGCACGACATCTTCCTGCGCGAGCTGCTCAACCATCTGCGGCGTAGTGCCCGGCTGAACCTGGAGATCGTCGAGCTGCGCGGTGCTTCGACAGAGGCCCTGCAGCATGCCGACATCGCCGTGTGGCTGAGTGACGACGACCTGCCGGAGCAACCGGCGGACATGCGTACCCAATGGCTGGCCGGCGTGTATTACCAGCCGCATATCAGCAAGCGCTATTCGCGCAAGCAGTCGCGGCCGGCGAGCAGTGTGGAACTGAGCGATTTCCAGCTGGTGCAATCGCGGGCCTACCTGCATAGCCAGAGCCTGATGCCGTGGAACAGCTACGTGGCGGCGCGGGAGAGCGGGGTGGTGGTGGTGCGCAGTCACGAACTGCTGTTGCAGACGTTGCGCTGGGGTGTCTGTGTCGGGCTGCTGCCGCACTACGCCAGTCGTCTGGACCGTACGCTGGTGGGGTTGGGCGATCTGTTCGAGGCGCCGATGCGGCGCAACATGTTCCTCAGCGTGAGTAACCACAGTCGGCATGGGGCGGGGGTGGAAGAGGTGCTGGAGGTGTTGTGCAGTGCTTTCGAGTCGCGGCGCGACTGGTTCACTTGAATGAGCGCACGGACCCTGTGGGAGCGGGTTTACCCGCGATAGCGATGGTGGATTCACTACCGTAATCGCGGGTAAACCCGCTCCCACAGGGTACGCGTCGTGCTTTCGATCATTGTTCCCGTTGCATCCAGGGCATCCTCCAATACACCCAGGCAAACCCCGTCAGGAACACCGCCCCCGCCAAGGTCGGAACCAGCGCAAAGCTCCAGTCCGCCAAGGTCATGAACACGAGATGGCCAGGAGGGCCCCCAGACCGGCCAGCAGCATGGGGCATTTCCTGTTGTTGTTATGTGGTTGAAGATATAGCGCCTCTGCTGACGAATACAGATGGGCGGCGAAACAACGGTGCAGTTCGCTGTATTGAAAGCTATACAGCGATGGGCGTAGCCTGCTGCCGGAGTCGAATTGAGCCGCGGAACCCCCCTGATGACGCAACGCACCTACCCCTATGTCGCCTGGCGGCTGACCCGGAATTTCCAGATCCTGCGGATCGAGCTGGTGGCGGGTGGCATCTACGGCAGCGGCTATGACCGCACTGAGACGGGCCACAGTTATCCCCTCAGCGAACTGTTTGCCTCGAAGGAGGCGGCGATCAGCGAAGGAGAGCGGCGACTGGATGAACTGGCGGCGGTGTTGGCGAAGCGGCAGGTGAATCTGGAGCGGCGGCGGCGGGAGTTGTGTGAGCAACGCGGCGGATGAATGTCCGCTGTTGCGTGTTGCGCAACATGTTAGGCTGCCTTCAGCGCAAGCTCTTCGAAACAGGCAGTACGGCAGAGGTACGGCCTACTCCTGGCCTATGAGGATTACCATTAATGAACATGCACAACCCCCCACATCCCGGTGAGTTCATCACCGACGTCTATCTGGAACCGAATGGCATCAGTGGTCGCGAGCTGGCGTCCAAGCTGGGTGTCGCGCCTTCCACACTCAGCCGTGTCCTGAAAGGCTCCAGTCGTGTGACGCCTGAGATGGCCTTGCGCCTGTCGGTTGCCCTCGGCCGTTCGCCGGAGAGCTGGCTTGCCATGCAGGACGCCTACGATCTCTGGATTGCACGTCAGCATGTCGATTTGCAAAGCGTGGAGAAGCTGGCTTTCGCGTGATCAGCGGAGGTTTGAAGATCGATAAATCGCAGGCATTAAAAAGCCGGCTTGTGGCCGGCTTATAGGTTGTCCAGAGAACTCCACTGATTTTATAAGCGACCCCGGTAAACGTTGGGTTTTACTGGGTGTCCCGTATGTGTCCGTCCACTAAAGGCCAGATGCCACCAAGGAAAGCCTGCCTCCAAAGTATGGGTTGGGGTGTGGGCTGGGAGGATGGGTGTAGTGGAGGGCTCATGGGGAAGCTGACGGTTAAAAGGGTGGAGCAACTTGCCAGGGCTGGCGAGAAGGAAATGGCGAATGATGGGAATGGCTTGTACTTCAAGGTTGGAGAAACTGGAGGTCCGAGCTGGATCTACAAATACAAGCTCAACAAGAAAACGACCGAAATGGGGCTGGGAGGTTACCCCCGGTGGAAGACGATTGGCCGGCGTGCTGTGGGTTGGGATTCCCTTGAAATCGAGCAATGGGTGGCTGACCAACCTGATCCGAAATCTTGAACGGCACAGAGCTAGGTGGGGGAGTAGATGGAAAAGCCGCGCCGATCAGGCGCTGCTTTTTTCGTTTGATGCCTCATTTCTCTCTGGGAAACATTAGGGTTTCTGCCCCTTTTAACGACACTACTCATTAGGTAGAGGTCAAATTACGGTAGGGCGTCACGATGGTCCGTGCTTGTTTCTACATTTGCTGCTGGGCCTCGAGAGGTAGGTTCAGCAGTTGCGTCATGGTGTTCGGTATGGAGCTGAAGCGCGTTAGCCTAATCACGGCTGCTTTCGGTAGTATCCGTGATACTTCAGGATTGCCAAAGGTTAGGAAATGGACTTCATTCAGATGTCGTTATCACTGCACGACCTTGGTCTCGCCTATCGCAAGGCCAAGGTAGACCTCTATTACTCAACCAATCCCTCGTTGTTAGAAATAGCCAAATATGAAGAGGATCTGAGCAAAAACCTCACTCGCCTGAAGGACCTGATTGAAGGCATCAATGAGGATTGGGTCAAAGCGCCCTCATTTCTCGGTGCTTGGACGCTGGCCCCTAAGGAAATCCAGATCGCCAAAGCAAACGAGGATCAAAGTCCGATCTTCGCCTCACCTGAAGCCGAGTGGCAGAGCGTGACGGTGGCCGGCAATCACCCTTCCGCCGTATTCCGCCTTATGGCTCGCTGTAGCATCGACTTTCACGTGCTGTCGGCGCTTTGGATGATGGAGGTCGGTAATCTCTTCGACAAGCAGCTCAGCAGCAACGTTTTTGGCAGCCGCCTGCGTCGTAACCGGCACGGTGAAATAAACGTGCGGGCTCTTGGATCATTCAAGCCCTACCTCAGGCCCTTCCGTGAATGGCGGGATGGTGGCATCAAGGCGATGCGCACAGCCCTGAGCGAGAAGAAAAAGGTACTGGCACTGACAGCTGATGTGAGTAGCTTCTTTCACGAGCTTAGCCCCGGCTTTATGCTCGACGACGGGTTCCTCAAGCTAGCTAAAATTGAACTGAGCGAATCGCAGTCAAAACTGAACCGGCTGTTCATCTCTGCCTTATTGGCCTGGGCACAAGAAACGCCCCTAAAGAAAGGGTTACCCGTAGGTTTGCCGGCGTCTGCTGTGGTCGCAAACGCAGCGCTGCTCAGGCTCGATCAGTTTATCAATCAGCAAGTGGTGCCGTTGTATTACGGTCGTTACGTGGACGACATCCTGCTGGTTATGGAAAACGCCAGCGACATCAAAACCACTGATCAATTTTGGGAATGGATATTCAGTCGCGATGGCGGCAAGGATCTGCTTAAAAAAGATAACGGTAGCATCCTGTTTAAACCTGATTATCTGAAAGAAGATCGTATCGCTTTTGCAAATAGCAAAAATAAGTTGTTCATCCTCGCAGGGGCTGCTGGCACGGCACTGGTCAATGCCATTTCCGAACAGATCAATCAACGTGCAAGCGAATGGCGCGCGTTACCTGACTTGCCGAACTCTCCCAACACAGTTGCTACAGACCTGCTCAAAGCTACTAACCTCGCCGGAGAGCAAGCAGATAACCTGCGAAAGACGGATCTCCTGACGCTGCATCGTGCCGGTTTTGCTCTCAGCCTTCGCAACTACGAAGCGTTCGAGCGTGATATCCCCCCGAAGGATTGGAAGGCACACCGCCATACCTTTTTTGCAGCGGTCATCGAGCATTTACTCACCCCAGTAAAATTCTTCGAGCTGGCTCAATACGTTCCTCGCATCATCGGCATGGCTACTGCCTGTGAAGACTTTGAGTATCTGGCCAAGATCATCAAAGCACTGGAGGATTTGATCAATAAGGTAGACAGCGACTGCGCTCTTGCGATCAAAAGTTTGGCTGACGCCGACGTGCCAACAGACGCCCGACACGTGTGGAAGCGGTCCATTTGGGAAGAAACAGCGCAGAGCATCGTCTCGGCGTTCCCTTCGCGGCTAAGCAAGTCGGGGGCTACCGCTTGGAAGAATCATATGGCCGACCATATGGAGAACCTCGCCTTTGTAATCTGGAGTGATTTCCTAGACAGGCCAATGAACCTTGCCAGCCAGCACATACAGAAGCTTCAAGCTCGGCTGTTTAGCTTCGATCTCGCGCATGTGCCATTGCGTTTTGCTGGACTACCCCAAGAAATGGTTAGCCAGCGTGGTATCCCACTCCGAAAAAACCTCACAACGTTTGATGCTGAAGAGCTATTACCTGACGCGATCTCCGATGGGGTTGCTAGACTGGCGAAGTGGCTAAGGCTTAAGCACGGCACTCCATCTGGGTTAACCTTCGCCACTCGTCCGTTCAGCCTAAATGAGCTCTACCTTATAGCGCCAACCCCTTTTGCCGCTTCTAGCCGCAAGACACTGGGCCTGGTAGTTCAAGCATTGCGAGGTTACGAGCTGACCGAACACAAGATGCCAAGCCTCGACAAAACGCATGTTTTGCATATTCCTGATGGAGAGCCAAAAGCCAAACAGACCATCGCTGTGGCCAGTTTAGAAACCAAAGATGATAGCTTTACCGCTGCCATCATGGGGTTGCCCGATCCGGACGGGCTTCATCGATATCAACGCGTCAATCGCCTGATCAACGAGCTGATATCTCGGCCTGACGGCGCTAGTTACTTGATCCTTCCGGAAGTGTCTCTACCACCTCAGTGGTTTATGCGCATCGCTGATAAGCTTAAGGGGCGTGGGATATCCTTGATCACCGGTGTGGAGTACCTCCATGCACCCGGAAAGTATGTGCGCCACCAGGTTTGGGCTTCACTAACTCACGACGGTCTAGGGTTCCCTTCGCTAATGCTTTATCGCCAGGATAAGCAGCGGCCAGCATTCCATGAAGAGCAAGAGCTCTTTCGTCTAGCAGGCCTCCAGATGCAGCCCACACAGGAGCAACAGTGGAAAAAGCCCCCAATTATCCAGCATGGTGATTTCCGCTTTGCCATCATGATTTGCAGCGAACTGACCAATATTCGTTATCGTGCGGACCTGCGCGGCCAAGTTGATGCACTATTTGTTCCTGAGTGGAACAGTGACACCGACACATTCAACGCACTGGTGGAGTCTGCCGCGCTGGATATTCATGCCTACATCATCCAATGCAACAACCGCCGCTTTGGCGATAGTCGTATCCGAGCTCCTTACAAGGAGCGTTGGAAACGCGACATATTACGTGTCAAGGGAGGAATCCACGACTACTGCATTACTGGTGAAATCGACGTGCTGAGCCTGCGCCAGTTCCAGTCCAGCCACCGCTCGCCGGCATCAGGCTTCAAGCCCGTGCCAGATGGCTTTAATGATGACATGGCTTCGGATAGGAAAGTGCTACCGAAAGGTGCTTAGACCCAATGTTCTCACGCAGGAGTCGTTTCAGAGGGTTGAGTTTAACGGTATCCAGTGCTGTCAAGAGTCCTAGGTTCGGGCCGAGGTACCTTCCGAACCTGGCATTAACAGCGATGGAGCCCACGTGTTGTAAAAAGGACGCGATCACCCTCAACGTCAGGTCTCCAGGCACCGACAAGTCGATTGGTTTGGCTAGGCCTTGAGCCATCGTGTGGGGGAAATAGTGGTCTCGGTAGGCCTTTTTCGAGACCCTATGGTGGCCAATGAAGGAAGGTTGTCGCCGATGTCAAAAGGCTGGCATGATCTGCCTAGCGGGGAGCATGACTCCCAAGGTTTGCTTGCGACCCTTGTAGGTCACGCCAGCGCTGACCAAGGCCAGCAAATGGGCTGAACTGAGGACGATTTGAACGTGTTCGGGCACAAAAATCAAAGTGCTTATCGCTACTCAACAATGGAATGAAGAATGAGTCGGAAAAAAAATATTTCAATTAACAGTATTCTTCTTGATTCCGAAAATGCGCGGCACGGAGAGAAGCAATCGCAGCTCGAAATATATAAGTGGATGACGTCAGGTCCGGTTGCTCAGAAAGTAATAAAGCTAGCGTCAGATATCTCGTCAAAGGGGCTTAGTCCTTTTGATGGCATGGGTGTTATACCATCTAAGGAGGGGGATAAAAATCCTTGGATTGTTGTTGAGGGCAATCGTCGTGTCGCTGCTTTGAAGTTTTTGAATAACCCTAAATTATGCCCTGACCTTAGGTTGCGCAAGCAGTATGAGCAGTTGAGAAAGAAAGCTTCTGTAGAAATCCCTCTTCGGGTGGAATTTGCAGTATTTAATGACTTTTCAGAGGCGGCACACTGGATTCGGCTAAGGCACGGCGGAGAGATCGGCGGAGTTGGTACCGCATCTTGGGGGACAAAAGAGTATGATAGTTTTCTCGCTAGATTGGGGCGTAGAAGCACAAACCGGCCAGCGCTGAATTTGCTTTCATATGCTCTGTCAAAGGGTTTGATAAATCTTCCTCAATATGGGCAGATACATGCCACAACGTTATCGAGGTTGCTTAGTACCCCTGCTGTACGTCAAGAGCTAGGCTGTCATGTGTCAAAGGGAGATGTGTTCCGGATCTCGGATGAGGAGTACTTTGATCGTGCAGTGGCTACGGTTTTGATAGCAATGGCGAGCGGCCAGGTATCGGTAACCAATTTAAAAAATAAGACTCAGCGAGAGGATTTTGCAAGAAAAATTAAGGATGCTGGTGGGTGGGGAAACTATATAGAGCAGCTCCCTCAGCCGATCTTGGCCAATGTTGAGAGCGCAGGCAGCTTGGAAACTGAGGAAGAATCATCTGATACAGATGGTGATGATAACGATAAAGTAAAAGGTGGGACTCGTGCAAAACCTCGATCAGGCACGCGTGATAAGTTATTTTCCATTAAAAGTCATGGTCTCGACATACCTGCTGATCAAACAAAAATCCAAGATATTCTGCATGAGCTTGCAACCCTCAAGCACTCAGGCGCAAAGGGAACCCCTATATCTGTATCATTTCTTCTTAGGGCCCTCTTGGAGTTGAGCTCGAATAACTATCTGGAAAATAATCCGACAGCTATCAGAAGGCTTGAGCCAAACACCCCGTTGAGGGAAAAAGTAAAGTGCTCAGCAAGGCATATGCATGCGAACGGTAAGTTAAGTCAAGATAGTCTAGATATTGTGTCGAGGCATTGCGCAGAAGATGGAGGGATGCTGACGATCAGCACTCTCCAGAAGTATCTTCACTCCACTGCTCACTTCCCAAATGGAGAAACATTGAACTCAATGTGGAGTGAGTTGAAGGACTACATAATTGAGTGCTGGTGAATCAGCGCCTTAGAGTTGGAGGCTCATGTAATTCTATATTTCCATAGAACATGGCTTCTGTAGCTTTTGGTCTGAGCATGTGGGTGGAGTAGTGAAGTGAGAACTCCACTCCATGAGACTTGCGATATAATAAGTTGATTTCATTGCAGTTATCGTATGTAACTATCCATGGTGTTTCAATGTTCATTACTGTGTCGGCTATCTGCCTATGGTCATCTGGTTTGTAATGGTTTCGATATAGCTGGCTGCCTTTTACATAGTAAGGTGGGTCTAGATATATTAGTGACTTGTTGCTGGCTTCTAATTCTGGGCTTTGCAGCAAATCCATTGCGTCCATGTTGAATAGTTGGATGCGATCTCGAAGCTTGGAAATTTTTAGAATTCGCTCAATTAATTTATCTTTCTTGAATCGTGCGTCAATCAAATACTTACCGGTTTGGTTAAGGCCGCCAATAACTCCGCCTTTTATCATTCCTGAGCGGTTTGTTCGATTAAGAAAAAATGTGGCAAATCCTAAAGCAGTACGTTCAGTCGCTCCGGCATTTTCAATGATTGCTCGCTGAGTATGCCAACTGTCCATGGTGACGGGGGTTTCCTTGATCATTTCGACAAGGCGGTCAGTGTCGTTGAGGAGGGCCCACCAGAAAGCATGAACTACGGGGTCTAAATCATTGATCGCGATACGCCCGACATGATTATTCGTGAGAAGGTACATTGCCGCACCAGCCCCACCCGCATACGGCTCGACATAAAGCCCTCCGTCTAGCTTGTTGTGCTTGAGAAGCTGGGCAAGCCAAGCCCCTAAGCGGCCTTTGCCGCCAGGGTAGCGCAGGGGGGTGACGAATGAGGGGGCTATAGACATGTTAAATCCAATGACGCGAATGGCGCGTAGCCTATCCGAAAGCGGACGACGATGGCCATCTAAATTCAATGGCGCAACCGGTCCCATTTCAGCGCACCTCCCCTGCGCAGCAGCTCATGGGCCCGATAGTTGGTATGCGTTCAGGGACGGGGGCTGCACTGTCTTACGTCATGACGAGCCTAATCGGGTAGGTTGCTCGCTCCGCAATCGCTTTCCCCCTCGTCAATCTAATCAATTCGCATAAGAGTTTGGATCGCCAGCCTTTGGCGATCTGTGGTTCGCCCGCTGGTTTGATCAATACGTCGAAGCCATTCGGTTTCCCAGAAGCCTCTCTCCTCGCTTCACCAGGTTCCCGTAGTCATCAACCATCTCTTTAAGTGCTGCAACCATCTCTGGGTAGCATGGACCGCCGTCGAATCGGACGCTGAGCCGACCCAGGCGTGAGCGGCTAATCCCAAATCCGCACGTGCTTCGTCGCCCAGATCCAGCCTTCTGACAATTTTGCTGCTGAGCCGTCATTCGCTTTTCTTCCTTGGAGACGATGTCGATCGGCAAAATTACGCCCAAAGCAATCCGCACCTCAGTAAATGTTCTCATAAGGAAAATTTTTCCTTTGCAACTTTGCCCTGCTGGGAAACCCATCCACAGAATTGCCAGATGAATGTCGGCGCAGCTATACGCAAGGTTCGACTGGAAAAGGGGCTCACTCTGGAGGCTGTCGCTCTGGAGGCGGGGACTTACGCGGGCAACCTGTCCAAGATCGAGAGATCGCAGCAGCTACCGTCTCTGGAGCTGCTGCACAAGCTCAGTCATGCACTAGGCACAAAAACGTCCGAGCTGTACGCTGTCGCTGAGTCCGAGTCGGAAGGTGGTGAAGAGGCCGCATCTGATCAGAACAATGAGGTGATCCTAGTGCGGCGGAACTTCCAGGCGCTCACTCCCAAGAATCGCAGGCTCGCCATCGAGTTCCTGAAGCTGCTGGGGCAGTCACAGGACGAAGCCTGACGAAATCCTCAAGTATCCCCATGCTTTCCACTCCACGCCCACAGAGCGGCTACAGAGAGCCTTGTGGTGGCGCTCCAGCTCAACTGGTCGGTACTGGTAGCGAAGGAATGCAGATTGCCGCCAACGTATGGGCCAAAGTATGGGCTGGCGGTGGCAGTCTAGGCGGGAACCCCGTAAATCAAGGGCTGTAGAAATTAAAAAGCCGGCTTGTGGCCGGCTTCTCGGGGACAGTCTTGGCTGGCTTTTGGCGAGCCGCAACCGCCTTCAAATCGTTGGGCGACACACTGGGGTGTCTTGGGCGAGGACTGTGTGAGGCCTCGCCCGGCCCCGCAACATGCAAACGGCAGTCGGGGCTGAGGTGGCGCGTAGCATACTGGGAATGACTCGCAATGCCCAGCAAAAAATGCACCGCGCCGCTTCAGTCCGGCCGTTCGGTGCGGAACTGCGCCCACCAGAACACCCACCCCAGCACCTCCAGTTGCTGTCCGCGAGAATGGCCGACGCCGTAGTTCTCGCAGGGGAATCCTTCGCTGTCATGACTATGAAGGCGCAAGGCACCGTTGCTGCGCTTGGTCAGGCTGTTGATGCGCAAATGGCCATTGTGCAGCACGGCGTAGAGTTCGCCATCGACAACCCGGGTCAGGCCGCGGTCGATGGCCAGTGGCGCTCCGTAGGGGATCAGCGGGGTCATGTTGTAGTCGGGCATGCTCAGGGCGAGCGCCTGGCCCGGGTCGACGCCAAGGCGGTCGAGGGCGGTGCGGGGAAGGCGCAGGCAGTGGTTGTCGACGGCAGTGAGCTGGCGACCGCGCAACACGTGAAACGCCAGTTGCACGTCATCCTCGCCATGGCTGCTGAAGGCACTGTAGTCAGGTGGCTCGCACGGCACTGCCGCCGGGTCGCCACGCTTGATCCGCGGCAGCGGCGTGCTGTGCTTGGGGCCTTCGCCGGTGCGCAGCCATTTGCTGCGCACGCACAACAGTTCGGCGATTTCATCGAGACGGGCCTGGGGCACGCCGCGATGGAACCAGTTGTTCACATGCTGGGGAGTCACCTTGCGCTGCGCCGCGAAGTCCGAGGCGCTCAGGTTGCACTCGCCCAGCAGGGCTTTGAGTCGATCACCGGATGTATTCATGGAGAACGATTCTAGAAGCCCGGGACAAGGCTTCCTATAAACATTGGGTTGAGTTGTTTCCCGATGTTGTTGGGGTGTGATTACAGCATTTGCCGACAACTTCGTAGGAAGTTTCTCTATTTTTGCTGAATTCAATTTGTTTGGATGGATCGCTTTCCATCGCCCATGAAAAAGCCCCGCGAATGCGGGGCTTTTTCACAGCAGGAGGCTTAGCCCTTGTAGGCAGCGACCGACTTGGTGATCTCGGCGCGGGCAGCGTCAGCGTTACCCCAGCCATCGATCTTGACCCATTTGCCTTTCTCGAGATCCTTGTAGTTCTCGAAGAAGTGCTTGATCTGCTCCAGCAGCAGGGCTGGCAGGTCGGTGTATTCCTTCACGTCGACGTACAGCTGCGACAGCTTGTCGTGCGGTACGGCGATGATCTTGGCGTCGCCGCCGCCGTCGTCGGTCATGTTCAGCACGCCAACCGGACGGGCGCGGATCACCGAGCCTGGAGCGACCGGGTACGGGGTCACGACCAGCACGTCCAGGGGATCGCCGTCGTCGGCCAGGGTGTTCGGGATGAAGCCGTAGTTGGCCGGGTAGAACATCGGGGTGGCCATGAAGCGGTCAACGAACAGGCAGTCGCTGTCCTTGTCGATCTCGTACTTGATCGGCGCGTGGTTGGCCGGGATCTCGATGGCGACGTAGATGTCGTTCGGCAGGTCTTTGCCCGCCGGGATCTTGCTGTAGCTCATTGGGCGTTGCCCCCGTGTTTGACCAAAAATTGGTCGCGATTATAGGCACATTCGCCAAGGCTTGCCACGCTTGCCCCGATGCTTGACCGATTCACTCCGCGGCTTCTTTGTAGAGCGGGTCGCTGGCCTGGAGTTGTTCCAGGCGGGCCAGCGGATCCTGGCGGTAGAAAGCGCGCAACTGCCCGTAGACAGCGGGGTACGCCTGCATCAGCAGGTCGGGAGCGGTGAAGAAGTATTCGCTGGTGACGGCGAAGAATTCCGCCGGGTTTTCCGCGGCGTAGGGGTCGATGGCGGTCTCGGCGTCGGGGTTGCGGTCGAGCTGGCGGTTGAGGTCGTCGTAGGCCTGCTGCATGGCCTGGGCCCAGTCGCCGACGCGCATGTCGTCGTGCAACGGTGGCAGGCCGTTGGCATCACCGTTGAGCATGTCCAGCTTGTGCGCCAGTTCGTGGATCACCAGGTTGTAGCCCTCCCAGCCGCCGCTGCCCTGCACCCCCGGCCAGGCCATGATCACCGGGCCCTGTTGCCAGGCCTCGCCGCTGTGCTCGGCGTCCCATTCGTGCTCGATGCCGCTGCTGTCGCGATGACGCTGCGGGCTGAGGAAGTCGTCGGGGTAGAGGATCAGCTCGTGGAAGCCCTGGTACCAGTTCAGCGCGCCCAGGTGCAGCAGCGGCAACTGGGCCTGGGCGGCGAGGAACAGGCGTTCACCGTCATCCAGTTCGACGCCGGGCAGGCAGGTCAGGTGCTTGTCGGCGAGGAACAGTACGCAGGCCTCGCGCAGCCACAGGTCCTCGGCATCGCTGAGGCCGTCGAGGATCGGCAGGCGCTCGCGCACCTGCCGCCACAGCTCGGGATCGATCGGGTGCCGCTCGATCGTGCGGCGCCGGCGCCAGGCGCTGAAGCTCCACATGCCCGTCGGTCAGTGGGCCTTGGCCGGGCCGCGGTTCAGGCGGCTGCGGACCACGCCGATGATCACCGGCACCAGCGACAGGAAGATGATGGCGACGATCATCAGCGACAGGTTCTGCTTGATGAAGGGTACGTTGCCGAAGAAGTAGCCCAGGGTCACCAGGCCGCCGACCCAGAGGATGGTGCCGGCCACGCTGAAGCCGAAGAAGCGCGGGTAGGGCATGTGGGCGATGCCGGCGACGAACGGCGCGAAGGTGCGCAGGATCGGCAGGAAGCGCGCCAGGGTCACGGTCTTGCCGCCATGGCGTTCGTAGAAGTCGTGGGTCTGCTGCAGGTAGTCGCGGCGGAAGATCTTCGAGTTGGGGTTGCTGAACAACCGTTCTCCTGCCGTTCGTCCGATCACGTAGTTGGTGCTGTCACCCATGATCGCCGCAAGCATCAGCAGGCCGCCGAGCAGCACCGGGTCCATGCCGCCGCCTGCGGCCACGGCGCCGGCGATGAACAGCAGGGAGTCGCCAGGCAGGAAGGGCATCACCACCAGGCCGGTTTCACAGAAGATCACCATGAACAGGATCGCGTAGATCCAGGGACCGTAGTTGTTGACCAGCAAGTCGAGGTAGGTGTCGAGATGCAGAATGAGGTCCAGCGGGTTGAAATCCATGTACAGCACCTTGTTCAGAACCCGGATTCACGGGCATGCGATGGCTGGCAGTGCGAGGCGTGGGGCGCTACCTGCGAATGAGGTAAGAATTCACACAGGGCGAAGGGAAGCATTATACGGCGATGAGGGGATTCTGCTTACGCAGTTTGTAGCTGAATGTGCGGCAAGTGAAGGCGAGCGCTTACCTTGTGGGAGCGGGTTTACCCGCGATTGCCGTAGTGGATTCACCATCGCAATCGCGGGTAAACCCGCTCCCACAGGGTACGCGTCGTATTAATTGATCGGCAGCACGTAGTTCTTGAACTCGGTGTCTTCCCGGAACCCGATCGACTCGTAGGTGCGCATTGCCACCTCGTTGTCGCTGCTGGTCGACACCCGCATGCGCACGGCATTGGTGTCCTTGGCCATGCGCTTGGCTTCGCGCATCAGGTGGTCGGCCACCAGCATGCGCCGGGAGTCCTCGGCGACGTAGATGTCGTTGAGGATCCACACGCGCTTGAGCGACAGGGAGGAAAAACTGGGGTACAGCTGGCAGAACCCCATCAGTTTGCTGTCGTCGTCATCCGGCAGGGCCAGATAGATCACCGATTCGCCACGTTCCAGGCGCTTTTGCAGGAACGCACGGGAAGTATCCGGGTAGGGCAGTTGCCCATAGAACTCGCGGTACTTGACGAACAGCGGGGCGAGCAGGTCCAGGTGCTCAAGGGTTGCTTGGATGATTCGCATAAGCAGGCCTCGTGTTTCGTTGGGAATGGCGGCGAATCTCGGGCAGCCGTCGCCCCAGATGCTGCCTAAAGCGGAAAAAAAGCGCAATCGACGCAAAAGTAGCCGTCACTCAGGACTTTCCAAGTAGGAAGTTTCCGTTTTGTTGCGTGTTCGTTTCCGATTCCAGTGTTTGTACCTGCGCTTCATCCTTCAGATTCACCCCGGAAAGCTGTCTGCGACAGGCTTCGCGCATCAGGTACACCAGGCGATGCGCGGCCATGCCGTAGCTCAGGCCTTCGAGACGGACATTGGAAATGCAGTTGCGATAAGCGTCGGTCAGGCCGACTTTCGGGTTGTAGGTGAAATACAGGCCGAGGCTGTCCGGCGAGCTCAGGCCTGGGCGTTCGCCGATCAGGATCACGGTCATTCGCGCACCGAGCAGTTCGCCGATCTCGTCGGCCACCGCGACCCGGCCCTGTTCCACCAACATGACCGGCGCGGTGGACCAGCCATCGGCGGCGATCTGTTCTTCCAGGCGCGTGAGAAACGGCAGGGTATGCCGGTGTACGGCCAGGGCCGAGAGTCCGTCGGCGACCACGATGGCCAGGTCGACCCCGCCCGGGCTGTTGCGCGCATGTTCGCGCAGGATCTCGGCAGAATTCTCATGCAGACGCCGGCCCAGGTCCGGGCGTTGCAGGTAGTGATGACGGTCCTGGGCGGCGCTGTGCAGCAGCAGGCTGTCGCGGCCGCGTTCCTGGAGTTGCTCGCGCAGGCCGGCATGGTCGAAGGGCAGGTGCACCGCGTCGCGGGCCTGGGCGTGGGCGAACTGGAAGTCCAGTTGCGGCTGGGTCGGCAGGCTGGTGCCGGCACGGCCCAGGGCGATCCGCGCCGGGGTCAGGCGGCGCAGCTCCAGCCAGGGGTTGTCGGTGGGCGTCGGTTGCTTGTCCATGGGGTCGCTCGCTTATCCCAGTTGCGCCAGGGCCTGGCGGAAGGCCGGTGGCAGGTTGTCGCCGAAACGCACGCGGCCATCGGCCTGGGTGAAGATGCCGGTGCGCGCCAGCCAGGCCTCGAACTCGGGCGCCGGCTTCAGGCCCAGGGTCTGGCGGGCGTAGAGGGCGTCGTGGAACGAGGTGGTCTGGTAGTTGAGCATGATGTCGTCGGAGCCGGGGATGCCCATGATGAAGTTGATCCCGGCCACCCCGAGCAGGGTCAGCAGGGTGTCCATGTCGTCCTGGTCGGCCTCGGCGTGGTTGGTGTAGCAGATGTCGCAGCCCATGGGCACGCCGAGCAGCTTGCCGCAGAAGTGGTCCTCAAGGCCGGCACGGATGATCTGCTTGCCGTTGTACAGGTACTCGGGGCCGATGAAACCGACCACGGTGTTGACCAGGAACGGCTTGAAGTGCCGGGCCACGGCATAGGCGCGGGTTTCGCAGGTCTGCTGGTCGACGCCGAAGTTGGCGTTGGCCGACAGCGCGCTGCCCTGGCCGGTCTCGAAGTACATCAGGTTCTGCCCGAGGGTGCCGCGCTTGAGGCTCAGCCCGGCCTCGTAGCCTTCCTGCAGGACATTGAGGTTGATGCCGAAACTGGCGTTGGCCGCCTCGGTGCCGGCGATGGACTGGAACACCAGGTCCAGCGGCACGCCGCGGTTGATGGCCTCGATCGAGGTGGTGACGTGGGTCAGCACGCAGGCCTGGGTGGGAATGTCGTAGCGCTGGATGATGGCGTCGAGCATCTCCAGCAGGGCGCAGATCGAGGCGATGCTGTCGGTGGCCGGGTTGATGCCGATCATGGCGTCGCCGTTGCCGTAGAGCAGGCCGTCGAGGATGCTCGCGGCGATGCCCGCCGGTTCGTCGGTGGGGTGGTTGGGCTGCAGGCGGGTCGACAGGCGCCCGCGCAGGCCCATGGTGCCGCGAAAACGCGTGACCACGCGGATCTTCTGCGCCACCAGGACCAGGTCCTGCACGCGCATGATCTTCGATACCGCCGCGGCCATTTCCGGGGTCAGCCCCGGGGCCAGGGCACGCAGGCTGGCTTCGTCGGCCTGGTCGCCCAGCAGCCAGTCGCGCAGGCCGCCGACGGTCAGGTGGCTGACCGGGGCGAAGGCCTGCTTGTCGTGGGTGTCGATGATCAGCCGGGTGACTTCGTCGTCCTCGTAGGGAATCAGCGCTTCGTTGAGGAAATGGCTGAGGGGGATGTCGGCCAGGGCCATCTGCGCGGCGACCCGTTCGCCGTCGTTGCTGGCCGCGACCCCGGCGAGGAAGTCGCCGGAGCGGGCCGGGCTGGCCTTGGCCATGACATCTTTGAGGCTGTCGAAACGGTAGGTCTGCTGGCCTGCCGTGTGTACGAAACTTGCCATACGCAATCTCCAGGGCGCCGCCGGGTCGTCCGGCGGCGCGGTGTGACGGTCAGTGCAAGGCCTCCTCGGCCTTCTGGATCGCGGCGAACTCTTCCTCCGGCGTGCCGGCCACCAGGTGATGGCGGCTGTACAGGGCGAAGTAGGCGATCAGCACGCCGTAGATGATGGCGGCGCCGATCACCACCCGCGGGTCTACCAGGAAGCCGGCGACCACCGCCAGGCAGGCCAGCACCAGGGCCACGCCGGAGGTGAGGATGCCGCCGGGGGTGCGGTACGGACGCTCCATTTTGGGGCGACGAATGCGCAGGGTGATGTGCGCGGCCATCATCAGTACATAGGACAGCGTAGCGCCGAACACCGCGACCAGGATCAGCAGGTCGCCCTGGCCGGTCAGCGACAGGGCGAAACCGATGATCCCCGGAATGATCAGGGCCAGCACCGGCGCCTTGCTCTTGTTGGTCTGCGACAGCGCGCGGGGCAGGTAGCCAGCACGGGACAGGGCGAAGATCTGCCGGGAATAGGCGTAGATGATCGAGAAGAAGCTGGCGATCAGCCCGGCCAGGCCCACCAGGTTGACGAAGCTGCCCATCCAGGTGGACCCGCCGTAGGCCTTGGCCAGGGCTTCCACCAGCGGATTGCCGGAGCTTTTCAGGGCTTCGGCGCCGGCACCGCCAGGGCCCACCACCAGGATCAGCAGGGCGAAGGCCAGCAGCACCAGCATGGCGCCGATCAGGCCGCGAGGCAGGTCACGCTTGGGGTTCTTGGTTTCCTCGGCGGCCAGGGGCACGCCTTCGACGGCGAGGAAGAACCAGATCGCGTAGGGGATCGCCGCCCATACGCCGACATAGCCGAAGGGCAGGAAGCTGCTGGCGCCGACGGCTTCGGTGGGGACGATGTCGAACAGGTTCTTCGCATCGAAGTGGGGCACCATCGCCAGGAGGAACACGGCCAGGGCGATGGCCGCCACCGCGGTGATGATGAACATCAGCTTGAGCGCTTCACCGACACCGAAGATGTGGATGCCGATGAAGATGATGTAGAAGGCCAGGTAGATCATCCAGCCGCCGATGCCGAACAGCGACTGGCAATAGGCGCCGATGAACACGGCGATGGCCGCGGGTGCGATGGCGTATTCGATGAGGATCGCGGTGCCGGTGAGGAAGCCGCCCCAGGGCCCGAACGCGCTGCGGGCGAAGCCGTAGCCGCCGCCGGCGGTGGGGATCATCGAGGACAGTTCGGCCAGGGAGAAGCACATGCACAGGTACATGGTGGCCATCAGCAATGTGGCGAGGAACATGCCGCCCCAGCCGCCCTGGGCCAGGCCGAAGTTCCAGCCGGCGTAGTCGCCGGAGATCACGTAGGCGACCCCCAGGCCCACCAGCAGGACCCAGCCGGCGGCGCCTTTTTTCAGTTCACGTTGCTGGAAGTAGTCGGAGCCGACTTTTTCGAAATCTACGGAAGAACCTGCCGGGGATCCGGCGGAATGATCGCTTGGCATGGGGAGTCACCTGTTGTCTTTTTTTGAGTGGTGAGCGTGCTGCAGGAAGCGGGCCAGAGCGGTTGGCTCTGGTTTTTGTCTGTGGGGCCGCGTTGTATTCATCGCTGGCAAGCCAGCTCCCACAGGGTGGGAGCTGGCTTGCCAGCGATCGGGTTTAGAAGAACCCGAGCGGATTGATGTCGTAGCTCACCAGCAGGTTCTTGGTCTGCTGGTAGTGGTCGAGCATCATCTTGTGGGTTTCACGGCCAACGCCGGACTTCTTGTAGCCACCGAACGCGGCATGCGCCGGGTACAGGTGGTAGCAGTTGGTCCACACGCGACCGGCCTTGATCCCGCGGCCCATGCGGTAGGCGCGGTTGATGTCGCGGGTCCACACGCCGGCACCCAGGCCGAACTCGGTGTCGTTGGCGATGGCCAGGGCCTCGGCTTCGTCCTTGAAGGTGGTGACGCTGACCACCGGGCCGAAGATTTCTTCCTGGAACACGCGCATGCGGTTGTTGCCCTTGAGCAGGGTCGGCTGGATGTAGTAACCGGTGGCCAGGTTGCCTTCGAGCTTCTCGACCTTGCCGCCGGTGAGCAGTTGGGCGCCTTCCTTCTCGGCGATCTCCAGGTAGGACAGGATCTTGTCGAACTGCTGCTGCGAAGCCTGGGCGCCGACCATGGTGTCGGTGTCCAGCGGGTCGCCGCGCTTGATCTTCTTCACCTTCTCCATCACCACGCTCATGAACTCGTCGTAGATGGATTCCTGCACCAGCGCGCGGGACGGGCAGGTGCACACCTCGCCCTGGTTGAAGAAGGCCAGCACCAGGCCCTCGGCGGCTTTCTCGATGAAGGACGGCTCGGCCTTCATGATGTCTTCGAAGTAGATGTTCGGCGACTTGCCACCCAGCTCCACGGTGGACGGGATGATGTTCTCGGCGGCGGCCTTCATGATGTGCGAGCCGACCGGGGTCGAGCCGGTGAAGGCGATCTTGGCGATGCGCTTGCTGGTGGCCAGCGCTTCACCGGCTTCGCGGCCGTAGCCCTGGACGATGTTCAGCACGCCCGGCGGCAGCAGGTCGCCGATCAGTTCCACCAGCACGGTGATGCCCAGCGGGGTCTGCTCGGCCGGCTTGAGCACCACGCAGTTGCCGGCGGCCAGGGCCGGGGCGAGTTTCCAGGCGGCCATGAGGATCGGGAAGTTCCACGGGATGATCTGTCCGACCACGCCCAGCGGCTCGTGGATGTGATAGGCCACGGTGCCTTCGTTGATTTCGGCGGCACCGCCTTCCTGGGCGCGGATGCAGCCGGCGAAGTAGCGGAAGTGATCCACCGCCAGCGGGATGTCGGCGTTGAGGGTTTCACGGACAGCCTTGCCGTTGTCCCAGGTCTCGGTGATGGCGAGGATTTCCAGGTTCTGCTCGATGCGGTCGGCGATCTTCAGCAGCACGTTGGAGCGGTCCTGCACCGAGGTGCGACCCCAGGCGTCGGCCGCGGCATGGGCGGCGTCGAGGGCCTTGTCGATGTCTTCGGCAGTGGAGCGGGGGAATTCGGCGATCGGCTGGCCGTTGACCGGCGAGGTGTTGGTGAAGTACTCGCCTTTCACTGGCGCGACGAACTCGCCGCCGATGTAGTTACCGTAGCGACTCTTGAACGAAACCTTTGCGCCTTCGGTACCCGGATGTGCGTAACGCATGGTGTCTCTCCTGGCTTATGAGTTTTGTTGGGGAGGATTCCAAGCGTAGAGCAAGTGTCGGGCCAGCGCCGGGCGAGGGCGCTGGAACAGTGATTTGGCGCAGTTTTGCCCGGGTTTTCGGCGCAGCTTGTGACGGCTTCGGTACAGCGGGGGTGACACTTTGTACCGCTTGCGGTACAGCCGGTGACCCGACGGTCAAGCCGGCATTGCAAAGCGCCAGCGGCTGGAGGATGCTGGTTTTCTCTGACCCGCGGAGAACAATAAAAAGTGCAGGGTAATCATCTCAGCCGGCATGCCCGGCAAGTCATGACGGTCACCCAGGGCAAGGGTGGCTTGCAGGGGCCCGGCAGCGATCCGTCGATCGCCCGTTCTTGGCTGCGCTGCCTGGAGGACTATCACCTCGACCCGGCCCTGGCCGTGGCGCCCACCGTGCTCGAACACGACCGCGTGCTGGAAAGCCGCGAGCACCTGCGACAGGTCCTGCAGATCGCCGATGGCGAGATGAACAGCCTGCACCAGCAACTCTCCGGCGCCGGCCATGCGGTGCTGCTGACCGATGCCCGCGGGGTGATCCTCAATTGCGTCACCGCGCCTACCGAGCGGCGTATCTTCGAGCGCGCCGGGTTGTGGCTGGGCGCCGACTGGAGCGAGGCGCGGGAAGGCACCAACGGTATCGGCACCTGCCTGGTGGAGCGCCAGGCCGTGACCATCCACCAGGAAGAACATTTTCGCGGGCGCCACACCGGCCTGACCTGCTCGGCAAGCCCGGTGTTCGATCCCCATGGCGAGCTGCTGGCGGTGCTCGACGTGTCCTCGGCGCGGGCCGATGTGTCGCGGCAGAGCCAGTTCCACACCATGGCCCTGGTGAACCTCTCGGCGAAGATGATCGAGAGCTGCTATTTCCTGCGTTGCTTCGAGCATCACTGGCTGCTGCGCTTCCATCTGCAGGCCGAGTCCGTGGGCCTGTTCAGCGAGGGGCTGCTGGCCTTCGACGGCGAAGGGCGGGTCTGTGCGGTCAACCAGAGTGCGCTGAACCTGCTGGGCAACGGGCGTGGTGGCTTGCTCGGACAGCCGGTGGAGGCGTTCTTCGATTGCCGCCTCGACGACCTGCTGGGGCGCGCCACCGCCCTGGCCAGCACCAGCTGGCCGCTGCGCACCCGTGACGGTCGCCTGCTGTTCGCCAGCCTGCGTGGCCAGGTCAAGGCACTGGCGCCGTCCATCGCCCCGGTGGTCACGCCGTCCGTGCCAGCGAAAAGCGCGGAAATCTGCCTGCTCGACCCCGCCCTGCAAAACGATTTCCGCCGTGCCCTGCGGGTATTCGAGCGCGATGTGCCGCTGCTGCTCAACGGCGAGACCGGCTCCGGCAAGGAGGCCTTCGCCAAGGCCGTGCACCAGGCCAGCCAGCGTGCCAGCAAGCCGTTCGTCGCCCTCAACTGCGCGTCGATTCCGGAAAGCCTGATCGAAAGCGAGCTGTTCGGTTACCGCGGCGGCAGCTTCACCGGCGCGCGCAAGGAAGGCATGCGCGGCAAGCTGCAACAGGCCGATGGCGGCACCCTGCTGCTGGACGAGATCGGCGACATGCCGCTGGCCCTGCAGACCCGCCTGCTGCGGGTGCTGGAGGAGCGCCGGGTGGTGCCGATCGGCGGCGAGCCGCAGGATGTCGATGTGCGCATCATCAGCGCCACCCACCGCAACCTGCTGGAGCGGGTCGCCGACGGCAGTTTCCGCGAGGATCTCTATTACCGGCTCAATGGCCTGGAAGTCGCCTTGCCGGCACTACGCGAGCGCAGCGACAAGGGCCAGTTGCTGGATTTCCTGCTGGCCGAGGAAGCCGGCCGGCATGCGGTGCAACTGGACCCGGCGGCGCGTCGGTTGCTGCTGGACTTCAACTGGCCGGGCAACGTGCGCCAGTTGCGCAATGTGCTGCGCACCCTGGTGGCGCTGTGCGAGGACGGGCGCATCGGCGTGGGCGATCTGCCGGCATTGATCCGCAATGCGCCGCCGGTGAAGGTCGAGCCGATCGGGGCTGTGGATAACCCGCAGCACCCCTTGGACGATGCCGAGCGCCAGGCGCTGCTGGCCGCCCTGGAGCAGAAACGCTGGCACATGACGGCGGTGGCGGCGCAACTGGGGGTGAGTCGAAATACCTTGTATCGGAAGCTGCGCAAACACGGTCTTTCCCGGGGTGCCTGAGCGAAACGCAGGGTGAGATTTTTCCCTCCCTGGGCTACCCTGCCTGCACGTTTCCCGAGGTTGACCATGCACATTCATATTCTTGGTATCTGTGGCACTTTCATGGGCTCGCTGGCGGTACTGGCCAAGGAGCTCGGCCACCATGTCACCGGCTCCGACGCCAACGTCTACCCCCCCATGAGTACCCAGCTCGAAGCCCAGGGCATCGAATTGACCCAGGGCTATGACCCGGCGCAGCTGGACCCGGCCCCCGACCTGGTGGTGATCGGCAACGCGCTGTCGCGGGGCAACCCGGCGGTGGAACATGTCTTGAACAAGGGCCTGCCCTACGTCTCCGGCCCGCAGTGGCTGGCCGACCATGTGCTGCAGGGCCGCTGGGTGCTGGCGGTGGCCGGCACCCACGGCAAGACCACTACCAGCAGCATGCTGGCCTGGGTCCTGGAACATGCCGGCATGAGCCCGGGCTTCCTGATCGGCGGCGTGCCGCAGAACTTCTCGGTGTCGGCGCGCCTGGGCGGCACGCCGTTCTTCGTGGTCGAGGCCGACGAATACGACAGCGCCTTCTTCGACAAGCGCTCGAAGTTCGTCCACTACCGCCCACGCACCGCGATCCTCAACAACCTGGAATTCGACCACGCGGACATCTTCCCGGACCTGGCAGCGATCGA
>JAIRVG010000022.1 GCA_031253995.1 Paucimonas sp. | reverse complement strand
CGCGAGCGCGGACTGGAAAGCCTGCCGCTGCGCCTGGCGCGGTCCTACGCGGGGCATCGCTACGGCCTGCATTTCCCGCTGATCGCCGGTACCGAAGTGGCGATCGCCTTCGAGCAGGGAGATCCGGACCGCCCTTACATTTCCCACGCCCTGCATGACAGCGAGCACCAGGACCACGTCGACCGCGACAACTACACGCGCAACGTGCTGAGGACGCCGCGCAACAACAAGCTGCGGATGGAGGACAAGAAGGGCAAGGAGCACGTCAAGCTCAGTACCGATTTTGCGGGCAAGAGCCAGTTGAATCTTGGGCATCTGGTGGACAAGCAGCGCAAGCAGCGTGGGGAAGGTTTCGAGCTGCGCAGTGACCACTGGGGCGTGCTGCGGGCGGGCAAGGGCCTGTTCATCAGCGCCGACCTGCAGACCAAGGCCCAGGGCGATGTCCTGGCCATGGAGCCCGCTTGCGCGCAGCTCGACCAGGCGGAGCAGCAGGTCCACGACTGGCGCAAGGTCAGCGCCGAGCACCACAGCCTGCAACCCGACGTCGCCGACCTGCAGCAACTGAAAAGCAGCGCCACCGCCCTGCAAGACCCGGCCATCCTCCTCAGCGCGCCCAAGGGCGTCGCCGCTGTCACCCCTGCCAGCCTGCTGCTGCAAAGCGGCGAATCCACCTACCTGCAAAGCCGCGGCGAAATCAACCTGGCCTCGGCCCGGCGCCTGTTCGCCCACTCGGAAAACAGCATCTCCCTGCTGGCCCGCCAGGAAGGCATGCGCCTGGTCTCGGGCAAGGGCCCGCTGGAAATCGAATCCCACGGCGACCTGCTCAAGCTCATCGCCCAGCGCGATATCAGCGTGCAGGCGGTGGAGGGGCATGTGCAGATCACCGCGAAGAACGGCATCACCCTCGGCTGCGGCGGGGCGAGCATTCGCCTGACGGCGGAGGGGGAGGTGCTTATCCAGTCGCCGGGGTTGATCGATATTCGCGGACAGCACCGGTTCCGGCCGGTGGCGGGGGAGCGTTTCGAGTTGCCGGTATTGCCGACGTCGGAGTTGCCGGGGGCGGTCTGCGAGGACTGCATGAAAAAGGCCAGGGAAGAACTCGTTGGCCTGGCAGGCAGGGAGGGTCGGGTATGAGCAGTGAAAATGCACGGCAATGGTTGGTCTTGCTTCAGGAAACCTGTACCCGGCTGGGCAGTCCTCATCTGGACCTGCTGATCGACCAGACCGGTTGCCAGGAGGATTTGCCCACCGGCATTGGCCAACTGGAACCACCGATGCCCTTCCGGTTGTTGTTCGAGGGCATGCCCGAGGAAGGCATCTCCCATCTGGGCCCCTTGTTGATACGGATCGAAATGGCCCAGTCGCTGCACCGCTTCTGGCTGGAGGAACTGATCGAGGCCTTCGTCGGGGATTCGCGCCTGCTGGCGCTGGTTTCTCCCTGGCCTTTCGAGCGCTTGGCCGGCTACCTCCAGCAGTGCCTTGAGGCCGCCAATGGCGGTGTGGTCGGGGTGCTGCGGTTTTACGACCCGCGTCTGTTCCCGTTGCTGCTGAGCCATGTGCTCGACCCGCAGCAGCAGAGCCAGTTGCTGCGTCCGGCGCTGTGCTGGAGCTGGCTCGACCGCAATGGCCAGCCTTGTTACCAGCGTGGCGAGGGGGCATCCGCTGCCACCCCGGACGTGTTTCAACCTATCGAGCTCAGTGACGACCAGATGCATCGACTCGGTTGTGCCAGCGACGCCACCGTGACGATGGGCAAGCTCGCGGCCGAATTGCCGGCGCAGTGGCAGGCGGAGCAACGCTTCCAGGCCTGCTACGCGGCGATGCTGGAAGCCGATGCCGCCGGATTGCTGACCAGCGCCCAGCGAACGGCATTCGTTCGCGACCGGGTTCATGGTGGATAGGGAGAAGGCGTCATGCATAAAGAAACGCGATGGAGCCTGGATGCTCCGGCAAACCTTGCAAGGAACGGAGGGATGGTGATGGTCGAAAGGAAAGGGATTCGCTGGCGCGCGGTCGTTTGCGGGTTGGTAGCCATGCTGAGTGGTACGGCCGCCCAGGCCGGCATTCTTGGTGGAATCAATCACACCCATTGGGCGATCAACCGGTTCAGTGTCGACGGTCGATCCGGGCTGGACAGCCTGGGGCCCTGGCAAGGGGGAGGCGGCGGACACTACAGCGTGCCCGGTCGCTGGCAGCCTGGAATGACCGTCCGTGTCGAGTGGGAAACAGCGATCGCTTATTCGGACCATATCCCCAGTTTTGCGGATTGGCCCCGATACCTGGAGTGGGTGGAGAGCGTCGACGCGCAAAAGCGTCGGCTCTCCAGGGACGTTCCGGTTCCTGACTACGCCGGCCAGCCCACCTGTGGCCTGACCATCCACTTCCTCCCTTGCGATGAAATCCAGGTCACCACCTCCTGCCATCCCTACGGCAGTGCGGACTACCCGATCAAGACCCCATTGGAATTGCCCAAGCCGCCGTCGTGCCCGGTGGCCGAAGCGACTTCGGGCCAAGGAGATTCACTATGAAATCATTCATTCGAAAAAGCCTGGCGACCCTGTGGGGTGTGCTGGGTGTTTCGTTCATCCCTGCCGCCCAGGCTGGGATTATCGAAGGGATCAACCATACCCATTGGTCGATCAATCGGTTCAGTGTCGATGGGCGGTCGGCGCTGGACATCATCGGGCCTTGGCAGGGTGGGGGGGGCGGGTATTTCAGCATGCCTGCCCGGTGGGTTCCTGGGATGACCGTCAAGGTTGAGTGGGAAACGGGAGTTGCCTATCCCGACGGTTTTCCGGGCTTTGCGGACTCTGTGGCCTATGAAGCCTGGTATTCAGCGGTCAAGGCGCAGAGTCGCCAGCTCCACAAGATTGTTTCCGTGCCCGAATACACGGCGAAGGAAGCCTGCGGTATCACCGTCCATTTCTTGCCGTGCGATGACATTCAGGTCACCACGTCCTGCCTGGGGTACGGCCGTCCTGGATATCCGATCAAAACTCCCTTGCACCTGCCGGAGCCTGAATCATGTCCGAAGTGAACGCCGCCCCCGTTTGTTATCCCCCACAATTCCCTGTAGAGGGCCGCCTGCCCCGCCGGGCCGAGCAGGTCTACGCCAACTTGGCTATCCAGCGCGAGCAGGAGCAGGACTATCAGGATGCCCTGAGTCTTGCATCCGGCCGGCGTGTCCCGCCCCCGTGCTGCAAGACCCTGCATATCAGCCTGTTCTTCGACGGAACCGGTAACAACCTCAACCATGACCTGTATCTGAAGGACACGCCGAGCCCCACCAATATCGGCCGGCTGTTCAGGGCCACCATCGGCAGCGGCTATGCCGGCGGCACTTCCCACAGCCCCCTGTCCAGCGGGTTGACCGACCCGCCTGGCACCGGGCGCGGCCAGTATTTCAAGTACTACATCCCCGGGGTGGGCACTTCGTTTCCCGAGGTGAATGACCTCGACTTCACCACCGCCGGCCTGGCATTCGCTGCAATGGGCGAGGAGCGCATCAACTGGGGCCTGCTGATGGTCATCGACGCGCTGCGCAGCGCCCTGGGTCTGCCGAGGCAGAGCGATGCCAGTCTGCTTTCGTCGACCGTGGCCATGGGCACCACCTGGCTGCCGGTTGGCGAGCAACTCAAGGGCAGATGGAATCGCAGGCGCGAGCTGGAAAGACAGATGGCGGCGCTGGAAAAGCCGCTGCGTCAAGCCATGGCGCCCGGGCAGCCAGGGCGTTCGCAACTGCTTGGTATTCGCCTGTATGTCTATGGTTTTTCACGTGGTGCGGCGGGCGCCCGGGCCTTCATCAACTGGCTGAACCGTCTGCTGGAGGATGTCGACTCGGCGCCGGTGCTGGTGTTCAAGGACATCAGGCTACCTGTCGAGGTGCAGTACCTGGGGTTGCTGGACACGGTGGCCTCGGTCGGTGCTGCTGACTCATTCCCGGGCGGCGATGGCCATATGGCCTGGGCGGACGACACCCAGGAACTGCCCAGGGGCAAGCTGGTCAAGCGTTGCCTGCATATCGTGGCCAGCCATGAGCAGCGGTTGAGTTTTCCGCTGGACTCCATTCGGCGCGAGGATGGGAGCTATCCGGAGAATGCGGTGGAGGTGGTGCATCCTGGGGTTCACTCGGATCAGGGGGGAGGGTATCCGCCGGGAGATCAGGGGAAGGCAATTGGAAATCATGATGGCTTGTTGCTCTCTCAACTTGCTGTCCACTCGCTGTACTCGGATGCGTACACCCACGGCGCTCCTTTAAAAGTCCCGAAGCTCGTGATGCCTCCGGAGCTTGCTGGGCTTCAGTACATGGTGATGCCTGCTGATCTTTTGAACTCGTTTCGAGTCGACTCACTAATGGTGGGGCGTTTTAATGCCTGGCGCCAAGTAACCTTGGGCCTTGAGTGTCTGTCAGAACCTCTCTCGCTAAAGCAAATCGAAATCTACCAACCTATCCCCTCGGACAAAACAGTCGAAGCCGTCCTGCGCGACCAACTCGGCTGGATCACCGCCTGGCGCATCGACCGTTACGCCTTTGCCACGTTGGAGAAGCAGCCTTTCTACCTCGCCGCCACCGATACCGAAGCCGATGAGGATAAACGCAAGGCAGCCGAATACCTGCGCAACCTCAAGCACGAGGAAGTGAAAAAGCGCCGGGACGAGCAACGGGCCAGGGAAAAGCGCGAAGGCTTGCCACCCAGGCCGCTCGAACCGGGAGTGAAGGACTTCGATGCGGACATGGGCCAGACCCAGTTGCGCGACGCCGCCCGGGAGTTCGAAAAATCCTATAAGAGTGAAAGGCTGGAGCCGTGGCCCATCGACGAGGTGGTGCGTGTGGTCGTCCAGGGCCTGCCTGAATTCGAATTCATGGTCGCCACTTTCTTCAGGATGTCCGAGCGGATGGAGCGCAAGCACATCTACGCGCTGGGCCGGGAACGGGTCGGTCGCCTGTTCCCGCCGGCCAGGGCGCACCGCAGCCACACCAGCCCGACCCACCGCGGCGATGTCGATGAGTCCGTGAACGTCATGCGTCCAGAAGGCTTGTTGCGTGCACTGTTCGACGACCAGGTCCACGATTCTCGCGCCTGGTTCCTCTACAAGTTCGGACGCGAGCCTTTGGGCGGCTATTTCGGCGAACGCATGGTGTTCTTCGGCGCGACCCACAGGCGGGCGCTGGCAGGCTTCAAGGAGCGGCATGCCGAACTGTTCGCGGACAGCGCCGTGCCTGCGAACTTCCCGTCCGAAGAAACGGAAGCCGCACGTCTGGCCGAAGCGATGGACCAGGTCGATGCCGACTGGGCACGTTTTCACGCCGGCCAGGAGGGGGTGAGCAATGCGTCGGTCTGATCACGTGACGAGCAGGGTGATTCGCTCCATTAGGGCTGTTCGCCTGCTGAGGTGGATGCTTATCTCGGCAGGGCTGGGACTTGTCGTTGTTGGTCCGGTAAGTGCGGGAATTCTTGTTGGAATCAACCACACCCACTGGGCAATCAACAGGTTCAGTGTGGATGGACGCTCCGGGCTGGACACGATCGGGCCTTGGGATGGAGGTGGTGGTGGTCACTTCAGCGTGCCCGGGAAGTGGCAGTCCGGGATGACCGTTCGTGTTGACTGGAGCACTGGTGTCGCCTTCGATCCGTCGCCAGGTTTTGCCGACTGGCCGAAATACCTGGAATGGGTAGAAAAAGTCGATGCCCAGACCCGCCATCACACCAAAAATGTTGCGGTCCCCGACTACACCAACCAACCCACCTGCGGCCTGACCGTCCACTTCCTCCCCTGCGACGAAATCCAGGTCACCACATCCTGCCATCGCTACGGCACCCCCGAGTACCCGATCAAGACCCCACTGCAACTCCCCGAGCCGCAATCCTGCCCCGTGCCCCCCAACAGTGCCTCGGCACAAGGAGCCCCGCTATGAAACCTTTCGTTCGCCAAGGCGATTCCCTGCACCCGTTCGGCGGCGAAGTGCTGCAAGGTCGCTACGACTGCGACGGCAAGCCCATCGCCTGCGAGAGCGACGCAGTGCGCTGCAACCTCCATGGCCTGAACGCCATCGCCGAGGGCTGCGCCAATACGACCTTCGACAACCTGCCCGTGGCCCTGGACGGCCATCGCTGCCTGTGTGGCTGCACCCTGGTCAGTTCCCTGCCCGACACCAAGGTGGAAGCATGAAGCCGGCGCCGCTTTTCAAACCCTGGCCCTTGCGCCCGCCGCCGCGCTATCTGCACTGGATGGTCGGCGGCCTGGTAGTGCTGGCGCTGGTGGGTTGCGCGGGGGTGTTGCTGCGGCCATTCATGGAGCGCTGGCTGCCCGTGATCGGTTTCTACGCCGTGGCCCTGTGGCTGCTGGCCTTCCTGGTGCGAATCCTGTTCTTTCGTTTCAACCGGCATAACGCCGAGTGCTACGGCGACGCCGCGCGCAAGGTGGAAGCGCGTTGGTGGAACCGTCACCGGCAACGGGTGGCACTGCTGGACATGGTGCTGATCGGTCCGGCCTGCAGCGTGCCCGAACATCGTGCCGACCTGTTCCGCTCCGAGTCCAGGCTGCCGCTCCCCAATGACGCCGATGGCGGCAAGGTACTGCGCTCCCGTCAGGTGATGGCCAAGGGGCAGGTGGCGCGCGAGGGGCAACTGGCGAGGCTGCTGGCGGTGCAACTGCGCGAGCAACGCGTCGAGCCATTCGCCAGGCCCTTTCTGCGGTGTTACTGGCAGGGTTCGCCCGAGGCCTGGAACCTGTTCGCCGAGGAAATGGGCCGGTGCTTCCAGGTCACGCTGCCGCAGCAGCCTTCTCCCTGGCAGGGCCTGGACAGCCTGGACGCCCTGATCGATGTGCTGCAGGACGCCGATGACGACGCGCTGGTGCTCTGCGCCGGCTGTGAGTCCGTGGCAGCGGGCAAGGAGGGTGAAGCGCCCGCCGGCGAGGCGGCGCTGCTCTGGTTGCTGGGCAAGACCGGCGGCGTGCGTATCAGCCGTGGCGAAGCCTTCGTCGCCGACAAGGACGCCTTGCCCGACGTCGCCGAGCGGGCTTTGCGCCAGTGTCACCTTGAGGCCCCGACCAAGACCTGTACCAGCTTTTCCCCGCTGCCGGCGGACCTTGGGTGGAGTCCTCTGCAGCCTGCGCCGATCGCCAACTTCGGTGAACTGCGCCAACTGGAGGGCATGCTGGCCCTGAGCCTGGCCGCTGCCCATACCCAACTCAACGCGACGCCCAGCGCCTGGCTGGCCCGCGATCCTTCCTGCACCCTGGCCTTGGGAGTGGTGACACCTGATGACTCAAGCTGCTGAAACCCCGAATTCCTCACCGCTGCGCACCGTGCTGCTGCTGGCGGCTGCGCTGGCCGTGGTGGTGGTCCTGGTCGCCATCGGTTGGCGCCTGTCCGATCCCGTGCCCATGCCCTGGCGTGACCTGCTGCTGATGGCGGGGCTGGCCTGGACGCTGTTGTTCATCATCACGTTGCTGCTCTGGCAGACGCTGCATGGCGGGCTGCGCAACCTGACCGATCATCATCCGGCGGCGCCGCCACCGCCGCGCCCGAAAAAGCCGGTAGATCCCAAGGCCAAGCTGGTGGAGGACCTGTACAACCTCTACGGCCCCTTCTGGCGCCGCAAGATCCGCCTCCTGCTCGTCGTCGGCGAACCCGCCGAAATCGAAGCCATCGCCCCGAGCCTCACCACGCAACGCTGGCTGGTCGGCGAACACACCGTCCTGCTCTGGGCCGGCAGCCTGCACACCGATCCCGATCCCGCCGACCTCGCCCTGTGGCGCAGCCTCAGCCGCTGGCGCGGCCTGGATGGGGTGGTCTGGGCCCTGACCCGCGAGCAGAGCCTGGACCAGAACACCATGGGCACCTGCCAGGAGGCCTTGCGCTCCCTGGCCCGCGCGCTGCACTGGCATTTGCCGCTGTACCTCTGGGAAGTCCGCCGCAGCAACTGGTCGCAAGCCGGCCGCGAAACCCAGAGCGTCGGCTGCCTCATCCCTGGCAAGAACCCCAGCGTCGCCCTCGAAGACCAGCTCAACGCCCTGATCACGCCCTTGCGCCAACTGGGCCTGCTGCAGATGCGCACCTGCCGCGAGTACGACTTCCTCCTGCGCCTGTCCAACGACCTGTACAAGAACGGCGTGGAGCGCTGGCTGACGGTGCTGCGGCCGTGGCTGGTCGCCGGCATTCGCGGCGTCGATCTGCGCGGACTGTGGTTCAGCCCGGAGTTTCCGGCCCGGCCCAATGAACAACTGGGCCACCAGTGGATTCCCGACAAGTCCTGGGAGGGCGTGATCGACGACCGCACCCACACCCGCCGTTTCGGCTGGCAGGCACCGCGTATTGCGTCCACCGCCTTGATGGTGTTCGTGCTGGTCTGGGGCGCCGGCATGGCGCTGTCCGTCACCACCAACCGCGCCCAGATTCTCGAAGTCAGGGCCTTGCTGGATACGCTGGACCAGGCCGGGCAGGGCGATGCCCAGTTGCTGGCCCTGCATGAACTGGTCCGCACACTGGACCGCCTGGATTACCGTGCCAAAGCCGGCCCGCCGTGGTACCTGCGCTTCGGCCTGAGCCAGAACCAGGCCCTGATCGACACCCTGTGGCCACGCTACGTCGAACTCAACGCACGACTGCTGCGTGATCCGGCAGTTGCCTTGCTGCAAGCCCGCCTCGACGCGCTGGTGCGCCTGCCGCCAGACAGCCCCGAGCGCACCCGCCGCGCCGCGCAATCCTACGAACAACTCAAGGCCTGGCTGATGATGGCCCGGCCAGAAAAGGTCGACCCGGCTTTTCTGGTACGGGTAATGGGCGAACTGGAGCCTGAACGCGCCGGTATCTCGCCGGGTGCCTGGCACACCCTGTCGCCACGGCTCTGGACGTTCTACGCCAATCACCTCGAAGCCCATCCCACCGTTGAGCTGGAACCGCTCCTGCTCGGCCAGGCCCGTCAGGTCCTGCTCGGCCAACTGGGCCAGCGCAATGCCGAATCCACCCTCTACCAACAAGTCCTCGACCGCGCCGACAGCCACTACCCGGATCTGACCTTGGACGCCATGCTCGGCGACACCGAGGCCGCCCTGTTCCACACCGGCAACAGCGTGCCCGGCGTGTTCACCCGCCAGGCCTGGGAAGGTGGAATCCGCAAGGCCATCGACGAGATCGCCGAGGCCCGCCGCGAGGAAATCGACTGGGTCCTCAGCGACAACCAGGGTGAGGTCGCCAATACCCTGAGCCCGGACATGCTCAAACAGCGCCTCACCGCCCGTTACTTCCAGGACTACGGCGGTGCCTGGCTGGCCTTCCTCAACAGCCTGCGCTGGCAGCGGGCCGGCAGCCTCTCGGAAGTGATCGACCAGTTGACCGTGATGAGCGATGTGCGTCAGTCACCCTTGCTGGCCCTGATGGAAACCCTGGCCTGGCAAGGCCGCGCCGGCAGTCGCGAGCAGGCCCTGGCCGATTCGCTGCTGGAGTCCGCGCAACAGTTGCTGGGCAAGGACAAGGAAAAGACCCAACTGGTCGAGCGCGTCGCCGCTCATCTTGAAGGCCCGCTGGACGAAACCTTCGGTCCGTTGCTGGCCGTGCTCGGCCAGGAGGGCGAGATGCAGAACGGCGAAGAGCGCCTGAGCCTGCAAGCCTTCCTGACCCGCGTCACCCGCGTGCGCCTGAAACTGCAGCAGATCAGCAACGCCGCCGACCCACGGGAAATGACCCAGGCCCTGGCCCAGACCGTGTTCCAGGGCAAGAGCGTGGACCTCAGCGACACCCGCGCCTACGGCAGCCTGCTTGCCGCGAGCCTCGGCGCCGAGTGGGGCGCGATGGGCGAGACGCTGTTCGTGCAGCCGCTGGACGAAGCCTGGCAGCGGGTGCTGCAACCGTCGGCGGCGGGCCTGAACAACCAGTGGCAACGCTCGGTCGTCATGCAATGGCGCGATGCCTTCGAAGGCCGCTACCCGTTTGCCAAAACCGACAGCGATGCCTCGTTGCCGATGCTTGGGCAGATGATCCGCGCCGATTCGGGACGCATCGACCAGTTCCTGTCCAGCCAGCTCAACGGCGTGCTGCGCAAGGAAGGCGGGCGCTGGGTCGCTGACCCACAGCACAGCCAAGGCCTGCGTTTCGATCCGAAGTTCCTCGACGCCGTGAACCAGCTCAGTCATCTGGCCGATGTGCTCTACACCGATGGCGGCCTGGGCCTGAGCTTCGAACTGCGCGGCAAGCCGGTGCGCAACCTGGTGGAAACCAGGTTCGTGCTCGACGGCAAGGAACACCACTACTTCAACCAGAAGGAGAGGTGGCAGCGCTTTGACTGGCCGGGGAAAAGCAGTCATCCGGGGACGCGGGTGATCTGGACCGCACTGGGCGGCGGAACCCGGATGTACGGGGACTACCAGGGCACCTGGGGCCTGATCCGCTTCCTGGAGAACGCACAGGTGACCCTGCTGGACGATGGCAACAGCCGTTACCACCTGGAGGTCCCGGCGCCGGACGGACATATGCTGACCTGGCACCTGCGCACCGAGCTGGGAGCGGGGCCGTTGGCGTTGCTGAAGCTGCGCGGTTTCAAGCTGCCGAATCGGATCTTCGTTGACGGGAGCAAGAGGGAAGGTTGAGGCGACTATTGACTCGATTCATTTTGTTTCCTGAGCATTTAATTCCTATGTGGTTGTAGGAATATTCCTTGGTAACTCTGGAAATGTCCCAAAGTTAATCAGGGCAGTAGAACTGCTCGCCAAGATTCTTTACTGTCTCTCGCGGGAAATTATCTGCCTGAAAAAGGCCCATAAGTTGATTGCCAGCGCCTGAACCTTTATTCGGGCGCTGGTTTCCATCCGACAAGGAAAAAACAAAACAATGAAATTCCTCGCTGTCATGAAGTACCTGTTCATGGTGTCGGGTGGCCTGCTATTGCTCGGTGCCGCGATGTCCTACCACAACACCAGCACTTTCCTCGCCAGTGCGCTGCACGCCCAGGGGGTGGTCATCGACCTGGAGGAGCACTACGGCGATGGCTCGGTCACCTACCGGCCAGTGGTGACCTTCCTGGACGAGCAGGCGCGCCCGGTACGCTTCACCTCCGCCCTCGGCAGTGCTCCCGCCGCCTACGGGAAAGGCGAGGCGGTTACCGTGCGCTACCTGCCCAACCAGCCGGAAGACGCCAGGATAGACAGCTTCTTCGAGCACTGGGGGACCGTCGTGGTGATGCTGGTGGTGGGTATCCCATTCTTCCTGGTCGGCGTGCTGCTGGCGCTGTTCGGCAGGCGTCGCACGCACAACAAGGCGTATTTGCAGAAGAATGGCGTCGTGGTTCAGGCGCAGGTCAGGGAAGTGCTGCGCAATCGCTCTGTTTCGCTCAATGGCAAGAATCCCTTCGTGATCGTCTGTGAGTGGCTGAATCCACACACTTCGCAAGTTCATGTATTCGAAAGCGAGAATATCTGGTTCGAGCCATCGCCTTATCTGGGCAATGAAAAAATTCGCGTATTTATCGACAAGAACAATCTTCGGAAATATCACGTCGATATTTCCTTTCTTCCCAAGGTTGTAGTTTGACCGTCACCTGATCTTTCCAGAGGGAAATACATGCCCCTGTCATTGCTTGTCACCCAGTGCTTCGGCGAGAGTGACCCACTACCGCTTGCCCGGGAGGCGGCGAGTCGCTGGCACGACTGGTTGTTGCCGATCAGCGAGGTCTCGCCGGCGGGCGAGGATCCCGCCTACGCCGACGACTTCCAGCATGTGCGCGAGGAGGTCGACAAGCTGTCCGGCGCCGATCCGGCCCAGGTCGCGCAACGGGCCGGTAACCTGCTGGAAACCCGCTGCAAGGACTTGCGGGTGGCCACCTACTACCTCTGGGCACGCCTGCAACTGGACGGCGAACCCGGCTTGGCCGATGGCCTGAACCTGGTGGCGGCGCTGCTTGAGCGCTTTCCCCAGGACATCCTGCCGTCCAGGCCCGCCAGCCGGCGCATGGCCCTGGAGTGGTTGGCGACGGCCAAGGTGCTGGACGGCCTGGCGCGGTTTCCCGCAGTGGTCAAGGAAGAGGCGGAGCGTACCGTGGCGGCACTGGCCTGGCTGGACCGCAGCGTGCAGGCCTGGCCGCAAGACCAGCGGCCGCAACTGGGCGGGCTGTACTCGGCCTTGTCGGAGCGCCTGGCGCGATCCGGCGGGGTGAGCGCCGTGGTGCCGCAGAACACTGCGGTGCAGGCGCCGCCGCCCGTGGCCACGGCGCCCGACCAGGCGCCCAGGTCGGGCCGCGAGCTATTGGACAGCGGTCGCTTGCTGGCGGGCTGGCTGCGTGAACAGGAGAACGGCTGGCTCGCCGGCCATCGACTGATGCGCAGCCTGCGCTGGGACACCCTGAGCGAAACGCCTCCCCATGACACCCAGGCCCGCACCCATCTCTACCCGCCGCGGGACGAGCTCGTCACCTTGCTCAAGCGCCTGCACGTTCAGCAGCGCTGGGACGATCTGCTGGAGGAGGTCGAGGGTGCCTTTGCCGAAGGGGTCAATCACTTCTGGCTCGACCTGCACTGGTACCTGCACCAGGCCCTGGCCAGGCAGACCGGGCCCCGGCGTGGCTGGGCCGATATCGTCCAGCGCGACCTGGGCATGTTCCTGGAGCGTCTGCCGGGGCTGGAAGCCCTGTGCTGGACCGACGGCTCGCCGCTGGCAGATGAGCGGACCCGTGAATGGATCGCCAGCAGCGTGGCCGGCAACCAGCGGCAGAACTGGCTGCCCGTTGCCACCAGCGAGTCCCCGGCGGGACACGATGACATCCTCGCGCTGGAGGAAGAGGCCCTGGCCCAGGCCGACAGCGAAGGCGTCGAACAAGCCCTGGCCTGGCTGGCCGGGCGTCCGGACGTCCGCACCGGGCGCCAGCGCTGGTTGTTGCGCCTGCTGATGGCGCGGCTCGCCGAGCAATACGGCAAGGGTGACCTGGCCCTGCACCTGCTGGCCGAGCTGGACGCCATGGCCGAGCGGCAGGCCCTGGCGTGCTGGGAGCCGGACCTGCTGTTCGAGGTCAAGGCGCGCCTGCTCAAGCTGTTGCGGGTCCGGGCCCAGCGCGGCGATGCCGATCGCGCCAGCCTGACCCGGCGCATGGATGCCCAGCTGGCAGTGCTGGTGGCTATCGACCCGGTACGTGCCGCAGTGCTCTGCGGCTGAACTTCCTTCCAACAGGACCTAATCGTTTTGACCATGGACAATCTCACCCTGCGCTATTTCGATGCCGAAATGCGCTACCTGCGTGAAGCCGGCAAGGAGTTCGCCGAGGCGTTTCCGGACCGCGCGGCACAACTCAACCTGGACCGGACCGGGGCGTGCGACCCCTTTGTCGAGCGGCTGCTGGAGGGCTTCGCCTTTCTCATGGGGCGACTGCGCGAGAAGCTCGACGACGACCTGCCCGAGCTGACCGAAGGCCTGGTCAGCCTGCTCTGGCCCCACTACCTGCGAACCATTCCCTCCCTGGCGATCGTCGAGCTGACTCCGGACCTGAATACCGCGAAAAGCGAACAGGTGATCCCTCGCGGCTTCGCGGTGCAGTCGCAGCCCATCGGCCCGAAACGCACTCGTTGCAGCTATACCACCACCCGCGACCTGCGCTTGCAGCCCCTGGTAGTGAGCGCCTTCGGGCTCGACTACCAGGTCGATGGCCGCCCCTTGTTGCGTTTGCGCCTCGATTGCAGCGCAATGCTGGCGAGCGTCGGGCCGCAGGCACTGGAGCTCTACCTGAACGCCGAACCGGCACTGGCCAGTGCCTTGCACCAGGCACTGACCCTGGGTCAGCCGGAGCTGCATGTGCGCCAGGCGGGCGGTCTCGAACGCCGACGCTTCAACGGGCATTTTTCTCCTGCCGGCTTTGCCGAGGAGGACCGCCTGTGGCCCAAGGGCGACAGCGCCTTCAGTGGCTACCAGTTGCTGCTGGAGTACTTCAGTTTTCGCGAGAAATTCATGTTCGTGACCCTGCATGGCCTGGAGCAATTGCAGATTGCCGAGGGCACGCAGTGGCTCGAACTGGAGGTGGTACTCGCCGAGCCCTGGCCCCACGCCGTGCGGCCGACGGTGGAGCATGTGCGGTTGAACGCGGTACCGGTGATCAATCTGTTCCATCTGGAGGCCGACCCCCTGCGGCTCGATCCCTTGCAGTCCGATTACCTGCTGCGCCCCGTGCGTCTGCAGGACGGTCATACCGAGGTCTATTCGGTGGACCGGGTACAGACCACGGGATTGGTTAGCGAGGTGGACTACGTACCGTTCACCAGCTTCCGGCACAAGGGCGGCATGCTGCGCGACGAGGCACCGGAGCGCTACTTCCACAGTCGCGTCAAGCGCAGTGCCAACGGCTTGCACGATACCTGGCTGATTCTCGGTGGCGAGACATTCGAGGTGACGGACCGCCGTGCACAGGCAAGTCTCTCGCTGGCGCTTACCGGCACCAATGGCCGGTTGCCGCGCAAGGCGCTGCAAAGCACGCTGCTCGAAGGTATCCAGAGCGCGGAAAGCGGCGGCCTGCGGGTGCGCAACCTGACCGCGCCAACCTTGCCGTGCTATCCGCCCAATCGCGACCGCTTTCACTGGCGCGTGCTCAGCCACCTGGGCTCCAACTTCCTGCCGATGCTGGACAGCGCCGAAGTGCTGCGTGGCACCCTGGCGCTGTACGACTGGAGTGAAAGCGAGCTGAACCGGCGGCGTCTGGCGGCCATCGTCGACGTGCGGCATCACCTGATCCAGCGTTTCGAAAAGGGCTTCCTGCTGCGGGGAGTCGATATCGAAGTGACCCTCGACGCCGACGGCTTCTGCGGCGAGGGCGACATCGCCCTGTTCGGTGAGCTGCTCAACCGCTTCTTCGCGCTCTACGCCGATATCCACCTGTTCAACCAGCTCACGCTTATCCTGCAACCGACCGGGAAGACCCTGCGATGGAACGAGAACCACAGCCGGCGGATTCCCGGTTGAACACCGAGGAGCTGCTGCGCGCCTTGCAGGGGCGGGTGGCCGAAGCCGGTATCTACCGCTTCTGCCAGTTGCTTGAGCAGGCTTCACCCGAAAGACCGCCACTGGGCACCGGCAGCCGGCCCCAGGATGATGCGGTGCGCTTTCGCCCCGACCCCGGCATGGGCTTTCCGGCCGGCGAGCTGCGCGCCATCGAGTTCGCCGAGCGCTCGGTCACGGTACGAACCCGGGTGCTGGGCCTGTACGGCGTGGATGCCCCGCTGCCGACCGCCTATCTGGACGACATCAGCCAGCGCCGGGAGGGGCACGAGGCCCTGGAAGCCTTCCTGGATATCTTCAATCACCGGATCTTCACCCAGTTCTATCGGGTCTGGCGCAAGTATTCCTATCCCGCCACGTTCGAAACGGGTGGGCGGGATGAGACCTCCCAGTGCCTGCTGGGCCTGATCGGGCTAGGTATTCCGGGCACCGCCGAGCAGATCGCTACGCCGGTGTCGCGCTTTCTGGCGTTGCTGGGGGTGATGCGCCTGCCGACCCGCAATGCCGAGGGGATCACCGCACTGGTCAGCCTGCTGGCGCAAAACACCCGGGTTCGCGTGGTGGGGCACTGGCCGAAGCGCATCCGTCTCGTTCCACCACCAGGCCTGGACAGCGGCGGCGGGGTGGCCCTGGACCAAGGCACGCCATTGGGTGCGGTGGCCCGGGATGTCAGCAGCCAGATGTTGCTGGTGCTCTCCACGGACGATCCGGCAGAGGTGCTCGGCTGGCTGCCAGGCGGCTCCCTGCACACGGACCTGCTGGTGCTGCTGCGGGTCTACCTGGGTTGGCGCTGCACCGCCTGCCTGCGCCTGTCGTTGCCGCTGAACCGCATGGTTCCCGCCGCCCTGGGCGCGCCCTCGGCGTTGCTGGGCCTGACGGCGGTGCTAGGCCCGATTGGCAATGACGGTCAAGACAACATCACCATCAATCTGGGCCATTACCAGGGCCTGAAGAACAATTCGCAGGACAGGAAGGCAAATCATGTGGCGTACCACTTCTAAGGTATCGGTTGTCGTGGCGCTGGCGGCGCTGCTGGGTGGGTGCGGGCTGTTCCAGCGGGTTGCCGACGGAACGCGGGAAACCGCTCACGGGGTGTTCTACAAGCAGGTCAAGGTACTGCACCTGGACTTCAGTGGTCGGGCGGCGCTGAACAGCGGCTTCGAGAACATGAACGCGCTGTCGGTGCCGACCCTGGTGCGGGTCTATCAGTTGCGTGATGGCAAGGCGTTGGGGAAGTCCGGCTATGACGAGTTGCTCGACGCTGGTGATCGCCTGTTCGGGGCCAACCTGCTGGACCAGCGCACGCTGATGGTCGCGCCGGAGCAGGGGGCGCAGTTGAGCATGCCGATGCACCAGGATGCCAGGCACGTCGCGGTGGTTGCCTTGTTCCGTTTCCCGGAGCCGCACGCGGGGACCTGGCGCCTGTTGCTCGACCGCGACGACCTCGATCCGGACCGGGCGAGGACCATCGAGGTCGGCGACAACCATCTCAGCCTGCGTGGGCTGGAGGGCTGAGCCATGAGTGATCACGGCCCTTCGCTGTATGACGTGCTGCTGGGCAACTTCAGCGGCGAACTGGACCTGCATCTGGTGGAAGAGCAGGACCAGCAGGTGCTCTCGGTGCTTGATAACCTGCAGCGTCTCTTCAACAGCCGCGCCGGCAGTCTCGCCCACCTGCCGGACCATGGCCTGCCGGATTCGGGACAGTTGCTGCAGGGGATGTCGGGTGCTGCCAACGGCATGACCCAGTCCATCACCCGCACGGTGCAGCAGTACGAGCCGCGCCTGCTGGACCCGGTCGTTCGCACGGTGGACCAGGATTGCCCGGGTCACCTGGTGTTCGTCCTCGACGGGCGGTTGAGTTCCGGCGAGGCCGTGACCTTTGGCACCAGCCTGGCCACGGGGGGCAGGGTCCTGGTCCGTCATCTCAAGCAGCAGCAATACCTGCCGACTCCCTGACCCCGAACCCGCGGAGGGCCGGATGACGGTCTCGTTCGAAATGCATGCACGGGCAGGTGGCGATCCCCGTCACCTCGCCGAGTTCAAGGCGCTGCGCGATGAACTGCTGAAGCTGGATCATCCCGCCTGTCCCGACGTTGACTGGGAGCGGGTAGAGCAACTTTGCATGGCACTGTTCGAGTCGAATGGCGTGGACCTGCAATCCCTGGTGGTCTTCGTCCTGGCCCGGGGGCATCGACAGGGGCTCGACGGGGTCGTGCAGGGGCTGGCCGTGCTGGAGAGGTCGTTGGCGCAGTGGCCGACGCTGTGGCCTTCGGTGGAAACGACGCGCCTGGAAATTTTCGACTGGCTGTTCCGGCGCCTGCTCCTGCTGTTGCGCAGCCTGTCGCTGCCTGCCAGTGCCGTGCCCATGGTCGTGCGTCTTCAAGTGCAACTGGAAAACACTCACGATCTGCTGCAACGCCACCCGTCTGCGGCGCTGCAAAGCCTGTTGACCTTGCACCGCTACCTGGCCGGGATGCTGCTGCAACTGGAGCAGTGCCACCCGCCAGCGCCCGGATTGCCGTCGGATGGCGATCCGGGCGCTATGGCCTTGGTCAAGCCTTTGGTCATCATGCCGCCGCCGACCTTGCCCCCGCTGTTGCCGTCGGTGGCGCCTCCTCGCAAGAGGCGCGTCTGGTCGTGGGCTGGGGGGCTTGTCCTGCTGTTGGCGCTGGTGGCCTGGGCGGGCAGCCAATAGGCGGGTGGATATTCGTCTGCTGCTACCTCACGACTGCCCGTAGACCCGGGCACCCACCACCGGCGCCGGCCTGCGCGACCTCACCACTCCCAGCAGGGCAATCGCTCCTGCCAGGGCCAGCGTCGCCGTCACTTCCATCCGGTGCGCCGGCATCACGAACATCACCCCCAGCGCAAACACGATGAAGGCGATCACCGCCAGGGTCAGCCACGGGAACAGCCACATGCGGAACTGCAGCGCCTTGCCTTCCCGTTGCAGGATGCCGCGCATCCGCAGTTGCGAGCAGGCGATCACCAGGTACACCAGCAGTGCGATCGAGCCCGAGGTGGCCAGCAGGAACTGGAACACATGGGCCGGGGCGAAGTAGTTGACCACCGTGGCGATCATGCCGATCAGGGTGCTGGCAATTACCGCCGCGCGCGGCACGCCCTTGCCCGAAGTGCGTTGCAGCAGGGACGGCGCGTCACCACGCTTGCCCAGGGAGAAGACCATCCGCGAAGAGATGTAGATCGACGAGTTCAGGCAGCTGGCCACCGCCACCAGCACCACCGCGTCCACCAGCAGCTTGGCGTAGGGGATCTGCATGATTTCCAAGGCGCGCTGGTAGGAACCCTGCAGCGGCAGCAGCGGGTCGTTCCACGGCACGATGGAGATGATCACGAAGATCGACAGCAGGTAGAACACGCTGATGCGCCAGATCACCGAGCGGGTGGCGCGGGCGATGTTGCCGGCGGGGTTGCTGGATTCCGAGGCGGCGATGGTCACCGCTTCAGTGCCCATGAAGCTGAACATGGTGGTCAGCAGGGCGCCGATGATCGCCGTCCAGCCGTTGGGCAGGAAGCCGCCCTGGGTTTGCAGCAACTGGCTCAGGCCGCTGACCTCGCGGCCCGGCAGGCCGCCGAGCAGGGCGAAGAAACCGAGGCCGATGAAGGCGACGATGGCGATGATCTTGAGCATGGCGAACCAGAACTCGAACTCGCCGTACTTGCCGACGCTGGCCAGGTTGGTGGCGGTGAGGGCCACGGTGAGACCGAGGGCGAACAGCCAGGCGTCGACGTGGGGGAACCAGGCGTTGAGCACCACGCCGGCGGCGATGGCTTCGATGGGGATCACCAGTACCCAGAACCACCAGTACAGCCAGCCGATGGTGAACCCGGCCCAGCGCCCGATGGCGCGGTCGGCGTAGGTGGAGAACGAACCGGTGTCGGGACTGGCGACTGCCATTTCGCCGAGCATGCGCATCACCAGTACCACCAGGGCACCGGCCATGACGTAGGCGAGGATGGCGGCCGGTCCTGCTGCCGCGATGGCGTGTCCGGAACCGACGAACAAGCCGGCGCCGATGACCCCGGCGATGGACAGCATGGTGACGTGGCGCGGCTTGAAACCCTGCGCCAGTTCTGCACGATCACGCTTCGTGGAAGGTGTATTCATCCTGAAGGCCTTTTGTTATTGGACTTGTTATGTAATGGCACTACGGGACGCGGCTGGATCAGTCACCGCGCCCGTCCACCGAAGCTAGGCCGATCGGCGAGGTGTCTGTTGCCTGGGTTTGCCGTGTTCTTGGCTGAGAGCGACATTGGCATGTCGATGGGCGGCAGGGGGTGTGGGTTGGGCTGCCAGGTGCCTCCATGGCACTCATTTGCCGGAAACAAGCCCCGGGTCACGGCCAAGGCTGGCCAGGAACCTCGCGCTTTCAGCAGCATCGCGCAGGTGCACCACCGGCACCTGCGGGGCGACGGCCAGGCGCACCTGCTCGATGCTGGGGCGGTACTGCGCGTCGTAGGTCCACACGTACTTGAGGAAGTCGAGGAAGGCCTTGTCCAGGCGTTCGCGGCATCCGTCCGGCAGGTCGGCGCGCGGGCGGTTCAACAGGCTGCGCAGCATCACCCGGCGCACGCAGGTGAGGCGCGGGGTGTCGAGCCAGATCACCAGGTCGGCGCGGAGCAGGCGCAGGTCGAAGGTCTTCCGGGCGTAGTTGCCCTCGCAGACCCAGGCGTCGCCGGCGATGGCCTCGCTGACCCGCTGGCGAAACACCGCGGTGGGTGCCTCGATCCATCCCGGCTCCCAGAACAAGCGGTCCAGATGCACCACCGGCACGCCCAGGCGCTGGCCAAGTTGTCGGGCCAGGGTCGATTTGCCGCTTCCGGCGTTGCCAAGTATCACGATGCGTTGCATGGGGGCAGTCCGTTGCGCCAAAAAAGGCGCGCAAGTGTAGTGCACTGGCTGACGCTTAAGAAGCGCTAAACCATCGTCGTTCAAATAATATCCATTGTTCTTCAATGGGATACGCCGCTTATATGGCCTGCGCCGGTTGCTGTTCGACCGGCCGGACCTTCTACAAGAACAAGAGGCGTGAAGTCGATGCGTAGTGTGATCAAGGCGGCGGCCCTGGCGGTCGGCATGGCAATGACGGTGGGCGCGGGCGCGCAGGAGGCGGGCAAGCGCGAAGGCAGTTTCGTGGTGCACAAGCTCAACGACTGGCTCTATGCGATCGGGGAACCCGAGTACTACCAGAAGAACTACTCGTACCTGCTGCTGGGCAGCGAACGGGCGCTGATGTTCGATGCCGGCGCCAACCAGAAGGAAGACATCACCAGGGTTGCAGCCACGCTGACCGACAAGCCTCTTTCCGTGTTGCCGTCGCACTTGCACTTCGACCACCTCGGCGGACTGCACAACTTCTCCAGTGTGTACCTCGTGGATATTCCCTTTACCCGCAAGTTCAAGCGCGACGACGGTCTTTATCACGTGCCCGAACCGGTCTACCTGGGCAACTTCGACCATATGACGGTCAAGCCCTTCAAGGTCGACAGGCTGGTGAAACCGGGTGAGTTGATCGACCTGGGCGGGCTGCAGGTACGCCTGTTGAACACCCCTGGGCATACCAGGGACGAAGTGGTGCTTTTCGACGAGACCCACAACGTCCTGTTGTCCGGCGACCATCTCTATCCGTCCTGGCTGCTGGCCGGCAACCTCAAGGACTACATCGCCTCGCTGGACGCCACCCTCAAGCTGATCAACCCGCAAACGACGATCTACGGCGCCCATGCCGACGAGGATGCCAACCGGGTGCCGGCCATGACCTACGCCGAGGTGGGCAAGATCCGCGAGCAGATGCTGGCGATCCAGGCCGGACGGGCGAAGGGCGAGACGTTCTCCGATCCTGAGCTGATCAAGCAGGCCAGGTTGTTCAAGGTGGAGAAGGACATCAGCATCTTGACCGACATCGAGTTCACCGACGGTCGCGCCTATGGCTACAAACCCTAGCGGGCGGTAGACAGTACCCAGTCGATGAGCGCCTGGACTTCCGGGCGCTCGCGCAGGTGTTCGGCGCAGATGCAGTAGTAGTTATGGATCGCCGGTGTCGACAGTCGCAAGGGCTGCACCAGCCGGCCTTCGTCGAGGTCGCGGGCCGACACCGTTTCATCGCTCAGGGCCACGCCGAAGCCGTCCCGCGCGGCCTGCAGGACCAGGGCGAAATCCTCGAAGTAGACGTCCGCCATACCGCCCATCGTGGCCCCGGCCTCGGTCAGCCACAGGCGCCATTGCGCGCCGTCATCCTCGTGCAGCAGGCGGTGCCGGGCGAGGTCGGCGACGCAGTGGATCGCCCGTTCGCCGCGCAGGTACTGCGGGCTGCACACCGGGGTCAGGCGGATACCGTGCAATTGGCGCCACCAGAACCCCGACCAGGGCGGCGTGCCGTAGACCACGGCGACATCGGCCTGGCGCCAGTCCACCTGGCTGAACTCGCTGGCAGTGATCACCCTGAGTTTGATCCCGTGATTTTCCTCCATGAAGCGGAACAGCGGCGTGGCCAGCCAGGTGATGCCGTCGGCGGGAGGCAGTGACAGGGTCAGCTCGATGACTGGCGGCGACTGTCGGGCGCTGTGCTGGAAGGATTGCACGGCGTCGCTGATGGCCCCCAGTGCCGGGGCGATGCGTTGGTGCAGGCCGCGTCCGGCATCGGTGAGGACCAGTTGGCGACCGCGCTTCTCGAACAGTTCCACGCCCAGGGTGCCCTGCAGGGTCTTGATCTGCTGGCTGACCGCACCGGTGGTCACGTGCAGTTCGATGGCTGCTGCAGCGAGATTGCCCAGGCGGGCGACGGCCTCGAAGACGCGAAAGCTGTTGAGGGGCGGCAAGGCCATGGCGACTCCTGGCGAGGTAGGCGAAGGCGCTCATTCTAATCGGGTTGCGCGCCAGCAGCGGTATTCGTCTGGGCAGGATCCAGCTCATGGCGCAACTGCGAGATGAAAGTACAGCTCCAGTCCAAGCCGCTGCCCGCTGCGCACCGGGCTCACGGCCTGCCGGGTGGTGACCGGGTAGTAGCCGTTACCCCCGGCGACCGGCCGCCGGTGGCTGGGGAAGACAGCGATATCGCCACGACGCAGGGGCACCACCACGGGCCTGGACTGCATGCGCGGTCGCTGTTCGGTGAGCAGCAGTTCGCCGCCGCTGAAGTCTTCGACGGGCGCGGACAGCAGCGCGACCATCTGCAAGGGGAACGCCAGCGCGTCTGCGCCACGGTGGCGCAGGGGCAGGCAGTCCTGCGGGGCCAGACGGGTGAAGCAGGAGGGATCGCTGTGCTGGCCGGCATCGCGACATTGCGCCTGGAACTGCAGCAACTGCTCCGGGTAGCGGCCGGGCAGGCCGAACCGCGCGCGCCAGTGGTTGGCGATCTCGGCCAGTGCCGGATAGAAGGTGGCTTGCAGGGTGCGCAGCAGGCCGGTCGAGCCGAACCGACCGTTTTCCACATAGCCCGGCAGGATAAGGAAACCGTCCTCGTCGAGGCGTTCGAGCAGGTCAGCGGGCGTCATGGAAGATCACTCCCAGGGTGTGGCGATGGCCGGCCAGCACGCGGCTGACGCCATGGCGCATCAGCACCTTGCGCGAGCCGCCGCGCCGGCCGGGCAGGGGGCGTTCGGCCACGGCGAACAGGACCGCATCGCCTTGCTCCAGCGGCACCACTTCGGCGCGATGCTCACGCGTGCAGTACTCGGTCAGGCAGAACTCTCCGCCCTCGAAGTCGATGCCCGGGCGGGACAGCAGGATCGCCATCTGCACGGGGAAGTGCAGGTCGCCGTAGAGGTCCTGGTGCAGGCAGTTGTAGTCGCCGGGCTGGTATTGCAGGAGCAGGGGCGTGGGCCGGCACTGGCCGGCGGCGTGGCAGTGGGCGAGGAAGGTGTCGAGGGTGGCGGGGAAGCGGGTCGGGTTGCCGAGCCTGGCGTGCCAGTCGTTGGCGAGGGTGGCCAGGCGGAGGTAGAAGGATTGCCGGAGGCCTTCCACCACGTTCGGCAGCGGGTAGCGGAAGTACTGGTATTCGCCGCGACCGAAACCGTGGCGGGCCATGACGATGCGTGAGCGGAACAGGGGCTCCCGGGGGTACAGGCTGGCCAGCTCACGGCATTGGCCGGCATCGAGCAGGGCGGGCAGGCGGGCGTAGCCGGAGTGGTTCAGGGACTGGTAAAGGGTGGGCCAGTCTGGCTCGGGGGATGTGGCGGGGAAGGCAAGCGGGAGGCTGGTCTGCATGGTTCGGGCCCTGGTCCGGTGGTGGGGGCAGGATAGGTGCCCTGGCTAGCGAGGGAACTCCGTTCCTTGCTCTGATCCACGCGCACGCGCCAGGCCATGACTTTCCCTCATACCCCCATGACTTTATGTGGTTCCAGCCTGGCCCCGGCGCGGTGATACAAAACCGGCAAACACACCCACCAACAACAAAGAGTGTTTGCAGATGAAAGAACTTGACCTGTACATCGGTGAAGGCTTCGAAGGCCCGGGCGTCAACGCGGCGCATATCAACATCCTCATCGGCCCGCGCAACGGCCCTGCCGGCCAGGCCTTCGCCAACAGCCTCGCCTCGCCAAGCCAGGGCCATTGCCCGTTCATGGTGATCGCCCAGCCGAACATCCCGGTCAAGCCGATGACCCTGTACGTGAACAAGGCCGCCATCGACGGCGAGCTGCACGGCAACGCCACCTGGGGCGCGTCCCAGGCCGGGATCGCCAAGGCCGTCACCGAGGCCCTGCTCGACGGCACCCTGCCGGCCGAAGCCGAGGACGAGTGGGCCATCGTCACCGCCAACTGGGTCAACCCCGCCTGCGACGACCTCGACGCCGTCTACCTGAACAACTACAACGCCTGCCGCACCGCCATCCGCGCCGCCCTGACCGGCAAGCCGGAACGCGCGCAACTGGCCGATGTGGTCGGCCAGATCAGCAACCCGTTCTATACCCCGAAAGCCTGAGGTCGCCGTCATGCAATACATTCGTTTGGGCAACTCCGGCCTGGAAGTCTCGCGCCTGTGCCTGGGCACCATGAACATGGGCACCCCGGACTGGAAACCCTGGATCTTCGACGAGAAGCAGAGCGAGCCGATCGTCGCCCATGCCCTGGCCAACGGGGTCAACTTCATCGACCTGGCCGACTTCTATTCCGCCGGCGTCGGCGAGGAAGTGGTGGGGCGCATCGTCAAGCGCCTGGCCCGCCGCGAAGACCTGGTGATCACCACCAAGGTCGGCTACGGCACCCGCAGCGGCATCAACGCCACCGGTCATTCGCGCAAGCATATCTTCGACAGCATCGACGCCTCCCTGACCCGCCTGGGCATGGACTACGTCGACCTGTACATGCTGCATTTCTTCGACGTGAACACGCCGGTGGAAGAGACCATGGGCGCGCTCAACGACATCGTCAAAGCCGGCAAGGCCCGCTATATCGGCGTGTCCACCATGCTCACCGGGCAACTGGCGAAGATCCTCCTGTGCTGCGAGCGCAATAACTGGGTCAAGCCGATCAACATGCAGCTGCAACTGAACGTCGCCTACCGTGAGGAAGAACGCGAGATGATCCCGTTCTGCCGCGACCAGGGCCTCGGCGTCTCGGTGTTCAGCCCGCTGGCCCGCGGCCTGCTGACCGGCGACGTGCAGTCGACCCGCAACCAGACCGACTTCTTCACCCAGCAGATGTACGCCGACGAGGCCTCTTTCGAAATCGCCCGCTCGGTGCAGCGCGTGGCCCGTGCCCGTGGCGTGTCCAACGCCCAGGTGGCCCAGGCCTGGGTCCTGCAGCACGGCGGCGTCGACTGCATGCTGGTGGGTGCCGATACCACCGCGCAGTTCGACAGCGCCCTGGCCGCCCTGGACACCCGCCTGGATGTCGAGGAACTGCACGAGCTGGAACGCAACTACACGCCGTGCGACGTGATCAACGACTACACCGCCGGCAAGCGCATCCTGCGCACCGCGCGTCCGGGTATCGAGCGTTTCCTGCTGAGCGAGGCGGTGGCATGAGCGAATTGCTGCGCAACGGCAACTACATCGACGGCCAATGGTCCAGTGGCGGCGCTACCTACGCGGTGACCGACCCGGCCAGTGGCGAGCTGATCGCCCAGGTCCAGAAGGCCGGCGCCGAGGAAACCAACCTCGCCATCGCTGCCGCCGAGCGCGCCTTGCCGGCCTGGCGCGGGCTGACCGCCAAGGAGCGCAGCCAGCGCCTGCGCCGCTGGGCCGAGCTGATGCTGGGCAACCAGCGCGAACTGGCGACGCTGATGTGCCGCGAACAGGGCAAGCCACTGGCCGAGGCCATGGGCGAGGTGGTCTACGCCGCCAGCTTCCTCGAATGGTTCGCCGAGGAAGCCAAGCGCGCCTACGGCGACGTGATCCCCAGCCACAAGGCCGATGCGCGCATCGTCGTGGTCAAGGAGGCCATCGGCGTGGTCGCGGCGATCACTCCTTGGAACTTCCCCCTGGCCATGGTCACCCGCAAGGTGGGCCCGGCGCTGGCGGCGGGGTGCACCCTGGTTCTCAAGCCGTCCGAGGAAACCCCGCTGTCGGCCTTCGCCCTGGCGGTGCTGGCAGAGCAGGCGGGCATTCCCGCCGGCGTGTTCAATATCGTCTCTGGCGATGCCGTGGCCATTGGCGGCGCGCTGCAGGCCTCCAGCGTGGTGCGCAAGCTGTCCTTCACCGGCTCGACCCGCACCGGCAAGCTGCTGATGCGCCAGGCGGCCGACACACTGAAGAAGGTGTCCCTGGAGCTGGGCGGCAACGCGCCCTTCATCGTCTTCGACGACGCCGACCTGGACGCCGCAGTGAAGGGCGCCATGGCCTCAAAGTTCCGCAACACCGGGCAGACCTGCGTGTGCGTGAATCGCTTCTTCATCCAGGATGGGGTGTACGACGCCTTCGTCGGCAGGCTGGCGGAAGCGGTTCAGGCCATGCGCGTCGGCGCCGCGCTGCAAGGCGAGACCGAACAAGGCCCGCTGATCAACGCCGCCGCCCTGGCCAAGGTCGAGGCACATGTCGGCGATGCCCTGGAGAAGGGCGCGCGCCTGGTCTGCGGCGGTCGTCGCCACGCCCTGGGCGGGACCTTCTTCGAGCCGACCGTGCTCGCCGAAGCGCGCCGCGACATGCTGATCGCCAGCGACGAGACCTTCGGCCCGGTGGCCGCCTGCTTCCGCTTCAAGGACGAAGCCGAGGTGCTGCAGGCCGCCAACGACACGCCGTACGGCCTCTCGGCGTACTTCTACAGCCGTGACATCGGCCGCGTCTGGCGCATGGCCGAAGGGCTGGAAGCGGGCATGGTCGGCATCAACGAAGGGGTGATTTCCACGGAGCTTGCGCCCTTTGGCGGCATCAAGGAATCGGGCCTGGGCCGGGAAGGCTCGAAGTACGGTCTGGACGAATACCTGGAGATCAAATACCTGCTGATGGGCGGACTCTGAACCCCAGGCACCACCGCCGGCCACAGGGCCGGCGGCTTTTCGGCTTCATCTCTACTTCAAGAACAAAAACCGGAGACGAACATGTCCGTTACCCCCGTCAAGATCGACGATCTGCCGATCGGTCGCTTCCACCTGAAAATCGCCGGGCTGACCTTCGGCGCGCACTTCACCGATGGCTACATCCTCGGCCTGATCGGTATCGCCTTCACCCTGCTGAGCCCGCAGATGCAACTGGATGCGTTCTGGCAGGGCCTGATCGGCGCCTCGGCGCTGATCGGCCTGTTTCTCGGCAGCCTGTTCTTCGGCTGGATTTCCGATCACCTCGGGCGGCAGAAGATCTTCCTGATCAGCTTCGTGCTGATCACCCTGGCTTCGCTCATGCAGTTCTACGTGGAAAGCGCGGCGGCGTTGCTGGCCTGCCGGATCCTCATCGGCATCGGCCTGGGTGGTGACTTCAGCGTCGGCCACGCCATGCTCGCCGAGTTCGCCCCGCGCAAGCACCGTGGCGTGCTGCTGGGGTCGTTCAGCGTGATCTGGACCTTCGGCTACGTGGCCGCGACCTTCGTCGGCACCGCCATGCTCAACCTCGGTGACGATGCCTGGCGCTACATGCTGGCGTCCTCGGCGATCCCCGCCGGGCTGATCCTGCTGGCGCGCATCGGCACCCCGGAGTCGCCGCGCTGGCTGGTCAACCAGGGGCGCATCGAGGAAGCCCGGGCCATCGTGCGCAAGCACCTTGGCGCCCACGTGGTGCTGGACGAGGAGCCGACCGTGGAGCGGCATTCCGGCTACAAGGCGCTGTTCAGCCGCGAGTACCGCAAGCGCACGGCGTTCAACTGCCTGTTCTTCGTGTGCATCGTCATGCCGTACTTCGCCATCTACACCTTCCTGCCCACCATCCTGGCCAAGATGGGGCTGGCGGAGGGCTTCGGTACCGAACTGATGCTGAACCTGCTGCTGATCATCGGCGCGTTGGTGGGGATCTGGTGCACGGTGAAGTTCTCGCGGCGCGGGTTCCTCATCGGATCGTTCGTGATCCTGGCGGCGGCGCTGTTCCTGCTGGCGGTGCTGCCGGGTAGCGCGGCGGGGCTGATGGTGCTGGTGTTCGGCCTGTTCACCCTGGTGCTGTCGGCGGTGAGCAACCTGGTCGGGGTATTCCCGGCGGAGAGCTTCCCGACGCCGGTGCGCGCCAGTGGCATCGGCCTGGCGACGGCGGTGAGCCGGCTGGGCTCGGCGGTGAGTACCTTCCTGTTGCCGTTGAGCGTGGCGGGGATCGGCTTGAGTCCGACCATGGGGATCCTGGCCGGGATCCTGGCGTTCGGGGCGCTGATTTCCTGGGCCTGGGCGCCGGAGACCAAGGCGTTGACCTTGAGCCAGGCGTGCACGGTGCCGAGTGCCGAGGGCGGGGAGAAGGGAGTGGTGGCTTCGGCTGCCTGATCCTGTCCGGAGGATCTTCATCGATCTTCCGGGCCTCATCGCTGGCAAGCCAGCTCCCACAGGTGCGGACAGTGGCGGTCCTTGTGGGAGCTGGCTTGCCAGCGATGAGGCCGGTACAGGCTACACGGTGATCCCCTGCAACCACTCGGTGAACAGCCTCACCTTCGACAACCCCTGCTTTTCCCCCGCCACATCCAGCCAGTAGCCATAAGGCCCCAGCACCTCCACCGGGGCGATCGGCAGCAGGCTGCCCTCGCGCAGTTCCCGCTCGATCATCTGCCGGTCGATCACCGCCAGCCCCCCACCTGCCAGGGCGGTATGGATCACCTGGTCCAGGGTGCTGAACTCCAGCCCGCTGGCCACGTCCACATCGCTGCGCCCCGTGGCCCCCAGCCAGTTTTCCCACACCGGCAGGCGCTTGCCGTCATGCAGGATGTGCAGCAGCGGATACGCCCGCAGGTCCGGCGCCACGCCATCGACGAACAGCTCCGGACTGGCCACCGCCACATGCCGTTCCATCACCAGCAACTCGCTGTGCCAGTGCTCCGCCGGGCCCAGGCCGAAGCGGATGCGGCAGTCTATCTCGGCCAGGTGCTCATGGCTGGCTTGGTTGCTGATGCTCAGGCTGATGTCCGGGTAATGCCGGCAGAAATCCCGCAGGTGCGAGGACAGCCAGCGGGTGCCCCAGGTCGGCGGGGCGAGGATGCGCAGGCGCTGGCGCAGGTTGGGCACGCGCACCAGTTGCAGGGCCCGGTCGATCTGGTCGAAGGCGGCCGCCAGCTGCGGCGACAGGGTCACCCCGGCCTCGGTCAGGGTCAGGCCCTTGGGCGTGCGCACGAACAGCGCCACGCCAAGGTGATCTTCAAGCTGCTTGATCTGCCGGCTGACTGCGCCCTGGGTGACGTTCAGGTCAAGGGCGGCCTGGCTGAAACTGCGATGCCGCGCGACCTCTTCGAAGACGCGCAGCATGGTGAGCGGGGGCAGTTGACGCATGGAACGAGGCCCCCGGAAAAGGAAGGTCTTAGAAGTAGTAACCGATGTTGACGTATACCTGGTTTTCCCACTGGTCGCTACCACCCGCACCGAGGCTCTGGGTGTAGTTGCTGCCGCCGATGTACGGGTCGTTCTTGCCGAACAGCCACTCGGTGGCGATCCACAGTTTGCTCAGGGAGAACGACGAGCCGAGGATCAGCCGCTCCGAGGTGTCGAAGCCCGCCGCGGACTTGTCGAAGGCGCTGTAGTTGGCGTACAGCTTGATGCCGCTGAGCTGGTCGAACAGGTACTTGCCGTCGACGTCGTAGCTGAGGTCGGCGACATAGAAGTTGCCGCGGCTGGCGACGTTGAAGGTGCCGTCGTAGCCGCCGAAGGTGACCAGTTCGTCGGTGCCTTCGTTGCGCGGCGACATCTGTTGCCGCGCCGCCATCAACTGCACGCCCCACGGGCCGTTCTTGCCCAGATAGTGCACGGCCACGGCATTGCGCCGGCCGTCGTCGTGGGTGTCGTTGTTCTTCAGGGTCGAGGTCATGCCGGACACGCCGACTTCGGATTTCCAGGCACCCAGGTCCACCGACCGCGCCACCCGCAGTACCGCGGTGTTGCGCTCGCGGTTGTCGCTGCCGTCGGCGACGTAGCTGTCGGCGGAGGAAACCACGGTGGAGTAGGTGCGCCCGTTGCTGGTGCCCTTGCCCTGCCAGGCCGGGCGCAGGTAGTAGCCGGCCTGCAGGTTCCAGGCGCCGGCCTGCTGGATGTACTTGGCGCCGACCTGCTCGACGTCTTCCAGGCCGATGACGTTGCCCAGGGTTTCGAAGAAGGTGCTGCCGAAGTACGGCTGCAGGCCGAAGGGGATCTGGTTGAGGCCAATCTGGATCTGCTGGTCGGGGTTGAACCTGTAGCCGATCCAGGCGGTTTCGGCGAAGGCGATGTCGCCGACGTTGTTGGTGTACTTGTAGGGGTACGCACGACCGTAGAAGCGGTACTTGGCGGCGCCGATCCAGGTGTCGGAGTTGTACTTGGCGGTGAGGAAGGCGGTGTCGAAGTTGAATTTCTGGATGTCGCGGTCCGGGTCGTAGTCCCAGCGGGCACGGACGGCGCCGCCAAGGTCGAGGTTGTCTGTGACCTGCACGGCGAAGGCCGGGACGGCGAGGGCGGACAGGGTGGCAAGACAGACGGACTGCAGGCGCAGTGAAGCAGGGAAGGGCATGGCGCGGCTCTCGTTGTTGTTATGTGAGACGCGCGCAGTGTTGCCAGCACGGCGGCCGGCCACAAACGATTAAATGGCGGGACAAACCTTCGCTAAACGCAAGTTACCTGTAGAAAAATCTGTGTGGCATGTGGGATGAGTCCTACGGCTCGTGAAATAATCGACACCTTTCCCGTCCCCGCCCGAGCGCCGTCCATGAAACGCAAGATGCCAGGTCTCAATGCCCTCAAGGCCTTCGAGGTGGCCGGCAGCACCGGCAGCTTCACCCGTGCCGCCGAACTGCTCAACGTCACCCAGAGCGCGGTCAGCCGCCAGGTGCGCCAGCTGGAGGAACAACTGGGCGAGAACCTGCTGCAGCGGCGTCATCACCACCTCGAACTGACCAATGCCGGGCGCGTGCTGCTGCGGGCGCTGCACCAGTCCTTCGACAAGATCGAGATGACCGTGCGCAGCATCCAGCAGAAGACCCATGCCAACCGCCTGCACCTCAATGCCCCGCCGACCTTCACCAGCCGCTGGCTGATGCCGCGCCTGGGTCGCTTGCGCGAGGCCCATCCGGAGCTGGAACTGAGCATCACCACGCAACTGCAGGACAGCCTGGCCGAGACCGCGACGCTGGACTGCGCGATCCGTTTCGGCAATGGCGAATGGGACGGGCTGGACAGTTCGTTGCTGATCCAGGAGCGGCATATCGCCGTGTGCGCGCCTTCGCTGTATGCCCGTGAGCAGGAGGCAGAGGGCATCGACCTCAATCGCATGACCCTGCTGCATGTGCTGGCCCGCGAGGACCAGCGCTACCTGACCTGGAAGCACTGGCTGGATGCGGCGCGGATCAGTGGCGTGGATACCCAGGGCGGGTACGAGTTCGACCTGCTGGACCTGGCGATCCGTGCGGCGGTGGACGGGTTGGGAATCACCATCGCCGACTGGCACATGGTCGCGCCGGAGCTGGCCAGCGGGCAGTTGACCCAGGTGCTCAACGTGCATGTGGAGGGGCACCAGTCGTACTGGCTGGTGACCCGGCCGGAGCAGCGTGATGCGCCGCAGTTGCAGTTGTTCCATCAGTGGCTGCAGGAGGAGATCTGGCTGGCGCAGCGGCAGCTGGAGCCCTCTACTCCGGCAGTTTGATGGTGCTCTTCAGGGCCTCATCGCTGGCAAGCCAGCTCCCCCAGGTCCAGCGGTGCAAGCAAACCCTGTGGGAGCTGGCTTGCCAGCGATGAGGCCCGAGAGGACACCCTCCCTCCCACTAACATGCCTTTTTCGAATGTTCCCCCCCGAAATTCATCGTTTGTCCAACCCTCGCCAAATCCCAACACTGCCCGTCAATAACAACGCGACAACGATGGGCGGATTGCGATGCGAATCGAGCGAAATTTTGTTGATGGCCACTTCATCGAGCCTGCCGGCACGGCACAGATCGCCGTGTACGACCCGGCCACCGAAGGCCTGGTCGGCCAGGTTCCGGCCGCCACCGCCAGCGAGGTCATCGCCGCTGTAGAAGCTGCCGCCAGGGCGCAGAAAACCTGGGGCAAGCTGACCAGCATCGAGCGCGGCGAGCACCTGCGCGCCTTCGCCGAGGCCCTCGAAGCCCGCGCCGTGCCAATCGGCGAGGCCCTGGCCGCCGAGTCCGGCAAGAGCCTGGAAGACGCCAGCAACGAAGCCCGCTACGCGGCGCAGATCACCCGCTACCACGCCGAATGGGCGCGCCGCGTCGAAGGCGAGATCATCCCCAGCGATACCCCCGACGAGCGCCTGTTCCTGCACCGCGAGGCGATCGGCGTGGTGGCCTGCCTGATCCCCTTCAACTATCCGGTCTACACCCTGCTGCGCAAGATCGCCCCGGCGCTGATCACCGGCAACACCGTGGTGGTGCGGCCGAGCAACAACACGCCGCTGTCGGCCTTCGAGATCGCCCGTGCCGCGGAGCAAGCCGGCCTGCCGGCGGGGGTGCTGAACATCCTGACCATGGACCACGCCACCGCCGCCAGCCTGTGCACCCACAAGGCCGTGGGCCTGATCACCCTGACCGGCAGCGTCAACGCCGGGCGCATCGTCCTCGACTACTGCAAGGAAAACATCGCCAAGCCGTCGCTTGAACTGGGCGGCAAGACCCCGGTGATCGTCGAGCCCGACGCCGACCTGGAACAGGCCGCCAGCGCCATCGTCGGTTCCAAGACCACCCACTGCGGCCAGCTGTGCACGGCGGTGGAGCGGGTCTACGTCCACGAAAGCGTGCATGACCGCCTGCTGGAACTGCTCAAGGCGAAATTCGCCGCGGTGCGCTTCGGCGACCGCGCCCAGGACCCGAGCCGCATGGGCCCGCTGGTCAATGCCGGCGCCCGGCGCAACATCCACGCCATGGTCGAACGGGCCGTGGCCGCCGGCGCGGTGCTGGAAACCGGTGGCTTCATTCCGCAGGGCCCCGGGCATTTCTACCCGCCGACCCTGCTCAGCCACTGCCGCCAGGACATGGAGATCGTCCAGGAGGAAACCTTCGGCCCGGTGCTGGCGCTGCTCAGCTACCACCACATCGACCAGGCCCTGGAAATGGCCAACGACCACCAGTTCGGCCTGTCCTCGGTGCTCTACACCGAGAACTACCGCACCACCATGAAGGTCGCCGCTGCCATCGAGGCCGGCGAGCTGTACGTCAACCGCACCCCGGCCGATCCCTACCAGGGCTTCCACGCCGGCTGGAAACGCTCGGGCCTGGGCGGCGACGACGGCAAGCACGGGATGCTCGAATTCACCCAGACCCGACTGGTGGTCATGAAGTACTGAGCTGCAAGCGGCAAGCTACAAGTCTCAAGCAGTCCGCGTCGCGCTCTTGCTTGAGGCTCATGACTTGCAGCTTGCCGCTCCCTAATAAGAACAACAGAGAGTCCATTTATGTCCAAGCATGCTGCCGCACCGCATTCTGCCGTCCTCGCCGAGGAGGCCAGCGACAAGGGAAGTCGCTATTTCCAACTGATGCTGCTGGTGCTCGCCGCCGGCGCGATCTATCCCATCCTCTACCTGCGCCAGGTCTACCAGACCACCATGCTGGAGGTGTTCCAGATCAACCACAGCGAGCTGGGCTACCTGTATTCCATGCTCGGCACCATCTTCCTGCTCAGCTACCTGCCCAGCGGCTGGCTGGCCGACCGCATCGCTCCGCGTTTCCTGATCTTCTTCTCGCTGGTGGCCACCGGCGCCCTCGGCCTGTGGTACTCCACCGCGCCGGGCATGACCGGCCTGCTGATCATCTTCGGCTGCTGGGGCCTGACCACCGGCCTGACCTTCTGGGCCTCGGTGCTCAAGCGGGTCAAGATGATCGCCCACCATTCCGAACAGGGCCGCTTCTTCGGCATCCTCGACGGCGGTCGCGGCCTGGTCGAGGCGCTGCTTGCCACCGTGGCCCTGGCGCTGTTCGCCATGGCCACTGAAACCCGCGGCGAGTCTGTGGCCGAAGGCTTCAGGCACGTTGTCTACCTGTACTCCTTCACCTGTATCGCCATCGGCTGCGTGCTGGTGCTGCTCAAAGACCCCAAGTCGATGGACGCCACCCAGCCGGTGGAGCAGGGCAAGTTCAACCTGCTCGGCGACCTGGCGACCCTGGTGAAGATCCCGGAACTGTGGCTGGTCACCGCCATCGTGTTCTGCGGTTACCACATCTTCTGGGCCACCTACAGCTTCTCCGACTACCTGCAGGGCAGCGGCATGACCGCGGTCATGGCCGGCACCATCACCACCATCAAGCTGTGGATGCGCCCCATCGGCGGCATTGGCGGCGGCTGGCTGGGAGACAAGTTCAGCAATGTCTCGGTGCTGATCTTCGCCATGCTCCTGGCCACCCTGGGCGTGTTCGGCCTCATCGTGTTCCCGGGCCTTAACAGCCTCGGCCTGCTGATCGCCACGGTGATCTTCATCGGCCTGATGACCTACGCCATCCGTGGCCTGTACTGGGCGATCCTGGACACCTGCGCCATCCCGCTGCGGATCACGGGCCTGGCCATCGGCATCGTCTCGGTGGTGGGCTACCTGCCGGACACCTTCATCCCGCTGATCAACGGCTACCTCACCGAACACTACCCGGGTGCCCTCGGCTACCAGCTGTACTTCGGCTACATCGGCGCCGTGGGCCTGGTCGGCACCCTGGCCGCCGTGGTGCTGCGCGGTCGGGTCACACGCAAACAACGTCTTCTGAACACAGGTGCCTGAGATGAAAATCGTCGCCCTCGAAACCCATATCGTCGCCGTCCCGCCACCGCACATCGGCGGCATGTACTGGCTGTTCGTCAAGCTGCGCACCGCCTGCGGCATCGAAGGCGTCGGCGAGATCTACGCCGCTACCTTCGGCCCCAAGGCCATGCTGCCGATCATCGAAGACGTGTTCGAGCGCCACCTGCTCGACCAGGACCCGCACCATGTCGAGCGCTTCTTCCGCCAGGCCTATTCCAGCGGTTTCACCCAGCGTCCCGACCTGACCATGATGGGCGTGGTCAGCGGCCTGGAAATGGCCTGCTGGGACATCATCGGCAAGGCGGCGAACAAGCCGGTCTACGAGCTGCTCGGCGGCAAGGTGCATGAGCGACTGCGTTCCTACACCTACCTGTACCCGGTGAACAGCAAGGGCGAGTACGACTACGACGACCCGGACCTGGCCGCCGAATGCGCGGTGCAGAACATGAACAAGGGTTTCACCGCGCTGAAGTTCGACCCGGCCGGCCCCTACACCGCCTATTCCGGGCACCAGCTGTCGCTGGAAGTGCTGGATCGTTGCGAGACCTTCTGCCGCAGGATCCGCGAGGCCGTGGGCAACCGGTGCGACCTGCTGTTCGGCACCCACGGGCAGATGGTGCCGTCCTCGGCGATCCGCCTGGCCAGGCGCCTGGAGAAGTACGACCCGCTGTGGTTCGAGGAACCGATTCCGCCAGGGCAGGAAGACGCCATGGCCCAGGTCGCTGGCAAGACCAGCATCCCCATCGCCACGGGCGAGCGGCTGACCACCAAGTACGAGTTCTTCAAGCTGCTGCAGGCCGGCGGGGCGTCGATCCTGCAGATGAACGTGGCGCGCTGCGGCGGCCTGCTGGAGGCGAAGAAGATCGCCAGCCTGGCCGAGGTCTACTACGCGCAGATCGCCCCGCACCTCTACAACGGTCCGATCGGCGCGGCCGCCAGCTTCCAGCTGGCGGCCTGCACGCCGAACTTCCTGATCCAGGAAAGCATCGAGACCTGGGGCGGCTTCCATGCCGAGGTGCTGAAGAAGCCGCTGCAATGGGAAGACGGCTACATCATCCCGTCCAGCGAGCCGGGCCTGGGCGTGGAGCTGAACATGGACGTGGTGCGCAAGCACACGCCATACACCGGCCAGCGCCTGCACCTGCAGATGGCGGTCAATCCGGTGGACGTGCGCGACACCTCGCCGGCCAAGGGCTGACCCGACTTCCCCGCCCGGCAACGGGCGGCGTTTTTCCCGACTTACGCGGTAAATGTGCATGACTTACGACTACATCATCGCCGGCGCCGGTGCGGCCGGTTGCGTCCTCGCCAATCGCCTGTCGGCCTCGGGCAAATACTCGGTGCTGCTGCTGGAAGCCGGCGGCAAGGACGATTCGTTCTGGTTCAGGATCCCGGTCGGCTTCGCCAAGATGTACTACAACCCGACCTACAACTGGATGTACTACAGCCAGCCGCAGAAAGCGCTGGGCCAGCGTGCCCTGTATGCGCCGCGGGGCAAGGTGCAGGGCGGTTCCGGCTCGATCAACGCGATGATCTACGTGCGCGGCCAGGCCCATGACTTCGACGACTGGGCGGCCAACGGCAACGACGGCTGGGGCTTCAAGGACGTGCTGCCGTACTTCCGCAAGCTGGAGAACCACCCGCTGGGCGACAGCGAGTACCACGGCGGCAGCGGCCCGATCAGCATCACCCCGATGAAGGGCCAGACCCACCCGATCTGCGACGTGTTCCTCAAGGGCTGCGAAGAGCTGGGCTACCCGCGCAGCGACGACTTCAACGGCCCACGCTTCGAAGGTGCCGGTATCTATGACGTCAACACCCGCAATGGCCAGCGCTGCTCCAGCAGCTTCGCCCACCTGCACCCGGCGCTGACTCGGCCGAACCTCAAGGTCGAGCACCATGCCCTGGTGGACCGCGTGCTGTTCGATGCGGCGGGGCAGCGCGCCATTGGCGTGCTGGTCAGCCAGAACGGGGTCAACCGCAGCTTCACCGCGCGCGAGGAAGTGATCCTCTGTGCCGGCGCGGTGGACACGCCGAAGATCCTCCAGCTGTCCGGCGTCGGCGACCGCGAGCTGCTGGAGCGCCACGGTATCGCCCAGGTCAAGCAGTTGCCGGCGGTGGGGCGCAACCTGCAGGACCACCTGTGCGTCAGCTACTACTACAAGGCCAATGTGCCGACCCTGAACGACCAGCTCAGCTCGCTGCTCGGCCAGCTCAAGCTGGGTATCCAGTACCTGCTCACGCGCAAGGGCGCGCTGGCCATGAGCGTCAACCAGGCGGGCGGTTTCTTCCGTGGCAACGACGACGAGCAGAACCCCAACCTGCAGCTGTACTTCAATCCGCTGTCGTACCAGATCCCCAAGAACAACAAGGCCAGCCTCAAGCCCGAGCCGTACTCCGGTTTCCTGCTGTGCTTCAACCCGTGCCGGCCGACCAGTCGCGGGCATGTCGAGATCGCCTCGGCCAACCCGCGTGATGCGGCGCTGATCGACCCGAACTACCTGAGCACCGAAAAGGATATCGACGAGGTGATCCAGGGCAGCCGGCTGATGCGCAAGATCATGCAGGCCCCGGCGCTCAAGGGCATCACCGTCGATGAAGTGCTGCCGGGGCCGGCGGTGGAGAGTGACGAGCAGATGCTCGCGTACTTCCGCGAGAACTGCGGGTCGATCTATCACCTGTGCGGCAGTTGCGCCATGGGTGCGGACGAGCAGACCTCGGTGGTGGACAAGCGCCTCAAGGTGCATGGCCTCGATGGCTTGCGGGTGGTGGATGCGTCGATCTTCCCCAATGTCACCTCGGGCAATACCCATGCGGCGGTGCTGATGGTGGCGGAGAAGGGGGCGGACCTGATCCTGGCGGAGCAGTTGTAAGTTTCAAGCTGCAAGCCATAAGTAGAAGCGGTTCCCCGCGTTCCGCTTTTTCTTGTGGCTTGCAGCTTGAAGCTTGCAACTCCCAACAAAACCGTAATATCCCCTAGCCATACTCGGCGGCCTTCAATAACGACAACGGCCGCCGAACCATGCTCTTCACGCCGCACCGCCTTGCCCTCTGCGTCGCCCTCGCCAGTGCTTCCTTCGCCCCGGGTGTGTTCGCCAAGGACTACTCGATCACCAGTGCCACCACCGACACGCTGGAACTGAAGAAGGGCGACAACCTCAACGTGTCCGCCAAGGGCAGCATCGTCTCCAGCAAGGACGACGGGGTGATCCTGCCCAAGCACACCAGCGGCACCACGATGACCGTGACCAACGCCGGGATCATCCGCTCCACCACGGCCCGCGGCATCGATACCAAGGACGAGGGCGAGGACGTCAGTGCCTACGTGATCAACAACCAGGCCGGCGCGCTGATCCAGGGCGTCAACGACGGCCTGCGCTTCCAGACCAACCCCACCGCCGGCGGCACCCTGAAGATCGACAACGCCGGGACCATCGAGTCCACCGGCGACGGCCAGGCCATCGACCTGGAAACTCTGAACAACCCGAAATTCACCACTACCCTGGTCAACCAGGCCACCGGCGTGATCCATGCGGTGGGCAACGACGCCATCAAGACCGGCTCCAACGCCGTGGTCACCAACTACGGGCGCATCTACACCGACACCGCGCCGCAGGACAAGAACGGCCTGGACCAGAAGTTCGACGGCATCAAGATCGGCACCTCCACCGGCGTCACTGTCTACAACTACGGCACCATCAGCGCCGATCGCCATGGCATCGACCTGAAGACCGACGCCACCCTCTACAACTACGGCGAAGTCACCGGACGCAACGGTTCGGGCTTCGGTTCCGATGGTTCCGGCACGGTGTTCAACTACGCCGGCGGGGTGATCACCGGGGCCATCGCCGACGGCAAGATCAATGGCGACGGCGATGGCGTGGACATCGACCTGATCGGCCACATCTACAACGAAGGCACCATCCAGGGCCTGGGCGCCAAGGGCGTCGACAGCGGCTCGCGGCCTAACGGCAGCGAAGGCATCGCCATGGGCGGCGGCACCATTGTCAACACCGCCACCGGGGTGATCCGCAGCGTCGACAACGGCATCCTGGTGGACGATGGCGCCGAGGGCTCGGGCGTGGGCGTCACCAGCATCACCAACCACGGGCGCATCGCCGGCGAGGGCGGTTTCGGCATCAAGCTGATCGGCGACTTCGCCGACACCGTGATCAACGGCGGCACCATCAGCGGCGGCAACGGCCTGGCCCTGAGCATGGGCGCAGGCAACGACAACCTGACCGTGCTGACCGGCGGCGTGTTCGAAGGCCTGGTGGACGCGGGCGAGGGCATCGACACCCTGACCCTGGAAGGCACCGGCCGCTTCGGCAACAGCGCCAACTTCGAGAAACTGGTGGTCAGCGGTGGCAGCTGGACCCTGAGCAGCATCGATGATTTCAGCCAGGGCGGCAGCGTCCTGGGCGGCGCCACCCTGATCAACCAGGGCAGCATCCTCGGCACCATGACGGTGGATACCGGCGCGGTCTATGCCGGCGGTGGTTCGGTGGGCGGCCTGACCGTCAACGGCAGCCTGCTGACCAACACCGGGCTGGGCGTGGCCAAGGTCAATGGCGACCTGAGTTTCGGCAGTGGCGCCAGCCTGATGTACGGGGTCAACGCCGATGGCAGCAGCGCACCGATCAGCGTGACCGGCACCGCCCACCTCAACGGCGCCACCCTCAACGTGCAGCCTTCGGCGGGCGAGTACCCGTGGAAGAGCCAGTACACCGTGCTCACCGCTGGCGCGGTGGATGGCACCTTCGGCAAGGTCACCAGCGACTACGCGTTCCTGACCCCGAGCCTGAGCTACAACGCCACCTCGGTCGGCCTGACCTACACCCGCAACGACGTGGCTTTCGAGCAGTACAGCCAGACCGGCAACGGCGGCGCCGCAGCCCGTGCACTGGGCAGTCTCGGCAGCGACAGCAAGCTGTACAACGCCTTGCTGAACACCTCCACCGGCTCGGCCAGCAGCGCCATCGAGCAACTGTCCGGCAGCAACACCGCCAACCTCGCCGCCGCGACCATGAGCGGTAGCGCCCAGGTCGGCAGCACCATGCTCGGTGCCATGCAGTCGATGGGCAGCAACGCCGGCCTGCTGGTCGGCCTGAACGAGCAGGACACCCCGGTACTGGCCGCCACCGGCCTGCCCCAGGGCGTGCGCAACCTCAACGACCCGAACGCCAAGGGTCGCCTCTGGGTCCAGGCCCTGGGCAGCTACGGCAAGGTCGACGGCAGCCATGGCGGCAGCGCGCTGGAGCAACGTACCGGCGGCGCGGTGATGGGCCTGGACTGGGCGGTTGGCAGCGACTGGCGCCTGGGTGTGCTGGGTGGCTACTCGCGCACCCGCCTGGATGCCACCGCGCTGGACGGCAAGGTCAACAGCTGGCACGCCGGTGTCTATGCGACGCGGCAGAGCGGTTCGCTGGCCCTGCGCCTGGGCGCGGCCTACAGCGCGCATGATGGCGACAGCAAGCGCGACGTGGCCTTCAGCGGCTTCAGCGAGCGTCTGAAAGGCGACTACGATGCCGACAGCCAGCAGGCCTTCGCCGAACTGGGCTATGCCATGGGCAGTGGCCGCTTCAGCGCCGAACCGTTCGCCAACCTCGGCTACCAGCGTTATCACCGTGACAGCTACCGTGAGAAGGGCGGCGACGCCGCGCTGGCGGTGGACAGCGATACCCAGGACAACGTCACCAGCACCTTCGGCGTGCGCATCGCGCATCTGGGGCAACTGGACAACGGCATGAGCCTGACGCCACGGGCGAGCCTGGGCTGGCGGCATGTCTACGGCGATGTCGATACCAAGACCCGCCAGGCGTTCATTGCCGGTGGCGATGCGTTCAGCGTCGAAGGCAGCGCGCTGGACCGCGACAGCCTGGTGGTCGAGGCCGGGCTGGAGCTGGGTGTCAGTGCGACCCAGTCGGTGGGCCTGGGCTACAGCGGGGAGCTGGGCAGCAACAGCCGCAACCATGCGGTGATGGGGCAGTGGCAGTTGAAGTTCTGACGTACGCTCCCATAGAACAACACATAACTTATTGATTTAGCAGGGACGGCGTGGGAGCGGAGTTATACGCGCTTGGGCGCGAATCGGCCCTAAAAACAGAGTCCGGGGTGTGTCAGGAGAACTCGGGACCCCCGGGTTACGACGGCGTCGCCCCCGATCGGGTTTGAACCCGCACCCACGCCGATCGCGGCGCACTTGCGGTTGGGTGGACTCTCACAAGGACGCGTCTGGATATTCAGGGAGTATTCCAGCCGGGAATGCCCCCATAAAAACCTTGAATTGTATTTCCGGCCGCAAACCTCATAGCGTGATCACTTCGCACAAGGAGATCGCGCCATGAGCCACCCGCAGTTCCGCCTGTACGTCGACGCCCGCCATGTCAGCCCCTACGCCATGTCGGTCTACATCACTCTCCGGGAGAAAGGCCTCGACTTCGAGACCGTCCTCGTCGACCTCGACGACGGCTCCAACCGCACCGACGACTACACCCGCCTGTCCCTGACCCAACGGGTCCCGACCCTGCTGCACAACGGCTTCGCCCTGTCCGAATCCTCCGCCATCATCGAGTACCTCGAAGACCTCTACCCGGGCCATCCGGTCTACCCGCGCGACCCGCAGGAACGCGCCCGGGTGCGTCAGGTCCAGGCCTGGCTGCGCAGCGACCTGGTGCCGATCCGCGAGGAACGCACCACCCTGGTGGTGTTCTACGGCGCCACGTTCGGCCCGCTGTCGCCCGCCGCGCAGGCTGCGGCGGCCAAGCTGGTCGCCAGCGCCGAGGCGCTGCTGCCGGACGGTGCCGAATACCTGGCCGGGCACTGGTCGATCGCCGACGTGGAACTGGCGCTGATGCTCAACCGCCTGATCTTCAATGGCGATGCGGTGCCGGAGCGGCTCAAGGCCTATGCCGCGCGACAGTGGCAGCACCCGCGGGTGCAGGAATGGGTCAACCTCCAGCGTCCACCCCTCTGAATCCTGGCCGGATCGCTTCGCAGCGCGTACCCTCTGCCCCCCGGCGCTGTCGCCGGGGGCAACGCGGAGACCTTCATGCACCTGAGCAACAGCGCCAGCACCGAGCGGCGCCTGATCAAATACCTGACCCAGGCCTGTGAAACTGCCAAGGGCGAACTCGACGGTTTCGTCTGGCTCGACCATCACATCGACTATCGCCACTACCCGGACAGCCTGATGATCTCTTGGGCCTTCGCCAGTACCGAGCAGCGCGACCGCGCCGCCAGCGGGCCGGCGCTGGCACGCATCCACGAGCTCAGTGAAATCGCCTTGATCGATGCCGGGGTGAACCTCGCCGACGTGCCGTCCCATGTCCGCCTCATCCAGCAGCATCAGGCCTGAAGCATGGCCAAGGACATCGAAAACCCCTGCGTCTCGCTGTGCCAGCTCAACGGCGAGCTGTGCGTGAGCTGTGGCCGCAGCCGTGAGGAAATTCGCAAGTGGCGCGGCATGAAGCGGCCGGAAAAGATGGCCACGGTGCAGCGCGCGGCCACGCGGATGAAGGCGATCAACAAGAAGAAACGCTGATCCTTTGATCCGGGTTCTGCACGGCGGGTGCAGGGTGGGCTACCGTTGCCCGGATCAGCCGCGTGCAAGGCATCAGTCGCAGGAACCGTCCATGGATCGACCGTCACCCGTCACCCCACCCTCTCATCACTCCCGCGCGGGGGACTGGCGTCGCTGGTTGCCGGGCCTGCAACTGCTCAAGGGCTATTCGCCGGCCTGGCTGCCCAGGGACCTGCTCGCCGGCCTCGTGCTTACCGCCATGCTGGTGCCGGTGGGCATCGCCTACGCCCAGGCCTCCGGCGTGCCGGGCATCTACGGCCTGTACGCGACCATCGTGCCGCTGCTGGCCTACGCGCTGTTCGGCCCCAGCCGCATCCTGGTGCTGGGGCCCGACTCGGCGCTGGTGGCGATCATCCTTGCCGTGGTGTTGCCGTTGTCCGGCGGCGACCCGCAGCGCGCCATCGTCCTCGCCAGCGCCATGGCCCTGGTTTCCGGCCTGGTCTGCCTGGGGGCGGGGCTGCTGCGCCTGGGCTTCATCACCGAGCTGCTGTCCAAGCCGATCCGCTACGGCTACATGAACGGCATCGCGCTCACGGTGCTGATCAGCCAGACGCCGAAGCTGTTCGGCCTTTCCATCGACAGCGACGGGCCGCTCCAGGACATCTGGCACCTGTTCAGCGCGCTGTTCGACGGCAAGGCCAACTGGTACGCCCTGGCCATTGGCGTCGGCAGCCTGGCGATCATCCTCCTGCTCAAGCGCTTCGAGCGGGTGCCGGGCATCCTCATCGCCGTGGTCGCCGCGACCCTGGCGGCCTGGTGGTTCAGCCTGGAAGCGGCGCACGGAGTGAAAGTGGCCGGCTCGCTGCCCCAGGGGCTGCCAGGCTTCGTCTTTCCGCTGATCGATGCCGGCGACCTGCAGGCCGTGCTGATCGGCGGCTTCGCCGTGGCCCTGGTGTCCTTCGCCGACACCAGCGTGCTGTCGCGCACCTACGCCGCGAAAACCCGCACCCCGGTGGATGCCAACCAGGAAATGATCGGCCTGGGCATGGCCAACCTCACCACCGGGCTGTTCCAGGGCATTCCGGTGAGCAGCAGTTCATCGCGCACGCCGGTGGCCGAAGCGGCCGGTGCCCGCACCCAGCTGGCCGGGGTATTCGGCGCCATCGGCGTGGCCCTGTTGCTGCTGTTCGGCCCGGACCTGCTCAAGCACCTGCCCACCAGCGCCCTGGCCGCGGTGGTGATCGCTGCAGCCATCGGCCTGTTCGAGTTCAAGGACCTGCGGCGTATCTACCGCATCCAGCAATGGGAGTTCTGGCTGTCGATCACCTGTTTCGTCGGCGTGGTGGTGCTTGGGGCGGTGCCGGGGATCGGCCTGGCGGTGGTGATCGCGGTGATCGAGTTCCTCTGGGATGGCTGGCGTCCGCATTCGGCGATCCTTGGCCGGGTCGAGGGTATTCGCGGCTACCACGATATCAGCCGCTATCCCCACGCCCGTCGCGTGCCCGGGTTGGTGCTGTTCCGCTGGGACGCGCCGCTGTTCTTCGCCAACGCCGACCTGTTCCAGAAATGCGTGCTGCGCGCGGTGCGGGAGGCGCCGGACAAGGTGAGGCGCGTCGTCATCGCGGCGGAGCCGGTGACCAGCGTGGACGTGACTTCGGCGGACATGCTGATCGAGCTGGAGCAGATCCTGCGCGCCGACGGGATCGAGCTGCGTTTTGCCGAAGTGAAGGACCCGGTGAAGGACAAGCTGCAGCGCCTGGAGGTGCTGGCGCAGATCGGTCGGGATGTGTTCCAGCCGACGGTGGGGGCGGCGGTGGATGTTTATCTGGAGGAGCATCGGGTGGATTGGACGCCTTGAGCCTTGCAGCGCCCTTGAGGCAGGCACCTAAACCCAGCTCTCGCATGAGAACCATTGCCAAATCTTTCACAAAAAGGTCAAATTGCAACTAATTCTCATTAGTGACCTTTTCCCATGTCCGCCGATGACCTCGCCCTGCGCTCCGCCACCCACGATCTCTACGCGACCCACAGTGGCTGGCTGCGCGGCTGGTTGCGCAAGCGCCTGGACTGCGGCAGCGATGCCGCCGACCTGGTGCAGGACACCTTCGTGCGGGTCATCAAGGCGCGCCAGGCCCTGGATATTCGCCAGCCACGGCAATACCTGAGCACCGTGGCCAAGGGCCTGGTGATCGACCTGTTTCGCCGCCGTGCCCTGGAGCAGAGCTACCTCGAAGCCCTGGCCGCCTTGCCCGAGGATGCCTATCCCTCACAGGAAACCCAGGCCATCGTCCTGGAGACCCTGATGGAGGTTGACCGCATGCTCGACAGCCTCGGCGACACGGTGCGCCAGACCTTCATCCTGTCGCAGTTCGAGGGCCTGAGCTATCCGAGGATCGCCGAACGCCTGGGCATTTCCCTGCGCACGGTGAACAACCACATGGCCAAGGCCATGGAGCATTGCTGCCTGATCCGGATGGGCCTGCTGTGACGCCGCCCCTGGCGCCGGCGGAACGCGAGGCCCTGCGCAGCGCGGCGCAGTGGTATGCACGGCTGTCCTCCGGGCTGGACACCCAGGCCGAGCACCAGCGCTGGCAGCACTGGCACGATGCCGACCCGCTGCATCGCCAGGCCTGGGCGCAGGTGGAGGCGGTGCAGCAGATGGTCGCGGGCGTGCCGGGAACGGTGGCCGCCTCGGCGCTGCAGCATTCCCGTGAGTCACGCCGCCGTGTGCTGCGCCAGTTGCTGGTGCTGGCCGGGGTCGGCGTGGTGGGCTGGCGCGGCTGGGACAGTGAGTGGGGCAGGGCGATGTTCGCCAGCCATCACACCGCGGTCGGCGAGCGGCGCCCGCTGCTGCTGGCCGACGGCAGCCAGTTGCTGCTGGACAGCCATTCGGCGCTGGACGTGGAGTTCGACAACCAGCGCCGCCTGCTGCGCCTGCTCAGCGGCCGGGTGCTGGTGCAGACGGCCGCCGACCCGCTCGGCCGGCCGTTCCTGGTGGAGAGCCCGCAAGGCATGGTCCGCGCCCTCGGCACCCGCTTCACGGTGCAGACCGAGGCGCAGTTCTGCGAGGTGGCGGTGCTGGAAAAGGCCGTGGAAGTGCGTCCCGCCGACAGCGACCGGGTGTTGCGCGTGGACGCGGGCCAGCAGGTGCGCTTCGACCGCGCGCGGCTGGGTGAGGCCTGGTCGAGCGATGCCTCGGTGGCGTCCTGGCGCAGCGGCAGCCTGATCGCCATCCAGCGCCCCCTCGGCGAGTTGCTCGACGAGCTGTCGCGCTATCGCCGCGGCTGGCTGCGCTGCGATCCGTCCATCGCCAGGCTGAAGATCTCCGGCGCCTTCCCCCTGGACGATACCGACCGCGCCCTGGCGGCGCTGGAAAGCGGTTTCGGCCTGCGTATCCTGCGCCGCACCGATTACTGGGTCAGCGTGCTGCCGGCACAGGGATGAGGCAAGACGAAAAAAATTCGCGTTCGCGTTGCACTGTTTGCCCATCCCGCTCGGCCAATCCTCAGACACGTGCCGTTTGCACACTTTCATCCTGGGGAGGAACACCATGAAGTACCCGCACGCACGCCGGCTCACGCCCGTGGCGATCGCCATTCGCCTGGGCTTCTGCGCCCTCGGCGCGGCCGCTTTGCCGAGCGTCGTCAGCGCCGCCGAGACCAGCGCCGAGCAGACCTACCACATTCCCGCCGGCAGCCTGACCGCGGTGCTCAGCGCCTTTGCCTCGGCGTCCGGCAATGCCCTGTCGTTCGATGCCGCGCTGATCCAGGGCCGTCAGTCCAGGGGGCTCGACGGTCGCTACAGCGTCGCCCGCGGCTTTGCCGTGCTGCTGCAGGGCACCGGCCTGCAGGCCGTGCCGCAGAGCAACGGCAGCTACGCCTTGCGCCCGCTGCCGAGCGAGCAGGGCGCCCTTGAGCTGGACGCCACCACCGTCAACAGCCAGCGCCTGGATGCCACCAGCGAAGGCACCAACGCCTACGCCGCCCGCGCCGTGACCATCGGCAAGGGCACCCACACCCTGCGCGAGACCCCGCAGTCGGTGACCGTGCTGACGCGCAAGTACATGGACGACCAGAACGTCACCACCATCGACCAGGCCATGGAGAAGACCCCGGGCATCGCCGTGTACGAGTCGCCCATGGGCGGCAAGTATTTCTACTCCCGCGGCTTCATGATGCAGGGCCAGTACCAGTACGACGGCGTGCCGCTGGATGTGGGCGGCGAGTACGTGCAGGCCAACAGCTTCTCCGGCGACATGGCGTTCTATGACCGGGTCGAGGTGCTCAAGGGCACGGCGGGGATGATGAAGGGCACCGGCAGTTCGGCGGGCGGGGTGAATTTCGTGCGCAAGCGCGGGCAGCAGACGCCCACCACCAGCGTGACCCTGTCGGCGGGTTCCTGGGACAACTACCGCGGCCAGGTGGACACCGGCGGCCCGCTCAACGACTCGGGCACCCTGCGCGGGCGCGCGGTGGTGGCGTTGCAGGATCGCCAGTACTTCTACGATCTGGGCCAGCGTGACGACCAGATCCTCTACGGCGCCCTGGACTACGACGTCACCCCGGACACCACCCTCGGCCTCGGCGTCGCCTACGAGCGGCTCGACGCCACGCCGTGCTGGCATGGCTTGCCGCGCTACAGCAACGGCAATGACCTCAAGCTCAGCCGCTCCACCTGCCTCGGCGCTTCGTGGAACACCTGGGAGAGCGAGCGCACCACGGTGTTCGCCGACCTCGCGCACCAGCTCAACGATGACTGGGCGTTCAAGTTCGCCGGCGTCTGGACCCACAACGACCAGGACATGAAGTACGCGCTGTCGGAGACCAACGGCGGCGTCACTCCCGGCGCCACCAGCGCGCCGTCCAGCGTGTATTCCGGCGTGTTCGACTACGACCAGACCGACTACGGCTTCGATGCCTACCTGGATGGCAAGTTCGACGCCTTCGGCCTGCGTCACGAGCTGATCGTCGGCGCCAACGCCAGCCGCGCGCAGACCCGCGACCACTGGGCGCTGATCAACATGACCGGCCTGCTCGGCACGCGCCAGGATGCGCTCGATCCCAACCATGACATTCCCGAGCCACCGGACAGCTACTACCCACCCAACTCCTACCGTGGCGGACCGTACCCGACCGAATCCGACACCCGCCAGTTCGGCACCTACGCCACCCTGCGCCTGAAGCTGGCCGAGCCGCTGACGGCGGTGCTCGGCACCCGGGTCAGCTGGTACCGCAACAGCCGCGACTCCTACACCCAGGCCTGGAACTACTGGCAGCACGACCGCAGCCAGGAAAACGGCCAGGTCACGCCGTACGCCGCGCTGATCTACGACCTCGACGACCAGTGGTCGGTCTACACCAGCTACGCGGACATCTTCCAGCCGCAAAGCACCTACACCGATGAATCCGGCAGCCCGATCCAGCCCAAGACCGGCAGCAGCTACGAGGTGGGGATCAAGGGTGAGCTGATGGAAGGCCGGGTCAACACTGCCTTCAACCTGTTCCGCACCACCGAGGAGCATCGCGCCGAGGCCAACTACAACACCGAATGCCTGGGTTCGTCCGATGGCTTCTGCTACACCGACTCCGGCAAGGTGCGGGCGCAGGGCTTCGAGGCGGAGATCAGCGGCGAAGTGATGGACCGGCTGCAGGTGCTGGCGGGGTATACCTACACCCAGACCAAGTACCTGGATAGCGCCAACAGCAACCCGCAGGAACCGACGTTTACCGTCACCTACTTCCCGCGCCACCTGTTCCGCGTGTGGTCGGATTACCAGTTGAGTGGAGCCCTGGAGCGCTTCAGCGTCGGTGCCGGGGTGACGGCGCAGAGCGAAGTGTCGGTACGCGATGCCAACGCGCGTCCGGCGGTGGAATCGTTCCAGGCCGGGTATGCGATCTGGAGTGGTCGCATTGGTTATCGCATCGACGATCACTGGTCGGTGGCGCTCAATGGCAGCAACCTGTTCGACAAGAAGTACTACCAGAGCGTGGGGGCGGTTTCGTGGGGGAATTTCTATGGGGAGCCGCGTAATTTCATGGTGACGTTGAAGGGGACGTTCTGAGGGCTTGAGCTTTGTGGCGTCCTCCAGACCGAGCGCCGCCCGCGCGGCGCATCGCTCATAGAAAAACACATAACTCATTGATTTAGCAGGGACGGCGTGGGAGCGGATTTATCCGCGATTGGGCGCGAAGCGGCCATAAAACCTGAGTCCGCGGTGTGTCAGGAGAACTCGGGACTCAGGTTTTACGACGGCTTTGCCGCCGATCGCGGATGAATCCGCTCCCACGCCGACTGGGGCGTACTTGCGGTCTAGTGCTCGATCTCAAGGGCGCCAAAAGACTCAAGACAGGCACCTGTCAGCACCCCCTCACAACCGCACGACGTTCTGCGGCGACCCCGCGACAAACGCCAGCACATTGTCGAACGCATCGCCGAAATACAGCTCGTAGCCGTTCTTCTCGACATACCCCAGGTGCGGCGTGCACAGCACCCGAGGGTGGCACAGCAGCGCATCGGCCGGGTCGAGCAGCGGTTCCTGCTCGTACACGTCCACCGCGGCAAACCCCGGTCGCCCGGCGTCGAGGGCTCGGAGCAGGGCGCCCGGTGCGATCAGTTCGGCGCGGCTGACATTCACCAGCAGGGCATCAGGCTTCATCCGTGCCAGGTCGTCGAAGCCGACGCCGTGACGGGTGCTGTCGGACAGCCGCAGGTTGAGGCTGAGGATATCCGCCTCGGCGAAGAACGCCTCGCGCGACACGGCGGCGCAATGCCCGTCGGCAACGGCGCGGGCGCGGCTGGCCTCGCTGCCCCAGACCAGTACCGGCATGTCGAAGGCCTGGGCGTAGCGCGCCAGGCGCTGGCCGATCTTGCCGTAGCCCCAGATGCCCAACGTCTGCCCGGCAAGGGCCTGGCCCAGGTTGACCTGCCAGCGGCCCTGGCGGAACGCATCGATGGCCGGCACCAGCTGGCGGCGAGCATTGAGGATCAAGGCCCAGGCCAGCTCGGCCGGGGCGACCGGCGAGCCACGACCCTCGGTGACGACGATGCCACGGGCGGCGCAGGCGTCGAGGTCGAGGTGGCCGGAGACCTTGCCGGTCTGGCTGATGAGCCTGAGCTTTGGCAGGCGGTCGAGCAGGGCCGCGTCGATCCGCGTGCGTTCGCGGGTCAGCACCAGCACCTCGGCGTCGGCCAGGCGCTCGGCCAACTGCTCCAGCGAAGCGGGCTGGACGTCATGCAGCACCGTGACCTCATGACCGGCAAGACGAGCGAAACAGTCGAGGCTGCGGATCACGTTCTGGTAGTCGTCGGGAATGACTATGCGCATGGGCTCAGGTCCGGGTGGAGAAAGGAAGATTCATCGGCACGGGCGTCATGAGGCCGGCCGCTGCCCCAACAGCGCCTCGACCCGGTCGGTGAGCGTGCCGAGGGCGAAGGGCTTGGTCAGTACATGCATGTTGGGGCCCAGTTGCCCATCGCCAATCACGGCGTTGTCCGCGTAGCCGGTGATGAACAGGGTGATCAAGCCGGGACGCACGTGCAGGCCGGCCTCGGCCAGTTGCCGGCCATTGAGGCCGCCGGGCAGGCCGACGTCCGTCACCAGCAGGTCGACCGGATGCCCGGCGCGCAGGTGGCCGAGCGCGCTGCTACCGTCTTCGGCCTCGATCACCCGGTAGCCGGATTCGGCCAGCACATTGGCCAGGACCATGCGCAAGGTCGGCTCGTCTTCCACCAGCAGGATGCAGGCTTGCGCCGCCCGGCCCGGTGCTGCGCCGACGGCGAGGGTGGCTGGCGCCGATGGCGTCAGCGGGCCGTGGTAGCGCGGCAGCAGGAGCGTGACCCGGGTGCCCTGGCCGGGCACCGAGTCGATCCGCACCTGGCCGCCCGACTGCTGGGCGAAGCCATAGACCATCGACAGCCCCAGGCCGGTGCCTTTGCCTGTCGGCTTGGTGGTGAAGAAGGGCTCGAACGCATGGGCGATGACTTCAGGCTGCATGCCGCAACCGCTGTCTTCCACCGCCAGGCACAGGTAATCGCCCGCCGCCAGTTCCAGTGGTATCGCGTCATGGGCGGCGATCGTGCGGTTATGGCCGCGGATGACGATGCGCCCGCCGTCCGGCATGGCGTCGCGGGCGTTGATGCACAGGTTGAGCAGGGCGTTTTCCAGCTGGCTCCTGTCTACCAGCGCCGGCCACAGGCTGGCGTCGTCGTGGGTCTCCAGGTCGATGGTCGGCCCGGTGGAGCGCTGGATCAGCTCACCCATGCCGAGCACCAGGCCATTGACGTCGGTGGGGCGCGGGTCGAGGGTCTGCCGGCGGGAGAAGGACAGCAGGCGATGGGTCAGCGAGGCCGCGCGACTGGTTGCGTCATGGGCGCTGGCGACGAACTTGCCGATCTCGTCCACGCGACCCTGGGCCAGGCGTCGGGAGACCATGTCGAGGGAGCCGGAAATTCCCCCCAGCAGGTTGTTGAAGTCATGGGCCAGGCCACCGGTGAGCTGGCCGACCGCTTCCATTTTCTGCGCCTGGCGCAGGGTGTCCTGGGCCTGCATCAGTTCGGCGCTGCGTTCGGCCACGCGCTGCTCCAGGGTTTCGTTGAGCGCGCGCAACTGGGCGGCGGTGTGCACCTGGCGCTCCTTGATCTCGTGCAGGCTGGCGCAGGTCTGGCGTAATTCCTGCTCGCGGGCGCGCAGGGCTTCCTCGGCGGCGGTGCGTTCCAGCAGGTCGGCGGCCTGGCGGGCGAGGATATCGAGCAGGCGCAGGTCGCGCTCGGAGGGTTGGTGCGGTTCGCTCCAGTGGGTCGAGATCATGCCCAGCAAGGTACCGTTGCGGGCCAACAGCGGGGTGGTCTGCGCAGCGCGGATGCCGGCGTCGCGAAACGCCTGCAGGTCGACGCTGCCGGCGATCGGCGGCCAGGTCTCGTAGTCGGCGATGATCGCCCGCTGGCCTTGTTTCAGGGCCTGGGTGCAACTGCTCAGGGCCGTCGGCGGGACCCATTGCCAGAAGGCCACGGTGTCCCCGCTGAAACCCCGCGAACAGAGCAGTTGCAGCTCGCCGCCATGCCCGCTGGGGTGACCGTGGGGGCAGAGCAGCTGCATGGTGCCGAACTGTGAGGCGGTGATGGCGATGGCAGCGTCGACCACCTTGGCGTAGAGCGATTGCAGGTCCTGCTCGCCGATCAGCGCGACGCTGATGTGGTGCAGCAGGTCGATGTCGGAGCGAAGCGGGTCGTCGCCATCGTGGGAGGCCAGGGCAAGCGCTGCACTGCCGGGTATCGGGTGGTTCGTCATGCGGGTCACTTGAAGGGGTAGCGATAGGCCATGTTTCACTGCCCAGAATAGCCTGTTCGCCTGGCGATGATGAGGGGTGAGGCGACGATTGGCAGGGCGGCCCAGGGCCGCCCCGCTGTTGATCGCTACTGCGGCGAGCCGTCGTTCAGCACCACCTTCAGTTCCTTCCTGGCCTGGGCACGCCAGACCACCACTGCAGCGCCATAGCCCTTGCGGGTCTTCGCGGCGACCTCGGCGAAGTCTGCCGGCGAGGTGACGTCCTGCCCGGACACTTCGAGGATGACGTCCAGCGCCTTCAAGCCGGCGCGCTCGGCCTGGCCGCCCTTGCTGGTCTCGACGACCCAGGCGCCCTTGGCTTCGGGCAGGCCCACGGCCTTGGCGTAGTCGGCGCTGAGGGGGGCCAGTTGCATATCCAGCAGCCTGGCGGCCGCGGCGGGTTGCGCAGGCTTGGCCTTGGCCGTGTTGCTGGCCGGGGATGGCAGCGGTGGACCGACCACCAGCGGCAGGTACAGGAAGCTGCCGCGGCGCCAGACCTTGAGCTGTGCGATCGAGCCGGTGGGCATCGCGCCGATGGCAACCAGGTAGTCGATATGGTCGTTCACCGGCGTCGTGCCAACGGCAACCACCACGTCGGCGAACTTCAAGCCTGCACGCTCGGCGGGGCCGCCAGGCTTGATCACCTCCATCGAGGTGCCTTGGGTGGGCATGTTCAGGCGGCTCGCCTTGATCGGGTCCATGGGGCTGATCGAGGCGCCGGATCGGCCAAGGCCACTGCTGTTCCACTCGGGACAGTCGCGGCTGTCCAGTACCTGGCGTACCGCCACGCGCTTGTAGGCGCCCAAGGCCTGGGCTTCAGGCATGGTGTTGGCTTCCATCGCCCGGCTGACGGCCAGTGCCTGCTGCAGGTAATCGCAAGAGCGGCCCTGATAGGCCGAGGGCCGTTCCTCGGCGACCGACTGGGCCAGCGAGGTCTGCGCGCCGCCCCCGGGCGAGACCGGGCCCCAGGCTGGCCCAGGGTTGGCGATGAGGGCCGCGAACGACGCCGGGTCGCGCTCGATCGGGGCCGCTGCCGGCGCTGCTGCGGCAGCGGGCGCCGAAGGTGTCGTGGCCACCGCCGCATCGGGCAGTGGGCACTGCTTCTCGCGAATCACCTGTTGCGCCGCCTCCAGCGCCGGTCTACCGCCCCAGCTGTCGGGATTCTTGGCAACGGACGCCATGCGCTCGGGCCAGAACGCGGTGATCTGCGCGCAGGTCTCGCCACGGTACTGGGCGAGGAAGGTGTTCTTCAGCTCGGTGTCGAGTTCCGCCTGGTACTGAGCCGGGTCTGGAGCGGCGGCATACATGATCGGATCGGTGATCAGCGAAACCGGATCGAGCACGCAGCCGCTCGACAGCGCGAAGGTGGCGCCGAGCGCAACCGCGCGCGACCCGGCGATGAAACCGTTCGTGGAATTGTTTTTCAAGTTGACACCCTCCCCAAGGCAGACTGCCATCATCCCTGATCGCCGGGGCCGCAAGCTAGTGGTTCCGAGCGCAATCCGAGGCTTTTTTTCGCTATCGACGGCCGCCTGTTTTCAGGCGCCAGAAAAAACCTGATGGCGTAAAGCCTGTAGCTGGATTAGCGTAGCCGCCAGCCAGCGTCGCCCCGTGTTTGCGGGGCCATAACAGGAGTACAGGGGTCATGGGTGAAACAAGGCGGATCGTATTGCAGATTGGCGGCCTGCTGCTGGTCGGCGGTCTGTTGAGCGGTTGTGTGGCACAGGTGGCGCATGCCGTGTTTTCGCCGGCCATTGAGTCGTTCAGCCACTCGATGCAGACCCCTGAAAACGTCGGCATCACCACCTCGACCTGGCGCGGCAAGAGCTGTGAGGAACTGGCGTCGAGCTACGACTACATGGCCGACACCCAGCGCAAGACCGCTGCCTCGGGGGATGCGCACATGGCCAAGGTGCACGGTTGGCAGATCGATGCCATCCAGCAGGTGCGCCGCGAGCAGGGTTGCCTGGGTGGCACGGTCGCGCAGGCGCCGCAGGTCACTGTGCCTGTCGTCGCTGCCGCGCCGCTGCAACCCGTCGCCTCGACCGCCGCCGTCGCCAACCCGTTGGGCCTGACCCTGGGCAGTCCGGCCCCCGAGCTGGTCAAGGCGCTGGGACTGGAGAACGGCGAGGGGGCCTGGGTGGTGAGCGTCGCGGCGGAGAGCGCGGCCGCCAAGGCGGGGATCAAGCCGATGGACGTCATTCTCGACGTGTCCGGGCAGGTGGTCAGCCGGCCCGGCGATGTGCAGGCCATCACCGGCAAGATGCGCGCCGGGTACAAGGCGAGCGTGACGGTGTGGCGGGATCGGGCGAGTCACGAGGTGGCGTTGATCGTTCCGGCAGGGCTGAGTGCGCCGGTCGCGCAGGTCACGACGCCGGCTCCGGCTCCTGTTCCATCGACCCCGGTGATGGCGGATGCGCGCTATTGCAGCGCCGTGCTGGCTACCCAGCACACCCATGGTGCCACCATCAGTCCGGTGAAGCTGATCCCTGGTGCCGCGAGCGACATCCGCTCGGCACTCGACCGCTATATCGCCCGGGTCAAGGAGGTGCAGCCGGGTGTCTGGGGGAACCTGGCCGTCAATGCAACTGTGTGCATGCCGGGTGCGATGGTCTGCAGCGCGGAAGGAAAGGGGCCCGCTGGCAAGACCCAGAATGCATTCGCGTTCTGCCACCCGACCCAGGCGCAGGCAGACACGAACTGGGCGCAGATGAAGCAGGGCGATCCGCAGGCGGTGGTGGTTGATTGGCCGTGAGGGAACCCTGAGGCGGGCATCAGGACTGTGTAGCCAGCCACGCCTCGAATGCCATCCTCATCCGCTCCCATGTCAGCGCATCGGCCGGCACCAGGTGCTCGATCCGCAACGACTCCACCGTGATGTCCATGGGCATGCCGAAGGTGGTGAAGGTGGACAGGAAGCGCAGTTCGCCCTGGGCTGTGCTCACCCGCGTCAGCAGCACCGGCGAAGCGTCCGGGTGCGTGCCCGGGTCTTCCGGGGCCGGCAATTCGCGCAGCAGCCTGGCCAGCGCAGGGCTGCCCGCCGCCTCGCGTGACGCCCGTTGCCAGGCCGCGGCGCGGACTTCCCGGGCATTGACGATGTGGCTGCCCAGCCCGTCCGGGTGCATCAGGGTTTCCAGCAGATTGAGATTCGCCCCCTCGTCCGCCGCCACGCCAACCATGGCCAGCAGCAACCCCACGCTGGTATTGCTGGCGGTGATGTCCCAGTTGCGGTCGATGACGATCGCCGGTGCCGGATTGTTCGCCTGGAGGATATGCCCTATGGCGCTCTGCACCATTTCCAGTGCCGGCGCATCCAGCGGCGATGCCGCGTAGCGGGGCGCATAGCCGGCGGCGAGGAAGACTTCGTTGCGTTGCTCCAGTGGCGCGTCGAGGGCCGCGAGCAGGGCATGCAGGGTGTCGGGGCCGATATTGGCGCGCCCGGTTTCCACGCAACTGAGATGGCGCTGCGAGGTACCGGTCATCAGCGCGAGATCGAGCTGGCTGAGGCCTGCCTGGCGACGCAGCAGGCGCAGGTGCTGGCCTGCCGGGAGTGCCGAGGCGGGATGGGCGTGATGGAAGAGGGGCTGGCTCATGCGGCGACTCTGACCGTCCTTGTGCGAAGTGTCCATGACCTCCCAGGTCATTGAGAGGTGGGCCACCCTATCACTACCTTTGCCGGGACACACTACCCGGAGACACACCCATGGTTCGTTTCATCGCGCTGGCCCTGCTGGTTCCGCTCACGCTCTACACCGCCTGGACGATGTCGACTGCCGAGCAGTCGTTGCTGGCCTTCGGGCTGGAGCTGGTATCCAGTCCCGACACTGCCCAGTTGGTGATCGACCTGTACCTGATGGCGGGGCTCGCCGGCTTCTGGATGGTCCGCGACAACCGGGCACGGGGAGGCAGCACCGGCGCGGTACTGCCCTATCTGCTGCTGACCGCCGTGTTCGTTTCGGTGGGGCCGCTGCTGTACCTGGCGGTTCGCGGGCTGGCGGGAGGGCAGCGGGTGTGAGCAGCTTGGCGGTCTATGCCCTTTGCGTGGTTGTCCTGTTCGTGAAGATGCTCGCGGTTTCCTGTTACCAGGGGTATTTCCGGCTGCGGCTCAAGATCTTCGTGAATCCGGAGGATGCTGCCGTGTTCTACCGTCCTGCCCAGGCGACCGAGCACCCGGAGGTAATACGGGCCGCGCGGGTCTGGGCCAATGACCTGGAGAACATCCCGGTCTTCTTCGTGCTCGGCGGGCTGGCGGTCGTCCTCGATACGCCGGTGGCGGCTTGCACGGTGTTATGTGTGCTGTTCACGTTGGGGCGGATCTTTCATACGCTGGCCTACCTTGCGCGTTGGCAGCCGTGGCGGACTATTTGTTATGGGGTCGGTGTGATCTGCTTGATGGGGCTGGGGGGACAGGTTGTGGTGGCGGTTCTTTCATGAGGCGGTCAGGCCCCACCAGGCACCACCGCCGCATTGACCCCCTCCAGCGTGGCAAACGAAATATCCTTTGCCGTCAGCAAGAAATCACTCATGTACGGCACCTCCAGCATGTCGCTGCGCACCGCCGCGTACAGCGTAGCCTGCAAGCCATCGACACCCAGGCGCCTGGCAAGCACATACCCACGGCTGGTGTACTCGTGCAGCGCCCAGTTCGGCAGGCAGCAGACACCCCGGCCGCTGGCCACCAGTTGCATCATCATCACGGTCATCTCCGCCGTGCGGACCTGGGCCGGCTCGACGTCGGCCGGGTCGAGGAAGCGGGTGAAGATGTCCAGGCGGTCGCGCTCGATCGGGTAGGTGATCAGGGTCTGGTCGGCCAGGTCGGCGGCTTCCAGGTACGACTTCTTGCGCAGGGCATGGTGCTTGTCGACAGCCAGCATGGCCTCGTAGCCGAACAGCGGCACGTAGGTGATGCCGGGCAGGGCCACCGGGTCCGAGGTCACCACCAGGTCGAGATCGCCGCGCTGCAGGGCCGGCAGCGGCGCGAACGCCAACCCCGAGGCAAGGTCCAGTTCCACTTCCGGCCAGGCACTGCGGAACTCGTCCAGCGAAGGCATCAGCCACTGGTAGCAACTGTGGCACTCGATGGCGATGTGCAGGCGGTCGGCGCTGCCGCTCAGAAGCTTGCCCAGGTTGCGTTCCGTGGTCCGGATCAGCGGCAGCACCTGGTCGGCCAGTTGCAGCAGCTTGAGGCCGGCGGTGGTGAAGCGCACCGGCCTGGACTTGCGCTCGAACACGGGCAGGCCGAGGCGATGTTCCAGCTCGCGGAACTGGTGCGACAGCGCCGACTGGGTCAGGTGCAGGCGCTCGGCGGCCTCGGGCAGGCTGTTGGTTTCGCGCAGGGCATGAAGCGTGCGCAGGTGTCTCAAATCGATCATGAGCTGCAGTCGACCCCCGTCGAACAGTGCGGGAGAGACGCACGGACAGGCATCGCCAAGCCCCGCGCAGGCACGGAGCAAGCACCCTGGACAGGGCAAAGGATGGCCATCCCGGACACCCCGCCGGTTGGTGAATGTTTGCCGGCAGGTCTCCTGACTGATGCGTCATGGCCCGGCTCCAGCCTTCCCGGATCGTGTCCAGTGGCGTTTCAGGAGCGGGCTCGGCACCTACAGTTGCGGGGGCAGTTCCGTTTGGCTCGCGTGCGGGCGAGCGACGGATTCCCTATTGATTCCGAGGTGGAAACCGGCGGGCGGGATGGTAGAGCATCGGGGCGGGGAGGGAAAGGTCGCCCTGCAGGGCTGTCTCGGCAGGCATCATGGCGTTCCCCGTGCTCCCAGCGCCTCGCGCATGAAGTCGAGGAAGCTGCGCAGTTTCGGTGTCATCCGCCGATCCGGCGCATACAGCATGTTCATCGGCGAGGCGGGCACCCGGTACTGCGGCAGCAGCGCCACCAGGGTGCCGTCGCGCAACGCATCGCCCACCAGCTCCTGCGGTTGCAGTACCACCCCTAGCCCTGCCACTGCCGCTGCCAGCAGCGGGTCGCCTTGATTGATCGTCAGTTTGCTTGTAATCGGCACGTCGATACGTCCCTCCGGTCCTTCGAAGGTCCAGTCGGTACGACCATTGGAAAAGGCAAAGGCCAGGCATTCGTGCTGGCGCAGGTCCCACGGGCTGGTGATCGGCGGTCGCCGTACCAGGTAGGCCGGTGCGGCACACAGCACGCACTGATAGGGCGCCAGCGGCACGGCCTTCAAGCCGCTGCTGGCCAGCTCGCCGATGCGCAGCACCACGTCATAGCCATCCTCGACCAGATCCACCAGGTCATTGGACAGGGTCAGGTCCACCGCCACCTGGGGATACCTGACCATGTACTCCAGCAACCGCGGCGCCAGGGTGCGTACGCCATAGGTCACCGGCGCATTGACGCGCAGCCGCCCGCTGGGGGTACCGCGGGTCACGGCCGCGAGGCTTTCGGCGGCCTGCATGTCGGCGAGGATCATCTTCGCCCGTTGATAGAAGGCGCGACCGAAGTCGGTCAGGCTCTGGCGGCGGGTGGTGCGATGCAGGAGGGAGACGCCCAGGTGCTGTTCGAGCATCTTGACCTGCTTGCCCACCAGTTGCGGCGACAGGTTGAGGTCGTCCGCGGCGGCGCTGAACGAGCCCAGTTCCACGGCCTTGACGAAGGTGGCCATCTGCGTGAGGCGATCCATTACAAACTCTCTGTTTCCAGTCTGCCGCCAGACTAGGCCTTTATCGCCTGCTCGCCAACGCCTAGATTTGCGGCTTCAGTCCTATCGAGAGAAAGAGGGTTTCCCATGGCACGCATTGTCAGGATCCACGCATACGGCGACGCCGATGTTCTTCAGCTGGAAGAGCTGGACGTTCCGGCGCCTGCGGCGGACGAGGTACAGATCGCGGTCAAGGCCATCGGCCTGAACCGCGCCGAGGTGATGTTCCGCAACCACGCCTATCTGCAGGAGGCGCAGTTCCCCAGTCGCCTTGGCTACGAGGCGGCGGGGGTGGTCAACGCCATCGGCAGCGCGGTCAGCGGAGTGCAGGTCGGCGACGCCGTGGCGCTGATCCCGCCGCTGGATATCGCCCGCTGGGGTACTTATGGCGAAGTGGTCAATGTCCCGGCGCACCTTGTGGTGAAGAGCCCGGACAACCAGCCATACGAAGAGGCGGCGGCGTCGTGGATGCAGTACGTCACCGCCTGGGGTGCCTTGATAGAACAGGCGAAGCTGCAACGGGGGGATGTCGTGCTGGTCACCGCAGCTTCCAGCAGTGTCGGTCTGGCCGCGTTCCAGATCGCGCGGATGGTGGGTGCCGTGCCGGTGGCGATCACCCGTACCCGGTCCAAGGCCCAGGCACTGCTGGAGGCCGGCGCGGCTCATGTGATCGTCAGCGATGAGGAGGATATCGTCGAGCGGGTAATGGCGCTGACGGACGGAAAGGGCGCCCGGGTCGTGTTCGATCCGGTGGGCGGTCCGGCCTTCGAGGCGCTGACGCAGAGCATGGCCCGGGGCGGGATCCTGCTCGAATACGGCGCATTGAGTCCTGAGCCGACGCCGTTCCCGTTGTTCACCGTGCTGGGCAGGAGCCTGACGCTCAAGGGCTATCTCTATTCGGAAATCGTCGCCGACCACGAAGCGCTCGGGCGTGCCCGGAGCTTCATTCTGGACGGGCTGGCGTCTGGCGCATTGCGACCGATCATCGCCAAGACCTTCACCCTCGACCATATCCGTGATGCCCATCGATTCCTGGAGGCCAACCAGCAGATCGGCAAGGTAGTGGTCACCGTATAACCCCGATGGCAAGGTAGCGGCCCTCGACCAGGGAACCTCGGCTGGCCTTTCCAGTCGAAGGCCGCATTCTCCAAAGACCAGGAAGGAACCTTATGACAAGGATGGTTGCAGTACTCGCCCTGCTGGGCACCCTGGCGTCGGCACCGATATTCGCCGCTTCCGACTGTCCGCTTCCCCAGGGCATGCAAGCCTCCATCAGCCTGGCCAAGCAAGCCCTTGGGGCCCGGGAAGCGGGGGTGACCAAGCGCGATCTGCTCACCTACGCACCGCCCGTGTCCGACGTGCAGATGCCTGAGGTATTCAAGGCGATCGTCGATGAGGTCTACGATTTCCCGCCCTTGCGTCCCGAGGTGTATGCCGCCTACCGCTTCGAGCATTGCTTCGTGTCGCAGCAGCACGCTGCGCGACTGGCCAGCCTGAAGTTCGCCGATGTCCATCCGCTGTTGAAGCAGTGCGAGCAGATCGAACCGGAAGGTGCGCGGCCACCGTGCGCGATGCGTGCGTTGCACAAGGTGACCGGTATTCCTGAATGAGCTGAGTGGAAGCAATCTCGCCCTTGGCAGATCTGAAATGTTTTGCATAAAATTGCGAACAATTCCCATTTGCGCGACAAGGCGGTCCGGCATGCCATCCCCCGATTCCCTCCACGCCCAGGTCAGTCGCCTGTACGTGTCCCAGAGCAAATGGCTGCACGGCTGGCTGCGGCCGCGGGTCAACTGCCAACACCTGGCCGCCGACCTGGTGCAGGACGTATTCATCCGGGTCATGACCGCCGCCGACGCTGCGGCCAAGCTCGAAGCGGTGCGCGAGCCCAAGGGATACCTGGCGACCATCGCCCGGCGGATGATGATCGACCATATGCGCCGCCTGCGCCTGGAGCGGGCCTGGCAGCAGACCCTGGCTGAGCAGCCGGAAGCCTTGGAACTGTCGCCCGAGCAGCGCCTGGTGCTGCTGGAAACCCTCTACGAGCTCGATGCCATGCTCGCCGCCCTCGGCGAGCAGGTGCGCCGGGCGTTCCTGCTGTCACAGCTGGACGGCATGTCGTACAAGGCCATCGCTGTCGAACTCGACATCTCCGAGATGACCGTGCGTCGCTACGTCGCCAGGGCGGCCGAGCATTGCATGCTCTACAACCTGAGCCATGGCCAGTGAGGGCGACGCTGACGGTCGATCAACTGGCCGCCATCCGCCAGGCCGCGCACTGGTACAGCCAGCTCAACGGCGGTGATGCCCGGCCCGAGGACTACCGCGCCTGGCAAGGCTGGCTCGACGCGGCGCCGCACAATGCCTGGGCCTGGCAGCAGGCCGAGCGCTTGCAGGCGCAGGTGGCGGGTGCCCCGGGGATACCGGCACACCAGGTACTGTCGCGTGCCGAGGCAAGTCGCAAGGCCTCCCGCCGCAGCGTGATCCGCGGTTGCGGCCTGCTGTTCGGCGGTGCGCTGCTGGGCTGGGGAGGCTACCGCGAGACGCGGCATTCGCCATGGCTGGCGGACTATCGCAGTGGCGTCGGCGAGCGACGCTCGATCACCCTGGGCAACGGTATCCGGCTCACCCTCGACACGGCGTCGGCACTCAATCTCGATGAAACCGCCCCCCTGCCTTGCCTGCGTCTGGAAGCGGGCGAGGTGATGGTCAACGTGCCCGAGCAGCAGGCCTGTCGCGTGGACACGGCCCATGGCCGCATCGACGCCGGGCCGGGCCGCTTCGCCGTGCGCCTGCTCGACAACCGCACCCGGCTCGACGTCTTCAGCCAGCAGGTGCGGGTGAGCCTGCCTGGTGGCGAAAGCCGGATCGTGGGGCAGGGGCAGCGCTGCGAGTTCGACAGCGACGGGCTGGCTTCACTGGACCTTCTGCCCACGGGCGCGGGGGCCTGGACCCAGGGCCTGATGATTGCCAACGACCAGCGCCTGGACCTGCTCCTCGACGAGCTGTCCCGCTACCGCCCCGGTGTGCTGCGCTGCGCGCCGGCAGTGGCCGGGTTGCGCATCAGCGGCACCTTCCGCCTCGACGACAGCGAGCAGATCCTCCGCGCCTTGGCGACCTCGCTACCGGTGCGGGTCGAGCGCGTCACCCGCTACTGGGTCACGGTCAGCGCAGCCTGAGAATATTTTTCAGCCGCGCTGAACACATCGCGATCGCTCATCCGACTCACAGGTGAACCCAGCGATGGCTGGCCAATCCTGAAGAGAGCGATGAGTATGACGTGGGGTTTTGACAAGCGGTCTGCAGGCGCTGCGCGGATGCGCGGGTATGTTTTGCTGGCGTGCCTGGCAGGTGGCGCGGGGACCGCTGTCGCGGCACAGGAACAGGACTACCGGCTGGCGCGCGGCGACCTTGGCGAGGTGTTGACCCGCTTCGCCGCGGAGTCGGGCATCGTGCTGTCCTTCGACACCAACCTGACCCGTGGCCGGCAGTCCGCCGGGCTGGCGGGGCATTATGGGGTCGACGAGGCCTTGCTGCTGTTGCTCAGCGGCAGCGGCCTGCGTGCCGCCCAGGAGGGCGATGGCCGCTACAGCCTGGCTCCGCTCCCCCAAGGCGCGGGGGTCACGGAGTTGGCACCGAGCACCATCAATGCCCGGGGCGAGTCCGCCTATGGTCCAGTCCAGGGTTACGTCGCCAGGCGTACCGCGACGGCGACCAAGACCGACACCTCGGTTCTGGAGACGCCGCAGACCATCAACATCGTGACCCAGGACGAAATCAAGGCTCGTGGCTCGATGTCGGTCAGCGACGCCCTGCGCTACACCCCCGGTATCCAGGTCGATGGTTTCACTGCGCGGGTGAAGGCGTTCGACGAACCCACCTCCCGCGGCTTCAATGCCACGCCTGTGTACCTTGACGGCCTGCACCTGCCCTATGGTGGGGGTAGCACCGGCGGCGCCCTGCAGATCGATCCCTATCTGCTGGAGCGTGTGGAGGTCCTCAAGGGCCCGGCCTCGGTCCTGTATGGACAGAACCAGCCTGGTGGAATCGTCAACCTGGTCTCCAAGCGCTCGACCAGTGAAGCCTTGCACTCAGTCACCGTTGGCAGTGGGAGCCACGACCGCAAGTACGGCGCGTTCGACCTGGGGGGGCCGCTCGACGAGCAGGGGGCGTTCCTGTATCGCCTTGCCGGGGTGGTCAACGACGTCGATTCCGAAGTCGACTACGCCGACCAGAAGCGCATGACCATTGCCCCCAGCCTGACCTGGAACATCGATGATCGCACCATGCTGAGGCTGTACGGGCACTTCCAGAAAGACAACGACACCCCGGAACCACAGGGGCTGCCGGTTTGGGGCACGGTGCTGGCCAATCCCAACGGCCATGTCTCGCGCAGCCGTTTCATCGGCGAGCCGAACTACGCCTCCTACGACCGCGACCAGTTCGCCGTTGGCTACGAGATCGCCCACGAACTGAACGATGTCTGGACGCTCAGGCAGAATGCCCGCTACGCCTATGTCGACGATCGCTTCGTATCGGTGCTGCACGGCTACGAGTTCATTACCAGTCCGACCACGGGGCTGAACGACCAGAGCGCCATCGGCCGCTATGCCATCGACTGGTCACAGACCAACAAGGTCTACGGCATCGACAATACCGCCCAGGCTGTGTTCAAGACCGGCGATCTGGACCATACCGTCCTGCTGGGCGTCGATTACTATCACTTCAACTCCGAGTTCCTGGGTCGCTACCAATACGCTCCGCCGGGAATCGACCTGTACAACCCGGTCTATGGCGCACCCATCGATTTCAGCCTGGCCAGCGTCAATACCTGGGACAACACCATCCGCCAAACCGGTGTCTACCTGCAGGACCAGATGCGCTGGGAGCGCTGGTTCCTTACCCTGGGCGGCCGCTACGACTGGGCGGTCACCGAGAACAACCAGCCGCTGTACAAGGTCGACAACAGTATCAAGGACAAGAAATTCTCAGGCCGGCTGGGCTTCGGGTATCTGTTCGACAGCGGCGTGACGCCTTACTTCAGCTATTCCGAGTCGTTCCAGCCCAACACAGGGACCGATGTTTCCGGCAATACCTTCGACGCATCGACCGGGAAGCAATACGAGGTCGGCATCAAGTACCAGCCACCCGGTTCGGACAGTTTCGTGCAACTGTCGGTGTATCAGGTCGATCGCAAGAACGTCTTGACCAGCGACCTGGCCAATCCTGGGTTCAGCACCCAGTCCGGCGAGTTGCGTTCTACCGGTGTCGAGCTTGAGGGCAAGTTCGCACTGGCCAGCAATCTCAACCTGATTGCCTCGGTCTCCCGCGTCGACGCTGAATACACCAAGGACAACGATGGGATGGAAGGCCGGCACCCGATCGGCATCTCGCCGCTGACTGCCTCCACCTGGCTGGACTACCAGTTGCCGGACGACAGCATGCTGCGCGGTCTCGGTTTCGGTGCGGGTGTCCGCTACGTGCGCAGCAGCCCGGGGACCAGCACGTCGTATCGCGCGTTCGATGTGCCGTCCTACAGCGTCTACGACGGCATGGTTTCCTATGACCTGGAGCGGTCGCCGCTGGCGATCCGGGGCGTACGGCTACAGGCCAATGTGGAGAACATCGGCGACAAGCGTTATGTCAGCCGCTGTTCTGGCGTGTGGGAGTGCACTTACGGTCAGGGGCGGACTGTTACTGCCAACCTGACTTACGACTGGTGACGCGGACAAGGCTGCCCCGGGTGCCGAGCAGCCTTGTCATGACCTTGGGGCGCTCTCAGGCGTCGCTCAGGCCGTATCGCCGGTACCCCGCAACAGGTCGGCCCTGGCGCCGCCCGGTTCGTCATGCAACGAAATCCGCGAAGTCTCCGGCAACGCCAGGCCACCCACCAGCGCCACCAGCGCGATCACCACCAGGTAGAACGCCGGCGCCAGGCTGCTGCCGCTGAGCCCGATCAACCAGGTCGCCATCAGTGGCGCGGTGCCGCCGAACAGGGTGTAGGCGACGTTGTAGGTCATCGCCGAGGCGGTATAGCGGGTGCGGGTCGGGAATACCTCCGAGAGCAAGGCGGCGGTGACTACCCCGGACATCACCGCGCCCACCGCCAGCAGGATCACCCCGCACACCGCCGCCGGCACGCTGCCGGAGCTGGCCAGCCAGTACGCCGGGAAGACCATGAGGATCACCCACAGGCAGGTCACGCCGATGGTCCGCCGGCGGCCGAAGCGATCGGTGAACGCCCCGGCGGCCGGGCAGGCACCGGCGGCGAACAGCAGGGCGATGGTCGAGACCATCAGCGCCTGCGCCCGGCTCAGGTGGCCGACCACTTGCAGGTAGGTGGCGAAGTAGGTGGTGAACATGTAGAACGACAGCGCCGTCAGCGAGATGAACGCGCCCAGGCGCAGCATTGCGCCTTTCTGCTGGGTCAGGGTCTCGCGCAGCGGCGAATGCTCGCTTTCCTTCTGCTCGGCCATGGCCTGGCGGAAGGCCGGGGTCTCTTCCATGCGCCAGCGCAGGTACAGGCCGATCACGCCGAGCGGTGCCGCCACCAGGAAGGGTACGCGCCAGCCCCACTGGGCCATGGCCTCGGGCGACAGGCTGGCGTCGAGCAGGTAGGCGATCACGGCGGCGCTGGCGAAGGCCGAGAAGGTCGACACCGGCAGGAAGCTGCCGTACCAGCCCCGGCGATGATCGGGCGCGTGTTCCATGACGTAGGCGCACGCTCCGGCGTACTCGCCACCCGCAGAGAAACCCTGGACGCAGCGGGTAAGGGTGAGCAGCACCGGGGCCATCAGGCCGATGCTGGCGTAGGTCGGCAGCAGGCCGATCACGGTGGTGGCGCCGGCCATCATCAGCACGGTGATCGACAGTACGCGCTTGCGCCCCAGCCGGTCCCCCATTGCCCCGAACACGATCCCGCCCAGTGGCCGCAGGGCGAAGGCCACGGCGAACACGGCGAAGGTCTGCAGCAGGGCGGCGTTGGGGTCGTCGCTGGCGAAGAACTGCTTGGCGATGATGGTGGCGAGGAAGCCGTAGACGGCGAAGTCGAACCATTCGACGAAGTTGCCCACGGCTGCAGCCGCGGTCACTTTGCGCAAGGTGGCGGGCGATACAGTGATCGTTTCACTCATGACCGGTGCTCTCCTGGATTGTTCTTCTGACAAAGGATGGGCAGTGGATGAAGGTTGCGGGGGGCTGGGATCTTGTAGGTTTTGCGCACGATGGAATGCACGCCTGCCGGTCGGCAAGGTGCATGTCTCGTTCAGGATGGTGGGGGTCGTATTGAGGAGGGGGGACAATCCGTAGGAGCAGGCAAGCCAGCTCCTACGGTCCGCGTATACGGAGTTACCAGTTGTAGGTCACGCTCCCGTACACCGTGCGCTGCTGCCCATACTGGCAACCCACCGCGTTGAAGCAACCCGCCACGTACTTCTCATCCAGCAGGTTGGTCGCGTTCAGCGCCAGTTCCACGCCGTCCAGCGAGGCATCCAGCTTGCCCAGTTCATACGCCACCAGGGCATCCACCACCACATAGCTGTCGACCTTGAAGCTGTTGTCCTCATCGCCGTACGTGCTGTCGACATACCGCGCACCAGCGCCCAGGCGCAGGCCTTCGAGCGGGCCGCCCTGGATCCGGTAGTCGGCCCAGGCGGACGCCATGTGCTCGGGCGCCCGGATTGGGGTGTTGCCCTTGGTGCCGAGGTCGGACTGGGTCACTTCCACGTCGTTCCAGGTGTAGCTGCCGATCAGGTTGAGGCCGGTGGTGATCTCGGTTTTCGCTTCCAGCTCGACACCCCGCGAACGCACCTCGCCGTCCTGGCGAGGCAAGCCGCTGACGTACTCGGTGGCGTTCTGCCGGGTCAGGTCGAACACGGCCAGGGTGTACAGGCTGTTGGCGCCCGGCGGCTCGTACTTCAGGCCGATCTCGTACTGCTTGCCGATCTCTGGCTTCAGCTGCGACTTGCTGGCCGTCACGCCCATTACCGGCAGGAAGGATTCGCTGTAGCTGGCGTAGGGTGCCAGGCCGTTGTCGAACAGGTAGACGATGCCGGCGCGGCCGCTGAATTTCTCGTCCTTCTGCGTCTGTGGCTCCAGGTCATCGCGCTGGTTACTGGCCCAGTCATAGCGGCCGCCGAGCAGCAACACCCACTTGTCGAACTTGAACTGGTCCTGCAGGTAGACGCCGGTCTGGGTCAGCTTCTGTTCGTAGTCCAGGGCGCTGACGGGCACCAGGGTCAACGGCTGCCCGTACACGGGGTTGTGGGCATCGAAGGTTTCCAGGATGAAGTTCAACGACTGCTTCTGGTCGAACTTGCCATTGTTGTAGTCGACGCCCGCCAGCAGGGTGTGCTCCAGCGCACCGGTGGCGAAGTTGGCCTGGGCCTGGGTGTCGAGGGTGAAGAGGCGGCCGTCGCCCTCGCGCTGCTGGTTGTAGCGCGAGTACAGGTCGCCCACCGGACCGAACAGGGCGATCTCCGAACTGGACTGGCGGTAGTCGCTGTAGCGCACGTTCTGGCGCAGGGTCCAGACCTCGTCGAGGTGGCGTTCGAAGACGTAACCCAGGGAGGTCTTTTCGTTGGTCATGTAGTCGTAGGCGCTGTCGCCGACGTTGACGTCGCGGTCGAGCCGGCCGCGCGGGTCATGGAACACCGTGCCCTGGGCCGGCAGCGGGTTGGCGAAGTTGCCGGTCTGGCGCTGGTACTCGGCGAGCACCGTCAGCTCGGTGTCGGCGTCGGGGCGGAAGCTGATCGCCGGGGCGACGAATTCGCGGCGATTGGTGATGTGCTCGGTCTGGGCGTCGGCCTCGCGGAACAGACCAGTCAGGCGATAGCTCCAGCGACCTTCTTCATCGAGGGCATCGCCCAGGTCGAAGGCGCCCTGGCGGTAGTCGTCGTTGCCTGCCTGCAACTGGATCTCGTGCAGCGGCTCGGTGGTCGGACGCTTGCTCACCAGGTTGATCTGGCCGCCGGGGTCGGACGCGCCGTACAGCACCGAGCTGGCGCCACGGAGCACCTCGACCCGTTCCAGGCCGTAGGGTTCGGGGGCGTCCCAGCCGAGGAACTCCGGCAGGAAGGTGCGGGTGCCATCGCGCAGCATGCGGCCGGTGCCTTGCTGGAAGCCGCGGATGGTCAGCTGGTCGGTGACGAACTGCGGGCCGGCCAGCTCGGTGTTGATGCCCGGGGTGTAGCGCAGGACCTGGGCTATGGTCTTGGCCTGCTGGGCCTTGATCTGCTCGCGGGTCACCACCGACACCGAGTAAGGCGTCTCGATAATCGGCGTGTCGGTCTTGGAGCCGGCCGAGGCGCGCTTGGCCACGTAGCCGTCGTCGGCGCTGACCGAGCTGTAGGCCTGGCCGGCGATGTTGGTGCTGGGCAGGGCGATCGCCGCGTCGTCGTCGCGCTTGCCCTGCAGGGTCACATGGTTGCCGTCGAGCTGGTAGGCGATGCCGGTGCCCTGGAGCAACTGGCGCAGCGCCTGTTCCGGTTCCATCTGGCCGCTGACCCCGTGGCTGCGCAGGCCGGAGACGGTGTCCTGGCTGTAGATGATCTGCAAGGCGGTCTGGTTGCCGAGGTCGGCCAGCGCCGAAGACAGGGCCTTGGCCGGGATGTCGACCGGCACGGGCTCGGCCTGCGCGGGCAGGACGATGGCGAGCCCGAGGGCGGCGGCGGCGATGCTGCGGCGCAGGCGCTGGGCCGCTGGAAGGAAGGGAAGGGCGCTCATGATGCTCCTGGTGATGCTGCTTTTATGTTGGCGTGATTGCCCCGTTGGCAGGGCTTGCCTGATCGACGAATGAGAGAGGGATTTGTTCAGCCAAACAGATTGGGGCAGGCATTGGAGGGGCTGATGCAGCGATGAGGCTGGTCCTGGGGACGGTTGTTTCAGCGCACGGACACGCGGATCACACCCTCATCCCGGCGCAACTTCACCGGCAGGATCTGCGGCAACGCCGACACCAGCCGGCCTAGCTCGGCAGTGTCGTAGATGCCGCCCACGCGCAACTCGCCGACATCGCCGCCGTCCAGTTGCAGGGGTACATCGAGGTAGCGATTGATCAGCGGCAGTGCCTCGCGCAGGCTGATGTCGTCCAGCATCAGCTTGCCGTTGCGCCAGGCCGTGGCCCGGGCCGGGTCCACCCGGCGCAGCTGTGCCAGCCGGCCATCGCGCACCTCGGCCTGCAGCCCGGCGGTCAGCTCGGTGCCCTGGTTGCGGCCTTCTCCACTGGCATCGCGGGACACCAGCACCGAACCTTCGGATACGGTGACCGTGGTTTGCGCCGGGGCGGTCCAGACGTTGAAGTGGGTGCCGGTGACCCGCACGCTGGCGTTGTCGGCGCTGATCACGAAGGGCTTGTCGGGATTGCGCTGGACATCGAAGAAGGCTTCGCCATCGCGCAGGTACACCTGGCGCTGCTGGCGATAACCCAGGTAGAGCAGGCCGGTGCGCTGGTTCAGCTCGACCCGGCTGAGGTCCGGCAACTGCACCTGGTGCCGCTGCCCCTCGGCCGCGAAATAACGCACCTCGCCCGGTAGCACGCCCCCGGCCCAGCCCGCACCCCAGGCTCCACCCAACGCCAGCACTACCGCCGCCGCCCGTGCCAGCAGCGGCAAGGCCCGACGCCGGGGCCTACGGGCGGACAGCGTCGGCAACTGCTCGCTCACCTGCCAGATCCGGCACATGCTCGCGTACTCGGCGGCATGCGCCGGATCAGCGTGGTACCAACGCAGGAACGCGGCCCGATCAGCGTCGCTGCAGTCCTCGAAATGCAGGCGCACGCACCAGTCGGCGGCCATTTCGCTCGGCGTTTTCTCGGGCAGGGACGGGTTGGGCATGGGGCTGGGCACGACGGAATTTGCGCAAGCTTACTCCATCCGCTTTTTCCCGGCTGCGTCCGATTCGATATTAAGAGACTTGTTGCAAATAGTTCTTATCAATACTAGATTCTGCGGCCGTGCCCCACGGACTTCACGCGCAGATCAGGTGCCTCATGCAAAAAACCGGTGCAGCCCGCGGTGGTTCTCCCTTGCTAGAGGTGTTCTCCGCCCAGCGCTCGCGCCTGGTTGGCCTGGCGGCGAAGATCATCGGCTGCCGCAGCCGCGCCGAGGACATCGTCCACGACGCCTTCATGAAGGTCGACACGGTGGCGCGCAGCGAGCAGATCCATTCCCAGGCCTCGTACCTCAACCGTGTGGTGCGCAACCTGTCGATCGACGATTACCGGCGTCGCCAGTTCGAGGAACACCTGATCAGCCAGGAAAGCGACTGCGACGAAGCCCCGACCCCGGCCGGCGATACCCCGGAAGCCCTGATCGCCGACCAGCAGATCCTCGAACGCATTGCCGTGGCCCTGGCCGACCTGCCCGAGCGGACCCGCCGCGCGTTCGAGATGAGCCGGATCCACGGCATGAAGCAGAACGAGATCGCCAGGGCACTTGGCGTGTCACCGGCACTGGTCAGCACGATGATCCGCGATGCCCTGCTGCACTGCCGCGACAGGGCGATCTGATTATGGGCGCAGCGTCGCCATGTCGATCACGAAGCGGTACTTCACATCCCCCGCGATCATCCGTTCATAGGCCTGGTTGATATTGCGGATATCGAGCATCTCGATATCGCAGCGAATGTCGTGCTCGGCGCAGAAGTCCAGCACCTCCTGGGTCTCGGCGATGCCGCCGATCAGCGAGCCGGCGACCACCCGGCGCTTGAGCACCAGCTGGGTCGCGTCCAGCGGCGGGTCGATGGGTTCGATCAGCCCGACGAGGATATGCACGCCGTTGAACTTCAGGGTGCGCAGGTAGGGGTTGAGGTCGTGCTGCACCGGAATGGTGTCCAGCAGGAAGTCGAAGCGGTCGGCGGCGGCGGCCATCTGCTGCGGGTCGGTGGACACGATCACATGGTCCGCGCCTTGCGCCCGGGCTTCGGCGGCCTTGCTCGCCGAGCGGGTGAACAGCGTGACTTCGGCGCCAAGCGCCTTGGCCAGCTTGATGCCCATGTGGCCCAGGCCACCCATGCCAAGGATGCCGACCTTGTGCCCCGGACCGACGCCGTGATGACGCAGCGGTGAGTAGGTGGTGATGCCGGCGCAGAGAATCGGCGCGGCGCTGGGCAGGTCCATGCCGTCGGGGATGCGCACCACGAAGTCCTCGCTGACCACGATGCGGTCGGAGTAGCCGCCCATCGTGTAGCTGCCGTCGATCCGGTCCGGGGTGGTGTAGGTCATGGTCGGGCCTTCCAGGCAGTACTGCTCCAGGTTGGCGCGGCAGGCTTCGCAGCTGCGGCACGAATCGACCATGCAGCCGACGCCCACCAGGTCGCCCGGCTGGTACTTGCCGGCGTTGCTGCCCACTGCGCTGACCCGGCCGATGATCTCGTGGCCCGGCATCAGCGGGAACACGGCGATGCCCCATTCGTTGCGGGCCTGGTGGATGTCCGAGTGGCAGACGCCGCAGTAGAGGATGTCGATGACCACGTCGTCGGCGCGCGGGGCGCGGCGTTCGAACTGCATCGGGGCGAGGGGGGAGGTGGCCGACTGCGCGGCGTAGCCAAGGGCTTTGTACATCGGGGGTGTCTCACTACGGATTGCAAAGGCGGCGCACTTTACGGCGCGTCGGACGGTATGCCGATGGGCATTCCTCCGTTTGTCATGCCTATTCCTCCGCCCATGCCTTTCGGGCTACTGCGCTAGCGTGGAAATCTGGGATCATGCGCCGCCCTGTCCAGCAGCGATCCGCACATGTCCGACCTCGAAGCCCTCTGCCAATTGATCCGGCCCCTGGCCAGCCGCCCCGGGTTCGTCGGCACGCGCCTGCCGGGGGTGGAGGTGCTGTCCTGGTCGCACTACGTGGCCAGCAGCCCGCAGATCTACGAGCCGAGCATCATGGTCCTGGCCCAGGGCAGCAAGCTGGCGCGCCTCGGTGAACGCACCCTGGACTATGGCGCCGGGCAGTACCTGTTGCAGGCGCTGTCGGTGCCGTTCATGTGCGAGACCTTCGCCAGCGAGGCGGAGCCGCTGTATGGCGTCGCCATCGGCCTGGACCCGCTGGTGCTCGGCGAGATGACCCAGGCCATGGCCCCGCTGCCGGCCGGCATGCTGCGGGCGCAGACCCCGGAGTCCATGAGTTCCGCGCCGCTGGACGACGCGATGCGCGAGGCCGTGGTGCGCCTGCTGCAATGCTTGCAGGATGACGAGGAAGCCCGGGTGATGGGAGCGGCGCGGATGCGCGAGGTGTATTACGCCGCGCTGAAGGGACCGCAGGCGGGAGCGTTGCGGGCGTTGGTGGAGCAGCAGGGAGCCTTCGCCCGGATCGGTGCTTCGCTGGCCTACCTGCGCGACCACTACGACCAGCCGCTGAGCATCGAGCAACTGGCGGGGCAGGCGAACATGGGAGCCTCGGCGTTCCATGAGCATTTCAAGCGCACTACGTTGCTGTCGCCGATCCAGTACCTGAAGCGGGTCAGGTTGTTGAAGGCGCAGCAGATGCTGATTGGCGAAGGGCTGGGTGTGGCGCAGGTGGCGCACCGGGTGGGGTACCAGAGCAGTTCGCAGTTCAGTCGCGAATACAAGCGGCAATTCTCACGCAGCCCGGCAGACGAGCACGGACCGTAGAGCTGGCTTGCCTGCAAAGCGGTCCCGGTTCCCGATCCCAAGCCAGCCCCGTTACAAGCCTGTCTCAAGCACAGTGGAACTCTCCACCTCCAGCTTCGCCCGTTCAGCCTTGCTGATGTATCTGGGCTTGCTCTTCGGCGCCAGCTTGGCGCTGGCCTTCTTGGCGTGGGCCTTGAGCAACTGGTTGATTTTCTTGCGGCGGTTCATGGTTTTTGCCCGGTGGAGTGCGTGACGGCCGCCACCTTACGGGGCGGCCGCCGGCCTGTCCATGGCGTTACCAGAATGTTCCACGCAAGGTCAGCATGTGGTTGCGCTCATCGCCGTACCAGTTGCCTGACATCGACGAGCCCAGCGTGGCGTAGTAGGTCTTGTCGAACAGGTTGTTGGCGTTGTAGGCCAGGGTCCAGTGATCGTCGATCCGGTACTCGACCAGGGCGTTCCAGACCGCGTAGCCGCCCTGGCGGTAGTCGTAGGCCACCGAGCGCAGGCCTGTCGTCGTGCTCGGGTCGATCACGCTGGCAGTGCCGCTGACCAGGTTGGCGCTCTGCACGTTGACCCCGCCACCCACCTTGAAGTCCTCCAGCACGCCAGGCATGCGCCAGGTCGTCCACAGCTTGAACTGGTGCTTGGGCGTGATGCTGCTGAACGCGGCATTGGACTGGCGGTTGCGGTTGTGGTTGTAGGTGTATCCGGCCAGCACGTTCCAGTCCGGCAGCAGTTCGCCGCTGAGTTCCAGGTCCACGCCCTTGCTGACCACTTCGCCCTGGGGCAGGTAGCAGCAGTTGCCACCGAACAGCACGTTGGTCAGCGTGTAGGCAGGGTCGACCACCGCCTCGTTGTCCCGGGTGGTGTAGTACAGCGCGGCCGAGGTGTTCACCGCGCCGTGCCACAGTTCGCCTTTGATCCCGGTTTCGTAGGTCTTGCCCTTCATGGCTTCGAGCGAGGTGCCCGGCAGCGGCCCGGTCAGTTTGTTCTGCTGGGGCTTGTAGATTTCCGAGTAGCTGACATAGGTCGACCAGTCGTCGTTCAGGTCGTAGACCAGTCCGCCGTAGGGCACCAGCTTGGTGGGTTCGCGGGTATCGATGTCCGATTGCACTTCCCATACGCCAACGTTGTTGCGCGCGCGGTACAGCTGTTCGAACTTGTAGCGCTGGGCGCGGGCGCCGAGGATCAGGTGCAGCGGCTCGGCCAGTTGCAGACGCAGGGTGGAGTACAGGCCGTATTGGGTCTGGGTGTTGGGACTGTAGTCGCGGTAGAAGTCCTTGTTGGTCACCGGCATCGGCCAAGGCGTCGATTCTGGATCGAACACATCGATCGGGCCGCCGGACCCCGCCGACTGCATGGTGCCTTCCCATTGGCTGGTGATCTTCTGGTAGTCGATACCCATGAGGAATTCGTGCTGCAAGCCGAATGCCGCGAAGGTGCCGGCGAGGTTGGCGTCCCACAGCTTCTGATCACTGCGGTACTGGTTGACGTTGCCGCTCCACGCCGGGCCGTCGAGGGTTACCGGGTGTACCGCGCCGAAGTTGAAGGCACTTTTGCTGAAGCCGGAGTCCAGGGTCTGGGTGTAGGTGATATTGGCCTTCCAGTCGTCGTTGAAATCGTGGTCGATCTTGGCGAACACCTCCTGTGAGCGGCCGTCCAGATACGCCCAGCTTTCGGTCAGGCTGGTGCTGCGCGAGAGGCCGATGTCGGCACCGGTGACATAGCGTGGCAGGCCGGTGCCGGACCCGGTCTCGTGGATGCGTTCGGAACGGCCGCCAAGGGTCAGGCGGGTGTCCGGCAAGATGTCGGCTTCGAGGATGCCGTACAGGATCGGCTTCTCGGTGGCCCGATCGTCCTGCATGAACTGGCGGTCGGTGTAGGCGGCCACCAGGCGTCCGCGCAGCTTGCCGTCGAAGCCCAGCGGGCCGGTGACGTCGAACTGGCTGCGGTAGTTGTCCCAACTGCCGGCGGACAGGTCGACCTTGAGCTGGTAGGTGTCCAGCGGACGCTTGCGCACCAGGTTGATCATGCCGCCTGGGTCGCCGGTGCCGCCGAACAGCGCCGAGGAGCCGCGCAGCACCTCGACATGATCGAATTCGACCATGTCGTAGGCCTTGTTCGAGTAGAAGCTGCCGGACGTAGTGCCCAGCGCCATCGGCGCGGCGCCGTCGATCTGGATGTTCTCGATCTTGAAGCCGCGGGCGTAGAAGTCCGAGAGACGGAAGTTGTTGTTCTTCACAGTGATGCCCGGCGTGGTCTTCATGGCATCGGCCAGGTCGGTCATGCGCTGCTCGTCGATGACCTGACTGGTCACCACCGACACCGATTGCGGGGTCTGGCGCAGGCTGGTCGGCGACTTCGAACCGATACTGACCCGCTCGGTGGTGTAGGAACCGGTGTTCTCGGTGGCCATGCCCATGCCCTGGCCTTCGATCAGCGTTGAGCCCAGTTCCAGGGCTTCTGCGCTGGCCGGGCGCTTTTCGATGAGCAGGATGTCGCCGCTGATCGAGGCCTGCAGGTCGCTGCGGCCCAGCAATTGCGCGACTCCGTCGGTAACGCTGAACTGGCCTTGCAACCCGGCACTCTGCTGTCCGCCCAGCAACTCGCTGGCCACCACCAGGCGCAGACCGGCCTGGTCGGCGAAGCGGGTCAGCACCTGGTCCATGGGACCGGCGGCGATATCGAAGTTGTGTAGCGTCCGGGTACTTTCGCTGGCCAGTGCCACGACCGGCAGGCCCAGGCTGGTGGTCATGGCGATGGCCAGGCTCAAGGCATTGCGTCGAATCAGATTGTGCATGCGTCTCCCCGCTGAAATCAGCTGATTAAAAATCACTCTCAAACGGGAAAGACGCTGGCCTTCGAAAACCTGACAGCGGCGAATGAAATATTTTCGGATTATTTTCCGCCGCGCTGTTCGTCCCGCTCCACCACCGTCAGCCAGGGCAGCTTGCGGATGCGAATCGGCAGCGACTGTTCCAGCAAGGCCAGTTGTGCATCGAGGTCGCGGGTGTCGAACAGGCCGGTGACTGGCAACTGGCGCAGCGCCGGGTCGCGGACCCAGAGCAGGCCGCGGTGGTAGCGCGACAGCTCGTCGAGCACCTCGCCCAGGGGCTGGCGATCGAAGATCAGGCGGTCGCGGCGCCAGGCGGTGAGGCTGGCCGTGTCGACTTCATGGGGCGGTGAGATGCCATCGGCGTCGAAACCGAGGGCCTGTCCCTGGCGGACCACCGTCGGGCCGGCCGCGCCTTCGCGGGTGACGCGTACGCTGTGCTCGGTGACGACCAGACGTACCTGCTTTCCATCCCGGCGCACGTCGAAGGCCGTGCCCAAGGCGCGCAGGGTGCCATTCGCTGCCTGCACCTCGAAAGGCCGCGACGGATCCGGGGCGACCTGGACGAACAGCTCGCCGGCGTACAGCCGGACCGTGCGGCGGTCGCCTTCCAGGTGGATGTCGACCCGTGTCTGCGGAGCCAGGACCAACTGCGAGCCATCGTCCAGGCGCAGTTCCCGGCGCTCGCCGGAACCGGTGCGCTGGTCGGCCAGCCAGCCGTCTTCGCGGGCCTGCCAGGCACCGCCGCCCGCCAGCCCGATCGCCAGTACCAGGCCGAGTAGCGGACCTGCACGCCGACGCGGTGCCGGGCGTTGCAGGGCGCTGCCCAGGCGCTCCCACAGGCGCTCGGCGGCCAAGGCGGCGGACTGGTGTTCGGCGGAGCGTTCGCACCACTGCTGGTACTGCTCCCAATCGTGATCGCCGGCGCTGCCGCTGTGCAGGTCCACCAGCCATTGCAGGGCTTCGTCGATCAGGCCGGGGAGGGGCTGGTCGAGGTCTTCTGCGGGAACGCTCGCCATGGCTCAGTCCTCCACCAGGTCGAGGCGCCGGGCGCAGTGGCGCAGGGCACGCATGATGTACTTGCTGACCATGCTCGGCGAAACGTCCAGGCGCTCGGCGATGGCCTGGTGGCTGAGCCCGTCGAGGCGGTTGAGCAGCAGCGCGTCACGGCAGTTCTCCGGCAGCTCGCCGAGGGCCAGGTGCAGGCGTTGCAGTTGCTGGCGCAACTCGTGGAGGCGCTCGGGGCCGGGCCGCGTATCCAGCAGTTCGTCCTGCACGTCGTCCAGCGCGCTGTGGGTACCCTGGCGCTTGCGCCCGCGGGCCAGGTCGATGATCAGGTTGCCGAGCACCCGCATCAGGAAGAAGCGCGGGTTGAGGATGCTCTCGGTGCGCTGCTGCTGGCCGAGGCCGGCATAGCGTACGAAGGTGTCCTGGGTGAGATCTGCCGCCAGTTCGCGATCGCCTACGCGGCGGTAGGCGATGTTCTGCAAGTCGCGGTGGTAGAGACGAAACAGGCGATCGAGATCGTCGGCCAAGGCTAACCTCACGTGTGCAAAAGCCCGCAGGGGCGGCGGGAAAGGGCGAAGAATATAGTGACTAAGAATCGTTCGCAAATCTGTCTGGTGGCCTTGCCTGCCAAAACCGAAGTATTCATATGGAGGCGTTAGGTGTTCAGCGCCGGTCGGGTTCATGCGCAAAGGACCGCGGAAATTGACCCTCGTATGAGGTGGCATCCCCCGGAATAGATGGTTCGAGCAATGTTTTGAAATATTTTGAAACATCCTTGTAAGGACGTGTTTCACGCCTCGTCGCTGCCTTTCGCCGGACAACAGCAAACCTCGAATTCTCTGCAAATTGAACGAAAATCATGGCCAATTGCCATTTCTGACCGGGGAGTCGTGCCTCTCGGCAAACCCGGGGGTTCGTACATCCTGGATGTCCAGTTGACGTTGTATTCGAAGACAACGATGGAAAAACCGGTGTTGTTCGGGATTTAAAGGCGCTTATGCTTGTCGGCAATGGAATTGTAAGTACGCGTCCGGATATTCAATTGAGTGAATAGCCCGGCGCCGAGGAGCTACAGATGAAAGTAAAGCCCTGCCTTTGCTGTTTCCCGTCTATTTGCCAATACGCGAACGTGTTGCCTGCGATGCGCTGACAGAGCATCGAGCGATCACGCTGGAACTTCAGAGTCTGATGATTGAATAACGCCGGCAGGATGATAAGCCCGGCGTCGAATGCTTACGCTTTCATAAACCACCAGAGGCACAAGGATGAAAAATCTGTTCAAACCCACACTGCTCGCGGCACTGGTCTTTTCGCTGCCAGCCATCAGCCACGCGCAAAACCCGATCCTCGCTTCGCTGAAGGAACAGGGCGTCCAGGCCGTCAAGCTCGACAACGCCGCCATGGGCGAGATCAAGGGCGCCGCACTGCTCACCGGTGCAGCCCTGCCCAGCGTTACCCAGGGCCTGAAAACCTATGAAGTGACCTGGAAGAAGTTCGGCAGCCAGACCGACTATCGCTCCTACAACATCATCGGTAGCAGCTACGACCCGCACGGCATCTACACCTACAACTACGAAGGCAACACCTATCGCGTAGCCGGTGATCGCTGGTTGGCGGACAAGGTCAGCAATGCCAACTCCTGGGCGCTGGCCAACTCTACCCAGATCGATCTGCATGTTCAGGTCCTCGACCCGAACAACAACTACCAGCCGAGCGTCTACGGTTTCCGTGACAGTTCCTGGAACCGTCCGATTTCCACGTTCTCCTGGTAAGTGACATTGAAGCCATAGGCAACTATGGCTTCAACTTTCTTTTTGCGGCAAGGAATGCTTGATGAAGTGCAGTATGCGCAGTACGTCCGGGTTGTTGATTGTTCTGTTGTCTCCTCTGTCTTGCGCACACGCCGATACCCTGGTCATGAAAAGCGGTGACAAGTTCTCCGGAAAGATCATTTCCTATGTCAACGGCCTTTGTATCTTCGACACTCAGTACGGTGCCGCGATCAAGGTCCCGACTGCCGGCATCGCCAGCATCTCGACCGATGTCCCCTACAACATCGATTTTGCCAATGGAGACAGGGTCGTAGGCCAGCTTCAGGTTACGGCGGCGGACCAGACCGTGCTGCAATCCCGGACCCTTGGCCAGGCGCAGGTCGACGTAGGCGCCATCAGCAAGATGGTCAAGCACTTCGATGGCCCCCCGGCCACGGCCCATGCCGGGCAAGCGGGTGCGGCCGCGACCAGGGATGACAAGCAATACGGTGCGGAAGTCGAAAACCAGGCGCCCCTGGATTTCCTCACGGGTTCCACCGTCCTGCTGTCGCCCGGACAGGTCGAACTCGACGTCAACACCACCTACAAGCAGAGCCGCACCCAGTACAACCTGCCCGATGTCGGCTATTTCCAGAAATCCTCTTATTCCGCACGCCTGCTGCAGTTCGGTACCGCCTTGCGCGCCGGTCTTTACGAGGGTGTCGAAGGCTACGTCAGCGTGCCGGTGACCTACACTCGCATCGAGGACGTTTCGAGCAACGAATACACCCGCGATACCAGCGCCTGGGACCTGGGCGACATTTCCTTCGGCGGGCAGTACCAGCTGACCCGGGAGTCCGCGGACCTGCCCGCGATTTCGGCGACCCTGGATATCAGCGCGCCCACTGGCCGCAAGAAATACAACGACCAGACCAACAGCTGGAAGGACCCGCTGAACAATGGCACGGGGCACTGGAGTATCGCGCCGGGACTGGCCTTCGTCAGGTCCACCGACCCCGCGATCCTGTTCGGCGGCATCAACTACCAGTACTTCTTCGCCGACAAGGTCGATGGCTACAACGTCCAGCCAGGCTGGATCATCAACAGCTACGCTGGTGTCGGCTTCGCCCTGAACGAGAAACTGTCCCTCGGAACACGGGTGTCCTATTCCTACGTATCGAACATGAAGGCCGACCACGAAACCATCTACGGTTCCGATTCCGACCCGATGGATATCTCCCTGAACGCCTCCTACCGGTTGTCCAGGGACTGGGTGGTTTCGCCTGGGGTGACCTTTGGCCTCAACAACGATTCAGGCCCCGCAGCGTTGTCGCTGGGCCTGAAACGACAGTTCAACTGATCCCATGAGACAGGCCTGTCTATTGGCGCTCGCGCTGAGCGTCTGTTCTTCGGGGTTTGCCTACGAAGGGCCGCGCATCCAGTCGATGCAGCAACTGAAGTTCGCCGGCATCCAGCGCCAGACCCTGGACTACTCCTGCGGTGCGGCGGCGCTGACCATCCTGCTCAACCAGTATTTCGGCGATTCGGTGAGGGAGCAGGATCTGCTCGCCGACATCGTCTTCCGGTTACCGCCAGAAGAGATGGTCAACCGCATCCAGGAAGGTTTTTCCATGCTCGACCTGAAGACGGCTGCTGAAAATGCCGGCTACGACGCCACCGGCATCCTGCTGCCGAAGGAATCGGTCGGCCTGCTGCCGGGACCGGTGATCATCCTGCTGCGTCGGGAAACCCTCAACCACTTCGTGGTGCTCAAGGGGGTGCGACAGGGCCGGGCGTTCCTCGCGGACCCGGCACGGGGGCACCTGCGCATTCCGCTGCATGAACTGTTCAAGGAATGGCGCGGCGAAACCCTGGTGCTCGGGCGCGATGACGTGGGGTTGTTGAAGGCACATGCCCTGGCGATCCCGAACAGCGGCAATCTGTATCCGGAAAGCCAGTCGGTGAGGGAGTTGCAGCACCTGCCGTTCAAATGAGGAGGGCGGTGCTGGAATTCCGCTTCACCGCACCATGATCGCCTGGTTGAACTCGATCGACGGCACCGGCACCACGCCGCGGCGTACCTGCAGCCACTCGCGCATTTTCACCGAATCGAAGATCTGGCCTTCATCCATCATCAACAACACCAGGGATTGGGACATCCGGTAACACCCGCATCGTGGGCAGCGGCGCTCTTCCCACCCAGGGGAACATTCGATGGATTCGGCGCTACCGGCGCAGATCAGACAGCTCATGGGACCCCCTGACGTTGTTGTTGGGTGGGGAAAGTGGGTAGTTGACTACCTATTTTGGTGGACTTCATTCCTTCATGAGAATTTCATGCCAGACATGCGGTTAATGGCCCTTTAATCGACAAGTTGTGACAATGGTCGCGCCATCCCTCCTGATTCACCCCGGAGAACCCTTCGATGCAGCAACACTTCACATGGAGCGTCGACCCTGTCCTGCTACAGATCGGCGGCTTCGCTATCCACTGGTACGGCGTCCTCTTCGCCGCGGCGTTCGGCCTCGGCATGAGCCTGATGACGTTCATCTTCAAACGCGAAGGCAAACCTGTCGCACCACTCGATGCGCTGCTGATGTACGTCGGCCTGGGCACCCTGATCGGCGCCAGGCTCGCCCACGTCGTGTTCTACGACCCCGGCTTCTACTTCAGCCACCCGCTGGAAATCCTCGCCATCTGGAAAGGCGGGCTGGCCAGCCATGGCGGGGCGATCGGCCTGAGCCTGGGCGTCTACCTGTTCTGCCGACGGCATCGGGATTTCGGCTATCTCTGGCTGCTCGACCGCATCGCCATCGTCGCGCTGCTGGGCGGCGCGCTGGTGCGGATCGGCAACTTCTTCAATTCCGAGATCGCCGGGATTCCCACCGACCTGCCCTGGGCGGTCGTCTTCACGCGGATCGACCTGCTGCCCCGGCATCCGACCCAGCTGTATGAAGCGGCGGCGTACCTGGCGTTGTTCGCCGGGCTGTTCCTGCTCTACCTGAAGCGTGGCAGCCGGTTGAATACCGGTTTCCTCAGTGGGTTGTTCCTGGTGTCGGTGTTCGTGGTGCGGTTCCTGCTGGAGTTCACCAAGATGCAGCAGGCGAGCTACGAGGCGTCGTTGCCGCTGGATGTGGGGCAGTTGTTGAGCGTGCCGGCGATCGTGTTGGGTGTGGTGCTGATGGTGCTGGCGAGCCGGGGCAGGGCGCGGGCCTGCCCTTGACCGCATCTCTTTTCAATGACCATCGATTATCTGCCGGACAGCCAGTGCGAACTGCTCTGGCTGTTCCAGCATCATCAGATGACCTGTCCCAGGCATCACCGTCAGACTGGTGGCTTGCTCCAAGGCCCACTCGGGCACATCCCAGCCATCGCGAGAATGTTCGCCTGCCAGCAGGTGGACCGGCGTTCGGGCAAACAGTGCGTGAAGCGCTTCGGCATAACTGCTTTCTCCGGTGACCGCCACCACTGAACGGGCCATGGCCTGCAACGTGCTTGCAGGCTGGTAATTCAACCAGGCTGCCGCAGTTTCCAGATGCGGCGGGGTCGGCGTGATACCTGCCCGCGTCAGCCAGCCTGCGGGGTCTGCGCGAAAGCCGGCCATCAAGGCCTCCACTTCTGTCGTGGTCATGCGCGCAACGTTCGACGACCAGAAAGCATCCTTCAACGAGAAATTGCCCTCGACGCTGATGACGCTGGCGACCGAATCCGGATAGCGGCAGGCGTAGAGCAGGGCGATCACACCACCGACCGAATGGCCAACCAGGTGAACCGGCTCGCCGGGTGCAAGCTCCTGGATGAATCCGTGCAGATAACTGATCTGGGCCGGGATATCGATCGTGTCTGGCTCGACGCTGTTCAGACCCCCGTAACCGGGCAGGGCCGGGACCAGTACGGTGTGAGGGGCGAGGGTGGTGTGAAGGGCCGGATAGTCCAGGGAGCCGATAAGGCCGTTGATGAACACCACGGATGATGGTTGGCGCATGGGCAGTCCCTGGGGGGGGGAGAAGTGCTGATCTTGCCGGTTGCACAACGATGTTGGCCATTGCACTCATGCAAATGCTGGTTGTGCTCAGGCAACCATGACCCGATCATGCGGTCCGAACCTGAATCCAGAGCAGCCAAGGACGATTCCCATGCCCAGACTCCAAGGCAAGACCTGCCTCATCACCGGCGCCGCCCGAGGCATCGGCCGCGCCATCGCCAGCCGATTCCGCGAGGAGGGCGCCGAGGTCATCGTGACCGATATCGACGAAGCCGGCGGGACCGCCACGGCCCAGGCGCTCGGTGCGCGGTTCATTCGCCTGGATGTCAGCCAGGAAGCCGACTGGGCCCAACTGTCCGACCTGGTCCCGGCTATCGACGTGCTGGTGAACAACGCCGGCATCACCGGTTTCGAAACCGGCGTGGTTGCCCACGACCCCGAGCACGCCAGCCTCGAAGACTGGCGCGCCGTCCACCGCGTCAACCTGGACGGCACCTTCCTCGGCTGCCGCTATGCCATCGCCGCGATGAAAGCCAGGGGCAGTGGCTCGATCATCAACATTTCCTCCCGCTCCGGACTGGTCGGCATTCCGGGCGCCGCCGCGTACGCCTCATCCAAGGCCGCCATACGCAACCACACCAAGAGCGTGGCCTTGTACTGCGCGCAACAGGGCTGGCAGATCCGCTGCAACTCGATTCATCCGGGCGCCATCCTGACGCCCATGTGGGAGGCCATGCTGGGCGACGGGCCTGGTCGGGACGCGCGGGCTGCGGCGTTGGTGGCGGATACACCGCTCAAGCGCTTTGGCTCTGTGGAGGAGGTGGCGGCAGTCGCATTGCTGCTGGCCTCGGATGAGGCGGCCTATATGACCGGGGCGGAGTTGAATATCGATGGCGGGTTGCTGGCGGGGACGGCGGTGAGTCCGGGGGCGTGATCCAGCGGCAGTAATAGCAGCGGTATTCAGCCATAAGTTTGTTACCTGTCAGCCCTGCCTTTTTGTTGCTAGTCTTTGCTACCCCAGTAGATCGATACCATCATGTCCAAACTCACATACGTAACACTGAAGAGGCCCGTTGGTGCCACGCTCTGCTCGGCACTTCCACATAACCAGTCCGGGATTCCTTTGGCGTTACGCGCATTGGGTACGGCACGTACTTCGGTGCTGACCTTCGCAAAAGACGGTAGTGAGCTGTGGGTTATGCTTGGGCCTCTTTCTGCCTACGTCGACCTCGCGTGCCTCAAGCCCTTTTCCATCACTGTCTTGAGACCTGCAAAGGGCCCGGGATTGTTCGCCATGCAAGCAAGTGCCATGGGGCCGCAACATGAGCATTGCACCTTGCTGGATTTCGGCAGGTATTCCGAAGGTGCTGATGAAGAAATAGCCATGTTCGCGCAAGAGCTTCAGCAAGTGCTTGGTTATGTGCCAGCTCGTCAGGATTGGGGGTATGACTGTTGACTGGATCGAGGGCTGCAATTGCCCGTCACCCCACCTCCGACCGCCGCCGCTTGATCCGGTACATATCCCCATCCGCATGGCTCAACAACGTATCCGCATCCTCCCCATCCCCCGGATAGCACGCCACTCCGATACTGCATGACGGCATCCTCATCCCCCCGAACTCCGGGCCCAACGGCTCGGCCATCACCGCCAGGATCTGCGCCACCTTCTCCGACACCGCGTTCTCCGACTGGATCTCCGTCAGCAACACGATGAATTCGTCTCCACCCATTCGCGCCACGGTATCGGTCTCGCGCACGCAGCCTTCCAGGCGCCGGGCGATCACGCACAGCACGCGGTCACCCATGGTGTGACCGTGCTCGTCGTTGATGCCCTTGAAGTCGTTGACGTCGAGGAACAGCAGGGCGAACTGGCCGTGGTGACGGTGTGCGGTGTGCAGGGCGGTGTGCAGGCGGTCGGTGAAAAGCGAGCGGTTGGTGAGCTTGGTGAGCGGGTCGTGGTGGGCGAGGAAGCGCAGCTCTTCCTCGGCCTTGGCCAGGGCGGTGACGTTGCGCGCGACGCCGATGCGTGCGCCCACTTCATCGGACCAGAATGCGGCCCAGAGGATGTAGACCACGCCGCCGTCCTTGCGCACGTAGCGGTTGCGAAAGTCGAAATGGGGCTGACCGTTCATCACCCGGACGATGGACGCACGGGTGGCGGCGAGGTCTTCGGGGTGCATGTACTGGGTGATGGAGGTGCCGACCAGTTCGTCGGCGCGGTAGCCCAGCAGGGCCTGGCAGGCATCACTGACGAAGACGATCTGGTCGTCCCGGTCGACCACGAACACCGTGTCCAGCATCAGGTGGATCAGCTTGGGGTAGAGCGCTTGCAGGTCAACGGGCATAAGTCAGGTAGTCCGGTTGGTAAAGCTTGGGTCTGGCCGGGACCCATGAGGCAACGGCAAGCCATCTGGCAGACTTCCTGTCGGCTTGGGCAGCAAAGGGAGCACGTTTGCTGCGCCACATCGAGCGTACATAAGCAGAAAAACGCAGGTAGAAAAAGGGGATAAAAACAGGGGTTATTGGACTTTGAGAAATATAGCTGGCAGTTGGCCGGTTGGCTGGGTGAATTCCTTGTTACAGCGGTGATACAGCAGGCTGCCCTTTCTAACCCGCAAGATGATTCTCGATCAGCGCTGTAGCTGGGCAATCCAGTTGATCTGCCGGGTCAATTCGCTTGCTTTCTCGTCTGCAACCCCGTGGTTGGCCCGCTTGAGCCCTTCCAGTGTCTTGCGCTTCAAGCGCGACAAGCGATCCCACTTGTCCATGAATGCCGGACTTCGCTCGTGCATCAGCAACGGCCCGAAGTACAGTTCCACCTCGGTATACCTCACCGGCCCGCTGCGTTCGGCCACGACAATCTCATAGTCGAATCGATTCTCCCGCAGCACCTCTTCCGCGACGATCCGATACCCGTGCTCCATCAACCAGCGCCGCATGGGTTGCCCGCCGCCATTGGGCTGCAGCACCAGCAACTCGCGACCGCTGAGGCGATCACTGTCCGCCTGGAGAATGTCGCGAATCGTCTCCCCGCCCATGCCGCACAGGGTGATCGCGGTAATCCCGTCATCCGCCTCGATCGCCCGCAACCCGCTGGCATGCCGCACCACGATCGAGCCTTCCAGCCCGTTTTCCCGCACGCTGCGCAGCGCGGCGTTATACGGCGTCAACGCCACCTCGCCCGCCACGGCCGAGGCAATCACCCCACGGCGCATCAATGCCACCGGCAGGTAGGCATGGTCCGAGCCGATATCGGCCAGGCGTGCGCCGACCGGTACATGGGCGGCCACGCGCTCCAGGCGGCGGGAGAGGGTGTGTTCGTTCAACGGGAAACCTCGCGATGGCAACAGCCAGCAAATCAGGCCGCGATTCTGGCGGGCAAACCGCAGGATTTCAAATCCCGGGCCAGCCCAGACGCGATTCCTCATGCACCTGCCGCGCCTTGAGCGGTACGAACGGCGTATCCAGCGTTGCCAGCGCCACGGAAACCCAATCGGAAAACTCCCCGGCAACACGTGACCAGAACAGGCTCGACCCGCATTGCGCGCAAAATTGCCGCAGCACGCTCGGCGAAGACGCGAACCCCTTGAGCTGCGCCGCACCTGAAACAATCCGCAGGGCCTCACGCGGCACACTGCCGTAGGTGGCAAACGCCGCCCCATGGCTCTTGCGGCACTGCCCGCAATGACAATGACTCACCGCCTTGGGTTCATCGCTCAGTTCGTAGCGCACCGCCCCGCACAGGCAACTTCCTTGGTACATCGCCATCCCTCGCGCAAAAGCCGCCAGCGTAACCAGCACCCGCACGGCCGTCGAGTGCTCTGGAATACGCCATTGACGAGATGTAACAATTGAAGACAATATGTATACACAGATTATTCATTCTCTGGTTTGCCATGGAAATGAATGTCTTGCGTCTGCGAAGGCCCGCGCCAGCGGCTTTCGCTTCTACCAGACGATGCGCGGTTTTCTCCTGCCGTTTCGAACACAAGAACAACATCCCAGGTGGCCCGGGAGGCGCTGCAGCTCGCACTCCAATCAACCCCTTTTTTGTACAGAGTTGAATCCACATGGCCGTTTCAAGAAGAAAGATCCTTATCGGCGCGGGCGTCAGTGCCGGTGTCGTGGCTGCCGGCGGCGCTGCCTCGTTGCTGGCCGACGGCACGCCGAGCGATCCGGCGTCGATGCAGCGCATCGGCTCGCTGCCCAAGGATGACCAGGATCCGGGCTGGTTCCACACCAGCCGCCTGCGCCAGCCCCGTCCGCCGTTGGTGGGCGATGCCCAGGCGCCGTGGGTGGTGGTCGGTGCCGGCTTCACCGGCCTCGCCGCCGCGCGCCAGCTGGCGCTGAACTTCCCCAATGACCGGGTGATCCTGGTCGAGGCCCAGCAGGTTGGCTTCGGCACCTCGGGCCGCAACGCCGGCTTCCTTATCGACGTGCCCCACGATATCGGCGCGCCGGACTACATCGGCGACCGCACCATCGCCACCCAGGTCCTGCACCTGAACCAGCGTGGCCAGCGCATCCTTCGCGACCTGGTGGAAGAGCACAACATCGTCGACGCGCAGATGCGCCACTCCGGCAAGTACCAGGCAGCGGTCGAGGACGAGGGCATCGCCGTGCTCAACGCCTACCGCGGTGGCCTGGAAGGTCTGGGCCAGCCCTGCAAGATCATCGAAGGCTCCGAGCTGCACGAACACATCGGCACCTCGTTCTACCGCAAGGCGCTGTACACCCCGGGGACCATCCTGGTGCAACCGTCCGGTCTGGTGAAAGGCCTGGCCGACTCGCTGCCGGCCAACGTCGAGCTGTACGAAGACACGCCGATCACCGCTGTCGACTACGGCCAGAAAACCGTGCTGCACCACCCGACCGGGCGCATCACCGCCGACAAGCTGATCCTCGCCAACAACGCCTTCGGCGCGTACTTCGGCTTCCTCCAGGGGCGCATGCTGCCGATCTTCACCTACGGCAGCCTGACCCGCCCGCTGACCGCGGCCGAGCAGGCGAGCATCGGTGGCAAGGACTTCTGGGGCGTGATCCCGGCGGACCCGTTCGGCACCACCCTGCGCCGCACCCACGACAACCGCATCCTGGTGCGCAACAGTTTCAGCTTCAACCCGGATGGCCGGGCCAAGACCAACTACCCGGAGAAAGTGCGCCCGGCCCATCGCCTGTCGTTCGAGCGGCGTTTCCCGACCCTGGCCAACGTCGAGTTCGAGCACACCTGGGGCGGCGGCCTGGCCATGACCCGCAACGGCGCCGGCTTCTTCGGCGAGCTGCGGCCGAACGTCTACGGCGCGCTGGGCTGCAATGGCCTGGGCACCGTACGCGGTACCGCCACCGGTACCCTGTTGGCCAATATGCTGGCGGGCAAGCGTGAGGAACTGACCGAGTACCTGCTGGCCGCACCGAAGCCGGCGTGGAATCCGCCGGAGCCGATGCTGTCGATCGGGGTGAACTTCACCTTGCGCAGCGGGCAGGCCAAGGCCGGCCTGGAGGGCTGACCCTCAAGGTTGCGGCGTGCCGCGCCAGACCAGCTCACGGGTGTCGTAACCGCGCTCGTGAGCGATCTTCAACAGCGCCTCCCGCCCCGCACTATCGATCTCCCGTTCCCGCGACAGCAACCACAGGTACTTGCGCTCCGGATGCCCGACCAGCGCCACCTTGTACTCGGCATCGTGATACAGCACCCAGTACTCGCCCTTGGTCAGCCCCGGTGCCAGGCGGCTGAACCAGTTGTCGAAGCGCACCCACAGCTTGTCGGTGCGCCCTGGCACCTGGGGTTCGGCGACGCCGTGGGCTTCGTTCCATTCCCCGTTCTTTTCCTTGCAGCGGTTGGTCACGTCGATGTTGCCGTCCTCGCGCACGTCGTAGTTCGCCTCGGACTCCACGCAATTGCGCTGGAAGAACATCGGCAGCCGCGCCTGCTCGTACCAGGTGCCCTGGTAACGCTTGAGGTCGACCTGCATGGTCTGCGGCGGCGCCGCGGAGCGCTCGGTGCTGGAGCAGGCGGCCAGGGCCAGCACCAGGCAGGACAGCAGCAGGGGATTACGCATCGCCATATCGACCTCCAGGGGTGTGATCAACGCTCTCCTGATCTTTGAGGCATGACCGCCGGGAAAGTTGTGCAAACTTTCGCGGGGTAAAGTTGTACAAAGAAAATATACTTGTACAACTAATCGAAACGGCGGGCAGGCACATGGCGGATGCAAGACGATGGCTGACGCTGTGCCTGCTGCTGGTATCGAGCCTTTCGGTCCAGGCCGACTGGCGCGTAGAGCTGCCCGAGGCGCGAATGGTGGGGCAGGGCGAATTCACCTGGTTCGGCCTGCGTTTGTACAACGCAAGGACCTGGAGCCCGGAGGCACCGCTGGACTGGACCCGGCCCTTCGCCCTCGAACTGACCTACCACCGCGATATCTCCCGCGACACCCTGGTCGAGGCGAGCCTGGACGAGATGCGCCGGCTCGGCGGTCCCGGGCTGGCCGAGGCCACGCTGGCGCGCTGGGAGCTGGTCATGCAGGAGGCCTTCGTCGATGTGCGACCGGGGATGCGCATCACCGGCGTGTACCTGCCGGGGCAGGGTTGTCGGTTCTATGTCGACGGCCAACTGAGCCGCCGGGTCGACGATACCGCCTTCGCCCGGGCCTTCTTCGCCATCTGGCTCGACCCCCGGGCCCGTGATCCACAACTGCGTCAGCGCCTGGTGGGGCGCTGAGCGAGGAGAATGAACATGCGTGCAGTCCTGGTCCTGTTGAGCTGCCTGCTGCTGGGCAGTTGCGGCAATGTCGAAGTGGATACCTACGCCGGGCAGCAACCGCGCTTCGACCTGGTGAAGTACTTCTCCCGCCCGGTGGAAGCCTGGGGCATGTTCCAGAAGCGCTCGGGCGAGGTGGTCAAGCGCTTCCACGTGACCATCGACAGCCGCCGCGACGGCGAACGACTGATCCTCGACGAGCACTTCGTCTACAGCGACGGCACCACCCAGCAACGCACCTGGACCCTCACCCCGCAAGGCGAAGGACGCTGGATCGGGCGGGCCGGCGATGTGGTCGGCGATGCCACCGGCCAGGTCGCCGGCAATGCCCTGCACTGGCGCTATCGCCTCGACCTGCCGGTGGACGGGCGCAACTGGGTGATGGACATGGACGACTGGATGTACCTGATGGACGAAGACACCCTTATCAACCGCACCCGCATGAGCAAGCTGGGGGTGGAGGTGGGCCAGATCACCCTGTTCTTCCGGCGTCTGCCCGAGGGCGGACGGTGAGTCAGCCTCCGCGACTGGGCCTGTTGCTGGGGGACCAGCTGTCCTTCGATCTCGACCTGCTGAACGCCCTCGACCCGGCCCGCGACGTGCTGCTGATGGCCGAGGTCAAGGACGAGACCCGCTACGTGCCGCACCATCCGCGCAAGATCATCCTGGTGCTCAGCGCCATGCGCCATTTTGCCGAGGCCCTGCGGGAGCGGGGCTGGCGGGTCGAGTATGTGAAGCTGGACGCGCGGGACAACAGCGGCAGCATCGTCGGTGAGCTGCGGCGCTGGCACAGGAAGCTGAAGGCCGAGGCAGTGCATGTCACCGAATGCGGCGAGTGGCGCCTGGAGCAAAGCATGCGCGAGTGTGACCTGCCCCTGGTCTGGCATCGCGACCGGCGTTTCCTCTGTTCCCGCCAGGCCTTCGCCCGCTGGGCTGAGGGTCGCACCCACCTGCGCATGGAGAACTTCTACCACGGCATGCGCAAGCGCAACCGCCTGCTGCTGGAGCCGGACGGCGGCCCGGCGGGCGGTGCCTGGAACTACGACCACGACAACCGCAAGCCGCTGCCGCGCAAGGTACACGGGCCTTTCACCGCAAGCTTCAAGCCGGATGCGATCACCCGCGAGGTCATCGACCTGGTACGGGAGCGTTTCAAGGACCACTACGGCAATGTGGAGGGCTTCGACTATCCGGTGACCCATGCGGATGCCGAGGCCTTGTGGCGGCATTTTCTCGATCATGGGCTGACAGCGTTCGGTGATTACCAGGACGCCATGGCCGAGGGCGAGCCGTACCTGTTCCATGCGCGGATCAGCGCGGCGCTGAACATCGGCCTGCTGGATGTGCGCCAGCTGTGCGAGGACGTGGAGCGCGCCTGGCGGCTCAAGGAAGTGCCGCTGAATGCGGCGGAGGGTTTCATCCGCCAGTTGATCGGCTGGCGCGAGTATGTGCGAGGGATCTATTGGCTGCGCATGCCGGAGTATGCGCAGCTGAATTTCCTCGGCAACCGGCGGCCGTTGCCGGAGTTCTACTGGGATGGCCAGACCGATATGCGCTGCATGGCCCAGGTGATCGGCCAGACCCTGGAGCTGGGGTATGCGCACCATATCCAGCGGCTGATGGTCACCGGCAATTTCGCCCTGCTGGCCGGGATCGCGCCGCCGCAGATCTGCGACTGGTACCTGGCGGTGTACATGGATGCCTATGACTGGGTGGAACTGCCCAATACCCTGGGGATGGTGATGCACGCGGACGGTGGGTACCTGGGGTCCAAGCCGTATTGCGCCAGTGGCAAGTACATCCAGCGGATGTCCGATCATTGTGCGAACTGCGTGTACCGGGTGGATCATGCGGTGGAGGAGGATGGGTGCCCGTTCAATGCGCTGTACTGGCATTTCCTGATGCGGCATCGCGAGGTGTTTGCCGGGAACCAGCGGATGGCGTTGCTCTACGGCAATCTTGACCGGATGAAGGCGGCGCGGCGTGAGGCGTTGTGGCAGCGAGGGGAAGCGCTGCTGGCGCGGCTGGATGCCGGGGACAGGTTGTGAGCAACAACCGAACGCCTCGGGCTGAATGCAGACTCCTGTGGTCTCAGTCGGCTTTTGTGGCCAGGCGCAGGCAGAGCGGGAGCCACACTGCCCAGATCACCGCCAGCAGAAGCGCCGTCGTCATCTCGCCCAACGGCAACCCGACCCCCGCCAAACGCGCTCCGGCCAAATAGGCCAGGGGACCACCAACCAACCCACAAACCCCCGCCAGCCACACCGACCGCCCCAGCCACGCCAGGCTATGCCGCATCCCGCTGGCCAGCACCAGCCACAGCAATGCCAGCCAGCCGGGCAGCGGCCAGGCATCAAAACCGAAAACCCCGAGCACCCCCAGCACCGTATCCAGCACACAACCCGCCAAACCGACCCGCAGCAAGACCCAGACCTCGGTCACTGCCTGGCGACAAAGCCACAGATGCACCAGCAACCCGACCATCACCGCAACCAGCAACCCCGGATACCGCGCCCCCAGCACGCAGCCCCACCAGCCCGCCTGCAACCACAGTGCGTTGCCGACCAGCCACGCCCGACTCACCCCAGCGGCGCCCGTCTGGCCTGCGGCCCGGCCCACACCAGTTGCGCCACGCCGATCGCCCGTTCCTCGAAACCACCCTGGCAATAACACAGGTAGAACTCCCACAACCGCTGGAAACTCTCGTCATACCCCAGCTCGCCCAGCGCCACCCGCGACTGGCGCAGGTTGTCCCGCCAGTGCCGCAAGGTGCGCGCATAGTCCTGGCCGAAATCCTCCATGTGCACCAGGTTCAGCGCGGTCTGCCGGCTGGCGGTGTCCAGCAGCACGCTCAGCGAGGGCAGGGCACCGCCGGGGAAGATGTAGCGCTGGATGAAGTCCACCGACCGCCGCGCCTGGGCGTAGCGCTGGTCGCGGATGGTGATCGCCTGCAGCAGCATCAGGCCGTCGGCCTTGAGCAGGGCGGCACACTGGCGGAAATAGGCGGGCAGGTAGCGATGCCCCACGGCCTCGATCATCTCGATCGACACCAGCTTGTCGAAGCGCCCGCGCAGGTCGCGGTAGTCCTCGCGCAGTACCGTGATGCGCTTTTCCAGGCCCAGTGCGAGCACCCGCTGCAAGGTATGGGCGTACTGCGCCTCGGACAGCGTGGTGGTGGTCACCCGGCAGCCGAAGCGGGTCGCCGCATGGATCGCCAGGCTGCCCCAGCCCGTGCCGATCTCCAGCAGGTGCTCGTCGGGTTGCAGTTCGAGCTTGCGGCAGATGTCCTCCAGCTTGTTCAACTGCGCCTGTTCCAGGCTCTCGTCGGCATGGGTGAAGCGCGCCGCCGAGTACATCATGGTGGGATCGAGCAGGCGTTCGAACAGGGCGTTGCCGAGGTCGTAGTGGGCGAGGATGTTGCGTCGCGAGCCGTGCCGGTGATTGCGGTTGAGCCAGTGCAGCAGGCGCAGCGCCGGGCGGCCGAGGCGCGCCAGGCCGCCTTCCATGGCGTCGAGTACACCGAGGTTGGCGACGAACAGGCGGGTCACCGCCGCCACGTCGGGGCTGCGCCAGTAGCCGTGGATATAGGCCTCGCCGGAACCGATCGAGCCGTTGGCGGCCACCAGGTTCCAGGCTTCCTCGTCGAGGATCTCCACTTCCGCCTGCAAGGCGCTGGCCGGATCGCCGAAGCTCCATTGGCGCGCTCCCTGGACCAGGCGCAGGTGGCCATGGCGCAGGCGGCGCAGTTGCGCGGTGACCGCGCTGCGGGCCAGGCCGCCGAGCACGGGCAGCAGCCCCGTCGACTTGCTAACGCTCAGGGTGGGCTGGGACATGCTCGTGCTCCTCGGCAGCGTGGGGTTGGCCAAGGCGCTGGTCGCCCTGGCTTGGGTGGTGGTCGTGGATCGGCGTGCGCTTGAGCAGCAGGCGCAGGGCTTGCCAGTAGATGGCGGTGACGGTACGCAGGCTCATCCACGGAAAGCTCAGGACGAAGCGGTGCACGGCGGCGCGGTCGAGTGGTCGGCGTTGTAGCGCCAGGTCGGCTTCGAAGACCTTTTCTCCCTGGCGCCAGTTCTCCATGTGGATGCGGATGTGCGGGCCGTCGAGGCGGAAACCCAGGTGGTAGTCCATGTCCGGCGGCAGGAACGGCGAGACATGGAAGGCCTTGGCCACGGTGAAGTCATGGGCCTTGCCTGGCTGTACCGGCAGCACGTAGTGGAAGCGTTCGCGCCAGGGCGTGTTGCGCACTTCCAGGAGGATCGCCGCCAGTTGGTCTTCGTGGTCATGGCAGAAATAGAAGCTCACCGGGTTGAACGACAGGCCCCAGCAACGCGGCTGGGTGAGCAGATGCACGGGGCCGGCCGGCCGCCATCCGCAGGCCTGGGCCACCCGTTGCCGCGCGGCCTCGGCCAGTCCGCAACCGAAGTGGGTGAGGCTCGGCAGGTAGTCGCTCTCGCGCCAGCACAGGGGCGCCCAGCGCGAGCTGCCGAGCCAGGGCGACAGGCCGTTCAGGCGCGCCTGCTCATCGAGATCGACATAAAACATGCCGATGCGGTAGCGGAAGGCGTGGGCCCGCGGCCCCAGGCGCCGATGGCTGACCCAGCCGTGGCACAGGCTGCTGTTCACAACTGCTCTCCAAAGTGCTCGGCGACCCGCAGCGCGCTGACCACGCCATCCTCGTGGAACCCGTTGGCCCAGTAGGCGCCGCAGAAGTAGCTGTGGCGCTGGCCCTGGAGTTCGCCATGGCGTGCCTGGGCGGCCACGGCGGCGAGGCTGTATTGCGGGTGGGCGTAGTCGAAGCGGGCGATGATCGTTGCCGGGTCGATCAGGTCGGTCTGGTTGAGGCTGACGCAGAAGGTCACCGGAGCCTCGATGCCCTGCAGGATGTTCATGTCGTAGGTCAGCGCGGCGGGGACCTGGGCGTCGTTGCCCAGCCGGTAGTTCCAGCTCGCCCAGGCCTTGCGCTCGCGTGGAAGCAGGCGGGTGTCGGTGTGCAGCACCACGTCGTTGCTGGCGTAGCGGATCGCGCCGAGGATCTCCTGCTCGCGGGTGCTGGGAGCGTCGAGCAGCGCCAGGGCCTGGTCGCTGTGGCAGGCGAACACCACCTTGTCGAAGCGCTCCGGGCCGTCGGCGCTGAGCACCGTGACCCCGTCGTCATCCCGGGTGACCCGCGTCACCGGGCATTCCAGGCGGATACGCCCGACGAAGGTGCGGCACAGCGGTTCGACATAGCTGCGCGAACCACCCTCGACCACCCGCCACTGCGGGCGCCGACTGACCGACAGCAGCCCATGGTTGCGGCAGAAACGCACGAAGAACTGCAGCGGGAAAGCCAGCATGTCGGCCCGCGACATCGACCAGATCGCCGAGCCCATGGGCACCACGTAGTGCTCGATGAAACGCTGGCCGTAAGCGTGCTCGCGCAGGTAGTCGCCCAAGGTCGTGGTCGCCGCTATGCGTCCGCCATCGAGGTCGGCGATGGCCCGGCGGTTGAAGCGCAGGATATCCCGCAGCATGCCCCAGAACCCCGGCGACAGCAGGTTGCTGCGCTGGGCGAACAAGGTGTCGAGGTTGTGCCCGTTGTACTCAAGGCCATTGGCCGGGTCGTGCACGGAGAAGCTCATTTCGGTGGGGCGCGAGGCGACGCCGAGGTGGTCGAGCAGGCGGATGAAGTTGGGGTAGGTCCAGTCGTTGAACACGATGAAACCGGTGTCCACCGCGTAGTCGCGGTCTTGCCAGTGCACATCGACCGTATGGGTGTGGCCGCCGATCCAGCTGGCGGCCTCGAACACCGTCACCTCGTGGCGGCGTGAAAGCAGGTGGGCACAGGTCAGGCCGGCGATGCCGCTGCCGATGAGGGCGATACGCATGGGCAGTCAGTCCTTTTCGCCACGGGCCAGGTGCTGGCCCAGCTTCAGGCGCAAGCGCCCGGGCAGGGCGCCGAGCAGGCGCAGGAGGGGGATGAACGGGAAGGGGAAGCTGATTTCCAGCGGCCGCCCGGGCAGGCGCCTGGCGATATGCCGCGCGGCGCGTTCAGCGCTCCAGCGCTGCGGCATGGGGAAGTCGTTGCGCCGGGTCAGCGGGGTGTCGACGAAGCCGGGGCTGACCAGGGTGACGTCTATGCCTTCGCTGACCAGGTCGATACGCAGGGATTCCACCAGGTAGCGCACCGCCGCCTTCGACGCGCCATAGGCCGCGGCACGGGGCAGGGCGAGCCAGTCTACCGAACTGCCGGTCACCACCAGGTGCGGCTGGCGACCCTGGCGCAGCAGGGGCAGCACCGCTTCCAGGCAATGGCAGAGGCCCAGCAGGTTGGTGCGCATGACCCGTTCCACCAGGGTCGCGTCGAAGTGGCCGGGCTCCAGGTACTCGCAGGTGCCAGCGTTGAAGATCGCCAGATCGAGGCCGCCCCAGGCAGCGTCGATGCGCTCGACCATGGTCCGGACGTCGTCGGGCCGCTCGATATCTCCCGGGATCAGCAGGACCTGGTGCGGATAGGCGGCGGCCAGGGGCTCCAGGGCATCCTGATTGCGCCCTCCCAGGGCGACCTGATGGCCCTGTTCCAGCAGTTGCAGGGCCAGCGCGGCGCCGAGCCCGCTGCTGGCGCCGGTCACCCAGCAGCGGCTCATGCCAGGCGGCCCTTGAGCCAGCCGATCACGCTGCCCAGCACGGGCACGTGTTCGTAGAGCAGGGCACCGGCATCGAAATAATCCTGATGCAGATGCACCTGCTCATCCCAGTGCAGATGGCTGCAGCCGTCGAGGCTGATCAGTTGTCCGCCGGCCAGGCGCGGGTGGCGAAAGTGCAGGGTCCAGCGCAGGTAGCCTTGTCCGGGACGGGTTTCGGCGGCGTCGTGGAACGCGTAGCGCAGCTCGCGGACATTGGCGTAGAGCTGGGCGAAATAGTCGTGCAGGGCGGGCAGGCCGTGGATTTCATGCAGCGGGTCGCGGAATACGACGTCCGCGCTGTACAACTTTTCCAGCTCACCGAGGCTGCCAGCATCCAGCGAGGCAAAGCGTTCGGCAAAACGTTCCAGGTAGATGGACATCCGCGGCTCCGGGCTAATCTTGTACAAGTGAGTGGTCTTGTACAGGTATGACCCAAGGCTAGGCGGAAAGTTGTACAAGTCAAATCGCCAGTACCGATTTATCGGGATACCCAGGCGGGAGGGCAGCGGTTAGGCTAAGAGCCTTAAAGAAATTTCCTACACCGTTCAGGAGCACTACCCATGCTTGGCGTGACCGACTATGGCGCCTTCGTCATTGCCTTCATCATCGTCCTGGCCATTCCCGGCCCCGGTAACTTCGCCCTGATCACGGCCACCGGCAAGGGCGGCATCAAGGCCGGGCTGGCGGCTACCTGCGGGGTGATCCTGGGAGACCAGGTGCTGCTGTGGCTGGCGGTGGCCGGGGTGGCCACGTTGCTGGCGGCCTATCCGGCGGCCTTCCATGTGGTGCAGTGGGCCGGTGCGGCGTACCTCGCTTACCTCGGGGTGCGCATGGTGCTGAGCAAGCCCGGTGGCGCGCCGCGCAAGAGCCGCATGGACAGCGGCCACTACCTGCGCCAGACCATGATGATCACCTTGCTCAATCCCAAGGCGATCATGTTCTACATGGCGTTCTTCCCGCTGTTCGTGGATCCGGTGAAGCACCAGGGGCTGGTGACCTTTGGCTTCCTTGCGGCCACGGTGGCGGTGGTGACCTTCCTTTATGGGCTGATCGCCGTGGTCCTCACCCATCGGCTGGCCGAACGCATGCGTGCCAACCCGCGCATTTCCAACCTGTTCGAACGCCTGGCCGGCGTCTGCCTGGTGGGCTTCGGCATCAAGCTGGCGGCGATGCGCTAAGCATTTTCAACAAACAACGCGGACCCTGTGGGAGCGGGTTCACCCGCGATTGCAGTAGTGAATTCACCATGGTAATCGCGGGTAAACCCGCTCCCACAAGGTCCGCGCTGACCTTACGGCACCGCTGAGAACACCGAGCCGGTGATTCGCTCGCTGAGCAATTCCAGGGCCCGCATCCCCGCCAGCGAGTTGCCCGACGCATTCAACGCCGGCGACCACACGCAGATGCTGTAGCGCCCCGGCACCACCGCGACGATCCCGCCACCCACGCCACTCTTGCCCGGCAGCCCGACCCGGTAGGCGAAGTTGCCGGCCTCGTCGTACAGGCCGCTGGTGGCCATGATCGCGTTGACCTGCTGCGCCTGGCGCGGGGTCAGGATCTGTTCGCCGATATGCGGGCAGTACCCGCTGTTGGCGAGGAAGGCGAAACCGCGGGCGACATCGACGCAATTCATCGACAGTGCACAGTGGTGGAAATAGCTGCGCAGCACCCCGTCGACTTCGTTGTGGAAATTGCCGAAGGCCTGCATCAGGTAGGCCATGGCCGCGTTGCGTGCGCGGTGCTGGTATTCCGACTCGGCCACCACCGCATCGCTGACGATGCGCGGGTTGCCGGACAGGTGGCGGACGAAGTCACGCATCGACAGGGCCGGGGTGGCGTAGCGCGACTGGTTGATATCGCAGATCACCAGGGCCCCGGCGTTGATGAACGGGTTGCGCGGGCGGCCCTTTTCCACTTCCAGCTGCACCAGCGAGTTGAAGGCCTGGCCGGATGGCTCGTAGCCCAGTCGCGACCAGATGTCCTCGCCACTGTGGCTGATGGCCTGGACCAGGCTGAACACCTTGGAGATGCTCTGGATCGAGAACGGCGTATGGGCGTCGCCGGCGTAGTGCAGTTGCCCGTCCAGGCTGTGCACGGCGATGCCCAGCTGGTGCGGGTCGACCTGGGCCAGGGCGGGGATGTATTGCGCGACCTGGCCCTGGCTGAGCAGGGGACGGACCTGGTCGAGGATGGCTTGCAGCATGTCTTGCATGGGGTTGCTACTCGTTAACGCGATCTCCAGACAGACGCCTGGCCCTCGCCGCGAGGCACGGATGCCAGCTGCTACGGTGTTTGTAGCAGCACCCGCGGCCCCGGCCCTTCCAGCCCCAACCGGTCCTCGGGGTTGCGCAGCGGACAATCCTCCAGCGACAGGCACCCACAGCCAATGCAGTTGTCCAGGCTGTCGCGCAGCGCCTCCAGCGCGCGGATCCGCACGTTCAGATCCTCCCGCCACGCCGTCGACATCTCCCCCCACTGCGCCGCCGTCAGCTTGCTGTTGGGCGGGTAACGCCCGAACGCCTGCTTGATTTCCTCCAACGGAATCCCGGTACGCTGCGCCACCTTGATGATCGCGATGGTGCGCAGCACCAGCGCCGGATAGCGCCGCTGATTCCCCCCATTGCGCGTGCTCTCGATCAGCCCCTTCGACTCGTAGAAATGCAGGGTGGACACCGCCACGCCCGACCGTTTCGCCACCTCGCCGACGCTGAGCATGCGCGTACCGTCGACCTTCTTTTTCCCTGGCACCTGTGTTGACCTCAAGTAAAGTTGAGGTTTTATAGTCCCGCCCCGTTGTCTCCTGCAAGCGCTTTCAGCCGGCAGGAGGTTCACCATCGAGGATCGGGGCATGAGCAGGAAATTGCTTTGGGGAGGAGGGGCGGCGGCGCTGGTGGTGCTGGTCGTGGTCGGGGTATCGGCAGGGCGCGCGCCCTCGGCACAGGCCACCGCGGCCTGGCCGGCGACCAAGGTGGCGCTGGCGCGGGTCACTGCGCTGCCGGCACCTCGCGAGCAGTTCGCCGTGGGGGAACTGGAGGCGCTCAACCAGGTGCAACTGGCCGCGGAAAGCGCCGGACGCGTGGTGCGCATCGCCTTCGAGTCGGGTCAGATGGTCAAGGCCGGGCAGGTGCTGGTGCAGCTCAACGACGCGCCCGAGCAGGCCGATCGGGTTCGCCTGCGGGCCCAGTTGCGCAACGCCGAAGCGCTGCTGGAGCGCACGCGCAAACTACGCGCCTCCAACGTCACCACCCAGGAACAACTGGACAACGCCACCGCCGCCATGGACATGGCCCGCGGCGAGCTGCAGCAGGTGGAAGCGCGGATCGCGCAGAAGGTCATCGTCGCGCCATTTGCCGGCAAGCTCGGCATCCGCCGCGTGCACCAGGGCCAGTACCTGAATGCCGGCGACGCCATCGCCAGCCTGGTGGACCCGTCCAGTCTGCGGGTGAACTTCTCCCTCAATGAACAGGCGGTCGCCGAACTGCGCAGCGGGCAAGCGCTGCAACTGACGGTGGATGCCCTGGCGCAGCGTGTGTTCGATGCCCGGATCAGCGCCATCGACCCGCTGATCAGCCCATCCCGCCTGGTCCGGGTCCAGGCCACCCTGGCCAATCCGGACGGCCGGTTGCAGCCCGGCATGTACGCCAGCGTGCGTCTCGATGCGCTGCAACCGCCAAGCGTGCTGTCGCTGCCGGAAACCGCGATCACCTACACCGCCTATGGCCAGACCGTGTTCGTCGCCAACCGCGACGGCAAGGGTGGCCTCACTGTCAGCCGTGTCGGCGTGACCACCGGCGAACGCTGGCAGGGGCGGGTGGAGATCAGCTCCGGTCTGCGCGAGGGCGACCAGGTGGTGGTGTCCGGCCAGCTCAAGCTGAGTGACGGCATGCCGGTGGAACAGGTGGCCGAGGACAGCCTGAAAGACGGAGGTCAGTCGTGAGATTCACCGACCTGTTCGTCCGTCGCCCGGTGCTGGCCCTGGTGGTCAGCGCGCTGATCGTGCTGATGGGCCTGTTCGCCCTGGGCAAGCTGCCGATCCGCCAGTACCCGCTGCTGGAAAGCTCGACCATCACCATCACCACCGAATACCCCGGCGCCTCCGCCGAGCTGATGCAGGGCTTCGTCACCCAGCCGATCACCCAGGCGGTGGCCTCGGTGGAGGGCATCGACTACCTGTCCTCGTCGTCGATCCAGGGCCGCAGCACCATCACCCTGCGCATGGTCCTCAACCGCGACTCGACCCAGGCCCTCACCCAGGCCATGGCCAAGGTCAACCAGGTGCGTTATCGCCTGCCGGAAAAGGCCTATGACCCGGTGGTGGAACTGTCGGCGGGGGACTCCACCGCTGTGGCCTACGTCGGCTTCTCCAGCGAGACCCTGTCGATTCCCGAACTCAGCGACTACCTGTCACGGGTGGTCGAGCCGCAGTTCTCCGGGATCGACGGGGTGGTCAAGGTGCAGACCTTCGGCGGGCAGAACCTGGCGATGCGCCTGTGGCTGGACAGCGAGCGCATGGCCGGGCGCGGCGTCACCGCCGCCGACGTGGCCCAGGCGGTGCGGGCCAACAACTACCAGGCAACGCCAGGCCAGGTGCGCGGCCAGTACGTGCTCGCCGATATCCGCGTCGATACCGACCTGACCAGTGTCGAGGCCTTCCGCGACCTGATCGTGCGCAACGACGGCAGCGACCTGGTCCGCCTGCGGGATATCGGCACCGTGGAACTCAGCGCGGCCATGACCCAGACCAGCGCCACCATGGACGGCAAGCCCGCCGTGCACCTGGGCCTGTTTCCCACACCATCGGGCAATCCGCTGGTGATCGTCGACGGCATCCGCAAGCTGCTGCCGCAGATCCAGCAGACCCTGCCGCCGGGAGTGAAGGTGGCGCTGGCCTACGAGACCGCGCGGTTCATCGATGCGTCGATCGACGAAGTCCTGCACACCCTGGTGGAAGCCATGCTGATCGTGGTGGCGGTGATCTGGCTGTGCCTGGGCTCGCTGCGCAGCGTGGCGATCCCGGTGCTGGCGATCCCGCTGTCGATGCTCGGCGCGGCGGCGCTGATGCTGATGGCCGGCTTCAGCCTCAACCTGCTGACCCTGTTGGCGATGGTCCTGGCCATCGGCCTGGTGGTGGACGATGCCATCGTCGTGGTGGAGAACGTCCACCGTCATATCGAGGAAGGCCAGACGCCGATCGCCGCGGCCCTGGCCGGGGCACGGGAAATCGCCGGGCCGGTGGTGGCCATGACCCTGACCCTGGCCGCTGTCTACGCGCCCATCGGCCTGATCGGCGGGCTCACCGGCACCCTGTTCCGCGAATTTGCCCTGACCCTGGCGGGGGCGGTGATCGTCTCCGGCGTCGTCGCCCTGACCCTGTCGCCGGTGATGAGCTCGCTGCTGCTCAAGCCGGGCCAGCAGGAAGGGCCCATGGCAAAGCTGGCGGAAAAGCTCTTCGGCGGCCTGGCGGCGAGCTATGGCCGGCTGCTGGGGCAGTCGCTGGCGCGGCGCTGGATCAGCGGTGGCGTGGCCCTGATGGTGTGCCTGAGCCTGCCCTGGCTGTACCTGCAGGCGCAGCGCGAGCTGGCGCCGCCGGAGGACCAGGCGGCGGTGCTCACCGCGATCAAGTCGCCGCAGTACGCCAACCTGGACTATGTCGAGCGCTTCGCGGCCAAGCTGGACCGGGTGATGAAATCGATCCCGGAAACCACCGACACCTGGATCATCAACGGCACCGACGGCCCGGCGTCGAGCTTCGGCGGCATCAACCTCAGCGCCTGGGACGCGCGCCAGCGTTCGGCAGCGCAGGTGCAGGCCGACCTGCAGCAGGCGGTGGGCGAGGTCGAGGGCAGCAGCATCTTCGCCTTCCAGGTCGCCTCGCTGCCGGGCTCCAGCGGCGGTCTGCCGGTGCAGATGGTGCTGCGCAGCGCCCAGGACTACCCGGTGCTGTACCAGACCATGGAAACCCTCAAGCAGCGCGCCCGCGAGAGTGGCCTGTTCGTGGTGGTGGACAGCGACCTCGACTACAACAACCCGGTGGTCAAGGTCAGCATCGACCGGGCCAAGGCCGCCAGCCTCGGCATCGCCATGCAGGACATCGGCGACTCCCTGGCGGTGCTGGTGGGGGAGCAATACATCAACCGCTTCGCCCTGTTCGGTCGTTCCTATGACGTGATCCCGCAGAGCATCCAGGACCAGCGCCTGACCCCGCAGGCCCTGGCCCGCCAGTACGTGCGCGCCGACCACGGCGGCCTGGTGCCGCTGTCCACGGTGGTGCGCCTGGACATGAGCGTGGCGCCGAACCGCCTGCTGCAGTTCGACCAGCAGAACGCCAGTACCCTGCAGGCGATTCCCGCTCCGGGGGTGTCCCAGGGCCAGGCAGTGGCGTTCCTGGAACGGCTGGCCAGCGAACTGCCGCCGGGCTTCAGCCACGACTGGCAATCGGAGTCGCGCCAGTACGTGCAGGAAGGTCTGGCGCTGGTGTGGGCGTTCCTTGCCGCGCTGGTGGTGATCTACCTGGTGCTGGCCGCCCAGTACGAGAGCCTGGTGGATCCGCTGATCATCCTGGTCACCGTGCCGCTGTCCATCTGCGGCGCGCTGCTGCCCCTGGCGCTGGGCTGGGCGACCCTGAACATCTACACGCAGATCGGCCTGGTGACCCTGATCGGCCTGATCAGCAAGCACGGCATCCTCATGGTGGAGTTCGCCAACGAGATCCAGGTGCGCGACAACCTCGGGCGCGCCGAGGCGATCATCCGCGCCGCCCAGGTGCGCCTGCGCCCGGTGCTGATGACCACCGCAGCGATGACCTTCGGCGTGGTCCCGCTGCTGTTCGCCAGCGGCGCCGGTGCCAACAGCCGCTTCGGCCTGGGGGTGGTGATCGTCTGCGGCATGCTGGTGGGAACCCTGTTCACCCTGTTCGTCTTGCCCACCCTGTACTCCTGGCTCGCCCGGGATCACCGCGTGCACGGCGCACGCCAGCAACAGCTGGCCGATGCCGAACGCAGCCTTGGCATCAGTGCGACCTGAGGAGTGGTCATGAAGTCTTTCGTTCTATTGGGGTCGTTGTCGTTTCTTGCGGCGTGCAGTGTCGGGCCTGGGTACCAGCAGCCCGATGTGGCGCCGATCACGCTGGTCAGCCCGCAGGCCGGGGCCTTTGCCGGGCCTGATGCGCGGGCGGCGGCGGACTGGTGGCGCTTCTTCGAGGATGCGCAACTGGCGGGGCTGATCGAGGCTGCCCAGGCCCACAACCACGATGTGCGGCGGGCCTATGCCAACCTGTTGCTGGCCCGTGCCGGTTTCGACGAGCAGGACCTGAAGCGTTATCCGCTGGTGACCAGCGAGGCGGGTTACCAGCGCAGCCTCGAACAGCAGGCCGTGAACGGCGCAGCGCCGGCGCGCAGCCTGGCCGAGTCGTGGCGGGCGGGGCTGGACCTGCAATGGGAGCTGGACCTGTTCGGCCGTCTCGATCACCTGAGTCGCGCGGCGCAGGCGCGTGTCGAGGCGTCCGAGGCGGACCTGGAGCAGATTCGCCTGAGCATCGCGGCCGAGGTGGCGCAGGCCTATTTCGAGGCCCAGGGGCTGCGGCATCAACTGGCCCTGGCCCGGGATGAAGTGCGCAGCTGGGGCGAAACCGTGCGCATGGTCGAAGCGCAACTGGCGGCCGGCAGCGGCTTGCCGGAGGACCTTGAAAGTGCCCGGGGCAACCTGCTGCGGGCCGAGGCCTCGATTCCGCCGTTGCAGAGCCAGTTGCAGCGCAGTCTTTATCGCCTGGACGTGCTTTGCGGCGAGCGGCCGGGGGGCATGGCGGTGGAGCTGGGGCGTGTGCCGTCGATGCCTCTGGCGCGGCAGTTGCCCTTGGGTGATGTCGACCGCCTGATCCGCAACCGCCCGGATGTGCTGCGGGCCGAGCGGCTGTTGGCGGCGCGGGTCGAGGATGTGGGGGCGGCGACGGCGGATCTGTATCCGCGTTTCAACCTGGGTGGTTTCGTTGGCTTCTTCGCCTTGCGCGACGGTGACCTGGGCAGTGCGTCGCGGGCCTTCGAGCTGACCCCGGGATTGACCTGGCCGGCGCTGGACCTGGGCAGCGTGCGCGCCCGCTTGCGTGCAGCGCAGGCGCGCTCGGCGGGCGAGGGGGTGCAGTTCGAGCAGGTGGTGCTGTTGGCGATCGAGGAAGTGGAGGGCGCGGTGGTGGAGTTGAGCGAGCACCAGAGTCATCTGCAGACCCTGGTGCGTTCGGCTCGGCATGGCGAGAAGGCGTTCGATATTGCCAGCCGGCGTTACGAGGCGGGGGGTGGGAGTTACCAGGCGGTGCTGGAGAGCCAGCGGGAATTGCTGCGGATGCGCCAGGAGATTGCCCGGGCGGAGACGGCTTCGTATCGCAATGCGGTGGGGTTGTATAGGGCGTTGGCTTGGCGGGATATCTGATCTCTCGTTTTCACCCTTTGTAACAAATGGCAAACTCCCCCCAGTCCCCGCATCCACGAGCCCCTCATGATCGACATCCACAACGTCACCGCCTTCCAGCAGCAGACCCGTGTGCTGGACGGCTTCTCCCTGCATATCGGCGAAGGCGAGAAGGTCGCCATCCTCGGTCCCAACGGCGCCGGCAAGAGCACCCTGCTCAAGCTGATCACCCGCGAGCTGTACCCGGTGGAACGCGAAGGCAGCCACCTGCGCCTGTTCGGCAGCGACACCGTCAACCTGTGGGCCCTGCGCAGCCGCATCGGCTTCGTCTCCCAGGACCTGCAGGACGACTACACCCCCTACACCCAGGCCCTGGACGTGGTGGTCTCCGGTTTCTTCGGCTCCATCGGCGCCCACGGCCACCTGCAGCCGAGTACCGAGCAACTGGACCAGGCCCGCGAACTGCTGGCGGTAGTGGAAATGTCCGAGCACGCCCAGACCATGTTCCAGCGCCTCTCCACCGGCCAGCGCCGTCGCCTGCTGCTGGCCCGCGCCCTGGTGCACAAGCCCAGCGCGCTGATCCTCGACGAACCGGCCAACGGCCTCGACATGGGCGCCAGCCTGGGCATGCTCAAGCTGATGCGCCGCTTCTGCGGTGCCGACCACGCGATGATCATCACCACCCACCATATCGACGAGATCATTCCCGAGATCGAGCGGGTGGTTCTGCTTGACAAGGGCCGCATCGCCGCCGACGGTCCGAAGGCCGAGGTGCTGACCAGCGAGCGGCTGTCGGCGCTGTACCAGACCGACCTGCGCCTTACCGAGCAGGACGGTTGGTACCGTTGCTGGCACGGCTGATTACTTTCCCAGGGTGGGGTCGGCGACCTACGGCTCCACCGCATTCACCTTGTCCAGCTGCGCCGTCATCCGGTGCAGCAGGCCGATCAGGGTTTCGATCTCCGCCTCGCTCATATCCCCCAGCAACAGCCGCTCCCGCTCCAGCGCGGTGACCAGCACCCGATCATGCAGCTCTCGACCGACCGGGGTCAGCGAGACGGTGTAGCGGCGCGCATCCTTTGCATCCACCCGGGTCGAAACGTGGCCGTCACGCTCCAGCGTCTGCAAGGCGCGGCTGATGGCGCTCTTGTCCAGGCCGATCACCTGGACCATGCGATTCGCGCTGATGTTGTCCTCGACCGCGAGCATCGCCAGCAATCGCCATTCGACGATGCCGATGCCGAAATGCTTGCGGTAGCAGGCCGACGCGCCGCTGGACATCTTGTTGGTCAGGAAGGTCAGCAGCGCCGGTACGTAGCGGTCCAGGTTCAGTGGCGTCTGGGGCATGGCAGGGAACACACCTGTGCAATGAAAATGAATTAGTTGACACCGCAACTAAATTGACTAGGATTAGCCTCGTGAAAGGATCGAGCGTGCGCATCATAAGCGTTCGCGACACAACAACAAAAATCCGGGGTTCCCTGTCATGCCCATCATTCCCGACTGATCCGTAGCCACGGATCCACGCGCCATTTCCCCCATTTCTTTTTCAACACTGCATCAAGGCGGTGAGGGCAGACTCATGCTCGAAGTTCGTGTGTCACAGAAAATCATCGAAGCCGACGGCATCTGCAGTTTCGAGCTGGTCGCGGTGAACGGGGCAGCCTTGCCGCCGTTCACCGCCGGCGCGCATGTCGATGTGCAGGTCGCCCCCGGCGTCGTGCGCCAGTACTCGCTGTGCAATTCACCAGGCCAGGGCGACCGCTATCGCATCGCCGTGCTCCGTGAGCCTGAGTCCCGTGGCGGCTCGCGAGGCATGCACGAGGTGATCGAAGAGGGCAGCCGCCTGGTCATCGGCGCGCCGCGGAACCTGTTCGATCTCGACCTGACGGCAGGGCGCTACCTGCTGTTCGCCGGCGGCATCGGCATCACGCCGATCCTGGCGATGGCCTACACCCTGATGGAGGCCGGCAAGGCGTTCGAGCTGCACTACTGCGGACGCTCGGCTTCACGCCTGGCGTTTCTCGAATTGCTCGGCAGCCCGCTGTTCGGCCCGTACCTGCGCCTGCATGTGGATGACGGGCCGCTGGAGCAGCGCTTCGAGGCTGCCAGGGTCCTGGCAGGCCCAGCGGCCACCGACCAGCTCTACGTCTGCGGCCCGACGGGTTTCATGGCGCATGTCCTGGACAGCGCCCTGGCCTGCGGCTGGCGCGACGAGCAGCTCCACCGCGAGGACTTCGCCGCCACGCCCCAGGCCCGCGACGGCGACCTGCCGTTCGAGGTCGAGCTGGCGCGTTCCGGGCAGGTCTTCGCCATTCCCGCCGGGCAGAGCGTGCTCGACGTGCTGCTGGAAAACGCCGTCGATATCGACAGCTCCTGCGAGCAGGGCATCTGCGGCGCCTGCGTGACTCCCGTGCTGTCCGGCGTGCCCGAGCATCGCGACCAGTTTCTCAGCGCCGCCGAGCAGGCACGCAACGACTGCTTCACCCCGTGCTGCTCCCGTTCCCACAGCGCCCGCCTGGTGCTGGATCTGTAGTCCCCCAGAACAACAATCGAAAGAAGGACATCGTGATGAGTACAACCTTGGCCCATGACATCGGAGCACCCGCAGCGCTGCCGAAGTTCCCGCTCAACCAGTGGTACGTCGCCGGGTTCGCCTGGGAACTCGGCGACAAGCCCCTCGGCCGGACCCTGCTGGGCAAGCCGGTGGTGCTGTTCCGCGGCGCCGACGGCAAGGTCGCGGCCCTCGAAGACCGTTGCTGCCACCGGGCGTTGCCGCTGTCCAGCGGTACCCTGGAAGCGCAAGGGCTGCGCTGCGGCTATCACGGCCTGCTGTTCGACGCCGCCGGCAACTGCCTGGAAGTACCGGGTCAGGCGAAGGTGCCGAACAAGGCCAAGGTCCAGGCGTATCCTCTCCGGGAATGCGACCAGATCCTCTGGATCTGGTTCGGCAGTGCGGCACAACCGGAGCCGGATTGCGAACCGCCGGCCTACGAGGTGCACAGCTCGGGGGAATACGTGTTCGACGGCGGTATCTACCACTACGACGCGCCCTACCAGCTCATCCACGACAACCTGCTGGACCTGAGCCACCTGGGCTATGTCCACCTGCGCACCATCGGCGGCAACGCCAGCGTGCACATGAACGCGCAGATGCGCGTCGAAAGTGACGACACCTCGGTCAGGGTCATCCGCCACATGCCCGGCTCGCAGCCGCCGCCGACCTACCTCGCGGCCTATCCGTTCCGCGACAAGGTCGATCGCTGGCAGGAAATCGAGTTCCGGGTCAGCCACCTGCGCATCTGGACCGGTGCGGTGGATGCCGGCACCGATGCCCTCGACGACCCCGGGCGTGGCGGCTTCCACATGCGCGGCTTCCACGGCGTGACCCCGGAGACCGAGACCACCAGCCATTACTTCTGGACCATGGCCACCAATCCCCGGAGCGATGTGGAGGCGATCAAGGCCACGGTGGTCGAGCAGACGGCGCTGACCTTCGACGAAGACAAGGTGGTCATCGAAGCCCAGTACCGCAACATGCTGGAGTTCGGGCCCAGGCCCATGGTCGACATCCATGTCGACGTGGGCGCCAACCGGGCCCGGCGGATCATCGAGCGGTTGTGCCAGGCAGGTATCGCCAACAGCGATACCTGACAGCGCGAAACAGGCGAGCAGGCGCTGGCCGTGCGGGGTATAAGCCTGTCATGCGCTACCGTCGCCTCGATCTCAACCTGCTGGTCGCCCTGGACGTGCTGCTGGAAGAATGCAGCGTGAGCCGGGCCGCCCAGCGCCTGCACCTCGGCCAGTCGGCGACCAGCGCCGCGCTGGCGCGGTTGCGCGAGCATTTCGCCGATCCCTTGCTGGTTCCCGTCGGACGCGGCCTGCAGCCCACCGCGCTGGCCCGGCGCCTGGCGCCGAAGGTGCGCGAGGTGCTCGACCTGGCCGGAGACCTGGCGCAGACCAGCACCGCGTTCGACCCTGCCCACTGTGAACGCCGCTTTACCCTGGTGGCCTCGGACTACGTGGCGGCAACCCTGATCCCGGCGGTCAGCCGTGCGCTGCAGCGCTGCGCGCCGGCGGCTTCGCTGGTGGTGCGCGAGCTGTACCTGGCGCGGGACGGCGACCAGGTCGCCGAGGCCCTGGCCTACCGTCGCAGCGACCTGGCGATCGTGCCCCAGGCGCGGGTCAATCCCGACTATCCCCAGGCCACGCTGCTGGAGGATGAGCTGTGCTGCATGGTTTGCGCCGAGCACTGGCTGGAAGGGCAGGCGCTGGACCTGCAGCGCTATCGCGAGGGTGAGCATGTCCTGCGCGAGTTCGCCGATGGCCAGGGCCTGTCGCTCGACGCCCAGCACCTGCGCGACATCGGCCTGGAGCGTCGGGGCGTGGCCACGGTGCAGGGCTTTGCCCTGATGGCCGACTTTGTCGTCGGCACTCCGCGCATCGCCACGCTGTTCCGCCGCCAGGCCGAAGCACTGGCGCGGCGTTATCCGCTGCGGGTGCTGCCGGCGCCCGTGGATTTCCCACGGGCTGCCCAGGTGCTGCAATGGCATCCGCAACAGGCCAGCGATCCGGTGCTGGCCTGGTTCCGGCAACTGTTGCTGGAGCAGGCGGCATTGCTCGATCAGGGCTGAGGATCGCCGGTCTCTCCCAGCAGGCCGCTGTCGGCGATGGCCAGCAGTGCGCAGCGTTCGTCGTTGTCCGAAGTATCCCCGCTGACCCCGAGGGCACCCAGTAGCCGGCCCTCGGCATCGCGCAGGAGAATGCCGCCTGCCACCGGGATCACCTCGCCGTCGGTCAGGCTGTTGATCGCATCGAAGAACGCCGGCATCGCCTGGGCCCGTCGCGCCAGTTCGCGGCCGCCCATGCCCATGCCGAGGCAGCCACGGGCCTTGCCGGTGGCGATGCGTGGCCGCAGGAAGCTGGCGTGCTCGTCGCGCAGCACCGCCAGCGGATGCCCCGCCGGGTCGAGGACCGCCGCCGCCAGCGGGCGCAGGCCCAGGTCGCGGGCGTGGCGCAGGGTGGCCGCGGCGAGGCGGGCGGCCTGTTCGACATCGAGAAGGGACATGGTCACAGGCTCCATTTGCCGAGTTCGGCGACGCGGTCGCGGGTGTACAGGTCGGTCCACTTCAGGGTGTTGAAGTCCGAGACCTGCTTCGGGTTGTAGGCGGTGCGTTGCAGCTTCACCGCTTCGCCGTTCTTGTACACGGCGTGCAGGCGGCTGCGGTCCTGGAGCAGGCGAATGTCGTCCAGGGGCGAGCCATCGAGGACCAGCAGGTCGGCGCGCTTGCCGGCTTCCAGGGTGCCGAGGGTTTCGCCACGGGGCATCAGGCGTGCGCCGACGTTGGTTGCGGCGAACAGAGCCTCGGCCGGAGTGAAGTCCAGGCGCCGCACCAGCAACTCCAGCTCGCGGGCATGCCATTCGCCGTAGGGGGTGACGGCGAAGCCGCTGTCGCTGCCGCAGGCGAAGGGAATGCCGGCGGCCTTGGCCCGTTTCAGCACCGCCGTGCCGATGTCCAGGGTGCGGGCGCAGTAGCCGGCGTAGCCGGTGGCGATCGCCGGGTCATGGGGCTGGCAGAAGTCCACGGTGTTCTGCGGGAAGGTCATGGTCGGCGCCAGCACGCTGCCGGCTTCGAGCAGGGCCTCGATGCAGGCGTCGTCCATGTAGAAGGCGTGGAAGACCAGGTCGACGCCGGCCTTCGCCGCATACATCACCGCTTCGCGGCCGTAGGCATGGGTGGCCACGCGGCAGCCCAGGCGGTGGGCTTCCTCGACCATCTCGCGGGTTTCGTCGGCGGTGAAGGCGGCGATGATCTCGCCATTGGCGCGGCGCTGGGTGCCGTCCATGGCGATCTTGATCAGGTCCACGCCGTCCTTGGCCTGCTTGCGGATCTCGGCGATGGCCTCGGTGCGGCTGGTGACCAGGGCTGCGGTGAAGAACTCCGGGGCGCCGATGCGGCTGGGAAACCAGTCGTTGAGGCTCTGGCGGTTGGTGATCACCCGGCTGCTGGCGGCGATCCGCGGTCCCTCGAACAGCCCGGCATCGATGGTGTTGCGCACGGCGATGCTGAGCTGGCCGCTGTCGCCGGGGCAGACCATGGAGGTGACGCCGGCGGCGAGCACATGCTGGGCGAAGAACAGGCCGCGCAGGGCGCGGAATTCGTCGCTGGTCCAGATATCGATGTCTTCCTCGCTCTGGGCGTTGCCGAAGGCCAGGTGGGTGTGCACGTCGACCAGGCCGGGCATGACGAAATCGCCGTGGACTTCGCGGTCGCCTGCTGCCGGGCGGGGTGCCTGGGCGCTGGGGCCGACGTGGCGGATCAGGCCGTTTTCGATGATCAGGGTCTGTTGCCGGCGGGTGTCGAGGCTGGTGCCGTCGAACAGGGTGGAGCAGTGGAGGTGCAGGGCGGCCATGGGGTTTTCCTCGTCTTGTCGTTTGTGCGAACGGTAGGGCGAGGGGGTGGTGGGGCACCAACAGATGCTGTCGATGGTGGGGTATCGATGGGATCGATGCCTGGCTGCGACGCGTACCTTGTGGGAGCGGGTTCACCCGCGATGGCGATGGTGGATTCACTACCGTAATCGCGGGTAAACCCGCTCTCATAGAACAACGCATAACTCATTGATTTAGCAGGGACGGCGTGGGAGCGGATTCATCCGCGATTGGCCGCGAAGCGGCCATAAAACCTGTATGCCTGGTGTGTCAGGAAAAACTTGGGACTCAGGTTTTACGACGGCTGCGCCGCCGATCGCGGATGAATCCGCTCCCACGCCGAACGCGGCGCACTTGCGGACTAGTTCTATGCGCGACAGCGCAGCCCGGCGGGCTGAGTGAACTCCCACA
>JAIRVG010000005.1 GCA_031253995.1 Paucimonas sp. | reverse complement strand
CCGGCCTTGGCCAGGAAGGCGATGGCCAGGATCGCCGCGCCGGCATGCAGCAGGCCGCGATCGGCCTCCGGCACCAGGGGGATCTTCATGGCCAGGTCGGCCATGTTCAGGGTGCCGGTCACGCCATACAGCATGGCGGCGCCGATCAGAAACAGCGACGAGGCGAACAGGTTGATGGCGATGTAGTGCAGGCCGGCCTTGACCCGCGCCCGTCCCGAGCCGTGCAGCAACAGGCCGTAGGACGCGGCCAGCAGCACTTCGAAGAACACGAACAGGTTGAACAGGTCGCCGGTGAGGAAGGCCCCGTACAAGCCCATCAACTGGATCTGGAACAGTGCGTGGAAGCTGGCGCCGGCGCGGTCCCAGCGGGCCAGGGCAAAGAGCAGGGCGCTGCTGCCGACGATGCCGGTCAGCACCAGCATCAGCGCCGACAGGCGATCCAGCACCAGGACGATGCCGAACGGCGCCGCCCAGTTGCCCGGCAGATAGACACCGATGGAGGTGGCCTGGCCCTGGTCCTTGACCCACAGCAGCAGGCTGATGGCGATGCCCAGGCCGGTGAGGGTCGACAGCAGGTTGATCCGCGCCTTGAGCGGCCGGCGTTTTTCCCCGAGCAACAGCAGCAGGGCCGCGGTCAGCAGCGGCAGGAGAATGGGGGCGACGATCAGTTGTTGCATGCCGCTCATTCCTGGGGCTCCCGTCCGTCGACGTGGTCGGTGCCGGTGAGCCCGCGGGACGCCAGCAGCACCACGAGGAACAGGGCGGTCATGGCGAAGCTGATGACGATGGCGGTGAGCACCAGGGCCTGGGGCAGCGGGTCGGTGTAGTTGAGCAGGTCCTGGGGCACGCCGTCCTTGATGATCGGCTCCTTGCCGATGAACAGGCTGCCCATGCTGAAGATGAACAGGTTGACCCCGTAGGACAGCAGGCACAGGCCCATGATCACCTGGTAGGTCCGCGGCCGCAGGATCAGCCAGACCCCGGAGGCGGCGAGCACGCCGATGGCGATTGCGATGACTTCTTCCATCAGGCGGCTCCCTGGCTGGCGGATTTGGCTTGCGGGCGGTGCGCGCGCACCGATTGGTGGGCGAGGGCGGTGAGGATCAGCAAGGTCGAGCCGACCACCACGGTGAACACGCCGACATCGAAGAACAGCGCGCTGGCCACGTGCAGGTCACCCAGCACCGGCAGGTGCAGGTGCGCGGTGTGGGTGGTGAGGAACGGATAGCCCAGCAGCAGCGCGCCGGCCCCGGTGAGGGTCGCGCAAAGCAGCCCGGTGCCCATCCAGCGCAGCGGCCGCAGGCTCATCTGCGCCTCGACCCACTGGGTGCCGGCGACCATGTACTGGAGGATGAACGCCACCGACATCACCAGGCCGGCGACGAAACCGCCGCCCGGCTGGTTGTGGCCGCGCATGAACAGGTACATCGACACCAGCATGGCCATCGGCAGCACCAGGCGGGCGAGCACCGCCGGGACCATCATGAAGCCCAGCGCGGTGTCCTCGGCATGCCGCGGGTTGACCAGGTCGGTGACCATGTCCGGGGCCAGCGAGCGTTGCTGTGCCGGCAGCTGGATGCTCTCGCGCGGCGGCCGGAAGCGCCGCAGCAGGGCGAACACCGCCAGGGCCACGGCCACCAGCACGGTGATCTCGCCGAGGGTATCGAAGCCGCGGAAGTCCACCAGCATGACGTTGACCACGTTGGTGCCGCCGCCTTCCGGCAGCGCGCGGCTCAGGTAGAAGGACGAAATGAAGTTCGGCGTCGGCCGGGTCAGCATGGCATAGGACAGCAGCGCCATGCCGCCGCCCACCAGCACCGCCAGCACCAGGTCGCGCAGGCGACGCAGGCGCGCCCGCTCCTGGGAGCCGGCTGGCGACACGCCCTCGATTCGCCGCGGCAGCCAGCGCAGGCCGAGGAGGATCAGCACGGTGGTGACCACCTCCACCACCAGCTGGGTGAGGGCCAGGTCCGGCGCGGAGAACCAGACGAAGGTGATGCAGGTCATCAGGCCGCACACGCCGACCATGATCAGCGCGGCGAGGCGGTGGTACTTGGCCTGCCAGGCCGCGCCGAGGGCGCAGGCGATGGCGATCAGCCAGAGCATCACGAACACGCCGGAGCCCGGGATCTTCGGCCGGTCGCCGAAGCTCAGGCCATGGAACAGCAGCGGCAGCATGCCGGCCACCAGGGCGGCGAGGACCAGCATGAACAGCTGCTTCTGCAGGCGCCGGGTGGTGAAGATGCCTTCGACCCGCCGTGCGGTGCGCATCAGCAGCACCTGGCCACGCTCGAACAGGCGCTTGCCGTTGAAGCGCTCGATCACCGGCGGATAGCGGAAGCGCCCGTGGCGGAACTGGGTGCGCAGCACCAGGTAGAGGAGGATGCCGCCGCCCATGGCGATCAGGCTCATCATCAGCGGTGCGTTCCAGCCATGCCACACCGCCAGGCTGTATTCCGGCAGCTCTCCGCCAACCACCGGCAGCGCGGCGGCGGCCAGCAACGGGCCGACCGAGTAGGCGGGGAAGATGCCCACCACCAGGCAGGTCAGCACCAGCAGTTCCACCGGCGCGCGCATCCAGCGCGGCGGTTCGTGCGGGGTGTGCGGCAGGTCGGTGGCCGGCGGGCCGAAGAACACATCGACGGTGAAGCGCAGGGCGTAGGCGACGCTGAAGGTACCGGCCAGGGTGGCGATCACCGGCAGGGTCATCTCGACCCAGGCGGTGGAACTGATGAACACGGTCTCGGCGAAGAACATTTCCTTGGACAGGAAGCCGTTCATCAACGGCACCCCGGCCATCGAGGCACTGGCCACCATGGCCAGGGTCGCGGTGAACGGCACCAGGCGGAACAGGCCGCTGAGCTTGCGGATGTCGCGGGTGCCGCTTTCGTGGTCGATGATCCCCGCGGCCATGAACAGCGAGGCCTTGAACGTGGCGTGGTTGAGGATGTGGAACACCGCCGCCACCGCCGCCAGCGGGCTGTTCAGGCCGAGCAGCAGGGTGATCAGGCCGAGGTGGCTGATGGTGGAGTAGGCCAGCAGGCCCTTGAGGTCGTTCTGGAACATCGCCGCGTAGGCGCCCAGCAACAGGGTGCAGGCACCCGCGCCGCCGACGATCCAGAACCACTCTTCACTGCCGGACAGCACCGGCCACAGCCTTGCCAGGAGGAACACCCCGGCCTTGACCATGGTCGCCGAGTGCAGGTACGCCGAGACCGGCGTGGGCGCCGCCATGGCGTGGGGCAGCCAGAAATGGAAGGGGAACTGCGCGCTCTTGCTCAGCGCGCCGAGCAGGATCAGCGGCAGCAGCACCGGGTACAGGGCGTGGCCGCGGATGGTATCGCCGGCAGCGAGGACCTTGTCCAGGTCGTAGCTGCCGACCACATGGCCGAGGATGATCACCCCCGCCAGCAGGCACAGGCCCCCGGCCCCGGTGACCATCAAGGCCATGTAGGCGCCGCGGCGGGCGTCGGCGCGGTGGTGCCAGTAGCCGATCAGGAGGAACGAGAACAGGCTGGTCAGTTCCCAGAAGAACACGATCTGGATCAGGTTGCCGGAGAGCACCAGGCCGAGCATGGCGCCCATGAAGGCGAGGAAGAAGGCGAAGAAGCGCGGTACCGGGTCCTGCGGCGACATGTAGTAGCGCGCGTACAGCGACACCAGGGTGCCGATGCCCAGTACCAGCAGGGAGAACAGCCAGGCGAAGCCATCCATGCGCAGGATGACGTTGAGGCCCATGCTCGGCAGCCAGAGGATTTCCTCGCGGATCACCCCGCCATCGGCGACCTGCGGGTACAGCATGGCGACCTGCACCGTGCCGATGAGGGCGACGATGCCGGCGAGGATCGACTCCGAGTTGCGCGCGTTGTGCGGCAGCACGCCTGCCAGACAACTGCCTATGAACGGCAGAAGCAGTAGGACTATCAATGACATAGATATCTGATCTGCGGAAATTTGTAACGGATCATACGTGCCGGCCGGTTGATCACCAACCGGCAAGCTGGCGCTGACCCCTACAAGAATTGTAAGAAAAAGCGTTTTTCTTATAACAGTTTCCGCATGACGAGGGGGCTGTTTACCTTACCGGCCGGTTTCGGCTTCCTTCTCGTCGGCGGTAGTAATCACCGGCTTCTCTTCCCGTTTTCCGATCTTCAGTTCGCTGACGATCACCGCGATCACGATCAGCAGGCCGCCGATCAGGGCCACGCCAGGCAAGCGATCACCGGCGATACGTCCGACAATTCCGGCCCAGACCGGTTCACCCGCGTAGATCAGCGTAGCGCGGGTTGGCGAAACCGACTTCTGCGCCCAGTTCATCGCCACCTGGATCACCGCGCTCATGGCGCCGAGGCCGATGGCCGCGCCCAGCAGCAGCCAGGAAAAGTCCGGCAGGCGCTCCTGGGTCGGCACCACCAGCATGAACGACAGCGCCGAAGCGGTGGCCAGTTGCACCACGGTGACCCGGCGCACGTCCACGGAGCCCGCGTAGTTGCCGATCAGGATGATTTCCGCGGCGATGGCCACGGCGCTCACCAGGGTGGCGATCTCGCCAGGACTGAAATGCACCGCGCCGCCGCTCGGGCCGGCCAGCAGCATCAGTCCGGTAAAGGCCAGGGCGATGCCGATACTCGGCATCAGGCCGGGGCGGCGGCCCAGCACCAGCCATTGCAGGATTGGTACGAAGGGCACGTACAAGGCGGTGATGAAGGCTGACTGGCTGCTGCTGATGGTCTGCAGGCCGACGGTCTGCAAGCCGTAGCCGAGCATGATCGATACGCCGATCAGCAACCCGGCCTTGAGTTCGCGCGGGGTCAGCCCCGGCAGCGTGCGCCAGCAGGTCAGGCCGACGAACAGCGCGGCGGCGGCGAAGCGCAGGCCGACGAAGAACATCGGGCCGCTGACGGTCATGACCTTGTGCACGATGAGGAAGGTGCCGCCCCAGAGCATGGTGATGAACACCAGCACCAGTTCCGCCTTGCTCAGGCGGAAAGTGGAGGACGGTCGCATGGGGTTGTCGGTAGTCATGGCTTGCACACGTAGGAAAAGGCGACGCACAATGCGCGGCAAAAGTGGGCAGTATACTGCGCAAACCCTTTTCAGTGAGCATTTCAGTGGATAAAGACCCCAATCGCGCTTCGGTGCTCCAGCACGTCAGCCAGAACGTGCGCCGCCTGCGCCATGACGCCGGCCTGAGCCAGAGCGCCCTGGCCCAGCAGTCCGGGGTCAGCCGGCGGATGCTGGTGGCGATCGAGGCGGGCGAGAAGAACGTCAGCCTGTCGACCCTCGACCTGATCGCCGAGGCCCTGGGCGTGGCTTTCAGCGACCTGATCAAGGCCCCTGACAATCGTGATTCCAGCCGCATCAACGAACTGGCCTGGGCGGGCGAGCACCCCGGAAGCAAGGCGGTCCTGCTCGCCAGTACGCCGGCGCGGCGCGAGGTGGAGTTGTGGGAGTGGCGGCTGGAGCCCGGCGAGTTCTACAAGACCAACGCCGACCCGGAAGGCTTCAGCGAGCAGGTGTTCGTCTTCGAAGGCTGCCTGACCCTGATCATCGACGGCGAACCGCGCCGGCTGGCGGCAGGCGAGTTCTTCACCTACGCCAGCAACCGCACCCATGGCTATCGCAACGATGGCGAGGTGGCCACGCGTTTCGTACGCAACGTGGTGATCTGACTCAGGCGGCCAGCCAGTCCTGGGTGGAGATCACCTGGGCATAGGCGAACGCCAGGGACGACATGTACGCCGCATGGGCCTGGGCGGCCGGGACGGTGGTGCCGTTGAACTCCAGGTCGCGGGTGGCGCAGGCATCGTGCAGCACCGTGACGGCGTAGCCGAGGTCGGCGGCAGCGCGTACCGCGGCGTCGATGCACATGTGGCTCATGCTGCCGACCACCGTCACTTCGCTGATCCGCCGTTGCCCCAGCAGGCTTTGCAGCGGGGTGTCGAGGAAGGCGTTGACCTTGTGCTTGAGCACTACCGCCTCGTCGCCCAGCGGCGCCAGCTTCGGATGAATCTTCGCGCCCTCGGAGCCGGGGGCGAAGAACGGCGCGTCGGCGGATTCGAACTCGTGCCGCACGTGGATCACCAGGTCGCCCCGGGCCCGCGCCGCGGCCAGGGCCTTGGCCGCGTTGTCGGCGGCGGCGTCGGCATTGGCCAGGGTCCACTTGCCGCCGGGGAAGTAGTCGTTCTGGATGTCGATGATGATCAGGGCCTTCTGGCTCATGGTGTTTCCTCATTAAGGAGAGTGGTGACGTGGTGGTAGATAGTTATAGGCTTGCCCGGCGTCGTTGCGGATTGGCGCGACCGACAATTTGACGGGAAAAACTGACAATGAGCTGCGACGGCGACTTCACCGAAATCGGCATCCTCGTCTACCCCGGGGCGCAGATGGCGGCGGTGTACGGGCTGACCGACCTGTTCAGCGTGGCCAACCGCCTCGCTGCCGACCTCGGCATGGCGCAGCGTGAGCCGCTGCGGGTGTGCCATTGGGAGGATCGCGATGGCGTGCTGAGGGTCGGTCATGACAGCCATCAGCGCGACGACTTCCAGCCCCGGGTGATGATCGTGCCGCCGAGCCTGACCCAGGCGCCCACGGCCGAACTGCTGGAGCGCTATCGTCAGCAACTGTGTGACTGGCATGCCGATGGCGCCTTGCTGGCGTCGGTCTGCGTCGGGGTGTTCTTCATCGCCGCCAGCGGGGTGCTGGACGGGCGCTCGGCGACCACCCACTGGAACTTCGCCCAATCGCTGGCCGAGCGTTTTCCGCGGGTGCGGGTCGAGGCCAACCTGCCGCTACTGGAAGATGGCGATGTGATCACCAGCGCCGGGCTGATGGCCTGGACCGACGTGGGGCTGAAGCTGGTGGAGCGTTTTCTCGGCCAGACCCTGGCCACCGAGACCGCGCGGTTCCTTGCGGTGGAACCGGTGCAGGTGAAGCCGGCCGGCAGCAGTTTCAGTCCGCGCCTGGACCATGGCGACGAGGCGGTGCTGAAGGTCCAGCACTGGTTGCAGAGCACCGGGGCGCGGGAGGTGAGCGTGGCGGTGATGGCTGGCTGTGCGGGACTGGAGGAGCGCACCTTCTTGCGGCGTTTTCGCAGTGCCACCGGCTTGAAACCGACCGAGTATTGCCAGCAGGTGCGGGTCGGGCGGGCGTGCCGGATGCTGGAGTTCACCCGGCGCAGTATCGACCAGATCGCCTGGGGGGTCGGGTATCAGGATCCGGGGGCGTTCAGGAAGGTGTTCCACAAGGTTACCGGGTTGGCGCCGAGCGATTATCGGCGGCGGGTGACCGGGCAATGATGTTGTCCTTCGCCTCATCGCGGGCGTTGGCCGCGATGAGGCCGGAGGGGTGTCATGAATACCACGGCGAATGATGCGGATAACGATCCAGCCGCGCGCCGATCACCATTTCGCTGACCCACGCCGTCAACAGCGCACTGTAGGCCTTCTGGCTCCTGTCGCTGGACAACGCGTGGTCCGCACCATCGACGATCCGGTGGGTCAGTGAATGGGCGCAGACGAACGCCGAGCGATAGCTCATCAGCGTGGTGTGCGGCACATAGTCATCGGTTTCCGACTCCACCAGCAACACGTCGCCGGCAAACTCCGCGCACGCCGCCAGGGCGCGGTTGTCCCCGGGCCCCAGGGTCATCAGCCGGTACTGCGACAGGCGCTGGCGGTCCAGCGCCTGCTTGGGCAGGCTCCATTCATCGTCCCAGTACAGTGCCGGCACCCGCAGCGCCAGCCATTTCACCGGACGCTGGCGGGTCAGCAGGGTGGCCAGGTAGCCGCCGTAGCTGCTGCCGATCACGGCGATGGAGCTGGTATCCACTGCGGGGTGACTGACCAGCTTGTCGTAGGCCGCCAGCAGATCGGCCAGGTTCTGTTCGCGGGTGACGCTGCGCCGCTGGCTTTCGGTCTTCTCGTGGCCACGCAGGTCGAAGGTCATGCACACGCAGCCCAGCCCGGTGATGTGCTTGGCCCGCGCCAGGTCGCGCTGCTGGCTGCCGCCCCAGCCATGCACGAAGAGAATGCCGGGCACCTTGGGACTCGGGCTGAGCAAAGTGCCGGCGATGCTGTCGCCATCGACGAGGATGTCGAGGCTTTCGCTATGGATGGTCATAGTCGCGGATCCTCGCGTATTTGCAGATTCTTCCGACTTCACGGTCGTCCCCCTTGTAGAAAAGCGTCGCGTCGGCGGGCAACGCGGCGTCGCCGAACACTTCATGGGTTGAAGCGCGCACCCGGCGCAGGGCCGGGTCTTCGGCGAAGGCCCGCAAGGCCAGCAGTTCGGCACTGCTGGCGCCACCGATGCGCCAGGATTGTTCCAGCACGCCGCTGCGCACATGCCCTTCGGCGGTCAGGCCGCGAGCCACGTCGTAGTTGCGCCGGGAGGCGAGAAAGCCGGGAAACGCGTCGATGGCGGCTTGCTCATAGGTGCGTGCCTGGGTGATGGCCAGGCGCAATGGGTCGTCCAGTTCCAGCTGCAGCAGTTCGTCATAACCGCCGCGCACCAGCACCAGGTCCGAGCCGCCGTAGACCGACTCGCCCTGGTGATCGCGGGTCAGGTGCTGCACGCCGTAGTAGCTGCAGGTGATGCCGGCCACCAGGGCCTGGCCGACGCTGAAGGTGGCGACGTCGGCGAGGTTCTCTTCCAGTACCAGGCCCCACAGAGCCAGTTCGTCCGGGTCCATCTGGCGCAGTTCGGCTTCCAGTTCCGTGAGGGCGCCGATCACCCTCTGCCCGCGTCCGGCAGTGGCCCGTACCGGTTTCAGGCGTAGCGCGCCATCGCGCAGGAGCAAGGGCGCGGCGGCGAGGGCATCGTCGATGCTGAACACGGTATAGCCCTTGAGCAAGGCGTCACTTGCGCGACGGGCGAATTCGTCGGTCCAGCCCAGGGGGAAATTGGCACCGGCGGGCAGCGGATGGGAAATTGCCTTGGTCGCCATGTAGGGATGCGCCACCAGGCCACCGAAGAAGTCCTCGATCGAGGTGATGCCCTGGTGCCGGTACTGCTCGGGATCGATCAGGGTACTGGTGGGCAGGTAATACAGGTCGTCGTGCTCGCCGCTGCGCTGCTCCACCACCTCGGTGAGCAACAGCGCCGCCAGGTGTTCGGCCAGCTTGCGGTGCACGGCGCGTTCGTGGTCGGGGGTGTGTTCCCGGGTATCGAGCAGTAGCACGCCGTGCTTGCGATCGGTCCGACGGGGCATGGTCAATGCTCCATGACGAGGGGTTATCTGTTCTGAAGCGCGTCAGGGTGGGGAAGTTCAGCGGGGCGACGCTAAACGAATAAAAGTTATATAAATATGAGAATTGATAATTATTGGTTCTATTTTGTTTCGGGCACTATCGCTCAAGGAATCGGGAAGCGTCGTGCTTTCCGGGGCGACAACTGCCAGAGAGCCTTGAACCATGGAAACCGTACCGCTGTATTTCGACTATGCCGCCACGACACCCGTCGACGAGCGTGTCATCGAGGTGATGGTCAAGTGCCTGGGGGCAACCGGGAACTTCGGCAACCCTGCCTCCAGCTCCCATCGCTATGGCCAGCAGGCACGCCAGGCGGTGGAGCGGGCACGCGCCGAGGTCGCGGCGCTGGTGGGTGCCCGCGCCGAGCAGATCATCTGGACCTCGGGCGCCACGGAGTCCAACAACCTCGCGCTCAAGGGCCTGGCCCAGGGACGCAATGGCGGGCACATCATTACCAGCCGCATCGAGCACAAGGCGGTGCTCGATACGGCTCGGCAACTGGAGGTGGCCGGTTTCGAGGTCACCTACTTGAGCCCGGACCAGCAGGGCCTGATCACCCCGGAAGCGGTGGCGGCGGCCTTGCGTCCGGACACCTTCCTGGTCTCGCTGATGCTGGTGAACAACGAGCTTGGCACGCTGACGGATGTGCGCCGCATCGGTGAGATCGTGCGCGGGCAGGGCGCGCTGTTGCATGTCGACGCGGCGCAGGCGGCGGGCAAGGTGGAGATCGACCTGCAGCACTGGCCAGTGGATGTGATGTCGTTTTCCGCGCACAAGGTCTATGGGCCCAAGGGTATCGGCGCACTGTACGTCGGCGAGCGGGCCCGGCCGCGGTTGCAGGCGCAGATCCACGGCGGCGGTCATGAGGGCGGCCTGCGCTCCGGCACCCTGGCGACCCACCAGATCGTGGCAATGGGGGCGGCGTTTGCCCTGGCAGGTGAGGTACAGCAGGAGGAACTGGAAAGAATCCGATGTTTGCGTGAGCGTTTTCTTACAAAGCTGCGGGACATTTCCGGGCTTCTGTTAAACGGCAGTCCCGAACAGTCCATTCCCCACACCCTCAGCCTGACCTTCAGCGGCGACCCGCTGGATCTCTCCGCGCTCGCCGCGACCCTGGCCTTTTCATCCACTTCGGCCTGTAATTCCGGGAGTAGCGCACCCTCCCATGTCCTCCTGGCACTGGGCCATGACGACTACCTGGCAGGGCAGACCATCCGCCTCAGCCTGGGACGTTTGACCCGCGTGTCGGACGTCGACCAGGCTGTTGCCGCGGTCCGCGCAGCGCTGCGTCCGGCGCCATTCTGGGGTGTTGCCCGGGGCTGAGGCCTGCTCCATTATCAGCGGCCTGTGATACGAGGCCGTGGTGATGAAAGGAGCAAGCATGAACAGTCAGCCGACAACGCAGGATGCGATCAGGAGTCGTGTGGCGCAGATGCGCCAGGTGATGCGCAACGAAGGGGTCGATGCACTGCTGGTGCCTTCCGCCGATCCTCATCTGTCCGAGTACCTGCCGGGTTACTGGCAGGGGCGGCGATGGCTTTCGGGTTTCCAAGGGTCGGTCGGCACCCTGGTGCTGACTGCCGATTTCGCCGGTCTCTGGGCCGACAGCCGTTATTGGGAGCAGGCCGGGCAGGAGCTGGCCGGCACGGGCATCGAACTGGTCAAGCTGCAGCCGGGGCGCCCCGGTCCGCTGGACTGGCTGGTGGACAACGTGCCCGCCGGTGGTGCGGTGGCGGCGGATGGGGCGGTGATGGCGCTGGCCTCGACACGGCCACTGGACGAGCGCCTGCGGGCGCGGGATGTGCGCCTGCTGCTCGACAAGGACCTGCTGGAGCAGGTCTGGAATGAGCGTCCCGCCTTGCCGGACAACCCGGTGTACGCGCACCTGCCGCCGCACGCCACGGTCAGCCGCGGGGAGAAACTGGCGAACCTGCGCCAGGCCTTGTCCGAGCGGGGCGCGGACTGGCATTTCATCGCCACCGTCGACGACATCGCCTGGCTGTTCAACCTGCGTGGCAGCGATGTGTCCTACAACCCGGTATTCGTTTCCTTTGCCCTGATCGGCAAGGAGACGGCGACGCTGTTCGTGGCCGACAGCAAGGTGGACGGTGAGCTGCGCGAGAAGCTCGCTGCCGATGGCGTCGAGTTGCGTGATTACCCCGAGGTCTCCGCCGGGCTCGCCGGGATCGCCGCGGGCAGCAGCCTGCTGGTGGATCCGGCCAAGGTCACCAGCGGCTTGCTGGCCAACCTGTGGGAGGGTGTACGCCTGCTGGAGGGCATCAACCCGACCACCCTGGCCAAGTCGCGCAAGAGCGAGGCGGACCTGCTGCATATCCGTCGGACCATGGAGCAGGATGGCGCTGCGTTGTGCGAGTTCTTCGCCTGGTTCGAGGCCGCGCAGGCGACGACAGGGGTGACCGAGCTCGATGTCGACGAACGACTGACCGCGGCGCGTGCGCGGCAACCGGGCTTCGTCTCGTTGAGCTTCGCCACCATCGCGGCCTTCAATGCCAATGGCGCCATGCCCCATTACCACGCGACGCCGGCATCCTTTGCGCGTATCGAGGGGGATGGCCTGCTGTTGATCGACTCCGGAGGCCAGTACCTGGGCGGCACCACCGATATCACCCGCATGGTGCCGATCGGTACGCCCAGCATCGAGCAGAAGGCGGATTGCACGCGGGTGCTCAAGGGCATGATTGCCTTGTCCCGGACGAAGTTCCCCCGAGGAATCCTTTCGCCGCTGCTCGATGCCATCGCTCGCGCCCCGTTGTGGGCGGACCAGGTCGACTACGGGCATGGCACCGGGCACGGCGTCGGCTACTTCATGAACGTCCATGAAGGTCCGCAGACCATTGCCTACCAGGCTGTCGCTGCGCCGCACACGGCGATGCAGGCGGGCATGATCACCTCGATCGAACCGGGTACCTATCGTCCGGGACAGTGGGGCGTGCGCATCGAGAACCTGGTGATCAACCGCGATGCGGGCAAGAGTGGCTTCGGCGATTTCCTCGAATTCGAGACGCTGACGCTATGCCCGATCGATACCCGTTGCCTGCTGGTCGGTCAGCTCGCTCGTGACGAGATCGCCTGGCTCGATGCCTATCACGAGGAGGTTCGGCGCCGTCTGGAGCCGTTAGTGGAGGGGGCCGCGCTGGCGTGGCTGCGAGAGCGAACGCAAGCAATCGGCTGAGCAGAACGAGAAGGGCAACCCGCAGGTTGCCCTTTCTTATTTGCAGATGACGATCATGCTGCGGCTGGTGTAGCCGGCAGGATTGATGCCGAAGGGGTAGTCACCTGGCTCTTCATCGTTGTCACCGGACTTGGCGATGACCCTGTAGCCCTTGGTGCCACAGGAGGCTTGCGCCTTGCTGTAGCACTTGTTCCAGGAAGAGGACAGGCCGGAGCAGCTGATGTGCAGCCCTTTCTTGCCGCGCTTGACTTCCTCCTTGGCGGTGGCAGCGCAACCGGCGACTGCCACCAGGATAGCGAGGATGAGCAAATTTCTTTTCATTCCTGTCCTTAAAGCTTGCGCGGGTCTGCGCCCGTGTTCGTTCTTGTGTGCATCTTCCTGATGCTTGTTCGTCCCTGTGGCGATTGGAAAAATTCAAAATAAAACTCGGGTCACAGCTTAAACAGGGTAGACGGGCTGGCACAATCTTTTGCGTTGATTTAAATGAAAATATTTCTCAATCAGTCTGCGGCGATCGGTGGCGGGGTGTCCTTGCCCATGGACAGGGTCGCGCCCACCGATGCCGTGATGATCGCGGCGATCGCCAGCCACTGCGCCAGGCTCAGGACTTCATTGAGGAACAAGAGGCCGGAAAGCGCGCCGAAGGCAGGTTCGATGCTCATCAGGGTACCGAAGGTCCGCGCTGGCAAGCGGGTCAGGGCGACCATTTCCAGGCTGTAGGGCAGGGCGGTGGAAAGGATCGCTACGCCGAGGGCGACCGGAATGAGGGCGGGATTGAGCAGTGCGCTGCCAGCCTGGACGATGCCGATGGGGGCGACGAACAGTGCGGCGATGACCACGCCCAGGGCGGCGGTCTGGATGCCATTCTCGGCACCGGCCTTCTGGCCGTACAAAATGTACAACGCCCAGCAGACGCCGGCACCCAGGGCATAGGCGGCCCCGACCGGGTCGATGCCTTTACTGGTCTCTCCCATCGGGATCAGCAGCAACAGTCCCGCGATGGCAAGGCCTATCCAGAGGAAGTCCACCGGGCGCCGCGAAGCATACAGCGCCACCGCCAGCGGCCCGGTGAACTCAAGGGCCACGGCGATGCCGAGGGGGACGGTCTGCAGCGACATATAGAAGAGGAAGTTCATGCCACCCAATGCCGCGCCGTAGATGATCACGGTCTTTAGCGTGCTGGCGCTCAGTTTCGCCCGCCATGGGCGCAACAACAGCAGCATGATCACGCTGGCGAACAGCAGGCGCAGGGTGGTGGTGCCCTCCGGCCCGATCAGCGGGAACATGCTCTTGGCCAGCGAAGCCCCGGACTGGATCGAGGCCATTGCGATAAGCAGCACGCCGACGGGAAACAACGTGGCGGCGAGGCTGCGGGTCTGGGTGTTCATTGCGCGAAGACGTCCCTTATATAGAGAAAGGCGGCACGGGTTCGGACCGGGAGTCTATGATGCGCAACCTCGGGGCGGATGAGCAATATATTGCGCAATTTTCTTTTCTGACCGAACTTTCAAATTAGTGCTTGACGCCCCATTTAATCTCTCTATAATTCGCCCCACTTCCGGCGCAGTCGGAACGAAAAACTCCTTGAGATTCAACGAGTTAGACGTTTCAGGTAGTATCGGAAGCGCTTCGGTCGTTTACGAAGGCGGTTGAAAAAGGCAGTTGACAGCAGGTTGTAACGCTGTAGAATTCGCCTCCCGCTAACGAGAGATCGCAGCGAGTCAAGTGTTTGAAGTTGAACGAGAAATTCTGAAAAACTTCAAAATAAACGCTTGACAGACTTGGAGGAAAGCGTAGAATGCGCGCCTCGGTTGAAGCGAAACGCTTCGCCAAACGCTCTTTAACAATCGAATCAAGCAATTCGTGTGGGTGCTTGTGATAATGGACTGATAGTCAAAAAGATTATCAGCATCACAAGTGACTATACGAGAAATCGAAATAGTTCATTTTGAGATTGCTGAGCCAAGTTTAGGGTTTTCTCAAAACCCAAGCAGTATTGAACTGAAGAGTTTGATCATGGCTCAGATTGAACGCTGGCGGCAGGCCTAACACATGCAAGTCGAGCGG
>JAIRVG010000040.1 GCA_031253995.1 Paucimonas sp. | reverse complement strand
TCATGCCACCACGGCCCCTGTGGTCGCGGGTTTCCCCGCTATTCCTATTGTGAATTAACCTACGAATTCGCGGGTAAACCCGCTCCCACAGGGGCCGTTTCGTTACGGCTGGCGAATCCATATTGACATCCCGACGAGCCCTAGATAGCTTGCATGCATGGTTGCACACATAAAAAAAAGCGACCTGCCATTCCCTCTTACAAGCAGAAAATCACGGGAGTCAACGATGCAAAGATTCGACAATAAGGTAGCGATCGTCACCGGCGCCGCCGGCGGTATCGGCTCGGCGATCGCCGCAAGGCTGGCGCGTGAAGGCGCTGCGGTGGTGGTCAGCGACGTCAACCTGGAAGCCGCCCAGGCGGTCGCCGAGGCAATCCGTGCCGAAGGTGGCAAGGCACTGGCGATCGCCGCAGACATCGCCCAGGGGGACGCCTGCCGGGCATTGGTCCAGCAGACCGTCGAGCAACTCGGCAGCATCGATATCCTGGTGAACAACGCCGGCATCAACCGCCGCGGCAACCTGCTCGCCCTCAGCGAAGACGACTGGCACGCCAGCTTCACCGTCAACCTCGATTCGATGTTCCACCTGTGCCGGGCCGTATTGCCGCTGATGATCGAAGCCGGCGGCGGCGCCATCGTCAACACCGCCTCGCAGTGGGGCCTGTACCCCGCGCCCGGGCACATCGCCTACAACGTCACCAAGGCCGCCGTCGCCTCCTTCACCCAGAACCTGGCCCGGGACTATGCGCCGCACAAGGTGCGGGTGAACGGCGTATGCCCAGGGGAGATCCATACGCCAATGCTGGAAGCCGGGGTCAAGCGCTCCGGCCGGACCATCGCCGACCTCGACCGCATGGTGCCGTTCGGACGCATCGGCAAGCCCGAGGAAGTGGCCGCGCTGGTGGCCTTCCTGGCCTCGGAAGAAGCTGCCTTCATGTGCGGGTCGCTGGTGGAGATCACCGGGGCGCAGGCCGTCGCCTGACGTCGCCTTTGGAGTCGAGCGCTGCGAGGGCGGCGCTCACCTGGCCTGGCATCTGACTCTCCGGAAATTCGGGATGAAAGGTGTAAACCCTTTCAGGGCGGGACAGCGAAACGAAAAAAGGCCCCTAAGGGCCTTTTTTCTTTCGATCCAGAGGCTTTTCAGCACACTGGAACGCCATGTCTGGAGCGGGAAACGAGACTCGAACTCGCGACCCCGACCTTGGCAAGGTCGTGCTCTACCAACTGAGCTATTCCCGCAAAACTGTTTCCGGTTGACTGCCTTCCAACGAAGGAAAGCCGTTCCCGGATAAAAAAATCCAGTCAGCAGACTGGATTTTCTAGGGATTTTTGGTCGGGACGGAGTGATTCGAACACTCGACCCCTTGCACCCCATGCAAGTGCGCTACCGGGCTGCGCTACGCCCCGAACTCTGTTCTCGGTATTGCTGAGAACGGTGAAGAATCTACCTTAAGCTTTTGAATTTTGGAAGGATTATTTTCATAACACAATCAAAACCCGGCCTGGGTCACTTCTTCAGCACCACCAGCACATCTTCCAGCTCGGCAATCATCTGCCGGATCAGTTGCTTGTACTGGGTGGTATCGTCCTTGGCCTCATCACTGGACAGGCGCAGGCGCGCACCGCCGATGGTGAAGCCCTGGTCGTACAGCAAGGCGCGGATCTGGCGGATCATCAGCACGTCCTGGCGCTGATAATACCGACGGTTTCCGCGGCGCTTGACCGGATTGAGCTGAGGAAACTCCTGCTCCCAGTAACGCAGCACGTGCGGTTTTACCGCACAGAGCTCGCTGACTTCACCAATGGTGAAATAGCGTTTTCCCGGGATAGGCGGGAGTTCGTCGTTATGGCTTGGTTCCAGCATAAGCCTCAACCCGGGCCTTCAGTTTCTGCCCTGGACGAAAGGTGACGACGCGGCGTGCCGTGATCGGGATTTCTTCCCCGGTTTTCGGGTTGCGTCCCGGACGCTGGCGCTTGTCGCGCAGATCGAAATTGCCGAAACCGGACAACTTGACCTGCTCGTTGTCTTCAAGAGCGTGCCTGATCTCTTCAAAGAAGAGTTCGACCAATTCCTTGGCCTCACGCTTGTTCAAGCCCAGCTCCTCGTACAGCCGTTCTGCCATCTCAGCTTTCGTCAGAGCACCCATACGCTATTTCCTTAACGTGGTGTTCAACCTTTGTTCGAGCGAGGTGAGGATGTTCTGGGTCGCGGCATTCACCTCATCGTCGTTAAGAGTGCGCGATGGATGCTGCCAGGTCAAGCCGACCGCCAGGCTTTTTCTATCAGGATCAATGCCTTTACCCTGGTAGACGTCAAACAGCCTGAGGTCCGTGAGCCATTCGCCTGCATTGTCACGAATTACTTCAAGCACTGCGCTCGAAGCAACTTCACGACCCGCGACCAAGGCCAGGTCACGACGCACTTCCGGGAACTTCGACAGTTCGTGGAACTTCGGCAGGCGTCCTTCGACCACTTCGCCCAATACCAGCTCGAAGAGGAATACGGTACGGTCCAGACCCAGTGTCTTGGCCAGTTCCGGGTGCAGTGCGCCGAGGAAACCGACTTCGCGACCGTCGCGTTCGATACGCGCGGTCTGGCCCGGATGCAGCGCAGGGTGCTTACCGGCCACGAAGGTGAATTCGCCCAGCGAGCCGGACGCATTCAGCACGGCCTCGACATCCGCTTTCACGTCGAAGAAGTCGATACCGTCACGGCCGTTCGCCCAGCCTTCCGGCAGGCGGCTGCCGCAGACCACACCGGCAAGCATCGGCTGTTGCTGCAGGCCTTCGAGTTGACCGACGAAGCGCAGGCCACTTTCGAACATGCGCACGCGGTCCTGCTGGCGGTTGAGGTTGTGCTGCAGTGCCTTGACCAGGCCCGGCCACAGCGAGGCACGCATGGCGGCCATGTCGCTGGAGATCGGGTTGGCCAGCAGCAGCGGCTCGACGCCTGGGGTGAACAGTTCGAACAGTTTCGGATCGATGAAGCTGTAGGTGATCGCTTCCTGGTAGCCGCGGGCAACCAGCAGGCGACGCAGGGCTGGCAGCTCGCCACGGGCTTCGGCCCGAGCTTGCGGAGCCAGGCGCGCTTGCGGGTAACGGACCGGCAGGCGGTTGTAGCCGTACAGGCGACCCAGCTCTTCGATCAGGTCGACTTCCAGGCTGATATCGAAGCGATGGCTTGGTACTTCGACCTGCCACTGCCCTTCCCCGCCGGTGGTTTTCAGGCCGAGGGCGTTGAGCAGTTGCTCGACGTCGGCGCTGGCCATTTCCATGCCCAGCATCTGGCTGATGCGCTCGGCACGCAGGGTGATCGGTGCGACCTGCGGCAGGTGCTCTGCGCTCAGGGCCTCGATGACCGGACCGGCTTCGCCGCCGACGATCTCCAGGATCAGGCCGGTGGCCCGCTCCATGGCTTCACGGGCCAGTTGCGAGTCGACGCCACGCTCGTAGCGGTGCGAGGCATCGGTGTGCAGGCCGTAGGAACGGGCCTTGCCGGCAACGGAAATCGGCTCGAAGAACGCGCTTTCCAGGAAGATGTCCTTGGTGGTCGCGGATACGCCACTGTGCTCGCCACCCATCACGCCAGCAATGGCCAGGGCACGGCTGTGGTCGGCAATGACCAGGGTGTCGGCACGCAGGGTGACTTCCTGGCCGTCCAGCAGGACCAGCTTCTCGCCCTCCTCGGCCATGCGCACGCGAACGCCGCCGTTGATCTCGGCGAGGTCGAAAGCATGCAGCGGCTGACCCAGTTCGAGCATCACGTAGTTGGTGATGTCGACCGCGGCGTCGATGCTGCGCACGTCAGCGCGACGCAGGCGCTCGACCATCCACAGCGGGGTCGGACGCGACAGGTCGACATTGCGGATCACCCGGCCCAGGTAACGTGGGCAGGCGGCTGGGGCCAACACTTCGACCGGACGCACTTCGTCATGGGCCGGCGCGACGGCAGGCACTACCGGACGGGTGACCGGGGCGGCGTACAGGGCGCCGACTTCGCGGGCCAGGCCGGCCAGGGACAGGCAATCCCCACGGTTCGGGGTCAGGTCGACCTCGATGCTGGCGTCATCCAGGTCCAGGTACTCGCGGATATCCTGGCCAACCGGGGCATCAGCGGCCAGTTCCAGCAGGCCGTCGTTGTCGTCGCTGATCTGCAACTCGGAGGCCGAGCACAGCATGCCGTTGGATTCGACACCGCGCAGCTTGGCCTTCTTGATCTTGAAGTCGCCTGGCAGCTCGGCGCCAATCATGGCGAAGGGGATTTTCAGGCCCGGGCGCACGTTCGGCGCACCGCAGACAACCTGGAAGGCCTCGCTGCCGTTGCTCACCTGGCACACGCGCAGCTTGTCGGCGTCGGGGTGCTGCTCGGTGCTCAGCACCTCGCCCACCACGATACCGCTGAATTGGCCGGCGGCCGGGGTCACGCTGTCGACTTCAAGACCTGCCATCGACAGACGGGCCACCAGCTCGTCACGGGAAACCTGCGGGTTGACCCAACCGCGCAGCCACTTTTCACTGAATTTCATCCTGCTCTCCTGAAAGATTCGTTACGGGTGCGCGACCTAGCGAAATTGCGCGAGGAACCGCAAATCGTTGTCGAAGAACAGGCGCAGATCGTTGACGCCGTAACGCAGCATCGCCAGGCGCTCGGCACCCATGCCGAAGGCGAAGCCAGAGAACTCTTCGGGGTCGATGCCGGACATGCGCAGCACGTTCGGGTGCACCATGCCGCAGCCCATGACTTCCAGCCAGCCGGTCTGCTTGCACACGCGGCAGCCTTTGCCGCTGCACATCACGCACTGGATGTCGACTTCAGCCGAGGGTTCGGTGAAGGGGAAGAACGACGGACGGAAACGTACCGCCAGCTCTTTCTCGAAGAACACCCGCAGGAATTCCTCGATGGTGCCTTTGAGGTCGGCGAAATTGATATCGCGATCGACCAGCAGGCCTTCGACCTGGTGGAACATCGGCGAATGGGTCAGGTCCGAGTCGCAGCGGTAGACGCGGCCCGGGCAGACGATGCGGATCGGCGGCTGCGAGGACTCCATGGTCCGCACCTGCACCGGCGAGGTGTGGGTACGCAGCAGCATGTTGGCATTGAAATAGAAGGTGTCATGCATTGCCCGCGCCGGGTGGTGGCCGGGAATGTTGAGCGCTTCGAAGTTGTGATAGTCGTCTTCGACCTCGGGGCCTTCGGCGATGCCGTAGCCGATGTGGGTGAAGAACTGCTCGATACGTTCGAGGGTACGGGTGATCGGGTGCAAACCACCGGAAGTCTGGCCACGGCCCGGCAAGGTCACGTCAATGCATTCGGCCGCCAGGCGAGCGCTGAGCTCAGCCTCTTCGAAGGCGGTCTTGCGCGCATTGAGCACTTCGGTAACGCGTTCCTTGGCGTCGTTGATCAGGGCGCCGACTTTCGGGCGCTCGTCGGCTGGCAGGTTGCCCAGGGTCTTCATCACCTGGGTCAGCTCACCTTTCTTGCCAAGGAATTGAACCCGGATCTGCTCCAGGGCATTGATGTCTTCAGCGCGTTCCACAGCCTCCAGGGCTTGGGAGACCAGCGCATCCAGGTTTTCCATGTACAGACTCCAGATACGAAATAGGGGAAGAGCTTACAGGCTCTTCCCCTATTTATGACGTTTAACATTCGCCGCCGGATTCGGCGGCGAATGATTGTCGTGGGTACTTAAGCCAGGACGGCTTTAGCTTTCTCGACAATCGCAGCAAACGCCGCTTTTTCGTTCACTGCCAGATCAGCCAGAACCTTACGGTCGATCTCGATGGACGCCTTTTTCAGGCCAGCGATCAAACGGCTGTAGGACAGACCGTTGTTACGAGCACCAGCGTTGATACGAGCGATCCACAGAGCGCGGAACTGACGTTTTTTCTGACGACGGTCGCGGTAGGCGTATTGGCCTGCCTTGATGACCGCTTGCTTGGCAACACGGAATACGCGGGAACGCGCGCCGTAGTAACCTTTAGCCAGTTTCAGAATTTTCTTGTGACGCTTACGAGCGATGACGCCACGCTTTACACGAGCCATGAGTTATATCCTCTATCTTTGACCGAAATTAACGTACGCGCAGCATGCGCTCGACTTTTGCAACGTCCGACGGGTGCAGCAGGCTGCTACCACGCAGTTGACGCTTACGCTTGGTCGACATTTTGGTCAGGATGTGGCTCTTGAAAGCGTGCTTGTGCTTGAAGCCGGAAGCGGTTTTCAGGAAACGCTTCGCGGCACCGCTTTTGGTTTTCATTTTTGGCATGTTCGGATACTCCGCATTCAGTGGATAAACATAACCGCAAGGCCTGCCGTGCCCTGGTGGTTATTTCTTTTTCTTGGGGGCGATGACCATCATAAGCTGGCGTCCTTCCATCTTCGGATGCTGCTCAACGGTGCCGTATTCGGCGAGGTCGGCTTCGACCCGCTTCAACAGCTCCATGCCCAGCTCCTGGTG
>JAIRVG010000103.1 GCA_031253995.1 Paucimonas sp. | reverse complement strand
CTGCAAGCGCTGGCGGGCTACAGCGAAGAGAACCCGGTCAACCTGACCACCCCGGACAACCTGGCCTACGTCATCTACACCTCCGGCTCCACCGGCAAGCCGAAGGGTGCGCTGCTGCCCCACAGCAATGTGCTGCGCCTGTTCAAGGCCACCGATGCGTGGTTCGGTTTCGATGAAAAAGACGTGTGGACCCTGTTCCACTCCTATGCCTTCGACTTCTCCGTGTGGGAGATCTTCGGCGCGCTGATGTACGGCGGCCGTCTGGTGGTCGTGCCACGTGACGTCACCCGTTCGCCTGAAGATTTCCACAAGCTGCTGGTGGCCGAGCAGGTCACCGTGCTGAACCAGACGCCATCGGCGTTCAAGCAACTGGCGCGGGTGGCGTGCGACTCGTCCGCCGACTTGGCCCTGCGCTACGTGGTGTTCGGCGGCGAAGCCCTGGACGTTGGCAGTCTGCAACCCTGGTTCGAGCGTTTCGGAGATCAGCAGCCACGCCTGATCAACATGTACGGCATCACCGAAACCACGGTGCACGTGACCTACCGCCCGATCAGCCAGGCCGACCTGCAACAGGCCGAGGTCAGCCCGATCGGCGAGGCCATCCCGGACCTGTCGATGGTCGTGCTCGACACTGACTTCAACCCGGTGGCCCCCGGCGTCTGTGGCGAGCTGCACGTGGGCCACGCCGGCCTTGCCCGCGGCTACCACAACCGCGCCGCGCTGACGGCCGAACGCTTCGTGCCCAACCCGTTCGCCGCCGACGGCAGCCGCCTGTACCGCACCGGCGACCTGGCGCGTTTCCGTGACGAAGGGGTGATCGAGTACGCCGGCCGTATCGACCATCAGGTGAAGATCCGCGGTTTCCGTATCGAGCTGGGCGAGATCGAGGCGCGCCTGCAAGAACACGATGCCGTGCACGAGGTGATCGTCCTTGCCGTCGACGGCCCGGCCGGTCAGCAACTGGTGGCCTACCTGGTGCCCCGCGATGCAGCCCCGACTGACCTGCGCGACACCCTCAAGGCCCACCTCAAGGCCAACCTGCCGGACTACATGGTCCCTGCGCACCTGATGGTGCTGGACGCCATGCCGCTGACCGCCAACGGCAAGCTGGACCGCAAGGCCCTGCCCAAGCCTGACGCCAGCGCTGCGCAAGGCGTTCATGTAGCCCCGGTCAGCGAACTGCAACGGCAACTGGCGGCCATCTGGGCCGATGTCCTGCAAGTGGAGCAGGTCGGCCTGAGCGACAACTTCTTCGAACTGGGCGGCCATTCGCTGCTGGCAACCCAGGTGGTTTCCCGCGTGCGCCAGCAACTGGACCTGGAACTGTCCCTGCGCGACCTGTTCGAGTCCGCCGACCTCGCGGCCTTCGCCGCTGCTGCCGAGCAAGGCCCGGCCAGCAAGGCGCCGGCCCTGGTCCGCGCCGACCGCGACCAGCCGCTGGCCCTGTCCTACGCCCAGCAACGCCAGTGGTTCCTCTGGCAACTGGAGCCGCACAGCGCCGCCTACAACATCCCGGTGGCCCTGCGCCTGGACGGGGCGCTGGATATCGAGGCGCTGGAGTCCAGCTTCAGCGCACTGATCGCCCGTCACGAAACCCTGCGCACCACCTTCCGCCAGGACGGCGAGCAGGCCGTGCAGATCGTCCACCCGGCCACGCCGCTGGTGCTGGCGGTGGAAACGCTGCCAGCCGGCGAACAGCTGGAAGACTGCATCGCCCGCGAGGTGCGCCAGCCCTTCGACCTGAAACAGGGCCCGCTGCTGCGGGTCAAGCTGCTGCACCTGGGCGCGGACCGTCATGTGCTGGTGCTGACCCAGCACCACAGCGTGTCCGATGGCTGGTCGATGCCGATCATGGTGGACGAGCTGGTGCGCCTCTACGAAGGTTTCAGCCAGGGTCGCGAAACCCGTCTCGATCTCTTGCCGATCCAGTACGCCGACTATGCCCTGTGGCAACGTCAGTGGATGGAGGCCGGCGAGCAGCAGCGCCAGCTCGACTACTGGACCGCCCAGCTGGGTGGCGAGCAGCCGGTGCTGGAACTGCCCACCGACCGTCCGCGTCCGGCCATCCAGCAGCTTGCCGGCGCACGTCATGCCGTCGCCCTGGAGCCTGCGCTGGTGGACCGCCTCAAGGCCGTGGCGCGGGAGCAGGGCGTGACCCTGTTCATGCTGCTGCTGGCCTCGTTCCAGACCTTGCTGCAACGCCACAGCGGCCAGACCGACATCCGCGTCGGCGTGCCGATCGCCAACCGCACCCGGGCCGAGACCGAGAAGCTGATCGGCTTCTTCGTCAACACCCAGGTGCTCAAGGCCGAGTTCAGCACCGACGCCACCTTCGCCGGGCTGCTGCAACAGGTGAAGCACACCGCCCTGCAGGCCCAGGCCCACCAGGAGCTGCCGTTCGAGCAACTGGTGGAAGCCCTGCAACCGCAACGCAGCCTGAGCCACAGCCCGCTGTTCCAGGTGATGTTCAACCACCAGGCCGAGGCCAGGGGCACGGCACGTCAACTGCCGGGCCTGCAGGTCGAGGTGCTCGCTGCCGACAGCCAGTCGGCGCAGTTCGACCTGACCCTCAACACCGTCGAGCATGCTGCCGGCCTCGATGCCGAGCTGAGCTACGCCACGGCGCTGTTCGACGCGGCGACCATCGCCCGCCTGGCCGGGCACTGGCGCAACCTGCTGCAAGGGATCTGCGCCGATGCCGGGCAGCGCATCGCCGAGCTGCCGCTGCTGGACGCCGCCGAGCGTGAGCAGATCCTGGTGGACTGGAACCGCAGCCAGGCCGACTACGCGCGGGAGCAGTGCCTGCCGGCGCTGTTCGAGGCGCAGGTTCGAGCGACCCCGCAAGCGACCGCACTGGTCCTGGGCGATATCACCCTGAGCTACGGACAGCTCGATGCCCATGCCAACCAACTGGCGCACAAGCTGCGCGAGCTGGGCGTCGGCCCGGATGTACTGGTGGGCGTGGCGCTGGAGCGTGGGGCGGAGATGGTCGTCGGCCTGCTGGCGATCCTCAAGGCCGGTGGCGCCTATGTGCCACTGGACCCGGATTTCCCGCGGGATCGACTGGCCTACATGATGGAAGACAGCGGCCTGAAGCTGCTGCTCAGCCAGACGTCGTTGCTGGACCAGCTGACCATTCCGGCGGGCGTTGAAACCCTGTGCCTGGATCAGGCTGGCGACTGGCTCGATGGCTACAGCCAGGACCACCTGCCGGCCCTGGCCGCGCCGGAAAACCTCGCCTACGTGATCTACACCTCGGGCTCCACCGGCCTGCCGAAGGGCGTGACCATCCACCATCAGGCGCTGGTCAACTTCCTGTCCAGCATGGCCGACCAGCCAGGCCTGAGCGCCGCTGACCGGGTGTTGTCGCTGACCTCGCTGTCCTTCGATATCGCCGGCCTGGAGCTGTACCTGCCGCTGATTCGCGGGGCTTCGGTGGTGCTGCTCCAGCCCCACCAGAACAAGGACCCGCAGGCGCTGCTTCAGGTTATCGCCGGGCAGAACGTCAGCGTGATCCAGGCCACGCCTTCCAGCTGGCGGATGATCCTCGACGCGGCTCCGGCCGGTGCCTTCGCTGGCAAGACGGTGCTGTGCGGTGGTGAAGCCCTGAGCGCCGAACTGGCCCAGCGCCTGATCGACCAGGCCGGTCATGTGTGGAACGTCTACGGCCCGACCGAAACCACCATCTGGTCGGCCCGCCATTACCTGACCCGCAGCGACGACGTCTGGCTGGGCAAGCCGCTGGCCAACACCACCCTGCATATCGTCAGCGACGACCTGGAGGTGCTGCCGGTGGGTGCACGGGGCGAACTGTTGATCGGTGGCGAGGGCCTGGCCCGCGGTTACCACCAGCGTCCATCGCTGACCGCGCAGCGCTTCGTGCCGGACCCGTTCTCGACCACCGGCGGTCGCCTGTACCGCACCGGCGACGTGGCCCGCTATCACGCCGATGGGGTGATCGAGTACGTCGGTCGTCTCGACCATCAGGTGAAGATCCGCGGTTTCCGTATCGAACTGGGCGAGATCGAGGCACGTCTGCTGGAACACCCGGCAGTGCGCGAGGCGGTGGTGATCGATATCGACCTGGCCGGTCACAAGCAACTAGCCGCCTACCTGATCGCCGATGCCGACAGCGCCGAGCTGCGCAGCGCCCTCAAGGCCCACCTGCGTGCCGGCCTGCCGGACTACATGGTGCCGGGCCACCTGGTGTGGCTGGACGCCATGCCGCAGACCCCCAACGGCAAGCTCGACCGCAAGGCCCTGCCGGCGCCGGACGCCAGCCTGTCCCAGCGCAGCTACGTCGCCCCGGTCAGCGAGCAGGAGCAGCAGATGGCGGCGATCTGGGCCGAGGTGCTCAAGGTCGAACGGGTCGGCCTCACTGATGACTTCTTCGAGCTGGGCGGGCACTCGCTGCTGGCCGCGCAACTGGTCTCACGCATTCAATCCGGCCTCGGTATCGACGTACCGCTGCGCCTCATTTTCGAGAAACCGCAATTGAACGACTTCCTCCTGGCCTTCGCCGACACCGGCCTGTCCCTGACCGAGGACGGCCTGTCCGATATCGAAAAACTGATGAACGAAATGGCAGGAGCCTGAGATGGACAAGACTACCGCAGAGCGCATTGCCAAACGCTTCGTCGGCCTGCCCCTGGAGCAGCGCCGGCAGATCCTCGACAAGATGCGCGAGACCGGCCAGGGCTTCCGCCTGCTGCCGATCGCCGTCACCCGCCACGACACGCCGCGCATCCCGCTGTCCTACGCCCAGCAGCGCATGCTGTTCCTGTGGCAGATGGAGCCGGACAACAGCGCCTACAACGTGCCGATGGCGGTGCGCCTGAGCGGCTCCCTGGACCAGGCTGCACTGGGCCGTGCCCTGCAGGCGCTGGTGCAGCGCCATGAAACCCTGCGCACCCGCTTCGTCTCGGTAGACGGCGAGTTCCACCAGGAAATCCTCGACCAGGTGCCGGTGGCGCTGGAGGTGATCGAGGTGGCCGACGAAGCGCTGTTGCAGGCGCAGGTCGAGGCCGAGTTGCAGGCGCCGTTCGACCTGCTCAGCGGCAACCTGCTGCGCGCCCGGCTGTTCCGCCTCGGTGCCGGCGAGCATGTGCTGACCCTGTGCATGCACCACGTGGTCTCCGATGGCTGGTCCGGCCAGTTGCTGGTGCGCGAGTTCGTCCAGCTCTACCAGGGCGAGATCGGCGGCCAGCCGACCCGGTTGCCGGCGCTGGCGATCCAGTACGCCGACTACGCCATCTGGCAGCGCGCCTGGCTGGAAGCCGGCGAGGGCGAGCGCCAGCTGGACTACTGGAAGCAGCAGCTGGGCGACGAGCAACCGCTGCTGAGCCTGCCGCTGGACCGCGAGCGCCCGTTGCAACCGAGCTACCGTGGCGCCGTGCTGCGCGCCGACCTGCCGGCGCAACTGTCCGCGCAACTCAAGCAACTGGCCCGCGGCAATGGCCAGACCCTGTTCATGCTGGTGCTGGCGGCCATGGCGGTGGTGCTGTCGCGCTACAGCGGCCAGGCCGATATCCGCATCGGCGCGCCCAATGCCGGGCGTACCCGCAGCGAGCTGGAAGGGCTGATCGGCTTCTTCATCAACACCCAGGTGCTGCGCATCCAGGTGGACGAGCGGCAGACCTTCGCCGCGCTGCTGGAGCAGGTCAAGCAGGTGGTCGCCGGCGCCCAGTCGCATCAGGAGCTGCCGTTCGAGCACCTGGTGGACGCCCTGCTGCCGGAGCGCAACCTCGGCCATAACCCGCTGTTCCAGTTCAAGATCAACCAGCAGGTGTTCGCCGCCGACGAAGGCGAGGGCGGCAGCGTCGAGGGGCTGAGCGTGGCGAAGTATGCCTCCGGCTCCACCGATGCGCGCTTCGACCTGGCCTATGACTTCGTCGACGGCCCGGACGGCGTGCGCGGCTACTTCACCTACGCCACCGACCTGTTCGAGGCCGCGACCATCGAGCGTATCGCCGGGTCGCTGCGCCGCGTGCTGGAAAACCTCGTGGCCCATACCGGCGAAGCCGTGCTGGGCTTCCCCGAGCAGGCCCCGCAACTGGCCGCGGCGCAAGCCCCGGCGCATGCCGGCGGCAACTTCATCGCCCTGTGGCAGCAAGGCCTGCAGGCCGGTCGCGGCAAGCTGGCCCTGCGCGCGGGCGAGCAGACCCTGGACTACGACCAGCTGGAAGCCCGATCCAACCAGCTCGCCCATTACCTGCAAGGGCAGGGCGTCGGCGCCGGGCAGACCGTGGCGCTGTGCCAGGAGCGTGGCATCGAGTGGGTCACCAGCCTGCTGGCGGTGCTCAAGCTCGGTGCCGTGTACCTGCCGCTGGACAGCCGTCAGCCGCTGGAACGCCTGCGCCAGCTGGCAGGTGATAGCGCTGCGGTGCTGCTGATCCACGGCGGTGACCTCGACCTGGGCTGCCCGTCGCTGGCCTGGAATCCGCAGCTGTGGGCCGACTGCGACACCCAGGCGCCCGCCGTGCAGGTTCATGCCGAGCAACCGGCCTACCTGATCTACACCTCCGGCTCCACCGGCCAGCCCAAGGGCGTGGTCATCAGCCATGGCGCCCTGGCCAACTACGTGCAGGCCGTGCTGGAGCGCCTGGACCTGAGCGCCGACGCGAGCCTGGCGATGGTCTCGACCATCGCTGCCGACCTTGGCCACACCATGCTCTTCGGCGCCCTGGCCTCGGGCCGGCCGCTGCACCTGCTGTCCCATGAACACGCCTTCGACCCGGACCGCTTCGCCGCCTACATGGCCGAGCAGCGCATCGACGTGCTGAAGATCGTCCCGAGCCATCTCCAGGGCCTGCTGCAGGCGGCCAACGCGGCGGACGTGCTGCCGCGGCAACTGCTGGTGCTCGGTGGCGAGGCCAGCAGCTGGAGCCTGGTGGAGCAGATCCGCAGCCTGAAACCGGGCTGCCGGATCCTCAACCACTACGGCCCGACCGAAACCACCGTCGGCATCCTCACCCACGAAGTCGCCGAGCGTCTCGACGCCTGCCGCAGCGTGCCGGTGGGCCAGCCGCTGGCCAACGGCACGGCGCAGGTGCTGGATGCCTGGCTCAATCCGGTGGCGGATCGCGTTGCCGGTGAGCTGTACCTTGGCGGGCAGGGCCTGGCCCAGGGCTACCTGGGCCAGCCGGCATTGACCGCCGAACGCTTCGTCCCGGCGGAAAACGGCCAGCGCCGCTACCGCGCCGGCGACCGCGCGCGGGTGGTGGACGGGCTGCTGGAATACCTCGGCCGTGCCGACGACCAGGTGAAGATCCGCGGCTACCGGGTCGAGCCCGGCGAAGTCGGCCACCTGCTGCAAGGCCTCGATGGGGTTGCCGAGGCGGTAGTCCTCGCGCTGCCGCAAGACAGCGACGAAACCCGCCTGCAACTGGTGGGCTACTGCGTCGCCGCCAGCGGCGCCAGCCTGGACGGCGAAGCCCTGCGCCAGCAACTGGCGGCCAGCCTGCCGGAATACCTGGTACCGGCGCAGATCCTCCTGCTGGAGCGCCTGCCGCTGACCGCCAACGGCAAGCTGGACAAGCGCGCCCTGCCCAAGCCGGGCGCGGTCAAGCAGCGCTACGTGGCACCACAAGGCGAGATCGAGGAAAAGCTGGCGGCAATCTGGGCCGAAGTGCTCAAGCTGGACCAGGTCGGCAGCACCGACAACTTCTTCGAGCTGGGCGGCGACTCCATCCTCAGCCTGCAGATCATCGCCCGGGCCAAGCGCCAGGGCATCAAGCTGAGCCCCAAGCAGCTGTTCGAGAAACAGACCATCGGCCAGCTCGCCAGCGTGGCCAAGCTGATCGAGAAGAAAACCGCCGCCCCGGCCCCGGCGCAGATCAGCGGGCAGCTGCCGCTGCTGCCGATCCAGGCGCGCTTCTTCGACACCGCCATCCCCGAGCGCCAGCACTGGAACCAGGCGGTGATGCTCAAGCCGACCGTGGCCCTCGACCCGCAGCACCTGCAAACCGCGCTGCAGGCGTTGGTCGAGCAGCACGACGCCCTGCGCCTGAGCTTCCAGCAACAGGCCACCGGCTGGCAGGCCAGTTTCGCCCCGGCCAACGGTGCCGGCGTGCTCTGGGTCCGCGAGCTGGACGACAGCGCCGGCCTGCGCGAGCTGGCCAATGAAGCCCAGCGCAGCCTCGACCTCAAGGACGGCCCGCTGCTGCGCGCCGTGCTGGTCAACCTGGCCGGCGGCGAGCAGCGCGTGCTGCTGGTGGTCCATCACCTGGTGGTGGACGGCGTGTCCTGGCGGGTGCTGCTGGAAGACCTGCAACAGGCCTGTGCCGCGCTGATGGCGGGCAAGGCCATCGAGCTGCCGGGCAAGACCAGTTCGCTCCAGGCCTGGGCCAGCCACCTGCACGACTACGCGGCAAGCCCGGCGCTGGAACAGGAACTGGGCTACTGGCAGGCGCAACTGCAGGACGTCAGCGACGAACTGCCCTGCGACCACCCCGAAGGCAGCCAGCAACGCCGCCACGCCGTCTCGGTAAGCACCCACCTGGACGCCGAGACCACCCGCAAGCTGTTGCAGGAAGCGCCGGCGGCCTACCGCACGCAGATCAACGACCTGCTGCTCAGCGCCCTGGCCCGGGTGATCTGCCGCTGGACCGGGCAGGCCCATGCCCTGGTACGCCTGGAAGGCCATGGCCGCGAGGACCTGTTCGACGATATCGACCTGAGCCGCACCGTCGGCTGGTTCAGCAACCTGTTCCCGGTGCGCCTGACCCCGGCGGCGGACCTCGGCGCCTCGATCAAGGCGATCAAGGAACAGCTGCGCGCCATCCCCGACAAGGGCATCGGCTACGGCGTGCTGCGCCACCTCGGCAATGACGCCGCCCGCGCCACCCTGGGCGGCCTGGCCCAGGGCAATATCGTCTTCAACTACCTGGGCCAGTTCGACGGCAGCTTTACCGCCGAGAACGCCCTGTTCGCCCCGTCCGGCGAGAGTGCCGGCGACGGCCAGGACTTCGCCGCGCCGCTGGCCGCGCTGCTCAGCCTCAACGGCCAGGTCTACGGCGGCGAGCTGGACCTGGGCTGGAGCTTCAGCAGCGCGGTGTTCGAGCGCGACACCGTGCAGCGCCTGGCGGACGACTACGCCGCCGAACTGCGCCTGCTGGTGGAGCACTGCACCCGCGACAACGTGGCCGGGATCACCCCGTCGGACTTCCCGCTGGTGGCGCTGACCCAGGCCGAACTGGACGGGCTGCCGGTGGACGCCGGGCAGGTACAGGACCTCTACCCGCTGTCGCCGATGCAGCAGGGCATGTTGTTCCACACCCTGTTCGAGCAGGACGCCGGCAACTACATCAACCAGCTGCGGGTCGAGGTCAGCGGCCTCGACGTGCCGCGCTTCCGCGCCGCCTGGCAGGCGGTGGTGGACAACCACGACGTCTTGCGCAGCGTGTTCGTCAGCGACCTGGAGCGGCCGCTGCAGGTGGTGCTGCGCCAGGTCGAGGTGCCGTTCAGCGAAGTCGATGCCCGCGGCCATGCCGATGATGCCGACTGGCTCGACGCCTGGGCCCGCGGCGAACGCGAGCGCGGCTTCGAGCTGGCCCGTGGTCCGTTGCTGCGCCTGGCGGTGTTGCGCCTGGGCGAGCAGCGCTACCAGCTGGTGTACACCTGCCATCACATCCTCATGGACGGCTGGAGCAGCTCGCGCATGCTCGGCGAGGTGCTGCAGCGCTACAGCGGCCAGGACGTGGCCCGCCAGGGCGCGCGCTACCGCGACTACATCGAATGGCTGCAACGCCAGGACGCCGCTGCCAGCCAGGGCTTCTGGACCCGCCACCTCACGACGCTGGACGAGCCGACCCGCCTGGTGCAGGCCTTCAAGACCGCCAGGGCGGGCAGCGGCTACGGCGAGCAGAGCCATGTGCTGGAGACCGCGCTGACCCAGCGCCTCGGCGACTTCGCCCGGGAACAGCGGGTCACCCTCAACACCCTGGTGCAAGCCGCCTGGCTGTTGCTGCTGCAACGCTACACCGGCCAGTCCAGCGTCACCTTCGGCGCCACCGTGGCCGGACGCCCGGCGGACCTGGCGGGGATCGAGGAACAGCTGGGCCTGTTCATCAACACCCTGCCGGTGGTCGGCAGCCCGCGTTCCGAGCAGTCGGTGGCGGACTGGGTGCGCGAGGTGCAGGAACAGAACGTCGCCCTGCGCGAACACGAGCACACGCCGCTCAACGACATCCAGCGCTGGGCCGGGCAGGGCGGTGAAGCGCTGTTCGACAACATCCTGGTGTTCGAGAACTATCCGGTGTCCGAGGCGCTGCAACAGACCGCGCCCGAGGGGCTGGTGTTCGGCGCCCTGAGCAACCGCGAGCAGTCCCACTATCCGCTGACCCTGGTGGTCAATGTCGGCGCCAGCCTGTCCATGCGCCTGAGCCATGACCGACGCTTCTTCAGCGATGCCGCGGCGGCGCAACTGGCGGCCCACCTGGATCACCTGCTGCGCGCCCTGGTGGCGAATCCGCAGGCGGCGCTGGGCGAGCTGGCCTTGCCTTCGGCGCAGGTGCAGGAGGTTGCCCGGTTTGCCAATGAGCAATGCATTCACCAGCTGATCGAAGCCCAGGCGGCGCGGTCGCCGCAGTCGGTGGCAATGAGCTTCGCGGGCGAGCAGCTGACTTATGCACAGCTCAACGCCCGCGCCAACCAGCTGGCGCACAAGCTGCGCGAGCAGGGCGTGGGGCCGGATGTGCTGGTGGGCCTGTCCATCGAGCGCAGCCTGGACATGCTGGTCGGCGTGCTGGGCATCCTCAAGTCGGGCGGGGCCTAT
>JAIRVG010000096.1 GCA_031253995.1 Paucimonas sp. | reverse complement strand
CAATCGCTGGCAAGCCACCACCCACAGGTATGGCATGCGCCGCGATCCCTGGGGGTGGCCGCGCGTTGCCGCCCGGAAGGCAGCCAGTTGTACAAGAAAGTCGGAGGTAAACCGGGGCCGCCGCGGCGGCCCCAATCGCTGGCAAGCCAGCTCCCACAGGTATTGCAGGCGCCGCGATCCCTGTGGGCGCTGGCTTGCCAGCGATGAGGCCCTCGAAACCAACAAAAAACTCCTGCCGAGACCACTGTCGTGTCCCTACCCAGCAACTACTCCCCCGATTCCCCCGTCCCCGGCCACCAGCGCATCTTCGGTGCCCGTGACCTGTTTTCCCTGTGGTTCTCCCTCGGCATCGGCCTGATGGTCCTGCAGACCGGCGCCCTGCTGGCGCCGGGCCTGGGCCTGGCCGGGTCGATCCTGGCGATCGCCATGGGCACCCTGGTCGGGGTCTTGTTGCTGGCCGCAGTAGGGGTGATCGGCAGCGACACCGGCCTCTCGGCCATGGCCGCCTTGCGCCTGAGCCTGGGCAAGCACGGCGCGGCCTTGCCGGCCGTCCTCAACCTGCTGCAACTGATCGGTTGGGGCTCCTTCGAGATCATCGTCATGCGCGACGCCGCCAGCCTGCTTGGCGCGCAGTCGTTCGGCGCAGACAGCGCGTGGAACAGCCCGCTGCTGTGGACCCTGTTCTTCGGTGGCCTGGCCACCTTGCTGGCCGTCAGCGGCCCGCTCACCTTCGTCCGTCGCGTCCTGCGCAAATGGGGTATCTGGCTGCTGCTCGGCGCCTGCCTGTGGCTGACCTGGAACCTATTCGCCAAGGCCGACCTGGCCGCGCTGTGGGCCCGTGCCGGTGACGGCTCGATGTCGCTGGCCGTGGGCTTCGACATCGCCATCGCCATGCCGCTTTCGTGGCTGCCGCTGATCGCCGACTACTCGCGCTTCGGCAAGCGCGCCAGCCGCGTGTTCGGCGGTACCGCGCTGGGCTTCTTCATCGGCAACTTCTGGCTGATGAGCCTGGGCGTGGCCTACACCCTGGCGTTCGCCCCGAGCGGTGAGGTCAATGCGCTGCTGCTGGCGTTGGCCGGTGCCGGCCTGGGGATTCCGCTGTTGCTGATCCTGCTGGACGAATCGGAAAACGCCTTCGCCGATATCCACTCGGCGGCGGTGTCCAGCGGCCTGCTGCTGCGCCTGAAGGTGGAGCACCTGGCCCTGGCGATCGGTATCGTCTGCACCCTGATCGCCTGCTTCGCGCCACTGGCGCAGTACCAGAACTTCCTGCTGCTGATCGGCTCGGTGTTCGCGCCGCTGTTCGGCGTGGTGCTGGTGGACCACTTCGTGCTGCGTGGCCGTCGCCTGCCGGCGCGGGTCACCTCACTGCACCTCGGCGCCGTGCTGGCCTGGGCCGGTGGCGTGGCTACCTATCACCTGCTGGCCAACTACGCACCGGATGTCGGCGCGACCCTGCCGGCGCTGCTGCTGGCAGGGCTGTTGCACGGGCTGTTCAGCTTCAGCCGCGGCCGGGAAACAGTTCCGGCCTGATCACGCCGTTCAGGCGCGGGTAGGGGATCTTCAGTTCGACGTGGCCCATGGCGTAAGGCGCGATGGCATACACCTCGTACTTGAGCACCACCGCGCCATAGGTCAGGGCGATGTGCGGGGTTTTCTGGAACGGCCAGTTCTTGACGAACTCCTTGTCCTGGTCGAGGTTGCTGGCGACCAGCCAGCCGCGGTGGGCTTCCTCCGCAGTCTTCCAGAAGGTCTCTTCCTGGCCCGGCACCAGCATGTCCTGCAGGGTCAGGACCTTCTCCTGCTGGCGCGACCAGTTGATGAACGCGCGCCCCGGCTTGCCATGGGCACCGCCGGTGTCCAGGTAGCTGGACAGCTCGACGATCACCAGTCCGTCATGCTGCTCGCGTACCTTGGCCTGCAGGTAGGTACTGTTGCGGCTCTGCGCCGAGCGCAGGAAGCTTTCTTCATAGGCCTTGAGCGATGCCGGCAACGGCGCGCCCGGCTCGTCGCGGGTGAGTTGCAGCAGGCCACGCTCGATGATGCCGTCAAGCCGGGGTTCCGCCGGGAACTGCAGGGTATCGATGTTCACCAGCGGACAGTCGCTGGCGCTGCAACCGGGCTTGATGTGCTCCCAGGCCTCCCGCTTGACCTCCAGCGGCTTGCGCAGGTTGGGCTGGAACACGCTCTGGCACGCCCCCAGGACAAGGGCCAGGACAGCCACGGTAGTCAGTTTGACAAGAGTCATGATGATCCTTCTGGAACAACGGTGATCGGCCTTGGACCGTCGGCACGGTCGTCGGTTCGCCACTAAGATTGAATAGACGGGCGGTGCCTATCCTCGCAGCCCTCGGGTTGACTTTAAAGAGGGTGAAAGCCGAGGGTACGCGGGGTAGGATTGCGCGAAGCTGCACGTGAGGTAACGAGGATTTCCATGACAGACAAGTTGACTACCGTTCCCGCCGCCGTCGAGATCGTCCGCCGCGAGAATTGTTTCCAGGGCTTCTACCGGCTCGACCGGGTGCACCTGCGCCACGAACTGTTCGCCGGTGGCATGGGCCGCGAAATCAGCCGCGAGCTGTTCGTGCGCCACGATGCGGTGTGCGTCCTGCCCTACGACCCGCAGCGCGACGAAGTGGTGCTGATCGAGCAGTTCCGCGTCGGTGCCCTGGACAAGGTCGCCAACCCTTGGCTGGTGGAACTGGTCGCCGGTCTGATCGACAAGGGCGAGTCACCGGAAGCAGTTGCGCACCGCGAGGCGCAGGAGGAAGCTGGACTGACCTTCTCCGCGCTATGGCCGATGACCCGGTATTTCCCGTCTCCCGGCGGCAGCGACGAGTTGGTCCATCTGTACCTCGGCCGTTGCAGCAGCGAGGGGGCTGGCGGGCTGCATGGCCTGGAAGAAGAGGGCGAAGACATCCGCGTGCGGACCTGGGCATTCGAAGATGCCCTGCAGGCCGTGCGCGACGGGCAGATAGCCAATGCGGCGACGATCATCGCCCTGCAATGGCTGGCCTTGAACCGCGATGAAGTCAGGGGGCTGTGGTCGTGAATCTTGTACGCGAGCGTTATCGGGTCGATCTGGTTGGCTTGCAGGCTGCCTGCGAGGCCAACTATGCACGCCTGATGCGCCTGCTGCCGGACATGCGCAACGCCACCAGCTCGCGGCGCATCGGCATGACCCAGGGCGACCAGATGCTCGGCGTGCTGACCCTGGAAGTGGTCCTGGCCTGTCCCTACACCACCACCCTGCGCGTGCGCCAGGAACACAGCCTGCCGTGGCTGCCGGTGCCGCAACTGGAAGTGCAGGTCTATCACGACGCGCGCATGGCCGAGGTGGTCAGCGCCGAGCATGCCCGTCGTTTTCGCAGTGTCTATCCGTACCCCAACGAAGCGATGCACCAGCCGGACGAGAAGGCGCAGCTCAACCTGTTCCTGGGCGAATGGCTGACCCACTGCCTCGCTTGCGGCCATGAACTCGCGATCGTTCGCTGAATTGCGTAGGAAAGCTCTATATCGCTGTTTTCCGCTGAAGTCTTAATCCTGGCGTACCCGGCGCCTGCGTTTCATCACGCTTTTGTGATCGAACGTGGAGCAACGCATGCATATTGCAGTCGCAGGAGCGGGATGGAGTGGTTGTCACATTGCCCTGGAACTGGCGGGGCACGGCCATCGGGTACTGCTGATCGAGCGTGAGGCGGACATTTTCAACGGGGTTTCCGGAAGCTTCGGCATCCGCCTGCACAAAGGGCCGCATTACCCGCGTTCACGGGCGACGCGCGACCTCTGCGCAACCAGCTTGCAGCGCTTTTGCGCCCGCTACCCGGAACTGGTGGTGGAGCATGAGGCCGCGGTCTACGCCCAGGGCTCCCTGGATGCCATCGGGCAACCGTCGAAGGTGTCCGGCGATGTCTTCGATGCGGTCTGCCACGAGTCGCCGGAATGCCGTCGGATCGATCCTGGCGAGTGGGGTTATCGGAATCTGGAAGCGGCCTACGACCTGGACGAGCCGAGCGCCATACTGGGCGGGCGTCTGCGCGACTACTTCCGGGCCCGGCTGGCGGCGGCGGGTGTGGAGGTCCGCTGCCGGCGCCAGGTGCTGGAGGCGCACCAAGCCGGTGGGCGGGTGCGCCTGGCGCTGGACGATGGCGAGTGCGTGGAAGTCGATCGGCTGGTCAATGCCACGGGCTACCAGTCGCTGGTCGCGCCGGCCGGGCCCGTGCTGGACGTGGTCTACCAGGTATGCCTCGGCTTGCAGTACGAAGACAGCCAGCCTGGCCAGAAGCCGATCTCGTTCATCGTCATGGACGGCTGGTTCCCGTGCCTGATGCCCTGCGTCGACGATCATCGGCCGTCTCCCCGCAACTACGTGCTGACCCATGGCAGCTACACGATCCTCGGCTCGTTCCCGACTCCCGGGCAGGCCCAGGCCTTGCTGGATTCATTGGATGACGGATTCGTCGAATCGCGGGTGCGCCCGCTCAGCGAGCAGCAGATGTGTCGTTTCTGGCCGGGGTTCCGGCCGCGCTTGCGCTACACCGGCTGGAAGGGCGTGGTGCTGGCCAAGCTCAGGACGCGCTCGGAATTTCGCAGTTCGGTGGTGTTCGAGCAGGCCGGGATCATCCATGTGTTTCCGGGGAAGATCACCCATGTGCTGCCGGCGGGTGACGAGGTGCTGGCCTTGCTGGAAGACCGCGACTGCATCGTGAAGGACGGCCTGCGCCACGTGCGCGGCGGCGTGCTGGACCGCGCCCGCGGCGAGATCGTCGAGAAACCGCAGGCCGGCGAAGCGAATACCGCCGACCTGCAGACCCATGAAATGTTGAGATCGACTGAGCATGTGTGACCGGCCGCGCATTCCAGGGCTTGGCCGCCCCATTCACTGGCCGCATAATCCGAACTTTCTTACGAGGACTATGCCTTGCCGAGCCCCACCACCGAGGCGGCGCCGATCCTGTTGGTGCAGCTTTCCGACAGCCATCTGTTTGCCGATGCGGACGGCTCGCTGCTGGGCATGAATACCCATGAGAGCCTGCGGCGGGTGATCGAGCGGGTGCTGGTCGAGCAACCCCGGGTCGACCTGGTGTTGGCCACCGGGGATCTTTCCCAGGATGGGACGGAGGCCTCCTACCAGCATTTTCGTGACATGACCGCCGTCATCGGTGCCCCGGCGCGCTGGCTGGCCGGCAACCACGACGAGCCGCTGCCGATGGAGCGTGTCGCTGCCGGCAGCGACCTGCTGGAGCCGGTCACCGATGTCGGCAACTGGCGGGTGATCATGCTCAACTCGGCGATTCCCGGCAGCGTGCCGGGCCGCCTGGAAGCCGACCAGTTGAATTTGCTCGACCAGGCCCTGGCCAGTGCCGGCGGGCGCCATTGCCTGGTGTGCTTCCATCACCAGCCGGTTTCCATCGACTGCGCCTGGATGGCGCCCATCGGCCTGCGCAATCCCGAGGCGCTGTTCGCCACGCTGAAGCCTTATCCACAGGCACGGGCGCTGCTCTGGGGGCATATCCACCAGGAATGGGACCAGCAGCTGGACGGCCGACGCCTGCTCGCCTCGCCCTCGACCTGCATCCAGTTCGCCCCGCGCAGCGAGGACTTCCAGGTCGACGACCAGAACCCTCCCGGTTACCGCTGGCTGGCCTTGCACGATGATGGCCGGCTGGAGACCGGGGTTTCCCGTCTGAAGGATTTCGCCTTCACCGTGGACTACGGCAACGGCTACTGAAGCATCGCGCAATCGCTTAAAGCTGAATCATTTCCCGGTTATCAGGCTAAACTGCGCGTTTTTGCGCCCACCCAGCGTGGGCGGTTCACGGACATCCGGGGGGTGAAATGTCGGGCTCGATCCTTTACATCCATGGTTTGAACAGCGCGCCAAGCTCGATGAAGGCCAGCCAGTTGCTGGCGGTCATGGAGCGCATCGGCCTGTCCGGCCAGCTGCGCGTCCCGGCCCTGCATCACCACCCGCGCCAGGCCATGGCCCAGCTGGAGGCGGATATCGCCGAGCTGGGCCGGCCGTTGCTGGTCGGCAGTTCCCTCGGCGGCTACTATGCGACCCATCTGGCCGAGCGCCACGGGCTCAAGGCGTTGCTGATCAACCCGGCGGTCAACCCGCACCAGCTGTTCGACGGCTACCTGGGTACCCAGGTCAACCACTACACCGGCGAGACCTGGGAGCTGACCGACGACCACGTCACGGCCCTGGCCGAGCTGGAAATGCCGGCTCCCGTCGATGCGGCGCGCTACCAGGTCTGGCTGCAGACCGGCGACGAAACCCTGGACTACCGCCGCGCCGAGCGCTTCTACCGGGCCTGCGCCCTGCGCATCGAGGCGGGGGGCGACCACAGTTTCCAGGGCTTCGCCCAGCACCTGCCAGCCCTGCTGGCGTTTGCCGGAATTGACGCACACACGTATCAAAGCCTCGATTTTTCTGTATTTTGATTGCTTATTTTCACCCACGAATGACGACGAGAACCCATGGCCAATCCCAGCGCTAGCGCCTATAACGCAGACGCCATCGAAGTCCTCTCGGGCCTTGACCCGGTACGCAAGCGTCCGGGCATGTACACCGATACCAGCCGCCCGAACCACCTGGCCCAGGAAGTCATCGACAACAGCGTCGACGAAGCCCTGGCCGGCCACGCCCGTTCGGTGCAGGTGATCCTCCATGCCGACCATTCCCTGGAAGTCTGCGACGACGGCCGCGGCATGCCGGTGGACATCCACCCGGAAGAGGGGGTGTCCGGGGTCGAGCTGATCCTTACCAAGCTGCACGCCGGCGGCAAGTTCTCCAACAAGAACTACCAGTTCTCCGGCGGCCTGCACGGCGTCGGCATCTCGGTGGTCAACGCCCTGTCGACCCAGGTGCGGGTACGGGTCAAGCGCGACGGCAACGAATACCAGATGACCTTCGCCGATGGCTTCAAGGCCAGCGAGCTGGAAGTCATCGGCACCGTTGGCAAGCGCAACACCGGCACCAGCGTGTACTTCGCGCCGGATCCCAAATATTTCGACTCGCCGAAATTCTCCGTCAGCCGCCTCAAGCACGTGCTCAAGGCCAAGGCCGTACTGTGCCCGGGCCTGACCGTGACCTTCGAAGACAAGAGCACCGGCGAGAAGGTCGAGTGGCACTACGAGGACGGCCTGCGTTCCTACCTGGTGGACTCGGTCAGCGAGTACCTGCGCCTGCCGGACGAGCCGTTCTGCGGCAGCCTGGCCGGCAACAAGGAAGCCGTCGACTGGGCCCTGCTGTGGCTGCCCGAAGGCGGCGACGCGGTGCAGGAAAGCTACGTCAACCTGATCCCCACCGCCCAGGGCGGCACCCACGTCAACGGCCTGCGCCAGGGCCTGCTGGATGCGATGCGCGAGTTCTGCGAGTTCCGCAACCTGCTTCCGCGCGGGGTCAAGCTGGCCCCGGAAGACGTCTGGGAGCGCATCACCTTCGTCCTCTCGATGAAGATGCAGGAACCGCAGTTCTCCGGGCAGACCAAGGAGCGCCTGTCGTCCCGCGAGGCCGCGGCCTTCGTTTCCGGGGTAGTCAAGGATGCCTTCAGCCTGTGGCTCAACGCCCACCCCGAGCTGGGCATGCAACTGGCCGAGCTGGCCATCAGCAACGCCGGTCGTCGCCTCAAGGCGAGCAAGAAGGTCGAGCGCAAGCGCGTCACCCAGGGGCCGGCGCTGCCGGGCAAGCTGGCCGACTGCGCAGGGCAGGACCCGATGCGTGCCGAGCTGTTCCTGGTCGAGGGTGATTCCGCGGGTGGTTCCGCCAAGCAGGCCCGCGACAAGGAATTCCAGGCGATCCTGCCGCTGCGCGGGAAAATCCTGAACACCTGGGAAGTGGACGGCGGCGAAGTCCTGGCCAGCCAGGAAGTGCACAACATCGCCGTGGCCATCGGCGTCGATCCGGGTGCCGCCGACCTCAGCCAACTGCGCTACGGCAAGATCTGCATCCTCGCCGACGCCGACTCCGACGGCCTGCACATCGCCACGCTGCTCTGCGCCCTGTTCGTCCAGCATTTCCGTCCGCTGGTGGAAGCCGGCCACGTCTACGTGGCGATGCCGCCGCTGTACCGCATCGACCTGGGCAAGGAAATCTACTACGCCCTCGACGAAGCCGAGCGCGACGGCATCCTCGACCGCCTGGTGGCCGAGAAGAAGCGCGGCAAGCCGCAGGTCACCCGATTCAAGGGCCTGGGCGAGATGAACCCGCCGCAGTTGCGCGAGACCACCATGGACCCGAACACCCGGCGCCTGGTCCAGCTGACCCTGGACGACTTCGAGCAGACCCGGGAAATCATGGACATGCTCCTGGCCAAGAAGCGCGCCAGCGATCGCAAGAGCTGGCTGGAAAGCAACGGCAACCTGGCCGAGGTCATGGCTTGATCCGTGTCCTGCTGGCCGGCCTGCTGGCGCTGCTTGCAGTGCCAGCCATGGCCGAGCCCTGGGCGGAGCTGAAGATGCTCTCCGAGCATCCGGTGGAAGGCATGCGCGGCGGCAACCTGTCCGGGCTGGCGCTGTGCAATGGCACCCTGTGGACCGTGTCCGACCGCGACGACGACCTGCTGTACAAGCTCGATACCACGGGCCACGTCTGGCAGGCCGTCGGCGTGCCGCTGGCGGTGCCGCCGGTGCCGGACGCCGGCTTCCCGCTGGGCCTGCGTTCGCGGCAGTGGGCCGCCTCGCTGGTGCGCGGTGGCGACCTGGATTTCGAGGGCGTGAGCTGCGACGCGGCGGGCAACCACTACATCGTCAGCGAAGCCCATGCCGCCGTGCTGCAGGTGCCGCTGGACGGTGAGCCGAACTGGCTGCGCATCGATCCGAGCATGATCCGCCAGGCCCGTGCCAGTGGCATGCTCCTGCATTTCAACGCACTCTTCGAAGGCCTCGCCGTCAGCCCGGCGGGCGATCGGCTGTGGCTGGCGGCGGAGCGCGAGCGCCGTGGCCTGCTGCTGGTGAATCGCCAGCAAAGCACCTGGACCTGCGGCGCTACCTGCGTCCTGCTCAGCGAAGCCGGCACCGAACTGCAACCCGAGCAATTCCCCCAGGCGCGGGAGGTCTCGCGGGATTTCTCCGACCTGGCGCTGTTCGACGGCAAGCTGTTCACCCTGGAACGCAACGCCTACCGCATCTGCCGGCGTGACTCGCAGACCGCGCAGGTGGAGCGTTGCTGGTCGTTCGCCGCCGATGCGCTGGTCGACTCGCGGCGCTACAGCCAGCCCTATGGCCTGGCCGAAGCACTGGTGATCGACGCAGAGGGCGCCTGGATCGGCGTCGACAACAACGGCGGCACCCGCGCCGATGGCGAGGACCGGCCGATCGTCTGGCGTTTTGCCGCGCCGAAAGGCGGCTGGAGCGCGAAGAAATGAGCCAGACGCCGGGCCAGCGGATCGGGCGGGTGTTCATGGTGTTGGCCTGGGCCGCCGGGCTGTTTCTTGCCACGCGCTTTTTCGGCGCATGGGAAGACAAGCAAGCCAACCCCAATACCCGGATCACTTCGCAACACGGCGATGGCTTCGTCGAGGTGCGCCTGGCCAGCAACGGCCAGGGGCATTTCGTCGCCGACGGCCTGATCAACGGCCAGGCCGTGCACTTCATGCTCGACACCGGTGCCACCGACGTGGCGATTCCCGAGTCCGTGGCCCGCGACTTCGGCCTGGAACGTGGCGCCCCGGTGACCGTGAGCACCGCCAATGGCCGCACCGAGGGTTATCGCACCCGTCTGGACAGCGTGCAATTGGGCGATATCCTGCTGCGCGACGTTCGCGCCCTGGTGGTCCCCGGACTTGACGGCAGCCAGGTATTACTGGGCATGAGTGCCCTGAAACGACTTGAATTCACCCAGCGCAGCGGCACCTTGCTGCTGCGCCAGACCTTGAACTGATGAGGCCCGCATGAGCGACTCCCTTGATCTGAGCCTCGATGGCGTAGAGCGCCGGTCACTGGCCGACTTCACCGAACAGGCCTACCTCAACTATTCCATGTACGTGATCATGGACCGGGCCCTGCCGCACGTCGGCGACGGCCTGAAACCGGTGCAGCGACGTATCGTCTACGCCATGAGCGAACTGGGCCTGGATGCCGACTCCAAGCACAAGAAGTCGGCGCGTACCGTCGGTGACGTGCTCGGCAAGTTCCACCCCCACGGCGATTCGGCCTGCTACGAGGCCATGGTGCTGATGGCGCAGCCGTTCAGCTACCGCTACACCCTGGTCGACGGCCAGGGCAACTGGGGTGCGCCGGACGATCCGAAGTCCTTCGCGGCCATGCGTTACACCGAGGCGCGCCTGTCGCGCTATTCCGAGGTGCTGCTCAGCGAACTGGGCCAGGGCACCGCGGACTGGGTGCCGAACTTCGACGGTACCCTGGAAGAACCTGCCGTTTTGCCGGCACGTTTGCCGAATATCCTTCTCAATGGCACCACCGGTATCGCCGTGGGCATGGCCACCGACGTGCCGCCGCACAACCTGCGGGAAGTGGCCAGCGCCTGCGTACGCCTGCTGGACGAGCCGAAAGCCACGGTGGAACAGCTCTGCGAGCATATCCAGGGCCCGGACTACCCGACCGAAGCGGAAATCATCACCCCCCGTGCCGAACTGCTGAAGATCTATGAAAGCGGCCGCGGCTCGATCCGCATGCGTGCGGTCTATCGCATCGAGGACGGCGACATCGTCGTCACCGCGCTGCCGCACCAGGTCTCCGGGGCCAAGGTGCTGGAGCAGATCGCCGCGCAGATGCAGGCCAAGAAGCTGCCGATGGTCGCCGACCTGCGTGACGAATCCGACCACGAGAACCCGTGCCGGATCGTCATCATCGCCCGCTCCAACCGGGTCGACCTCGACGAACTGATGCAGCATCTGTTCGCCACCACCGACCTGGAGTCGAGCTACCGGGTCAACGTCAACATCATCGGTCTCGACGGCCGTCCGCAGTTGAAGAACCTGCGCGCACTGCTGGTGGAGTGGCTGGAATTCCGCATCGCCACCGTCCGTCGGCGCCTGAAGTTCCGCCTCGACAAGGTCGAGCGTCGCCTGCACTTGTTGGACGGTTTGCTGGTGGCGTTCCTCAATCTCGACGAGGTTATCCACATCATCCGGACCGAGGAGCATCCGAAACAGGCGCTGATCGCCCGCTTCGAGCTGACCGAGATCCAGGCCGACTACATCCTCGAAACCCGCCTGCGCCAACTGGCGCGGCTGGAAGAGATGAAGATCCGTGGCGAACAGGAAGAGCTGCTGAAGGAGCAGGCCAAGCTGCAAGGCCTGCTGGGCAGCGATGCCAAGCTGCGCAAGCTGGTGCGCAGCGAGCTGATCAAGGATGCGGAAACCTACGGCGACGACCGCCGTTCGCCGATCGTCGCCCGGGCCGAGGCCAAGGCGCTGTCGGAAAACGAGCTGATGCCGACCGAGCCGGTCACCGTGGTGCTCTCGGAAAAAGGCTGGGTGCGTTGTGCCAAGGGGCACGATATCGATGCCACCGGCCTGTCCTACAAGGCGGGCGATGGCTTCAAGGTGGCGGCGGCGGGGCGTTCCAACCAATTCGCCGTGTTCGTCGACTCCACCGGGCGCAGTTATTCGGTGGCGGCCCATACCCTGCCGTCGGCACGGGGCCAGGGCGAGCCGCTGACCGGGCGCCTGACGCCGCCGCCCGGCGCATCGTTCGAATGCGTGCTGCTGCCGGACGACGAGGCGCTGTACGTCATCGCCTCCGACGCGGGCTACGGCTTCGTGGTCAAGGGTGAAGACCTGCAGGCCAAGAACAAGGCGGGCAAGGCGCTGCTGAGCCTGCCGAACGGCGCGAAAGTGCTGGCGCCGCGACCGGTGGCCGATCGCGAGCAGAACTGGCTGGCGGCAGTGACTACCGAAGGTCGCTTGCTGGTGTTCAAGATCAGCGACCTGCCGCAACTGGGCAAAGGCAAGGGCAACAAGATCATCGGCATACCCGGCGATCGGGTCGCCAGCCGTGAAGAATATGTCACGGACATGGCGGTACTCTCCGACGGAGCGACCCTTGTATTGCAGGCCGGCAAGCGTACGCTATCGCTCAAGGGTGAGGACCTGGAGCACTACAAGGGCGAGCGCGGGCGCCGTGGCAACAAGTTGCCGCGCGGCTTCCAGCGGGTCGACGCGTTGTTGGTCGATAGTCCGGAGTAGTTGTTTTAAACGCTCGGAAACAGTCTTTTCCTACACGTTTCCGGCGTAAATACTGGAGTCATGCCGCAATTTCGCGGATGATAGGCCCCCTGCGGTGCCAGCGTGGCTGGGTGCCCGAATGAATTCATGAGTATCACTGCGGTGCCGTGTGGTGGCCGCCTGGATGGGATGATGACTTTTCTGCGCCTTCCATTTGTTTTATTGCTGACGGGCGTATTGGGCCTGGCGGGGTGCAGCATGCACCAGCCGGTCGCGCTCTATCAGCTCGACAGCGGCGAGCCGGGGCAGCCGAAGCAGAGCGCCGGTATGGCGGTGGTTCTGGGGCCGGTGTCGGTTGCCGACTACCTGCAACGGGAAACCCTGCTGCAGCGCCAGCCGGATGGCAGCCTCACTGCAGCGACCGACGGTCGCTGGGCCGGCAGCCTCTCCGCCGATATCGATCAACTGCTGGTACGCCAGCTGGCCTGGCGCCTGGACAGCCAGCGCGTAGTGCTGGCCCCGGCCAGCACTGGCTTCAGCCCGGATGTGCAGGTGCTGTTGTCGATCACCCGCCTGGACTCGGGGGCGAACCAGCCGGCGATCCTCGATGCCCAGTGGCGTCTGCTGGACCGTCGTGGCCAGGTGCGTGACAACCGTATCGTTCACCTTGAGCAGCCGCACAGCGGTAGTTCGTCGGCGCAGGTGCAGGCCCAGGGGCAGTTGCTGCAGCGCCTGGCCGAACAGCTGAGCACTGCGGTCAAGCCGCTGGCCAACCAGCCGGCACTCGCTGACGAAGCCCCGCCGAAGAAACCGGCTGCGCCGGTGCAGGTGCGCAAGGAACCGGAGAAGCCGAAGATCCCGATGGCTTCGCCGATTCGCACCGATATGGAAGTGTTCCGCTTCTGAGGTTGCACCAGACATGAAAAAGCCCGCAGCGATGCGGGCTTTTTTATGGTTCTTCACGGAATCCTGGGAAAGACAGAAACAAGAACGCCGATTTGTTGGATGATGTTCGTGCGAGCAAACATATCTACAAACCGGCGTTCTTGTGCACGATATTAATACGTTTCTG